>NZ_SDWW01000070.1 GCF_004168625.1 Pengzhenrongella frigida
AGCTCGGCACGCAACCGCACCGTCAAGCGCGACCGCGCCGGCGCCGCCAAGACCTGCTCGGTGAACGACCCACGCGAACACCGCGGGTCCGTGCACCGCCACCGCTGCTTGTGCCAGACCAGGCGCACCCGGTGCGGCCCGTACGGAACATCGCGCGGCCGGGTCGTGACCCGGCCCTTGGCCGAGGTCGAGAACTCCCCGCACGACGGACACGCCGACGCCCCCAGATCCGCGGTCACCACATGGACCACGCGACCACCGTGGCGGTCCGTGGCGACCTCTCGGACCGCCAACCCCTGCAGATCCAACAGCCGCGACACAGCTGAGATGACGCTCTCGGGAACTACCTGAACATGCGTACGCTGAACCAAGCCCGTGACCTCGATTTGTGACCATGATCTGCCTCGTAACAGCCATGATCACCGAGGTCACGGGCCTACTACGTCAACGACGCACGACCCCGCCTGCCCGGTTAACTTCGAAGAGCCGTCAAACGACACCCGACCATCCCTTCGATGTTCGGACACAAGACAGCGCCACCCAAGTCGCTGGCGCGACCACCGCTTGACGACCGTTATGCGGTTGGTTTTGGGTCGCTGATCAGGCGTCAGTGGGGCGCGCGCTGGCGGCTCTCCACGTTCGTGCGCGGGTGAGGATGTCGAGCACGACGTCGGTCTTCGCGTCGGCGTAGTCGTTCATGTCGTTCCATTGGTTCTGCGCGAGGTGACGCTTGACGTTCGCGTACAGAATGCGGTCGTCGCTGCTGACGCGGAGCCAGTCCCGCAGGTCCAGGTAGTCGCGCTCTTCCGCCCGGCCCGTGGCGTAGACGTGCAGGTGCGTGTCGCGCTGCGGGGTCCGGAACATGCGATGGTCCGGCTCGCGGACGCGGAGCTCGAAGCCCGCCGCTTCTAGCGGCGGGACGAACGCGGCCTCGTCCTGGACGTCGTCCACGATCAGGAGCATGTCGATGAGGGGTTTCGCGGCCAGGCCCGGCACCGAGGTCGACCCGATGTGCTCAAGGCAACGCACCCGTGGTCCCAGGGCTCGCCTGACCCGGTCGGCGAGGGCCTCGAACCGGGCGGGCCACGCGTCGTCGTAGTCGACCACCACGATGCTCGCGGGCTCCCGGCCACCGATCAACACGGCATCGAGGTACGTGTCGCGATCGTCATCCACGACCCCATCCTCCTCCTGCCGCAAGCCGCGCCCTGGCTCGTGCCGATAGGGCGCACCCCGGCATACGGCGCGGACCCAGATCGACCTGACCACCCGCTCCACCCAGCACTTCACGAGCTATGGACTGTCTGGCCGACATCGCTTCGCACCCACGGTGTGGTGCGCCTTCTGCCGACTGTGCCGGCTGATCCAGGGGCGCACGAGTTGAGGCCGTGACGATCAGGCGTCGATGGCCCGGAGCCTCTGGTCGACGCCGGCCGGGCCGTAGGGGTAGTCGCCGACGACGGGGTTGCTGACCTCGTCGAGGCGGGCGATCTCGGCGGCGGCGAGCACGATCTCGGCGGCGCCGAGGTTGTCGGTGAGCTGGGCGGTTGTGCGCGCGCCGAGGATGACCGACGTCATGGCGGGCCGCGCGGCGAGCCAGGCGAGGGCCACCTGGGCATGATTGAGGCCGCGTTCCGCGGCGACCTGCCCGACCGTGTCGATGATCGACCAGGTCCGGTCCTGCTTGTTGCGGGGCTCCCAGGCCTCCATTCCTCGGGCCGGGTCCTCGCCGAGCCGAGTGGCGCCGACCGGGTCGGTGTCCCGGCGGTACTTGCCGGTGAGCCATCCGCCGGCGAGCGGTGACCACGGCAGCAGGCCGAGCCCGGCGTCGAGGGCGGCCGGTACGATCTCGGACTCGATCTCCCGGGCGAGCAGGCTGTACTGCGGCTGCAGGGTCACCGGCGGGGTGAAGCCGTGCGCGCGGGCGACGTGCACGGCTTTGGTGAGCTGCCAGCCGAGGAAGTTGGAGAACCCGTAGTAGGCGATCTTGCCGCTTCGCACGGCGTCGTCCAGGAAGCGCAGCGTCTCCTCCAGCGGGGTCACGGCGTCCCACGCGTGGAGCTGGTACAGGTCGATCTGGTCCACGCCGAGCCGGCGAAGCGAGGCGTCGAGCGCGCGGTTCAGGTGACGGCGGGAGGTGCCGACGTCGTTGGGTCCTGATCCCATCGGGAAGCGTCCCTTGGTGGCGATCACCATCTGCTCTCGTTCGGTGGGGTGGGCCGCGAGCCAGCGGCCGATGAATTCCTCCGAGATGCCGGTGCTGTACACGTCGGCGGTGTCGATGAGATTGCCGCCTGCCGCGACATACGTGTCGAGCAAGGCGTGCGACGTCACTTCGTCGGCCTCTGCGCCGAAGGTCATCGTGCCCAGCGCGAACGTCGAGACGATCGTGCCGGTACTGCCCAGGGTGGTGTATCGCATGGCAAGCCTTTCGTCGGTGGTTTGAGGCGGTGCTCAGCCGCGCGTGATTCTCAGGGTGACGATCTGGAACGTGCGTAGTTGCAGTGTGGCCTGCGAACGGGCGTCGACCGCGGCTCGCCTGCGCCGACCCGCGGCGCAGCGGTCACGCGTGCGGGGCTCGACAAGCGTCCTGCTGCTCAGGGCACGAGGTGCCCGGCTGCCCGGAACAGCTCGTACCACTCCGCCCGGGTGAGCGGCAGGTCCGAGCCCTGTGCGGCTCCAGCGACACGGTCCGGGGTGGTGGTGCCCAGGACCACCTGCATGTGGGCGGGGTGCCGGGTGATCCACGCCGTGGCGATCGCGATCGGGGGGACGTCGTACTTCCCGGCGAGCCGGTCGATGACGGCATTGAGCTCGGGGTGGTCCGGGGAGTCGAGGAAGGTCCCGGTGAAGAACCCTGCCTGGAAGGGCGACCACGCCTGAATGGTGATGTCGTGCAGGCGGCAGTAGTCGAGCACTCCTAGCCCACGGTCGAGGGACTGGTCGAGTCCGGCCATGTTCATCGCGGTCCCCGGGGCCACGATCGGCGCGTGGGTGATCGAGAGCTGGACCTGGTTGGCGACGATCGGCTGCCGCACCCACCGGCGCAACAGCTCGATCTGCGCGGGGGTGTGGTTGGACACCCCGAATGCGCGGACCTTGCCCGCCTCGGCCAGGTCGTCGAACGCCCGCGCGACCTCCTCCGGTTCGACCAGCGCGTCAGGGCGGTGCAGCAGCAGGATGTCCAGGTAGTCGGTGCCCAACGCGCGCAGTGACCCCTCCACCGAGGCCATGATGCGCTCGTAGGAGAAGTCGAAGTAGGGCCCGTTCGCGTCGTCGTCGGTCGGCACGATCCCGCACTTGGTCTGGATGGTGGTTGCCTCGCGCTCGGACGGCGACAGGGCCATCGCCTCGGCGAAGCGGCGTTCGCACTCGTGCATCGCTCCCCCGTAGACGTCCGCGTGGTCCACGAAGTCGATACCGGCATCCCGCGCGGTCCGGACTAGCTCGCGGATCTGGTCGTCGGACTTCTCCGCGATCCTCATCAGGCCTAGCACGACGTTGGGTACGACGATCTCGGTTCCGGGAAGCGTAAAGGTCTTCACGGTCGTCCTCTCTCGGGGTCTGGATGGGCGGTCGGGGCGACCAGTTGTGCGCTGCGACGGGTGACGTTCATCTCGCGCCGATCATCAGACGACGCAGCAGGGCCACAGGCGGCTCGGGCCGTCTGTCCGCGCCCACCAGGCCCCTGGTGGCGATCACTAACTCTTCACGCTCCGTGGGGTGGGCCACGAGCCAGCGACCGATGCACTCCTCCGAGACCCCCGCGCTGTAGACGTCCGCTGTGTCGATGAAGTTGCCGCCAGCCTCGACGTAGGTGTCCAGGAGGGCGTGCGACGCCGGCTCGTCGGCCTCGGCGCCGAAGGTCATCGTTTCCAGCGCGAAGGTCGAGACGATCGTGCCGCTGTTGCCGAGGGGGCGGTGCTGCATGGGGAACCTCTCGTTGTGTTGCGCAGACGCGCGATTCTGGCAGGTGGTAGGGAGTTCAGGACGTTCAGGACGTTTCCCGGAAAGCAGCGCGCGTCGCTCGCAGGGTGACAACCTGGAAGGGGCGCAGGGCCAGGCGGACCTCGTCGCCCGTGACGTCCGCGGCCGCGAGGGTCCGCTCCAGCAGGTCCGTCTCGACGACCTTGCCGTGCGCGAAGCCCAGCCCGAGCGTGGTTGTCGCCCGAGCGCCCCACGCCTCGTAGAGCCGCACGACGACGTCCCCGCTGCGGTCCTCCGCGAGTTTGACCGACTCGACGACCACCTGGTCCGACCCCACCGCGACCAGCGGCGCGATGGCTCGGTCGCCCGTGACCGTCCGCACCGGCAGGTTGAGTGCGTACCCCTGCCGCACGGCCTCGGCAACGTCCGCGCCGAACGTGACGGCGCATCGGAACACGTGCGCGCCCTGGTCGGCGTCGGGGTCCGGGAACAGCGGCGCGCGCAGCAGCGAGAGCCGCACGCGGGACCCGGAGCGGTCCCCGACACGGAACCGCGTGATGTCGTGCCCGTAGGTGCCGTCGTTGGCCACCGACACCCCGAACCCGGGCTCGCCCACGTGCACCCAGCGGTGCGCGACGGTTTCGAACCGTGCCGTGTCCCAGGACGTGTTGGCGTGGGTCGCGCGGGTGACATGCCCGAACTGGATCTCCGATCGGGCCTCGGCGGTGTGCACGTCCACCGGGAACGCGAGCTTGAGCAGCTTCTGCTTCTCGTGCCAGTCCACGGCGGTCTCGACGTGCAGGGTCGGGTCTTCGCCATCGGCCAGGTACAGCACCTGCTCGACACGGCTGCCGGAGAACGTGCGGACGATGCGCAGGGCGGCACGTCCGGGGACCTGCTCGACGACGTCCGCCATCGTCAGGTCGACGACGCTGCGGCGGTAGTGCTCGTCGATGTCCCAGGCCTCCCACGTGTTGGGGATGTCCCGGTGCAGCTGGAGAAGGTTGCCCACCTCGCCGGTGGGCAGCACCTCGCGGCCCGTCGGCAGGTGGACGGCGGAGACGACGAGGCCGCGGGCGTCGACGAGCACGCGGGCAGCGCCGTTCTCCAGGACCCAGCCGCCGTCCTTGGCGATGAGGCGCGCCGGTACGGTCGTTGGGACCGGGCCGGCCGCGAGCGCGGGCAGGCCACCGCGCGCGAATGGCGAGGCGTTCACCGCTAGCGACTGGTCCCCCGACCCGGCCAGTGTGCCGAGCGCGTCGGTGACGATCCCCTCGAGCTCGGCGGCCACCTCGGCGTAGCGCCGCTCCGCCTCGCGGTGCACCCAGGCGATCGAGGTGCCCGGGAGGATGTCGTGGAACTGCTGCAGCAGCACCGTGCGCCAGATTTGCTCGAGCTTGTCGTAGGGGTAGGCCGCGCCCTCCCGCACCGAAGCGGTGGTGGCCCACAACTCGGCCTCCCGCAGCAGGTGCTCGCTGCGGCGGTTGCCCTGCTTGGTGCGTGACTGGGTGGTGTAGGTGCCGCGGTGGTATTCGAGGTAGAGCTCGCCGACCCAGGTGGGCGGGTCGGCGTACTCGTCGCGGGCGGCGGCGAAGAACGCTTCCGGGTCGGACAGCACCACGCGCGGCGACCCCTCGAGGTCCGCGGCGCGGTGCGCGGCCGAGACCATCTCGCGGGTGGGTCCCCCGCCACCGTCGCCGTACCCGAACGGGACCAGCGAGGTGTTGGCCCGGCCCTTCTCGGCGAACTGGTCGGAGGCCCGCGCGAGCTCGGCCGCCGACAGGTTGGAGTTGTAGGTGTCGACGGGCGGGAAGTGGGTGAACACCCGGCTGCCGTCGATCCCTTCCCACCAGAAGGTGTGGTGCGGGATGCGGTTGGTGTCGTTCCAGGACAGCTTCTGTGTGAGGAAGTTCTCGCAGCCGGCCAGGCGCGCCACCTGCGGGAACGCGCCGGTGTACCCGAAGGAGTCGGGAAGCCAGACGTTGGTGGGCTCCACGCCCAGCTGCTCGATGAAGAACCGCTTGCCCTGGACGAACTGCCGCACCAGCGCCTCGGCGCCGACCATGTTGGTGTCCGACTCCACCCACATGCCGCCCACGGGGACGAACCGGCCCTCCTTGACCCGGGTGCGCAGCCGCTCGAAGAGCTCGGGGTAGCGGTCCTGGATCCAGGCGTACTGCTGCGCCGACGAGCACGCGAACGTGACGTCGTCGTCCGCGTCCATGAGGGCCAGCACGTTGGCGACGGTGCGTGCCACCTTGCGCTGCGTCTCCCGCACGGGCCACAGCCACGCGGAGTCGATGTGCGCGTGACCCACGGCGTGCAGCACGTGCGCGCTGGGCGTCGCCTTCGCCGCCAGGGTGGCTGCTAGCGCGTCCCGTCCGGCCGCGGCGGTCCCGCTGACGTCGTCCGGGTCGACGACATCGCACATCCGCTCTAGCGCCCGCAGCACCTGGGCACGCCGGGGCGAACTGACGGGCAGGACGCCCACCAGCCCGCGCAGCGTCTCGGTGTCCTGGACTAGCTCGTAGACGCACTCGTCGAGCAGCGCCACGTCCATGGCCCGCAGCACGTACAGCGGGTCCGTCCCGGAGGTCTCCTTGGCCCCCAGCCGAGTGGGCCGCGTCCAGGCGTTGCCCGGCACGTCCGGGTTGCCGGCGGCCTCGACGTACAGGTCCACCGGGCCGGAGGTCTGCGGCAGCGGGACGGCGTTGTTCCTGGGCGCAATGCCTTTGAGCAGAATGCCGTCGGGGCTCCAGGCGGCGCCCTCGGCCTGGAAGCCTGGCTGCTGGTCGAGGAAGCCGAGGTCGACGACGAGCTCGGCGCGCGTCCCCTCCGATGGCCAGCCCTCCGGCACGGAACCTGTGACGTGGAACCAGACTGTCGACCACGGCGCACCCCAGGGCGTGCCGACCGGGTGGGGCGTGTAGGTCGCGGCGCGGGCCTGCTCGAACGGGACGGGCTCGTCCGGCACGCACCAGGCCTCGACCGTCAGCGGGTGGCGGGCGCGGTAGGTGGCCGGGCGGATCCACTCAGCGAGGTACCGGTCGATCCGGGCGAGTGTAAGCACGTCGGAGTTATGCATTGGTGCGGGTGTCCTTTCGGGAGTGTGCGCAGGCGGTGGCGCCGTCAGCCTTTGACGGCGCCGGCCATGGCGAAGGAGTTCCCCGTCAGGCGCTGGACCAGCAGGTAGAGCGTTAGCACCGGGGCCGAGTACAGGAGGGAGAAAGCCGCGAGCTTGCCGTAGGCGACCGTGCCGTAGTTGCCGAAGAACCCGTAGATGGCCACTGCGGCCGGCTGGTTCTCCGGGCTGAAGAGCAGCACGAACGGGACGAAGAAGTTCCCCCACGCCTGCGTGAAGACGAAGATGAAGACCACGCCGAGGCCCGGCCGCATGAGCGGCAAGACGATCGTCCACAGCGCACGCATCGCGCTGGCCCCGTCGATCCACGCGGCCTCCTCGAGGGAGATCGGGATGGAGTCCATGAAGTTCTTGGTCATCCAGATGGCCATGGGTAGCGAGGTGGCGGACAGGAACAGGACGGTCCCTGTTAGGGAGTCCAGCATCCTCAGCGACACGAACAGTGCGTAGACCGGGACCATCATCGCGGTAATGGGCAGGCAGGTGCCGAAGAGGATCCCGTACATGAAGGGCTTCTTGAACCGCTGGTGGTAGCGCGAGAGCGGGTACGCCGCCAGCACCGAGCAGACCCCGGTGAGGACCGCTGTGCCCATCGAGAGCACCGCCGAGTTCCACAGCGGCCGGAACGTCTGGTCGATGTTCAAGATCTCGGTGAAGTTGCTCAGCGTGAACGTGTCCGGGGTCCCGATGGATACCGTGGCCGCCGGGTCGAACGCCGCCAGCAGGATCCAGCCCAGCGGGACGAGGAACACCAAGCCGATCGCCGCTAGCGCGAGGTTCGCAGCGACCTTCGCGTTCCGGGCCCGCGGCGAGGCGAGCGCCACGGTCCGGACGGGTCCGGGTCCGCTGGGGGCAGCCGGCACGGCTATGGGGACGGTCGTGGTCATCAGTCGACCTCCGGCTTCAGGACGCGGATGTAGATGATGGCGAACAGCCCGCCGATCACGAGAGTGACGGTGGCGATTGCCGTGCCGTAGCCGACCTGGGCGAACTTGAACGCCTGCTGGTAGGCCAGCACGGGAAGGGTCGCGCTCGAGGTGCCCGGGCCGCCGCCGGTCATGACCCAGATGAGCGTGAAGACGCCGAGGGTCTGCAGGGTGATGAGCATGAGGTTGGTCGAGATGGCCCGGCGGATCATCGGCAACGTGATGCGGAAGAACCGCTGCGGGCCGGATGCGCCGTCGATCTCCGCGGCCTCCGTGATCTCCGGCGGCACCTCGGCCAGCGCCGCGGAGTAGACCATCATCGAGAACGCCGTGCCGCGCCACACGTTGGCCAGTGTCACGGCGAGTATCGGCAGCACGATGAGCCAGCTCGTGCCCTCCAGCCCCAGCCAGCCGAGCGCGATGTTCAGTGTGCCGGTACCGGAGAAGAACGCGTAGAGCGCGAAAGCGGCAACGATCTCCGGCAGCACCCAGGCGACGACGACGATTGTGCTGACTACCGACCGGACGGGGCGGCTCGCCGCCTGCAGCAGCAGCGCCAGCGCCATGCCCAGGACGTTCTGGCCGATCAGCGCGGAGCCGACGACGAACACCAGCGTGAGCACCAGCGAGGACCAGAAGACCGGGCTGGAGAACAGGTCGGTGTAGTTCTCGAGCCCGACGAACTGCGGGTTCGCCGCCGCCGGGCCGGTGAGGCTGCGATCGGTCAGTGACCCGTAGAGCGAGTAGAGGATCGGGCCGAGCAGGAAGACGGCGAGCAGGGCGACCGCGGGCAGGAGCGGGACCGAGCGCAGTACGCTCTGCACCGCTCGCCGGGGCCCGGAGGTGCGCTCCGGGCCCCGGCCGTGCTGCCTCCTGTCGAGGAGGATGGCCATGACGTCAGCTGCTCGCCTGGACGCCGTCGTCGCCGACGATCTGCGTGAGGGCGTCGTCGTAAGTCTTCGCTGCCTGCTCCGGGGTTGCCTGACCCGTGATCACGGACTCGGTGGCCACCTGAATGTTGGACGAGATCTGCGAGTAGTCGGGCGTGGCCGGGCGGAAGTGCGTCACGTCCACGAGCGAGGAGAAGAACTCGAAGGAAGGGTTGAAGGCCAGGTAGGCGGGATCGGTGGCGACGTCCTTGCGTACCGCGATCTGGCTGGCCTCGGTGTCGTACTTGAAGGTGTTCTCCTTGTTCAAGGTCTGTGCGATGAAGTCGAAGGCCTTCGCGGGGTCGTCGGCGTTCGCGCCGACGCTGAGCAGCCAGCCGCCGGACATCGAGGTCGCGCCCGGGTCCTGACCGTCCTGGGTCGGCATCTTGGCCATGCCCATGACGTCCTCCCACTCGGGCCACGGGACGCCGCCGGTCATCCAGCCGCCCGGCACCCAGGAGCCGTTGACGGCGATGGCCAGCTTGCCCTGGGGCAGCAGCTCGTCGGAGACGCGGTTGGGCAGGTTCGGGTCAAGAGCGTCCTGCAGGTCCGGGCCAAGCCCCTCCTTCGCGATGGTGTCGTAGACGCCCAGGGAGTCGACGAAGCCCTGCGAGCCGGTGATCCACTTGGCCGCGTCTGCGTCGTAGAGCGTGTCGTCCGTGCCGTACATCAGCATCTCGAAGCCCTGCATCGAGGCGGCCTCACCCTGCGCCTTCGACCCGAAGATGTTCAGCGGGATGACATCGGGCACCGCCTCCTTCACGGCACGGGCCGCGTCCAGCACGTCCTCCCACGTCGTCGGCTGCCAGTCGGTGGGCAGACCCGCCTGCTCGAAGATCTGCTTGTTGAAGTAGATGCCGCGGGTGTCTGTGCCCATCGAGACGCCGTAGGTCTTGCCGTCGTCGCCCAGCCCGGCCTCCTTGGCACCGTCGTAGAACTGGTCCCAGTCCGCCCAGTCGGCCAGGTAATCGTCGATCGGGGCCAGGAAGCCGGCGGCGGCGTCGGCACGCACCTGGAAGGTGTCCTCGTAGATGACATCCGGCGCAGTCTCCGGCGAGCCGTTCATGAGGGCGAGCTTGGTGAAGTAGCCGTCCTCCTGGGCGTTGATCGGCGTGAGCTCGATCGTCGTGCCCGGGTTGGCCGCCTCGAACTCGGCCTTCGACTTCTGCATCAGGGCATCCTGCTGCGTGGAGGAGTCGGTCTTCTGGTAGGCGACGGTGATGGTGCTGTCTCCGGCGGCATCGGGCGAGCCGCTGTCGGAGTCACCGGACCCGCACGCCGTGAGCCCGAGGGCCACGGCCACAACGGTGACGAGAACTAGTGGACGCTTGGTACGCATGTTGCTCCTTTGCGACATGTGGCTGCCCATTGCTCCAACGGGCCAAGGTTTACTCTATCGATTCGAGTAAATAAGGCAAGACCCCGATCGGAACTGTTACCGTTTCGTGATGAACGTCAGCCGTGGGCGAGGCTCGCGGCCTTGGGTGTGAACGCCTCGTCGAGCACGAGGCTCGCGGCCTTGGGCGTGAACGCCTCGTCGAGCACGAGGCTCGCGGCGCCGACCGCCCCGACCCACGAGCCGACCGCGGACCCATCGAACCCGACCGCGTGGAGCTCGCGCATGGTCGCGCGGGTGGCGAACTCCGCGGCGGCGGCCGCGTCGAGGTAGGGGGCCAGCCGCTCGGCGTTGGCCCCGCCGATGACCACTCTGTCGGCGTCCAGCAGGTTGGCGACGATCATGATGCCCCTGGCGACACGGCGGGCCGCCCGCCGCAGGATCTCGACGGCGGCCTCGTCGCCCGCCACCGCTGCCGCGGCTAGCGCCGCCATCCCGCAGTCCAACTCCCGCGGCGTCGCGCGCGCCGTGCCCGGCGGCAGCACCCCTGCGTCTACGGCGCGCCCGACGAGGTACTCCAGGGAAATACTGACCCCGAGGCAGCCCCGGTCGCCGCACGCGCACTGCGGGCCGTCGGCGTCGACGATGATGTGCCCCACCTCGCCGGCGTTCTGGGAGCTGCCCGTCAGCACCTCGCCGCGGTGGGCCAAGGCGAAGCCGATGCCGAAGCCGAGGTAGGCGAATAGCGCGGTGCCCTCGAGGTCGTGATGGCGTTGCCAGAGCTCGGCCGCCAAGGCCGCCGTGACGTCCTTCTCCACCTGGGTCGGCAGGCCGGTCGCCGCCGTCACCAGGTCCAGCAGCGGCACCGAGCCCCAGCCCTCGAGCCACGGCGGGTGCACCACCCGACCCCCGTCGGCGTCCAGCGGTCCGGGGACGGCGACGCCGAGCCCGATGACGTCAGCCAGCGCCAGGCCGTTACGCTCCCGCATGCGCGCGACTTCGACGGCGAGCGCAGCCACCACCGCCTCCGGGCCCGCGGGGGTGTCCATCACGGACTGGTCGACCGTCCGGCCCGACAGGTCGACAAGGGCGAAGGTGAGGGCCACGGGATCGATGTGGCAGCCCAGCGCGTACCCGCTCTCGGCGCGCAGGAGCAGCATGGTGCGCGGCTTGCCCCGGCCGCGGATCAGCCGGTCGCCCTCGACGACGAATCCGCGCTCCAGCAGCCGGCGCACCGCATTGGAGATGGTCTGGGCGGACAGCCCCGTGGCCACCGCGAGCTCGACCCGGCTCACCCCGGTGCGGGCGCGCCGGATCCGGTCGAGGACCACGAGCTGGTTGTAGTCGGCCATCCGGGGCAGGTTGGTGCCCCGCCGCCCCGCGGCACCCCCGCAGCCGAGCCGCCGCGCCGGTGCCGGACCCTGGCTGATCAGGCCACCACGCGTTCGGTGCGGCGCTTCTCGACCCGATTCTTCAGCACCAGGACCGGCGGGAACATAGCGGCCGGCCAGACCGCGAGCGAGGCGAGCACCCAGGCGGAGACACCGTCGATGCTCAGGCCGCCGACGAGCGAGACGACGACCTGGGCCAGCAGGTTCTGCGCCGCGGCGAACGCGACCAGGGCGACCATGAACCCGCTCGTATGCAGGTGGAACCCGTCCAGCAGGAGGGCGGCCACCACTAGCCCGACGGCCGCCGAGCCCAGCAAGCTCACCGTGCGGAGCCGGAAGCGGATCATGGCCTAGATGCTAGCGGGAGTTTTCCGGGTACTCCCCGCGGTGAGGGGTAGACGTGCAGTTCAGCGAATGTGTGGGGAGCATGGCAGCCGCGGACGCCCAGCACGCCGACACCCTCGTACGCCACGTCATCGAAGCCTGAACCGACGCCTAGCCCCCGCTCACGGACTTGGTGATACAACAAGCCTTGGGAATACCCGACCGGTGTGCAACTACTTCGGGATTGATGGCTCTTCACAATCGAGGGTGTAGTTGGGGTCGGAAGCCGCCGGATTCCAGCAGTGCTCGGGCGACGTAGTTTGTG
>NZ_SDWW01000071.1 GCF_004168625.1 Pengzhenrongella frigida
GCCCACGGCAACCAGCGCAGCGCATGGGATGCCGGCGAGCGCTTCGACCACCCGAACCCCGAGTACCGATAGCCCGGCGCCACGCCGGGGCGCGCTAGCGCGCGGGCGAGCCCCCGACAGCTCAACCCTCCCGCTCCGTACGCGAAATGTCAGAGCGCCGAGCAGCGCGACGAGTCTCGCCGCCAGTCCCACCCCGACCCTCGCGCAGTTGGTGGTGCTGAGCGGTGCAGACACGGCCTCGCGGTCGCTATGCATCGGCCCGTCGGGGGCTCCACGGCGGCGCCTCGCTCGGACGAAACCGCAGCCGCCAACTGTTCAACCGCTCGCTTCCCAATGGCCGGGTCCGTTCATTGCAGGGCGTCGACGTCGGCCCGGTGGGCCCAGACCCCGAACGGTTCGAATCCGGTCGCGGTGACCTGGCGGTCGGCGACGTACCGGCGCACGATGCGCTCGACGTACGTTGCGGCGCCGTCTGCCGTGACCTTGAGGCCGCGGACCGTCCGGCCGAGCCCGGCTTCTGCACGGTCGGGGGACGCGAGACCGCCGCCGAGGTGCACCTGGTAGCCGGGGACCTGCTTGCCGTCGTCGTCCATCACGAGCTGGCCCTTGAGTCCGATGTCCGCGGTCTGGATCCGGGCGCACGAGTTGGGGCAGCCGTTGAGGTGCAGGCTGATCGGGGTCAGCGCGGGCAGGTCACCGAGGCGCGACTCGAGCTCGTCGATGGCGCCGATGGCGGTCGCCTTCGTCTCGACGATCGCGAACTTGCAGTACTCGATCCCGGTGCACGCGATGGTGGCTCGGCGGAACGGGCTCGGCTCGGCCTCGAGGCCGTTCGCGCGCAGACCGGTCACGACGTCCTGGACGCGTTCGGCGGGGACGTCGAGCACGAGCAGCTTCTGGTACGGGGTCAGCCGGACGCGGTGCGACCCGACGCTGTCGGCCAGGTCGGCCACCGCACTCAGGGAGGGTCCGGAGACGCGCCCCACGTACGGGGCGGCGCCGATGTAGAAGCGCCCGTCCTTCTGCTCGTGCACCCCGACATGGTCACCGGACCGGGTCGGCTGCGGCGCGGCCGGGCCGTCCGGCAGCGGATAGCCGAGGAACTCGTCCTCCAGAACCGTGCGCAGCCAGGCGGGGCCCCAGTCGGCGAGCAGGAACTTCATCCGAGCCTTGTTGCGCAGCCGTCGGTACCCGTAGTCGCGGAACAGCTGGGTGACCGCGAGCCAGACCTCCGGCACGCGCTCCTCGCTGACGAACGCGCCGAGCCGTTCACCCAGCCGTGGCGCCACGCTCAGCCCGCCGCCGACCCACAGGTCGAAACCAGGGCCGAGCTCGGGGTGCACGACGCCGACGAACGCGACGTCGTTGATCTCGTGCAGGACGTCTTGGCTGGGGTGGCCCGTGATCGCGGTCTTGTACTTGCGCGGCAGGTTGGCCAGCTCCGGGTCACCGATGAAGCGCCGGGCGAGCTCGCCGATGGCCCAGGAGGGGTCGATGATCTCGTCGGCCGCGATGCCCGCGACCGGGCTGCCCAGGATGACTCGCGAGACGTCCCCGGCGGTCTCCGTCGTGCTCAGGCCCACGGCCTCGAGACGCCGCCAGATCTCCGGGACGTCCTCGATCCGGATCCAGTGCAGCTGGATGTTCTGGCGGTCCGTCACGTCCGCGCTCCCGCGGGCGAACTCGGTGGAGGCCTCCCCGATCGTGCGCAGCTGCCCGGTCGTCAGGGCGCCGCCGTCGATGCGCACGCGCAGCATGAAGTAGCGGTCCTCGAGCTCGGAAGGCTCGAGCGTGGCGGTGCGGCCGCCGTCGATCCCGGGCTTGCGCTGGGTGTACAGGCCCCACCAGCGCAGCCGGCCGCGGAGGTCGTCCGCGGTGATCGAGTCGAAGCCCCCGGCGGCGTAGACCTGCTCGACGCGCTCGCGGACGTTCAGGCCGTTGTCCTCGGCCTTCATCACCTCGTTGGCGTTCAGGGGGGTGCGTCCGTCGACGGCCCACTGGCCGTTCGGACGGGTGGCGCGTGGGGCGGGGGCGGCGGCGCTGTCGGGGCGGGGCGCGGTCATGGTGGTCCTCGGGTTCGGGCGGACGCCCGGCGCCGACGGCTACCCCGGCGGACGGACGGGGTGCGCGGCGCGCATGGCGGGGGATGTCCGGGGTTCAGCCGACGGGGCGGACCCGGACCTCACGCGTCTGTCAGCGACAACACCACGCCGTGCACCCGAGGGTGTGCACGGCGGGGGCGCACGGCGCGCTCGGTCGGCTGGTCACACTAGGCAGGCTAGGTGACCCGCCGAAGATTCTCCGCGGCGGACCATCTACTGGATCCCGACCCCCTCATGGACAGCTCAACTCGTGGCCTCACCGAGTCGGCGACGGCGAGGAGCCGACCCGCAACCGGCCGCTTCAGGAGGGGGCTACCCGATCGGGCAACCCGCGCGACCTGGGCTGACCCGACTCCATCTACCGATGGCTCCGTGACCTCACCGTGACAATTGCGGATCGAGTCAGTTAGGGTCTGCTCACCCCGGGGCGATCCCGGGTGGCCTGAGGTGGACCGCCGAGTCCTGCCACCACCGATGGCCCCTCGAAGTCTCGCTGGCAGGAGCGGGGGACCCAAGCACGGCGGACACCGGCAGTCGGTGTCCTTGGGGTGAAGCCGATCGTTCGTTGATCGGCCGGGCGCATACTCCCGCCCGAACCCGACAGCTCACCCCGAAGGCGACCGGAGAGGTCCCCATGCCCGTGAGCTCAAGTCTTCCCCGCCACCGATCAGCCGGTCGACCCGTCACCGCCCTGTCCGACCTCGCCACTACCGCGACCGGGACCCTCTCTGTGGTGAGTCGTCGGTCCGTCGTCGTCGCGGCGTCCTCCGGACTGATCATGTCGGTGATCGCGGCACCTGCAACGGCTACCGTGCCCGCCGAGAACACCACCAGCCACGCCGCCGTGGACACCTCCAACCTCACCGCAGGCGCACGCGCGGCACTTGCGACCTCGCCGGTCGTCGCCGTGCCCGACGACGCGTCCTGGTCCCTGGACATTCCACCGCTCACCGTCGTCGCCGACCCGCCGCCCCCGCCGGTCCGCGCCGCCCCGCCTGCCGCGTCGCGTAGCGCGGCTCGCGCAGCTGTGCCGGCCGAAGCGGCCCCGGCCGCCGCGATCGGCGCGGCCGCGCCGGCGAGCGCGAACGGGAGCGCCATCGTCGAGATCGCGTCCCGCTACGTCGGGGTGTCCTACCTGTGGGGCGGCACGACCCCGGCCGGGTTCGACTGCTCGGGATACACGTCCTACGTGTACGCGCAGGTCGGCATCACCTTGCCCCGCACCTCATCGGCCCAGCGCGAGGTCGGCACGGTCGTCTCCCGCGCCGACGCCCAGCCCGGCGACCTCATCTGGTCCCCCGGTCACATCGCGATCTACGCCGGCGGCGACCTGCAGGTCGACGCACCCCGCCCCGGCCAGACCATTCAGATCCGGAGCATCTGGCAGTCCAACCCGACCTTCATCCGGGTGAGCTGAGCAGCGCGCGACGCCCTGCGCACACCGATCCGCTGGGCGTCGCGATTCGAGCCGACCGCAGAATCTCTCTCGCAAGGTCACGGGGGTTGGACGCACGCCGGGATCAAGCCCCACCAATCCGCATCAACTACAACGAGCACTGTCCGCCGCACTGAGACCCACTCGATTGAAGATTCACGGACGAGTTGGCGCTACCCGGCAAGAATCTCTCGAATCGACTCCGGCCTGACTCTCACAGGCTTAGTGCCCCGGGCTGATCGGGGGTAGGCGGTCGAGGATGGCGCGGGCATCGGTGTCGGGTTGCGGGTCGGCGGGGATGGTCTGGTCGCCGATGGCGATGACGACCGAGCGCAGGGGGCGCAGGGTCTGGACGAGCTTCTTGAGCGTGGCTCCGGTGGCGTCTTGGAGGTGCCGGCCGACTGCCAGGGCGGCGAACACGACGGTCAGGTGGGCATCGATGGCCTCGCGCTGGTGGTGGAACACGGGCCGAGCCCGAAGGTCGGACTTGGTCATCCGGAACGAGCGTTCGACCTGCCACAGGTCGTGGTAGGCGTCGATCACGGCCTGTCCGGACATGTGCTCGATGGGCAGGTTCGTGACGTAGCCCTTCAGCCCGGCCAGCTGGTGGGCCCGGTCGATGACGGCCTGATCCAACTCCTTGCTGGCGCCGGTGACCTTGAGGAACCTGGCCTTGCGCATCGGGGCCGCGCCGGAAGCGATCTTCTCGGCCTTGGTAATCATCAGGTTGATCGTGCGGTCGTCGTGCTTCTGCCTCTTGAACTTCCACTGGTAGACCACCCGCCGTGAGCGGGCACCCTTCCCGGTCCCCATCCGGCGGGCGGACTCCAAGATCTGCCCGTCGGTGAAGTAGTTCCCGTGGCGTTCGAAGTGGTCGGCCAGGTCGTAGGGGGCCTTGACCAGGCGCGACCCGACGATGAAGGAGAACCCAGCGTCCTCGATCGCGTCGAGGTTGGCCGCCGAGAGCATCCCGGCATCGGCGACCACGACCATCGACGTGACGGTGTGCCGTTCGGCGAACGCGGTCAGCACCGGGATCAGCGTGGTGGTCTCGGCCTTGTTGCCCTCGAACATTTGGATCTCCAGGGGGAAGCCCGTGGGGTCGACCAGGAGCCCGACCTGCACCTGGGGGTCGACCCGGTGCTCCTTGCTCATGCCGACCCTGCGCAGGTCGTCTTCGTCGGCGACCTCGAAGTGCAGCGTGGTCACGTCGTAGAGCACCATCGCCGCCGTCCCGCGCATGCGGGTCGCGTGCGCCATGCACGCGCCCGCCAACTGGCCGCGGTAGTCCTTCGCCCTCGCCCGCTTCAGGGCGGCGTGCAAGGTGTTGACGTGCGGGGACGGCACGCCGATCTCGTCCAGGACGCGCACGGTGTCGGCCTTCGACGTCGGCTCGATCAACCTCGCCAGGACCAGCGCACGGAACGCCTCGTCACCCAGGGCGTCGAACCCCAACCGGGCGTAAGCATCAGCCAGCACCTGCCACAGCCACCGGCTCGAGCTCGACACCACGCGCGCGGCGGGCGTCCCCGCGACCGGCGCGGGCGCCAGACCCAGATCGAGCTCGTCCTGACCCGTGGCGAGCTTCTCCCGAGCCTGCTGCATCAGCAGCGCCAGACCGAGCTCATCATGCGCCGAGCCGACGTGCTCCACGATCCGCCGTACCCCGGACCGCTTCTCCACGATCTGCACCGCCGTCGCTCCCGACGCGGTCTTCACCTTGCGCACGAACGGCGACACATCGTGAGACTACCGGCACCCCTTAGTGCCCCAAATCAACCTCCCGCACACCGCTGACCTGGAGTTCTACTCCAAGCGGCCCATCCACCTGTGAGAGTCAGGCCGGATGCGATACTTTGATTTCGATCGCGCGCGCGACGCGAACCAACCTTAAGCTGTGCGGGAAGAAATAGGATCTCGAAATTGGCGTCAGAGAAATCAATCGATACGACAGTTGCGGAAGCCTACGAGCAGCACATGGTGCCCGGCATGTTTCGGCACTGGACGGAGCTCCAGGTGGGGCTCGCTGCACCGAAGGCCGGCGAGCATGTGCTGGATGTCGCATGCGGCACTGGCATCGGCGCAAGGCTCGCGGCGGCACACGTCGGGCCGACGGGCAGGGCCGTTGGCATTGACATCGATCCCGGCGTGATCGAGCTCGCGCGGCAGCTTTCACGCGGCAGTGAGACGCCGATGGAGTGGCATTGTGCGAGCGCGCTGGAGATGCCGCTCGAAAGCGACGTGTTCGATCTCGCGCTGTGTCTGCAGGGGCTGCAGTTCTTTCCGGACCGGCTGAAAGGTTTTGCGGAGATACGCCGCGTGCTGAAGCCTTCGGGAAGGCTCGTTGCGAGCTTCTGGGGACCGCTGGAATCTAACAAGGGACATCACGTGGTCGTGCAGGAGCTCGAACGGCTCGGGGTCGATGCGGCACCGGCAAAGCGCGCCTGCTCGTTCTCGAATACGGAAGAGATTCGCGCGACGGCCGCGCAGGCTGGCTTCGCAGGCATCGAGCTCAGGACCGAGGAGGGCGTCTCGCAGTTCGGTTCCATACAATCGTTTCTGGAAGGCATGACGCGTGGCTCGCCGTCCACGCGGCATGCGGTAGCGAAGCTGTCGGCAGACGCGCGGGAGCGCTTCGTGCGGGACGTGCGCGAGGCGTTGCAGCCTTACGTGATCGACGGCGTGCTGGCGTACCCGATGCGCACCCACGTGCTTGTCGCTCGCGCCCAGGCATCGGATGGGGGCACTGCGTGAAAACCGGATTTACAACGACGATCCTGCACTCGGATCTCGAGTTGCCCATCGAACACTTTCCGGTCCACAAGCCGATGCACCTCGCTGCCGCCTACGGCTACCCCGACGCGGCACGACTTGGCGCGCGTGTTCAAAGGCGAGATGCCGGGTTATTCGTACGGCCGCCAAGGCAATCCGACGGCGACCGCGCTCGAATCGAAGGTCACCCTGCATCAGCAGCGCCAGACCGAGCTCATCATGCGCCGAGCCGACGTGCTCCACGATCCGCCGTACCCCGGACCGCTTCTCCACGATCTGCACCGCCGTCGCTCCCGACGCGGTCTTCACCTTGCGCACGAACGGCGACACATCGTGAGACTACCGGCACCCCTTAGTGCCCCAAATCAACCTCCCGCACACCGCTGACCTGGAGTTCTACTCCAAGCGGCCCATCCACCTGTGAGAGTCAGGAGTTGGCGCTACCCGGCAAGAATCTCTCGAATCGACTCCGGCGCGGCGCTGAAAATCCAGGCTCTGCCGATTCCTGGCTCGGCTGTGTCAGACGTTGTCTTGACCGGGGCGCGACCGTAACGGCGGCCTTCTTCTCGGCGGAGAAATGTGGGTATATTTCGCCGTACGGCTCTAGTGTGGGTGCTGGAACCAACGATGTAGTCCGTGGTGGCGTTCTCGAGAGCGTTTAGGTTTCGGCCGGATCGCTATCGGACCCGTTTCAGACACGGCGTTCATCTAGCATCCCGACACACCAAGACCATTTGGAACGCTTCAACCAGATTTCCGGACTCTCCGTTTCGATCCGAGGAACAGCCTGTAGATCCAGGATCCGAGGCACCAGAGGCTGCCGGTCAGAATTGCTCCCCCGATGGCAACAGTTCCTCCAAAAATGGAGCCGAGCAAGGGCGCTCTAATATAGAAGAACAATGCCGAGATTGCCAGCATTGCAGTGGAGAGTAGATACGAGAACCGTCGCGGCGTTGGCGTAGGAGGAAGTGGCGGGGATCGGAGAATGCGTCGAACGACGAGGTTGTAGACCAGATCAAGGGCCATCCCTTTCGGCCAAATGCTCCCGCTCAAGGCAACGAGTGCCATAATTCCGATCCAGATGGCCGACTGGGAGAGCAGCCCGATCACAATCAGAATTGTGCCAACGGCGGGGGTGAATCGCAGTGGCATCGCGAAGCAGGACTTGGCCTCTGCGTCGAGATCCTCAAATCCTTGCTTATTTAGATTGTTCTCCAAAGAAGCACTCAGTTTCGCCATTCTGCCATCTTCTTCGTATCCGGAAATGGTCCCGTACCGAGCGCAGGAATTCGGCTATGAGTAGATTCGCTCGTGGTAGACAACCCCAGCCTTCCCGCAACGCCTGGAGAGACGAGTGAGTGGTCGCGCAAAAAGACCGTCAGTCCCGATGCGCGCCGTGGCGCCAAGCGAGTTCGGATTGCGTGCAGCCGCGATACAGGTTCCGAACTACCTCTACTCTGCCCTGCCGCTGTAGCGATCGAGGCAAGAAACTATGAAGGAATGACAGAGGAGCCTCTCCGCCGGCCACGGACGCCGGGACGCCGGGACGCCTAGCCGAGCGGTCAGGCCAGCCGCGAGCGCCACGCCCTGCTTACGGCCATTCGCAGCGGTTGGCAACAGGCGGTCAGGTTGCTCCTCGGTGAGGGACCCCGTTCGTGCCTTCCGGCGGGCAGAGCCCCCCGTTGGCAGATATGCCTTCGTCGGCGTGGGGATCGGCGACGAACCGATGAACCCACCGGCCGTCCGCGATGCCTGCAAGATCTCGCGGGCGCCACAAACCCGAGGTCTAGAGGCCTTAGGTCGCCCCGACTGCGGGCAGCGTGACGGTGAACACCGCGCCTCGACCCGGCCCATCGCTGTGAGCGGTGATTGTTCCGCCGTGCGCTTCGGTGATCACCTTGGCGATGGCCAAGCCGACGCCAGATCCGCCGTGTCCGCGGTCTCGGGCGGTGTCAACCCGGTAGAACCGATCGAAGAGGTGCGGCAGGTGGTCGGGGGGAATGCCCTCGCCATCGTCGGCGACGACGATGCGAACTGACGCACCTGCGCGGTCAGCCATCAGCGTGACCCGACCCCCGGGCGAGGTGTGTCGCAATGCGTTGTCGAGCAGGTTGGTGAGAACCTGCGCGATCCGATCCGCGTCGGCATCGATCATGGTGGTCGCGGCGATCGGCGAGACCCGTACATCCAAGCCCACTCCACCTGTGGTGTATCGGTGGGTCGCCTGGGCGGTCGCGTCTGCCACGACCTGCGCCACTGCGAGGATCGTGCGACGCATCGTCAGGCGTCCTTCCTCGGCGGTGGTGACCAGGGCGATGTCCTCGCTGAGCCGCGCCAGACGCGCGACCTGGTCGCCGAGCATGGCCAAGGTTGGCGCGTCGGCCTGCTCGACGCCTTCTGCGATCGCCTCCAGATAGGCACCCAGCGTGGTGACCGGGGTGCGCATCTCATGGGCGAGGTCGCCGAGCATCTGCGATCGACTCACCTCGATCCGGCCCAGGTCCGCGGCCATGGTGTTGAACGCCTCGGCGAGGTCGTCGAACTCGGTACCCATGCCCACGGCGGGGACCCGAGCGGTGTAGTCGCCGCCGGCCACCCGGCCAGCCGCTTCGGTCACCGGAGTGAGGGAGCGTGAAACGCGTCGAGCCACGAAGATGCTGACCACCACGGAGGTGAGGAGTGCTGCGGCTAGGGCGAGCGCCAACGACAGGGCCGAGGCGGTGCGGAACGCCTCCTCTGCGTGCAACGTGGCGAAGGCGCTCGAGCCACCAATGTGGCCCATGTGGTTGTGGAAGATCGCAGGCCCAATCCCTGCGACGACTACCCACGCCGTTGCGCCTCCCACCATCACCACGACCAGGATCGCCCCGAGCAGTCGGGTACCGAGGTCCCTGCGCCCGCTGATCCACGACCTGACCCGCTTCATTCGCCGGGGCCCATCCGGTAACCCACACCACGAACCGTTCGAATGAACACCGGCTCGGACGAGTCGTCCCCGAGCTTGCGGCGCACGTGCCCGATGTGGACGTCGACGAGGTGCTCGTCGCCCATCCATGCACCACCCCAGACCGCCTCGATGAGCTGGGTCCGGGTGAAGACCATGCGGGGATGTGCGGCCAGCGCGGCCAAGACGTCGAACTCTGTGCGGGTGAGGTCGACCAATTCCCCCGCCACGCGGACCTCTCGCCCCTCGAGGTCGATCGACAGGGCACCGAACTCGGAAAGCTGTTCGTCAGAAGCTCCGGCTTCGCCTCGTCGTGGTCGGCGCAACATCGCGCGGACCCGGGCGACCAGCTCGCGGGGGCTGAAGGGCTTGGTGAGGTAGTCGTCGGCCCCCACCGAGAGGCCGACCAGTTTGTCGATCTCCTCGACGCGGGCGGTGAGCATGACGATGTAGCAATCAGAAAAGGTCCGCACAGCGCGGCAGACTTCGATGCCGTCCACACCTGGCAGACCCAGGTCGAGCACGATCACGGCCGGATCCCATTCGCGGGCTCGGACGATCGCGGCCTCGCCGTCCCCCGCTGTCTCGACCTCGAACCCGTCGTTGTCAAGGTAGGTGGCGACAAGCCGGGCCAGAGGAAGCTCGTCGTCCACGACCAGCACACGAGGCCGGGTCACCGAAGAAGGCCGAGGATCGGGCGCGGGGATTGACATGTGCCCATCTTCGCGCGCCGACTCCGCCGCTCAGTTCCGCCCGACCGACGATGAGCGACTACTTCATCGAATCTTCATCATCTCTACGGGCTCTATGCGGGTCAGACGCCCGAGTATTCATTCCAGCGGCGCCCGGCGCGCCCGCGCCGCCATCGCTTCGGAGGACCCATGTTCGGCAAGTCAACCCGCACTGCGCAGGACCTCCCGCGCGGGGCGACCTGGGTCGACATCACTGTTGTCCACGCCCCTGCGTGCCACTTCTGTGACGACGCGGAACAGTCGCTGTCGGCCCTGGCGAAGCGATTCCCGTTGGCCCTGCGGGTCGTTGCGCTGGAGTCCGACGAGGGTCGGCTCCTGACCGCGAAACACCGACCCGCCATGAGCCCGCTCGTCCTTGTCGACGGACGGTTCTTCAGCGCGGGACGGCTGCCGCGCAAAAAGCTCACCGCACTGCTCGAGCAAGTCGCGGTCGAGCACGCCGTGGCTCGCGACGGTTCCCCGATGGGGGGCTAACCATGGGCGACCTGCTGACGACCGGCAGCGTGCTTGCGGCGTTCTTCGCTGGGGGCGTCGCGCTCTTTGCGCCGTGCTGCATCGTGTTCCTCGCCCCGAGCTACATGGCTGTGGCGGTCAAGAACCGGCGCTGGCGACTCTTGCCGCTTACGTTCGTGTTCGCCGCCGGCCTCGCCCTGGTTCTGGTCCCCATCACTCTCGGCATGGGACTGCTGGCCGGCGCCATCGCCAACTACCACGCACCGCTGTACTACGCGGGCGCGGTCCTGATGCTGGTCCTGGCGGCATTGTCACTGTCCGGGCGGATGTGGTCGCTGCCGTCGTTCATCGCCTCTCCCGACACCACCCGCGGGGACACCGCGAGCTTCTTCTCCCTCGGGGTGTTCTCCGGGATCGCGTCGAGCTGTTGTGCCCCGGTCCTGGCCGGGGTAATGACTCTCTCGGCACTGTCCGGATCCGCGATCGGCGGACTGACCCTGGGCCTCGCATACGTGTTCGGCATGGTCTTCCCCCTATTCGTCATGGCCCTCGTGTGGGACAAGGTGCACCTGTCCGACCGCCGGTGGATGCGTGCGCACCCCGTCCGGATCCGCGTCGCGGGCCGGGTGCTGGCGACCAACACGCTCAACATCGGGGTCGCGGTCGCCTTCACGATCATGAGTGCAGGCATCTTCTACCTGGCCGCGGCCGGGGAGATGAGTGGCGGCTCCGCATTCCAGGGCGCCATCGGCGAGAACCTTGCCCGCACGTTTGAGCGCGCACAGACGTGGCTCGCGCCCGTCCCCGAGGCCGTGCTCGGGTTCGGGCTGCTCGCCGTCGCCGCCATCTTCGTCATCGCCACCCTGCACCGCGGGCCGGTCGACGACGACGAACCAGCGGACTGCCACGCCGACACCACCCCACCCGAGACGGCACAGACCCTCGGCGCACCAAAGGAGCCCCACGCATGACCACCCGAAGCAAGGCAGAGCGCGAAGCACTGACACAAGCCCAGGCGATGGCCCGAGCCAGGACGCACCGCAACCGCCGCCGCATCCAGCTGGGGGCGTGGGCCAGTGCGCTGGTCCTCATCGCCGCAGTGGTGACCGTCGGCCTGCTCACGTCTCGTCCCGACGCGTCCGCCAGCCAGCGCACGGCCCCCGCATTCACCCTGCCGACCACGGCCGGCACCAGCGTCAGCCTCAGCGACTTCAGCGGTCAGCCAGTGATCCTGTACTTCAACGAAGGCGCCGGCTGCGGTTCCTGCTCCATGCAGCTGGCCGCGATCGAGAAGGACCCGGGCTTCGCCGACGCAGGCATCACCATCCTGCCCATCGTGATGAACACCCGGGACCAGATCCAGCCCGACCTTGACCAGTACGGCGTCACCTCACCCGTCCTGCTCGACGACGGCACCGTCTCCAAGGCCTACGACACCCTCGGCAAGGGCATGCACGAAGGCCTCCCCGGACACTCTTTCGTCCTAATCGGTCCCGATGGCACTCAGCTGTGGAACGGGGAGTACCCGTCCATGTGGCTCGAACCCCAGAAGCTCCTCGACGAGGTCACCGCCCGTCTCGCGGCGTAGGCGACCGCACCCGACCCTGCACACCAAGCGATCCAGGCGCCTCGCCACACTCTGCGCGCATCGGGACTGCGATCAGTGGAGTTGGCGCCCGCCTAGGTGTTGTGGCTCATGAGGTTGGTGACGCGGGGGTCGTGAGACGAGGACGGGTCCCCGTCGGCAGGATGTGAA
>NZ_SDWW01000072.1 GCF_004168625.1 Pengzhenrongella frigida
AAAGATATCCACAACGGGTCGCCGAGAGCAGCAGGAATCTGTGGAAAGAACGACGAAACAGGCGCCTGGGGACGGGTCGAGATCCCCGGGGCGGTCGTCGCGAGAAACGCCCCGGAGTGCGCCGTGGCAGGCGCGATCACCGCGAAACAATCTCGCCGGACTGATCCGGGCCGGGGCGAGACTACTGTCGACGTGGCATCAGAGCCACATCCCGCGCAATGGAATCGAGCACCACATGACGACCACCTCCGCAGCGATCCCGGTCAGCAGCCTCCCCCTCCCTGAGGTTCCGGGAGCCCTGACCGGGGCGACCCTTCGCGGATTCGCGGACTCGTTCGCGTCGGACGCCACGGCGGTTCGCATGCAGAACGCGGTCACGCGCTCGGGGTTGGACGAGGTCGCGGCGAACCACGCCCGGCAGGTCTCGCTCTCGACGACGATGTCGAACCGGCTGGATGACTGGACGGTGGCCAACCAGAAGAAGTCGGGGCGCTGCTGGCTGTTCGCCGCGCTGAACCTCTTCCGCTGCGGGGCTCGCGAGGTGCTCGGGGTGAAGGAGTTCGAGTTCTCCCAGAGCCACGCGATGTTCTGGGACAAGCTGGAGCGGGTCAACTACTTCATGGCGGACGTCATCGCGACCGCCGAGCGGCCCGTGGACGACCGGCTCGTGACGTTCCTGCTCGCGGAAGTGATGGGTGACGGCGGGCAGTGGAACATGGCGGCGAGCGTGTTCGCCAAGCACGGGGTCGTCCCCAAGGAGGCCATGCCGGAGACCGAGTCCTCGGGCAACACCACGGTGCTCAACCGCTCGCTGCGCTCCCTGCTGCACCACGCGGCCTGCACGGTGCGCACGCTCGTCGCCGACGGCGCGGACACGGCAGCGGTCGAGGCCGCGTGCCAGCAGGTCGTCGCGGACGCCTACCGGATCCTGGCCATCCATCTCGGGACGCCGCCCGACTCGTTCGACTGGCAGTGGCGCGACGACGCCGGCAGCTTCCACCGCGACGGGGGGACGACGCCGCAGGAGTTCTTCGCGAAGTACGTCACCATCCCGGTGGCGGAGTACGTCTGTCTGGTGGACGACCCGCGTCCGGAGCACCCCAAGGGCGGCACGCTCACCATCGAGCGCCTGGGCAACGTCGTCGGTGGCGATCCGGTGCTGTACCTGAACACCGAGATCGCGCTGATGAAGCGGCTGGCGATGGAAGCGATCGTGGCGGGGGAGCCGGTCTGGTTCGGCTGCGACGTCAGCCAGCAGATGCTGCGCAAGGAAGGTCTGTGGTCCGCCGACCTGCTCGACCTGGAGGGCGTCTACGGCGTCGACCTCACGATGACGAAGGAGGACCGGGTCCGCTTCGGCGAGTCGATGATGACGCACGCGATGCTGCTCACCGGCGTCGACGTCGTCGGCGGGGTCCCGCGTCGGTGGCGCGTGGAGAACTCCTGGGGCGACGCGGGCGGTGACAAGGGCTTCTTCACGATGGACGACTCCTGGTTCGACGAGTACGTCTTCGAGGTCGTCGTGCGCACCTCCGCCCTTCCGGCGGAGTACCGGACAGCTCTGGGCGCCGAGCCGGTCGCCCTGCCCGCGTGGGACCCGATGGGCGCGCTCGCCTGATCGCTCGCGTCGAGGCTGGGGCTGCCGCCGATCGCGGTAGCCCCAGCCCGAGGTGTCCTGCGGGTCGGGTGTCGCCTACTCGGCGACCTCACCGCCGACGTCGGCCTTCGTCGCGCGGACGAGGACGAGCGCGATCGGGGTGACGACCAGCACGATCGCGGCCGCCCAGGCGAACGCGTGGGTGTAGCCGGCCACGAGAGCGTCGAGCTGTGCGGTTGCCGTGCCGGTGCGTGCGGGGACGAACGCCGTCGTGGTGGTGAGGGCGATCGTGCTGAACAGGGCTGTCCCCAGCGAGCCGCCGACCTGCTGGGCGGCGTTCACGAGAGCGCCGGCCGCCCCCGAGTCGTGCGGGTCGACCCCGAGCAGGGCGATGTTCTGCATCGGGACGAAGACCATCCCCATCCCCAGCCCGAAGAGCACGAGCCCGGGCAAGATGTGCCCGGCGTAGGTGCTGGTGGTCTCGAGCTGGGCGAGCAGGAGCAGACCACCTGCGGCCACGACCGGACCGATCGCCAGCAGCGGTCGTGGTCCCACCCGCGGCATGGCCTGGGCCGACACGGTCGCGGAGAGGAAGATCGCCGCGGTCATGGGAAGCGTGGCGAGACCCGCGCGGACCGGTTCGTAGGCGAGGACGATCTGCAGGTAGAACGTCAGGAAGAGCAGGCCGCCGAGCATCGCGGTCCCGGTGAGGAAGGCCGCAAGGAACGCCGCGGCGCGGTCGCGCTGGGCGGGGATGCGCAGCGGCAGCAGCGGGTGGTTGGACCGAGCCTCGACCAGGACGAACAGAACGAGGAGAGCGACGCCGAGGCCGATGAAGCCGCCGGCCGAGCCGGTCGTCCAGCCGTCTTCCGCCTGGGTGAAGCCGTACACGAGGGAACCGAGCCCGACGGACACGAGGCCGACGCCGGGCCAGTCGTAGCGGGTGTTCCCCGTCGCGCGGCTCTCCACGATCAACCGGGCGCCGGCAATGACAGCCACGACCGCGATCGGGATGTTGACGAGCAGGCACCACCGCCAGGAGGCGTACTCCGTGAGCAACCCGCCGACCACCATCCCGATCGCGGCGCCACCACCGCCGATGGCGCCGAAGACGGCGAACGCCGTGCCGCGGTCGCGCCCGGTCGGGAACGTGACCGTCAGCAGGGCCAGGGCCGCCGGAGCGAGCAGCGCCGCAAAGACGCCCTGCAGCGCGCGCGCCGCGAAGAGCTCGCCCGCGCTCTGCGCCACCCCGCCGATCGCCGAGGCGACGGCGAACCCGATCATCCCGGTGAGGAACGCGCGCTTGCGGCCCCAGTAGTCGGCGACCCGACCCCCGAGCAGGAGCAGTGCCCCGAATGCGAGGGCGTAGGCGGTGACCACCCACGAGCGGCTCGCGTCGCTGATGCCGAGGTCCGCCTGGGCGCTGGGTAGCGCGATGTTGACGATGGTGCCGTCGAGCACGACGGTGAGCTGCGCGAGACCGATGACGGCGAGCACCCACCAGCGGCGGTTGCCGTGCGGGGCAGCGGTCTCCACGGGGTCGTACTGCGGGAGTGGACCCGTGACGGGGACGGGTGTGCGTGCAGATGCGGACAAGGCTCAGCCTTTCTCGGCTGTGAGGTGGGGGTCGTGACGCCGGGTGCTCGGGCTACAGAAGGGCTCAGCGCAGCAGCCGGCGACGGTGTCGTCACTGTAGGCGGCTTCTGACGGAAGGGCAACCAACCGGTTGGTTGCCCTTCCGAGGTGCGATCGCGTAGCCTGCGTCGTCATGACCAGTCCCGGCGCCCAGACGAAGGTTCGCATCTTGCGCGCCGCGAGCGCCGAGTTCGCGGCCCACGGCCTGGCCGGGGCCCGCATCGACCGGATCGCGAGCGCCGCCGGGGTCAACAAGGAACGGATCTACGCGCACATCGGCGACAAGCAGGTGCTGTTCGGTGCGGTGGTCGAGGCGAACCTGGTCGAGCTCGCCGCGCACGTCTCGCTCGACCCGCTCGACCTCGCCGAGTCCGCGGGGCGCATCTTCGACCACGTCAACGCGTTCCCGGAGCACCTGCGCATCCTCGACTGGGCCCGCCTCGAGGGCGCCGACGACCTCGTCGCGGACGCGGACCGCAGCGACCCCGACCGGCTGGTGCGGCTCGGTGAGGTCGAGGAGGCGCAGCGCGCCGGGGTGGTCCGGGCGGACGTCTCGCCCGGCGACGTCGTCGTCTCGATCTTCGCGATGGCGACCGGATGGCTGCACGCGCCGGCCGCATTCGCCGGTGAGAGCGAGCGCCTCGTCGCAGAGCGCCGTTCCTTCGTCGTCGACTCGGTTCGCCGGTCTCTCGCCCCGGAGCAGTCGTAGCCTGCGGACATGGGGGACGACGCATCGGTGATCGAACGGGTCGACGGCCGGTGCGGCGAGCTGGTGCTCTCGCGCCGCGACGGACACTTCGAGGTGGTCGCGAACGGCGTCTCCCTGATGGACACCCGTGGTGGCTGGTCAGAGCGGCTGCACGTGACCGCGGCGGCCGACCGCATGCCGCCGCCGGGCCGGATGCTGATCGGCGGGCTCGGGGTGGGCTTCTCGCTCGCCGCGGCGCTCGCCCACCCGGGGGTGGGGGCGGTGCACGTCGTGGAGCGCGAACCCGCGGTGCTCCGCTGGAACCGGGGACCGTTGGCGCCCGGGAACGGGGACGCACTGGCCGACCCGCGCGTCCAGGCCCACGAGGCCGACGTCGTCCAGTGGTTGGCCCACGCGCCCGCGGCCTCGCTCGATGCGATCTGTCTCGATGTCGACAACGGTCCCGAGTGGCTGGTGACCCCGGGCAACGCCTGGCTGTACGGGCATGACGGGTTGCGCACCGCGACCAGGGTGCTCTCGCCCGGCGGCGTGCTGACGATCTGGTGCGCGGCGCCCTCGCCCGCGTTCGTCGCTCGCATGACGGAGCACTTCGCGGAGGTGGAGATCAGCGAGATCCTCGCGGCACGGGGCGACCCGGACGTGATCGTGCTGGGTCAGTCGCCTCGGTGACCCGAGAGCCCTGACCGACTCGGGAGCCCTACTCGGGTTCGGCCGGCAGGTCGAGGCGTCGCTTGTAGTACGCCCAGGGGAACCACATGGTCTTGATGAGCTGCCAACCCTCGTCTCGCAACCGGTGGCGGCGTCCGCCGATCGAGACCAGGTCGCGGCGGTGCTCCCACTGCCACGGGGACGCCTCGACCAGGTGGAACAGGGTGCCGTAGTCCACGCTGTGCCACCCGTGCCGACCGGCCTCGGCGAGCGCATCCATCTCGTCGAACGCGGTCAGGGGGCTGAGGATCTTGCGCTCGGGCACCCCCTCGACGGCCGGAACGCCGTCCGGGAAGCTGCCGGGAGCGCCGAACCTCTGCTGGGCGGCCTGGCGGCTGACCCCGAGCAGCCGACCGATGGTGTCCCAGCTGTGCCCGGCATGCCGGGCACCGTCGACGGCCTCGCGCAACAGCCGGCTGGTCTCCTCCGCCGCGGTGCGGGTGGCGGCGACCAGGCGCAGGTACGCCACGGGATCGTCCTGCAGCCCGGCGCTCATCCCGGCCGGCGCGCTGAGCACGGCCGCCGCGATGGCCTCGCGCAACGCGACGATCTCCGCCGCGGAGAGGAGGTTCTCGCTCTGGCTCATCGCTGCTCCTCCGGCTCGGCGCGCAGCGGTTCCAGGGCGTCAAGGACGGCCAGGTCGGCCGCGAGCCTCGACGTCGCGGGCGCCGTCGGCACCGGCGGTCGGTGGTGGTACACCGTTGCCAGCGTCGCGGCGGACCCTACCGCCAGCACCCCGCAGAGGACCGCGAGCAGGTGCGCCAGCGGCCCGTCGTGCACGAGCAGGCCGATGAGGGCGAACGAGATCAGGGCGAGGGGCGCAACGAGCGTCGCGATCCGGTCGTTGCCGGTCGGTCGGTGTGCGGAGCTCGGATTCGACATGTGTCAAGCATGGATTGACGCCCCGCATCTGTCAAGGGCCAATTGACAGGGGGCGAGCGGTAGGGCGGCGCGGCGCATCCACCCCTCGACGACGGCGTCGAGCGGTGCGGCAACGGTGACAGACGATCGTCCCGGGCGGCCGGGGCTATCAGGTCGATCGAGGTGGGGTCGAGGACGGCGTTGCCCTCGGTCCGGTGGCGACTACAGGTCTCTGAAACGCTCCTGGGCGGACTGGCGGGTGGTGCCGAGGGTGTCGCCGACCTGCTGCCAGGTCACCCCCTGCCGGCGCGCCTCGTGCACTGCCTGGCGCAGGTGCAGGTCCGCGGCGTTGAGCGTGTCGCGCGCGGCACGGATGGCCTTCACGTGGCTCGCGAGGATCGAGTCGTCGTCCTGGGTGGGTTCGTTGATCGTCATGTGTCAAGGATATCCTGACAGTTGATCGCCGCACCCGGGACACGCGCGGAATCTGCTCGCGCGAGCTCGATCTCTACCTGGGCCTCGGTGTCCTCGAACCCGACGGACCGGTAGATCCTGATGGCGTGGTAGCTCGGGTCGGCGACCATGACGAGCGTCGTCGCGCGCAGCGACGTGAAGCCGTACGTGCTCACGTGGTGAACCAGCGTCCCGGCCAGACCGAGCCCACGCGCCTCGGGGTGGGTGTCGACGCTCTGGAACCGGGCAAGCCCGCGGCCGTCGGAGAACAGCCCCATGCCCGAGACCATCCGACCGTCCAGGAACGCGCCGAACCACGATCCGGCGCCCGCCTGCTGCAGCGCGGCCATCGAGTCCATCGATCGGTCGAGGAACGTGCGATGGCTGATCGGGTCCATGTCTGGCGCGTTGGCCATCCGCAGCGCGATCGCGGACTCTCGGTCGTGGCTGTCGGTCAGGTCGAGCGGGCGGCAGACCGCGTCACGGTTCGGGTGAGGGGGTGCGTGGACCGCGGTCGCAGTCATCACGACGCTCGCCTGCACGTCGTACCCGGCTGCGACGAACTCGGCGTACCCCGAGACGTCGCCGGAGGTTCCGTCCACGCCGAAGGTGCGGTGGGACGCCTCGGGGAACTCGCGGGCGAACGCGGCCTCCCAGTCCCGGACACCCGCCGCCGTCGGGGGGCCGGGGAAGAGCAGGAAGTTTCCCCACCAGAACTCGGGGTTGTGCGGGCTCACGACCGCGAGATAGTCCGCACGCTCGTCGATCTCACTTCCCTGCAGGGTCAGGAGCATGAGGTCAGTCCTGAAACCAAGGGAAGTGATCTGCACAGTCGCGAACGTAGCAAGCGGTGTCCACTTGTTTTGGGCTCGCTAGCGGTGGACGGCCAGGCGGCGACGCAGCTCGTTGCGGACGGACGGCCACTCCGAGGCGATGATCGAGAAGACGACCGTGTCCCGCAGGGAGCCGTCGGCCATCCGGCTGTGGTTGCGCAGCACGCCGTCCTGCTTGGCGCCGAGACGGGCGATCGCAGCGCGCGACTGGTGGTTCATCCAGTGGGTGCGAAACTCCACGGCGATGCACTCGAGCTCCTCGAAGGCGTGCGTCAGCAGGAGGAGCTTGCTCTCGGTGTTGGTGCCGGTGCGGTGTGCCGACCGGGCGTTCCAGGTCGACCCGATCTCGACGCGTCGGTTCTCGGCGTCGACGTTCATGTAGGTCGTCATCCCGAGGATGCGGCCGGTGTCGTTGCGCCGCACCGTGAACGGCAGCATCGTCCCGGCGTCGCGCAGGGCGATCCGTCGGTCGATCTCGGCGCGCATCGCCTCGGGACGGGGGATCGCGGTGTACCAGAGGTTCCACAGCTCGCCGTCGCGGGCGGCGTCGTTGAGCCCATCGTGGTGCTCGGGGGAGAGCGGCTCCAGGGTCACCAGAGCCCCGACCAGGGAGACCTCTCGCAGGAACGGCACGGGCGACACAGTAGGGGACGCCCCGAGCGGGGCGAGCCGGTCGGCGATATGGGTCGAAAAGCCTACGGTGGCGGCCGGAAGCTGCGGGACCGTTGCAGTGCCGGAAGACCCCGGCCACTCACGCACGTCGATCCACACCCCGGAGCGTCCGATGACCACGATGACCATCTCGCCGAGCACCACGCCAGGTCGCACCCCGCTGCAGGCCGTGAGCGACGCCCGCCGGTGGGTGCGCGAGACGCCCGCCCCCCGCTGGGAGGGTGACGCCGGAGCCAAGGCCGTCTTCGCTGCGTATGTCGGCGGCAGCGTCGTCGTGTGGACCGTCCTCGGGATGTCGATGGCCGGGCTCCTCGGTCAGCTGCTCACCGCGGTCTCCCAGGCGTAGTGGCCGAGGTCCTCGACCACGTCGATCAGGCGGCTCCGCAACCCGGCCGACCGCTCGGCGAAGGCGCGCTGTCGGGCGACGTACGTCGCCCTGCCCGCCGGGGTCTCGATCGCGACCGCGGGTTCGCCGAGGGACGACACGTCGTACGGGGACGCCTGCATGTCGAGCACGCGGATGTCCCGCGCCAGCTCGAACGAGTCGAGCAGGAGGCCACCCGGGGCCGCCGGTCCGAGCTTTGACGTCCATTTGAGCAGGTCCATGTTCGCGTGCAGGCAGCCGGGCTGCTCGTCCACGACCTGGGTCTGGCGGGTCGGGGTGAGGGCGTTGCGGCCGACGGCGTCCGGGGTGAAGAACCGGAACGCGTCGAAGTGGCTGCACTGGATCGGGTGCGCCTCGACGACGGCGTCGGTGCCCGCGCGTCCGAGCCGCAGCGGCAGGTCGTGCCGTCGTCGGGCGTCGCCGGAGCGATAGACCATCGCCCACTCGTGCAGCCCGAAGCAGCCGGCGAACGGGCGCCGGGAGGCGGTCGCGACGAGCAGCTCCCGCAGGTAGCGAACCGTGTCGCCCCGGTCGGCGAGGAACGCGCCCACGTCGAGCGTGACGGCGCCGTCGCCGTCGGTCGAATACCAGCGCCACGCGGCGTGCTCGGCGGGCCCGTCCGCCGTCGGCCGCAGGACCGTGCCCGCGCCCGGGTGCCACCGGCGAAGCTGCGCGGGCCGGGTGCCGTAGTAGTCGTACAGGAAGTCCTCGATCGGGTGCCGTTCGCCGGCCGCGCGGCGCTCGCGGTGCGCGGCCGTGAGCGCGTCTGCCCGGGCCGCGTGGGCGGCCGCGGAGGCCAGCCAGTCGGCAGGTTCGCGCACCGCCGTCGCGCAGGCGGGCGCGGGCGTCGTCATGGACACAGGGTAGGCGGGGCGCGGCGGGGGCGGGGTGCCGCGGGAGCGGGCCTCGCGCGCGGACATAGGGTCGGATCCTGCAGGAGCGTCGAGCAGCGGACCGTCGAGGGGGAAGTCGTGGAGGAGTCATGAGTCGGCCTGTCACCGGTCAGGTCAGTTCCGGCTCGGGCGAGGGGCCGACGGCGGTCAGCACGGCGCCGACGTCGTCCAGCGGGTCCCTCCTGCGCCAGACGCTGCGCGGACTCCCGGTGTTCGCGGGGGAGCTGCCCGCGTTCGATCCCGCAACCGTTCCGGACGATCCGATCGCCCTGTTCGTGGCCTGGATCGGCGCGGCCATCGAGGCCGGCGTCGCGGAGCCGCATGCCATGACGCTCGCCACCGCCGACGCCGGCGGGGCCCCCTCGGCCCGCGTGGTCATCCTCAAGGACGTGCACGACGGCGGCTGGGAGTTCGCCACCGACGCGCGCAGCCGCAAGGCCGCCGACGTCGCCCGGAACCCGCTCGGTGCCGTGACCTTCTACTGGCAGCTTCAGGCGCGGCAGGTCCGGCTGCGCGGCTCGATCGTCGCCCGCGGCCCACGGGTGTCGGCGGCCGACTTCCTGTCCCGGTCGCCCGCCTCGCGCGCGGCCGCGTTCGCCGTCCGGCCGGGGGAGCCGCTCGGCTCGCCCGCGGAGCTCGAGGCCGCGCTCGCGGACGCCCTGGTCATGGTCGAGCGCGCCCCGGAGCAGGTGCTCGCCGAGTGGACGCTGCAGGCCCTGGTCCCGCTCGAGATCGAGTTCTGGCAGGGCGACCGACGCCGCGCGCACACCCGGGTCGTGTACCGCCGGGACGCGGTCGGCGAGCCGTGGCGGCACGAGCTGGTGTGGCCGTGACCGCCGTCGGCCCCCGCGCCCCGATCCGTCCGGGTGGCCTCGTGGTCGCGATCCGGCGGGCGCACGAGCGGCTGGGCGGCGCGATCGAGCCGCTCACCGACGCGCAGGTCGGTCAGCCGTCGCGGCTGCCGGGCTGGAGCCGTGGTCACGTGCTCGCGCACCTCGACGGCCTCGCGGCCGCGATCGCGCGCCAGATCGACTGCGCGCGCCGGGGCGAGCTCGTCGACTTCTACGACGGTGGCCGTCCGGCCCGGGACGCCGCGATCGAGGCCGGCGCGAGCGCCCCTGCGGCCGAGCACGTCCACGCGCTCCGCGTCGCGACCGAGCGGATCGACGCGCTGCTCGCCGGCCTGGCGCCGGCCGACTGGGACCGGCCCGTGCGGTTCCGGGACGGGGTGGTGCTGTCCGTCGCGCTGGCCTGGTGGCGCGAGGTCGAGATCCACCTGGTCGACCTCGACCTCGGGCCCGACTCCGACGAGTGGAGTGCGGAGCTCTGCGACCATCTCGTGGACTTCCTCGCGACGCGCGTCCCTGCGGGTTCGCGGGTCGTGCTCGAGGCTCCGGACGGCTGGCGCCGCGACCTGGGCGCCGGGGCGGCGCGGACCGTGCGCGGTGACCGGGCCGATCTCACCGCCTGGCTGGCCGGGCGCGAGCCGGTGCGGGCGATCCGCGCCGCCGACGGCGACCACCTGCCGCGGCTCGACCCGTGGCCGGACTCGACCCCGCCGGAGCCGCCTGCGGCGACCTCCCCGGATCTCGCCTGAGCGGCGCCCGGCGTGCACGTCGGCACCCTCTCTCTCGATAGGTGAGACAAAGAGTCCGTAAGTTGAGAAACTGATCGACTGACCGCCTACTGGTGGGGTGACAGACACCGATCAGTACACCCACGGCCACCAGGAGAGCGTCCTGCGGTCGCACCGGTGGCGTACCGCCGAGAACTCCGCGGGCTACCTCCTGCCCGCGTTGTACCCCGGGCAACGCCTGCTCGACGTCGGCTGCGGGCCGGGCACGATCACGATCGACCTGGCGACGCGCGTCGCGCCCGGGGAGGTCATCGGGCTGGACAAGTCCGAGCGGATCGTCGAGGTCGCCCGGGTCGCGGCCGGTGCCGCGGGGGTCACGAACCTCGCCTTCCAGGTCGGCGACGTGTACGCCCTGCCGTTCGAGGACGGCAGCTTCGACGTCGTGCACGCCCACCAGGTGCTGCAGCACCTCACCGACCCGGTGGCGGCCCTGCGCGAGCTGCGGCGGGTGACGCGGCCGGGCGGGCTGGTCGCGGTGCGCGACGCCGACTACGCGGCGATGACCTGGTACCCGCCGTCGGCCGGGCTGGACGAGTGGAGCGAGCTGTACCACGAGGTCACCCAGGCGAACGGTGCGGAGGCCGACGCCGGGCGACGGCTGCTGTCGTGGGTCCGCGCGGCGGGCTTCGACCCGGCCGGGCTCGCAGCCAGCGCCGGGACGTGGTGCTACGCCACCCCCGAGGACCGCGAGTGGTGGGCCGAGCTCTGGGCCGAGCGTTCGACGTCGTCGGACTTCGCCAAGCAGGCCGTCGCGCACGGACTTGCGGACGACGTCGGGCTCGAGCACCTCGCCGCCGGCTGGCGTGCGTGGGGTCGGCACGAGGACGGCTGGTTCGCCGTGCTGCACGGCGAGGTCCTCGCGCGGGTCTGAGCACGCCTCGCCCGAGGCTGAGCGGAGCACGGTTCCCGCGCGCCTAGGTGTTCTGGCTCATGACGTTGGTGACGCCTGCGTGGAGGCGTGAGGCCGGGGGCTGGTTCCCGATGGCAGTG
>NZ_SDWW01000073.1 GCF_004168625.1 Pengzhenrongella frigida
GAAGCGTTGTCCGGCACCGGTCGCAGGCCCACGCGGGCGCCGTCGTCGGGCGTGAGGGGAAGTCGCCGTCGGACCCGATCGCAGCCCACACGCGCGCCGCCGTCGGGCGCGAGCGCGCACTGCCGTCGAGCCCGACGCGTGAGAACCGCCGTCGGCGCGACACGCGAGAACCGCCGTCGGGCCCGGTCGCCCGCCCGCCCCGTCGCCCCGAGTCAGGCCCGGCGGGCCAGGAGCGCCACGCGGACCGTTTCGCCCTTCGTGGACTGCTCTCCGACCTGGACGAACCCGAGCCGCGCGTGGAACGCCATCGACTCGGGGTTCGGGGGCTCGAGGTTCACCTCGCACGTGATCTCCGTCAGCCCGAGGGTCTCGGCGCGAGCGGCGACGGCCTCGTACAGCAGGCGACCCAGGCCGCGACCGTGCGCCCGCGGGGCCACCGCGAGCCGGTCGACGTACAGCGATCCGGGCCGGTTCGCCTCGAACCACTGATAGTTCTCGCTCGCGTACTCCGCACCTGCCACCAGCGCCAGCAGGAACGCGACGGGCGTGCCGGCGTCGTCGTCGAGCACGACGGCGGTGTCGCAGTGCGGCAGGAGCGCGGTCAGCCCGGCGAGCCCGAGCGGGCTGACCGCGGGTACCGCCGCGTCGTTGAGGGCCGCAAGCACGGGCAGGTCGGCCGGAGTGATCCGGCGCGGGAGCGAGTTCATCGTCGCGATGCTAGGCGAGCTCGGGGGCGAGCTCGAGCCCGGCCCACGCCTGGTTCAGCGCGTCGGCGAACAGCTCGCTGCTCTGGGCCCCGGCGACCCCGAACCGACGGTCGAAGGCGAAGAACGGCACCCCGGTCACCCCGATCGCCCGCGCCTGGTCGATGTCGGCCAGCACCGCAGCACCGGCGGCCTCACCCGCGGCGTTCCCGGCCAGCGCGGCGCGCACGTCGTCGCCGACCAACCCGCACCGCTCGGCGAGGGCGACCAGCTCCTCGTGGTCGTCCACGGCCGTGCCGTGGCTGAAGTGGGCGGTCATCAGCGCCTCGATGACGGCGTCGGCGTGCCCGGTGGGGGCAGCAAGGTGGATCAGGCGGTGTGCGTCGAACGTGTTCGCGGGCCGCACGGTGTCGAAGTCGTAGGTGAGCCCCTCGGCGGCGGCCAGGGCGGTCACCTGTTCGAACATCTCCCGGACGGCCTTGATCGGGATGTTCTTGTGCTCGGCGAGCAGCTCGGCCTCGGTGTGGGGGGAGCCGACCTCGGCGTCGGGCGAGAGCTGGTAGCTGCGCCAGGTCACCTCGACCTGGGCGCGGTGCTCGAACGCCTCGAGCGCGCCCTCGAACCGGCGCTTGCCGATGAAGCACCACGGGCAGGCGACGTCGGACCACACATCGATCTGCAGCACGGGCAGCACGGGCAACCCGGGCAACCCGGTCGCAGCCGCCGACGGGGCAGCGGAGGGAGTGGCCGTGGGGACAGCGGGGGAGACGGTCATGGGACGAGGAGAACCTTTCCGGTGGTGGCGCGACCTTCGAGGGCGCGGTGGGCGGCTGCGGCATCGGCGAGCGCGAACGTCGCGCCGACGCGGACCCCGAGCGTTCCGGACACCACGGCAGAGAACAACTCGGCGGCGCGCTCGGCGAGCTCGTCGCGCGTGACGATGTAGTGGCCGAGCGTCGGGCGGGTGAGGTACACCGATCCCGCCGCGTTCAGTCGCTGCGGGTCCACAGGCGGGACGGGACCGGACGCGGCGCCGAACAGCGCGAGCCCGCCGCGCCGCCGCAGCGAGGCGAGCGAGGCGTCGAACGTGGTGCGCCCGACGCCGTCGAACACCGTGTGGACCCCGGCCCCACCGGTGAGCCCGCGGACGATCTCGGGCAGCTCGCGGGTGATGTCGGCGAGCTCGGCGTAGCGCACGACGTCGCTCGCCCCGGCCGCGCGGGACAGCTCCTCCTTCGCGCGGGTCGACACGGTCGTGATGACCCGCGCGCCGCGGGCGACGGCGAGCTGGGTGAGCAGCAGCCCGACCCCGCCGGCCCCCGCGTGCACCAGCACGTCCTGGCCGGCGGTGACCGGGAACGTCGAGGAGACCAGGTAGTGCGCCGTCAGACCCTGCAGCGGCAGCGCGGCGGCCACCTCGTCGCTGACCCCCGCCGGCACGGCGAGGGCCCGATCGACGTCGAGCAGGACGAGCTCCGCGTACGACCCGGGTGCGCCGTCGGCCCACGCGACCCGGTCTCCGACGGCGAACCCGTGCGCGTCCGCGCCGCGGCCGACGACGGTGCCCGTCCCCTCCGCGCCGACCACGTGCGGGAACGGCATCGGGTAGATCCCGGCGCGCTTGTAGGTGTCGATGAAGTTGACCCCGGCGGCCGCGACCCGGACGAGCAGCTGGCGGGGTCCCGGTTCGGGATCGGGGAGGTCGACGAGCTCGAGGACGTCGGGCCCACCGGGGGCCACTGCTTGGACTGCGCGCATGTCCCGGAAACGTACGCCCTTACCGGTTTCTTCCGCGCCAGGACGGATTGTGCATCGTTCTGCACGTGCGTGTATGTTCATGCAATGTCCTTCTCCGTAGCCGTCGCCGGCGCCAGCGGGTACGCCGGCGGTGAGGCCCTTCGCCTCCTGCTCGGTCACCCCGAGGCGCGGATCGGCACCCTCACCGCGCACGCGAACGCCGGCAGCGCTCTCGGCGAGCACCACCCGCACCTGCGCGCGCTGGCCGACCGGGTGCTCCAGCCGACGTCGGCCGAGACCCTCGCGGGGCACGACGTCGTCGTCCTCGGCCTGCCGCACGGCGCGTCCGGCGAGATCGCGGCCCAGCTCGATCCCGGCACGATCGTGCTCGACCTCGGCGCGGACCACCGGCTCACCGACGCGGGCGCATGGGCGCAGTTCTACGGCGGCGACCACGCCGGGAGCTGGCCGTACGGCCTGCCCGAGCTGCTGCACGCGGGCGAGACCACCGCGACGGCCCAACGCGCCGCGCTCGTGGGCGCGACCCGGATCGCCGTGCCCGGCTGCAACGTGACCGCGGTGACCCTGGGCCTGCAGCCCGGGATCGCGGCCGGCGTGATCGAGCCAGGCGACCTCGTCGCGGTGCTGGCGAACGGGTACTCGGGCGCCGGCAAGACGCTCAAGCCCCACCTGCTGGCGTCCGAGGCCCTCGGGTCCGCCCAGCCGTACGCCGTCGGCGGCACCCACCGGCACATCCCCGAGATCGAGCAGAACCTCCAGGTCGCCGGGGCGGGCGCGGTGACGATCTCGTTCACCCCGACCCTCGTGCCGATGGCCCGCGGGATCCTCGCGACCGCGACCGCGCGGCTCGTGCCCGGCACCAGCGCGGCGGCCGTGCGCGCCGCGTGGGAGGCCGCCTACGCCGACGAGCCGTTCGTCCACCTGCTCCCGGTCCTGCCCGGCGGCGCGCTGCAGTGGCCGACGACGGCCGCGACGCTGGGTTCCAACACAGCCCTGGTCCAGGTCGTCGTCGACGAGCGCGCCGGCCGCGTGGTCACCGTCACCGCGATCGACAATCTCGTCAAGGGCACCGCCGGCGGCGCCCTCCAGTCCCTCAACCTCGCGCTCGGCCTGCCCGAGACGCTTGGCCTGACCATGAACGGGGTAAGCCCATGACCGTCACCCATCCCCAGGGCTTCCGCGCGGCCGGCGTCACCGCCGGCCTCAAGACCTCCGGCCGCTCCGACCTCGCGCTGGTCGTCAACGACGGCCCGCTCGCGGTCGCCGCCGCGGTGTTCACCACGAACCGCGTCCAGGCGGCTCCGGTCGTGTGGTCGCGCCAGGCCGTGGCCGACGGCGTCGCGCAGGCGGTCGTCCTCAACTCCGGCGGCGCCAACGCCTGCACCGGGCCCGAGGGGTTCGCCGACACCCATCGCACCGCCGAGCACACCGCGACCGCCCTCGGGATCTCGGCCGGCGACGTGCTGGTCTGCTCGACCGGCCTGATCGGGGAGCGCCTGGCGATGCCGCTGCTGCTCGCCGGCATCTCGGCCGCCGCGCCCGTGCTCTCCGCGGACGGCGGCGCCGACGCGGCGACGGCGATCATGACGACCGACACGGTCCCCAAGACGGTCGTCGTCGAACGCCGGACGCCCGAGGGGCAGCCGTGGTCCGTCGGTGGCATGGCCAAGGGCGCGGGCATGCTCGCGCCGGGGCTCGCCACGATGCTCTGCGTGCTGACCACCGACGCGCACGTCGACGCCGTGACCGCCGACACCGCCCTGCGCGCGGCGACCGCCGCGACGTTCGACCGCGTCGACTCCGACGGCTGCATGTCGACCAACGACACCGTCGCGCTGCTCGCCAGCGGCGCGAGCGGTGCGGCAGTGAGCCTCGCGGACCTGACCGACGCCGTCACCGCCGCCTGCGCCGCCCTGGCCCGCGCCATGGTGGGCGACGCCGAGGGGGCGAGCCATGACATCGCGGTGTCCGTGGTGAACGCCGAGACCGAGCAGGCAGCCGTTGCCGTGGCCCGCGCGGTCACCCGCTCCAACCTGTTCAAGGCCGCGGTGTTCGGCAACGACCCCAACTGGGGTCGCGTGCTCGCCGCCGTCGGCACCGTGCCCGTCGAGGTCGCGGCCTACGAGGCGGACCAGCTCGACGTCGCGATCAACGGCGTCCAGATCTGCCGCGCCGGGGGAGTGGGTGCGGACCGGGCGCTCGTCGACCTGTCCTCGGCCCGCGAGGTGCACGTGGAGATCGACCTGCACGCCGGCGCGGCCAGCGCCACGGTGTGGAGCAACGACCTCACGCACGACTACGTCCACGAGAACAGCGCGTACTCCTCATGAGCGACCAGCCGTTCGCACCCGTCGTGCCCGTCGGTCCGCTCGAGCTCGAGCCGTTCGACACCCGCCGTGACCTGAACGAGCACCAGAAGGCCGAGGTCCTGATCGAGGCCCTGCCGTGGCTGCAGCGGTTCTCGGGCGCGCTCGTCGTCATCAAGTACGGCGGCAACGCGATGACCGACGACACGCTCAAGCGGGCGTTCGCGCAGGACATGGTCTTTCTCAAGCAGGTCGGCCTGCGCCCGGTCATCGTGCACGGGGGCGGACCGCAGATCAACGCGATGCTCGACCGGCTCGGGATCGAGAGCGAGTTCCGGGGCGGCCTGCGCGTGACGACCCCCGAGACGATGGACGTCGTCCGGATGGTCCTGACCGGTCAGGTCTCGCGCGAGCTCGTCGGGCTGATCAACGCGCACGGCCCCTACGCCGTCGGCCTCTCGGGCGAGGACGGCGGGCTGCTCCAGGCGCGTCACCGCACCGCGTTCATCGACGGCGAGCAGGTCGACATCGGCATGGTCGGGGACGTCGTCGGCGTCAACCCCGGCGCGGTGCTCGACCTGCTCGACGCCGGTCGGATCCCGGTGGTCTCCACCGTCGCGCCCGACATCGACGACCCGACCCAGGTCCTCAACGTCAACGCCGACACCGCGGCCGCGGCGCTCGCGATCGCGCTCGGCGCCCGCAAGCTGATCGTCCTCACCGACGTCGAGGGCCTGTACACGAGCTGGCCGGACCGCACGACCCTCGTCCGGCGCATCCGCGCCAGCGCGCTGGCCGAGCTGCTGCCGACCCTCGACTCGGGGATGCGGCCGAAGATGGAGGCCTGCTGGCGCGCCGTGACCGGCGGCGTCGGCCGCGCGCACGTCATCGACGGCCGCGAGGCGCACTCGATCCTCGTGGAGGTCTTCACCTCGGGCGGCATCGGCACGATGGTCCTGCCCGACGACGAGCCCGAACCGTCCCCGTTCACCGCAGCCATTCCCCTCGTCACGCCGGAGGCACGCGCATGAGCACGGCAGGAGAGCTCACCGGTTCCAGCGGTCCCGAGGCCCTGACCGGCCCCGACTCGGGCGCGCACTGGACCGAGCGGTACACGCACGCCGTGATGGACACGTTCGGCACCCCCCAGCGGGTGCTGGTGCGCGGCGAGGGCGTGTACGTCTGGGACGCGGACGGCAAGCGCTACCTCGACCTGCTCGCCGGCATCGCGGTGAACGCGCTCGGCCACGCCCACCCGACGCTGACCGCGGCGATCTCCGCGCAGCTCGGCACCCTCGGGCACGTGTCGAACTTCTTCGGCACCCCCACCCAGATCGCCCTCGCCGAGCGGCTGCTCGACCTCGCCGACGCCGGGGAGGGATCCCGGGTGTTCTTCACGAACTCCGGCACCGAGGCCAACGAGGCCGCGTTCAAGATGTCCCGCCGCACGGGCCGCCCGCGGATCCTCGCGCTCGAGGGCTCGTTCCACGGCCGGACCATGGGCGCGCTCGCGCTGACCCACAAGGCCGCCTACCGCGCGCCGTTCGAGCCGTTGCCCGGCGGGGTCGAGTTCATCCCGTTCGGCGACACGGCGGCGCTCGAGGCGGCGCTCCGCGACGACGTCGCGGCGCTGTTCGTCGAACCGATCCAGGGTGAGGCGGGGGTGCGGCCACTGCCGCCCGGGTACCTGGCCAGGGCCCGGGAGCTCACCGCGGCGCACGGCGTGCTGCTCGTCGTCGACGAGGTCCAGACCGGCATGGGCCGCACGGGGAAGTGGCTCGCGCACCAGCACCCGCATCTCGGCGGCGGCATCGTGCCCGACGTCGTCACCCTCGCCAAGGGGCTGGGCGGCGGCTTCCCGATCGGCGCGGCCATCGCCTACGGCGAGCGCGCGGCGACGCTGCTCGGTCGCGGGCAGCACGGCACCACGTTCGGCGGCAACCCGGTCGCGTCGGCGGCCGGACTGGCCACCATCGGCGTGCTCGAGCGCGACGGGCTGCTGGCCAACGCCACCGCGATCGGCGCGTTCCTGCAGGCGGAGATCGCCGCCCTGCACCACCCGCTCATCGTCGGCACGCGCGGGACCGGGCTGCTGCTCGCGGTCGAGCTCGCGGGCCCGGTCGCCCCGGCCGTCGCCGCTCGCGCCCTGGCCGCGGGCATCATCGTCAACCCGGTCCAGCCCTCCACGCTGCGCCTGGTCCCGCCCCTGATCCTCACGCGCGAGCAGGCCGCCGAGTTCGTGGCGTTCCTGGCCGATCTTCCCGACCTGACCGCCCTGGAGGCATCCTCGTGACCCGCCACTTCCTGCGCGACGACGACCTGTCCCCGCGCGAGCAGGCGGAGGTCCTCGAGCTCGCGCTCGCCTACCGCGACGACCGGTTCATCCGCACGCCGCTCACCGGCCCGCGCGCGGTCGCCGTCCTGCTGGACAAGCCGACCCTGCGCACGCAGGTCTCGTTCGGGGTGGGGATCGCCGAGCTCGGGGGCTACCCGATGCTCGTCGACGGCCGGCTCGCGGGGATCGGGGTACGGGAGTCGATCTCGGACACCGCGAAGGTGCTCGGCTCGATGGTCTCGGCGATCGTCTGGCGCACGTACGGCCAGGACCGCATCGAGGAGATGGCCGCGCACGTGTCCGTCCCGGTGATCAACGCGCTCACCGACCAGTTCCACCCGTGCCAGATCCTGGCGGACCTGCTGACCGTCGCCCAGGTGCGCCGGAAGCAGGGCGGTGTCGCGGCCCTGCCCGGCCTGACGCTCGCCTACGTCGGAGACGGCGCGAACAACATGGCCGCCTCGTACCTCCTCGGCGGCGCAACGGCCGGGATGCACGTGCGGATCGGGACCCCCGCGTCCCATGTGCCCGACGCCGCCGTCGTGGCGGACGCCGCGGCGATCGCCGCGACCACGGGTGGCTCGGTGCAGATCACGCACGACCGTGCCGTGGCGCTCGCGGGGGCCGACGTGGTCGCGACCGACACCTGGGTCTCGATGGGGCAGGAGGCCGAGGCCGCCGAGCGCGAGGCACCGTTCGTCCCGTTCCGCCTCGACGCCGAAGCGCTCGCGTTGGCCGCGCCCGACGCGATCGTGCTGCACTGCCTGCCCGCCTACCGCGGCAAGGAGATCACCGCCGAGGTGATCGACGGCCCGCAGTCGGCGGTCTGGGACGAGGCCGAGAACCGGCTGCACGCGCAGAAGGCGCTGCTCGCCTGGCTGCTGGAGCAGCAATGAGCGCCGTCGACGACCTCGGCACCGCCCGCGTACCCGCGACCAAGGCGGCCCGGCACGCGCTGATCGCCACCCTCCTGTCCCGCCGCCCGGTGCACTCCCAGCCCGAGCTCGCGGCGGCGCTGGCCGAGGTGGGGGTCTCCGTGACGCAGGCGACGCTGTCGCGGGACCTCGTCGAGCTGCGTGCGGTCAAGATCCGGACCGCGACCGGCGCGCTGGCGTACGCGGTGCCCGCCGAGGGCGGCGACCGCAGCCCCCAGCCGGCCGCCGACACCGAGTACCTCGCCGCCCGGCTCGCGCGGCTGTGCGCCGAGCTGCTCGTGACGGCGGACGCCTCGGGCGACCTGGTCGTGCTCCGTACCCCGCCCGGCGCCGCCCAGTTCTTCGCGTCCGCGATCGACCACTCCGTCATGCCGGGGGTGCTCGGCACGATCGCGGGCGACGACACCGTGCTGGTGATCGCGCGCGAGAACGACGGCGCCGCGGGCGGGTCGAGCGGACGCGCCCTCGCGGCCCGGTTCCTCGCGCTCGCGTCGACCACCTCAGCCGCAGCCGCGCCCGACTAGCGCACCCCTCTTGCTCGTCGTCCCCAGACGACCACCTCAGACGAACCCCCCAGACGAACTTGTTCCCCTCGACGAAAGAAGAAGTGCCATGAAAGAACGCGTCGTACTCGCCTACTCCGGCGGCCTGGACACCTCGGTCGGCATCGGCTGGATCGCCGAGGCCACCGGTGCCGAGGTCATCGCCGTCGCCGTCGACGTCGGCCAGGGTGGCGAGGACCTCAACGTCATCCGCCAGCGTGCGCTGGACTGCGGCGCCGTCGAGGCCTACGTGGCCGACGCCCGCGACGAGTTCGCGACCGAGTACTGCATGCCGGCCCTGAAGGCCAACGCGCTGTACCTCGACCGCTACCCGCTGGTCTCCGCGATCTCGCGCCCGGTCATCGTCAAGCACCTCGTGCGCGCCGCGCGCCAGTTCGGCGCCACGACCGTGGCGCACGGCTGCACCGGCAAGGGCAACGACCAGGTCCGGTTCGAGGTGGGGATCACCTCGCTCGCCCCCGACCTCAAGTGCATCGCGCCGGTGCGCGACCTCGCGCTGACCCGGGACAAGGCCATCGAGTACGCGACGCGTCACGCGCTGCCGATCGAGACCACCAAGCACAACCCGTTCTCGATCGACCAGAACGTGTGGGGCCGCGCGGTGGAGACCGGGTTCCTCGAGGACATCTGGAACGCCCCGACCAAGGACGTCTACACCTACACGGACGACCCGACCTTCCCGCCGGTCGCCGACGAGGTCGTCATCACGTTCGAGCAGGGCGTCCCGGTCGCTCTCGACGGCGTCCCGGTGACGCCGCTGCAGGCGATCCAGGAGATGAACCGCCGCGCGGGTGCCCAGGGCATCGGCCGGATCGACATCGTCGAGGACCGCCTCGTCGGGATCAAGTCGCGCGAGATCTACGAGGCCCCCGGCGCCGTCGCCCTGATCGCCGCGCACCAGGAGCTGGAGAATGTCACCGTCGAGCGCGAGCAGGCCCGCTTCAAGCGGACCGTCTCGCAGCGCTGGACCGAGCTGGTGTACGACGGCATGTGGTTCTCGCCGCTCAAGCGCTCGCTCGACACGTTCATCGAGGACACCCAGCGGTACGTCTCGGGCGAGGTGCGGCTCGTGCTCCACGGCGGCCGCGCGGTCGTCAGCGGTCGCCGCAGCGACTCGAGCCTGTACGACTTCAACCTCGCCACCTACGACACCGGCGACTCGTTCGACCAGTCGATGGCCAAGGGCTTCATCGAGATCTACGGCCTCACCGCCAAGCTCTCCGCGGCACGCGACGTCAAGTTCGGCAACGGCGTGGACCTCAGCCCGGTCGCGCCGCTCCCGACCGGCACGAACGTGGTCGCCGGTGCCTGACCAGGCGTCGCCTGACCAGACACCCGCACCCGCGGCGCACGTCAGCCTCTGGGGGGGTCGCTTCGCTGGCGGGCCCTCCGAGGCGCTCGCGGCGCTGTCGCTCAGCACGCACTTCGACTGGCGGCTGGCTCGGCACGACCTCGCGGGGTCGTGCGCGCACGCCCGCGTGCTGCACGGCGCGGGGCTGCTGACCGCCGCCGAGCTCGACGGCATGCTGCTCGCGC
>NZ_SDWW01000074.1 GCF_004168625.1 Pengzhenrongella frigida
GACCCGCGACGACGAACTCGCCGACGCCTACCGCCAATGGCTTCAGGCCGCTTGACACCTATAGGAGCATCACGCACCGGGCCGCGGTGAGAAACGCCGTCAGCCCCCCGTGCAGGGTGCTGATCCGTCAGCGGCCGGAGTCGATGAGTGTTGCCAGGCGGGCGACCGTGTCCGCGACGCTGATCGTCCATGCCTGGGTGACCTGAGCCATCCGCGGATCGTCGTCCACGTCCGCCGCGTCCGGGTCCGTGCGGGGCTGCGGCCCGAACAGCAGCGCAAGATTCGCCCCGAGACGCCTGCCCAGGACCCACAGCTCGTCGGACCGCGCGGTGTCGCCGGTGGCCGCGGCCAGTTCGCTGTAGGCGAGCGCGACCGCGCCCAGCACCGGCATGTCCCCGGCGTCGAACGCGCCGCGGGCAGCCACCGCCAGCAGCCCCCCGGCGTCATCGCGGCCGGCCCGGATCCGCAGGATGGCAGCAGCCACCTCCGTGACGATGCGCCCCTGCGGGGCCGAGGTGGTCTCGGACCGCGCCACCCGCACGGCCGCGTCGCCGCGCTCGACGGCCTCCGGCCAGCGGCCGTGCTTCGCGGCCAGCAGGCCGAGGCCGATCAACGCGTTCGCGCGCTCCTGCGAGGAGGCCGACGGCGACTGGGCGGTGGCCGCGAGGTCCGCGGCCGCCACAGCCGAGCCGTCCAGGGCGCGATGCACGTCCCGGACCACTCGGATCGTCTGCGTATCCTGCACGGCGCCGACGAGCTCGAGGTGATGGACCGCACGCGTCAGCCAGTCGTCGCTCGGTCCGGTCGCCCGGCCCGACCCCCACTGCCCGATCGCCTGGGCGGCCATGCCCATTCCCCAGTGGTCGCCGACGGCCTCGAACGAGCTGTACGAGTCGCGCGCGTCAACGCCGGACTCGCGGACGTCGCCGTGGTTCTCGCGCAGTGCGGCCCGCAGGAAAAGTCCGACGGCGTGCAGGTAGAGGTCCCGTTCGTCGACGAGCGCACCGGCTGCGGCCAGGTGGACCGCGTGGTCACCGCTGGTGAAGACCGCCGACATGCGCGCGAGCGCGGCGGTGCGCGGGGACAACGAGTCGAGGTGCGCCGAGACGGCCCACCGGGTCAGACGCACGGCCAGCATGCTCACGCGCTGGTCGTTCGCGTTCGCGATCCCGGCGTTGAGGATGGCCATGGTCGCGGTCGCGGCGACGTCGTCGGGGTCGGGCCGCGCCGCGCGACGGCGCCCCTGGTCTCCGAGCGGCAGGGCGCCGTCGTCGGCGCACAGCAGCTCCCAGCCGGCCCGCCGGCCGACCGGATCCTGCACGCGGAGCAGCTGGCGGGCCCAGGTGATGGCCTCGACGTGCAGGCCCCGGATCGTCCAGACGGTGAACAGTGCGGCGGCGATCGCGAAGGCCTCGCGCTCGTGGGAGCCGTCCACGGACCACCGGAGCGCGAGGACGAGCGTGTCGTGGTCCTCGGTGGTCGCCCGCAGCGCGGCCAGCTGGCGTTCGCCCACGAAGTCGGACCGCAGCCGCCGCGCCTCGCCGGCTGCCCACCCCGCGAGGCGCTCCATCGCGACGTCCCGGGCGCCGTCGGCGGCGAGCCTCGCCTCGCCGTACTCGCGCACGGTCTCGAGCATCCGGTAGCGCGCCGGTCGGCCGTCGCCGGACTCCTCCAGGCTCAGCAGGGACTGCTCGACGAGCTGGCCGAGCAGCGCGAGGCGGGCTGCGCGGCTGCCGAGGTGCTCCAGGCCGCCCACCTCGGTCGCGAGGTCGGCGGTGAAGGGCGCAGGTACGACGGCGAGGTCGCGCAGCAGGGCGCGCGCCGTGGGGTCGAGCAGGTCCCAGCTCCAGTCGACCATCGACCACAGGCCCTGGTGCCGGTCGGGCAGCCCACGCAGCGCGTGGTCGAGCAGGGCGAACCGGTCGGCGACGCCGGCGAGGACGTCCGCGAGCGGCATCGAACGAAGCCGGGCCGCGGCGAGCTCGAGCGCGAGCGGCAGATTGTCGAGGCGATGGCACAGCTCGAGCGCCGTGGCGGTGTCCCACTCCAGCGTCGGGCGCGCCGCCCGGGCGCGCGTCTCGAGCAGGGCGAGCGCGGCGCCGTCGGGCAGGGCGAGGACGGGGTGCACGGCCTCGCCGAGAATCCCGAGCGGCGCGCGGCTGGTGGCCAGGATGCGCAGGCCGGGCCCGGCGGCCGCAAGCAGCGCGGCGGTGACCTCGGCGACGCCGGCGAGCAGGTGCTCGCAGTTGTCGAGCACGATCAGGCCGTCGAAGGTCGCGACCGCCCGCAGGATCTGCTCGCCGGGATCCAGGACCCGCCGGCCGCGGAGATCCTCGGTGTCCGCGGCCGACTCCGAGGCGCCCAGCGCGCTGAGCAGGGTCGGGAGCACCTCGGCGGGGTCGCGGACGCCGGCCAGCTCGACGGCGCACACCACCGCACCGCGCTCGGTCGCGCGGCGGGCGACCTCGACGGCCAGCCGCGTCTTCCCCGCGCCCCCGACGGCGACCACGGTCACCAGCGGGTGCTCCAGCAGGGCGTGCTCGACCGCGCTGACGTCGGCCTCGCGCCCGACCATGGATGCGGTCGCTCGGCGCCAGCCCGGTGCGCCCCGGGGGCGGACCGCGGCGGTGCCCGACCGGTGCGCGCTCCCGCTCCTGTCGGGCGCTGAGGGCGCTGCGGGCGGGGTGGCGGCGTCGGCCGGGGCGGCGAGCTCGCCGCGCAGGAGGGCGAGGTGGGTGCGTGCGACGACGGCCGACGGATCCGTGCCGTAGGTCTCGGCCAGCGCGAGACGCAGCCGCTCGTAGGTGGCGATCGCCTCGGCGTCGCGCCCCCGTGCGGCCAGGGCCCGCATCAGCAGCGCAGTGAGCGGCTCGTCGGTGGGCCGGTGCCGGACGGCGTCGCGCAGGTGGTCGAGCAGGACGTCGTCGGGGCCGTGCACGGGGGCGGCGAGCCCGCTGTGCACGGGGGCGGCGAGCTCGCCCTCGACGCGGATCGTGAGCAGGTCGGTGAACAGGCGACCGGACGGCCCGACCGCCGGCGCGTCGTCGTCGGCCCACAGAGCCAGGGCCCGCGCGGCATGGTCGGATGCGCGCCGGGGGTCACCGCCCGAGAGCGCGGCCCGGGCACGGGAGAGGAGGTCCTGAGCCAGGAGGGCGTCGACCTCGAGGTCGGTCGGGTCGAGGCGGTAGCCGCCGGCGGTTGCCGTGACCGTGAGGCCGAGGCGGCGCGCGCGGGTGACCAGGGCCTGGAGCGCTCCGGTGGGATCGGCAGGGGGGTCGCCCGCCCAGACCGCCTCGATCAGGTCGGCCGTGGAGACGATTCGACCGCGAGCGAGGAACAGGGGAGGCAGCAGCGCGGGCAGCCGGGAACCCTCGACGGCGGCGCCGTCGATCGTCAGGGGCCCGAGGGTGCTGATCTGCACCGGGACAGCATCCCCCAGCCGCGGTCGAGGCGGGTGCGGTCGACGCGCCGGTGCACCCGCACGACGCCGGCTGGCGCGCCCGAACTCTTGCGGCCAATTCCCCGAAGACATGAGGGAAACACCACATCTAGATGCTCGATCGAGTCTGACCCCTAGGTGTAGTGTCTGTGCACGGCGTGGGGCGGACCGCGCACCGATCTTGGGGAGACCGATGAGCATCACCGTGTACAGCAAGCCCTCGTGCGTCCAGTGCACCGCGACCTACCGCTCGCTGGACAAGTTCGACCTCGACTACACGATCGTCGACATCGCCGCCGACCCCGCGGCGCGTGACTACGTCATGTCGCTCGGGTACCTGCAGGCGCCCGTCGTGGTGGTCGGCGACGAGCACTGGTCGGGCTACCGGCCGGGCCGGATCGCCGAGGTCGCCGAGCGCGTGGCCGCGGTCGCCTGACCCGCGCCCATGAGTTCGCTGGTCTACTTCTCGAGCGTTTCCGAGAACACCCACCGATTCGTGCAGCGGCTCGGGATTCCCGCGCAGCGCATCCCGGTGCGACCGGCGGACGACCCGCTCGAGGTCGATGAGCCGTACGTCCTGATCGTCCCCACCTACGGCGGGGGCAACGAGGGCGGCGCCGTCCCGCGGCAGGTCGTGAAGTTCCTCAACAGCGTGCACAACAGGTCGTTGATCCGCGGCGTGATCGCGGCGGGCAACACCAATTTCGGGACGGCGTACTGCATCGCCGGCTCGATCATCTCCGCCAAGTGCGAGGTGCCGTACCTGTACGGCTTCGAGATCCTCGGCACTCCCCAGGACGTCACGCGCGTCCGCGATGGATTGGACCAGTTTTGGCAGTCACAGCGACAGATACCGGCCTAGCCGCAGACCTCGACTACCACTCGCTCAACGCGATGCTGAATCTGTACGGCCCGAACGGCGAGATCCAGTTCGACATGGACCGCGCCGCCGCGCACCAGTACTTCCTGCAGCACGTGAACCAGAACACGGTGTTCTTCCACAACCTCGCCGAGAAGCTCGAGTACCTGGTGGAGAACAAGTACTACGAGCCCGAGATCCTGGCGAAGTACGACGCCGCCTTCGTCAAGACCGTGTTCGAGCGCGCGTACGCGGCGAAGTTCCGGTTCCAGACGTTCCTCGGCGCGTTCAAGTACTACACGTCGTACACGCTGAAGACCTTCGACGGAAAGCGGTACCTCGAGCGTTTCGAGGACCGCGTCTGCATGGTCGCGCTGACCCTCGCCGACGGCAACGAGGCCTTCGCGCTGAGCATGGTCGACGAGATCATCGCGGGCCGGTTCCAGCCGGCGACGCCGACGTTCCTCAACTCGGGCAAGGCGCAGCGCGGTGAGTCGGTCTCGTGCTTCCTGCTGCGCATCGAGGACAACATGGAGTCGATCGCGCGCGCCATCAACTCCTCGCTGCAGCTGTCCAAGCGCGGCGGCGGCGTCGCGCTGCTGCTGAGCAACATCCGCGAGCACGGTGCCCCGATCAAGCACATCGAGAACCAGTCGTCCGGCGTCATCCCCGTGATGAAGCTGCTCGAAGACTCGTTCTCGTACGCGAACCAGCTCGGTGCCCGGCAGGGTGCAGGTGCGGTGTACCTGCACGCGCACCATCCGGACATCCTGCGGTTCCTCGACACCAAGCGGGAGAACGCGGACGAGAAGATCCGGATCAAGACCCTCTCGCTCGGCGTCGTCATCCCCGACATCACGTTCGAGCTCGCGAAGAACAACGACGACATGTACCTGTTCTCGCCGTACGACGTCGAGCGGGTCTACGGCGTGCCGTTCTCCGACATCAACGTCACCGAGAAGTACACCGAGATGGTCGACGACGGCCGGATCCGCAAGTCCAAGATCAAGGCCCGCGAGTTCTTCCAGATCCTCGCCGAGATCCAGTTCGAGTCCGGCTACCCGTACCTGATGTTCGAGGACACGGTGAATCGCGCGAACCCGATCAAGGGCAAGATCACGCACTCGAACTTGTGCTCGGAGATCCTGCAGGTCTCGACACCGTCGACCTTCAACGAGGACCTGTCCTACAGCCACATCGGCAAGGACATCTCCTGCAACCTCGGCTCGCTCAACATCGCCCTGGCGATGGACTCCCCGGACTTCGCCGCCACCGTGGAGACCGCGATCCGCGCGCTCACCGCGGTCTCGGACCAGACGAGCATCGAGTCCGTCCCGTCGGTCAAGCACGCGAACGCCGGCGGGCACGCCATCGGGCTGGGCCAGATGAACCTGCACGGGTACCTGGCCCGCGAGCGGATCCACTACGGCTCCGCCGAGGGCCTGGATTTCACGAACATCTACTTCTACACGGTCGCGTACCACGCGATCCGCGCGTCGAACCGGCTCGCGATCGAGCGGGACCGGGCGTTCGACGGCTTCGCGGACTCGACCTACGCGAGCGGCGAGTACTTCGCCAAGTACACCGACCAGGTCTGGGAGCCGACGACGGCGCGCGTGCGCGAGCTGTTCGACGTCGCCGGCGTGCAGATCCCGACCCAGGACGACTGGCGCGAGCTGGCGTCGTCGGTCATGGCGCACGGGCTGTACAACCAGAACCTGCAGGCGGTCCCGCCGACCGGCTCGATCTCGTACATCAACAACTCGACGTCGTCGATCCACCCGGTCGCCTCGAAGATCGAGATCCGCAAGGAGGGCAAGATCGGGCGCGTCTACTACCCGGCGCCGTTCCTGACGAACGACAACCTCGAGTACTACGACGACGCGTACGAGATCGGCTACGAGAAGATCATCGACACCTATGCGGCGGCGACGCAGCACGTCGACCAGGGCCTGTCGCTGACGCTGTTCTTCAAGGACACCGCCACCACGCGCGACATCAACAAGGCGCAGATCTACGCCTGGCGCAAGGGCATCAAGACGCTGTACTACATCCGCCTGCGCCAGATGGCGCTCGAGGGGACCGAGATCGAGGGTTGCGTCAGCTGCATGCTGTGACGCCCGCGCCCCCCCCCGCCGTTCGTACTTTTGAGGAAGCAGGACCGTCATGGTGGAGAAGATCCCGTTGTTGCAGCGGGTGTCCGCGATCAACTGGAACAAGGTCGAGGACGACAAGGACGTCGACGTTTGGAACCGGCTGACGAACAACTTCTGGCTGCCCGAGAAGGTGCCGGTGTCCAACGACATCCAGTCGTGGGCCACGCTGACCCCGGCGGAGCAGGAGCTCACGATGCGGGTCTTCACCGGCCTGACGCTGCTGGACACGATCCAGGGCACGGTCGGTGCAGTCAGCCTGATCCCGGACGCCCTGACGCAGCACGAGGAGGCCGTGTACACGAACATCGCCTTCATGGAGTCGGTGCACGCCAAGTCGTACTCGTCGATCTTCTCGACGTTGTGCTCGACGCGGGAGATCGACGACGCGTTCCGGTGGTCCGAGGAGAACAAGAACCTGCAGCGCAAGGCGCAGATCGTCATGGACTACTACCGCGGTGACGACCCGCTCAAGCGCAAGGTCGCCAGCACGCTGCTCGAGTCGTTCCTGTTCTACTCGGGCTTCTACCTGCCCATGTACTGGTCCTCGCGCGCCAAGCTCACGAACACGGCCGACCTGATCCGCCTGATCATTCGCGACGAGGCCGTGCACGGGTACTACATCGGCTACAAGTTCCAGAAGGGCCTCGCCCTGCTCACCGAGGCCGAGCGGGCCGAGATGAAGGACTACACCTTCGAGCTCCTCTTCGAGCTCTACGACAACGAGGTGGAGTACACCCAGGACCTCTACGACGGCGTCGGCCTTACTGAGGACGTCAAGAAGTTCCTGCGCTACAACGCCAACAAGGCGCTGATGAACCTTGGCTACGAGGCGTTGTTCCCCAAGGACGAGTGCGACGTGAACCCGGCGATCCTGTCGGCGCTGAGCCCGAACGCCGACGAGAACCACGACTTCTTCTCGGGGTCCGGTTCGTCGTACGTCATCGGCAAGGCCGTCAACACCGAGGACGACGACTGGGAGTTCTGACCCGGGGGTGCTGAGGTCAGGCGCCGAAGATGACGCTCGGGGCGTACCGGCGCACGAGGGCCGCCGCGGGTGCGACCAGCCGCCGTTCGCCGGGCTGGAGCACGGGGTCGTCGAAACGGTCCTGCGCCGCGGCGTCGAGCTGGGCGAGCGGGTTCCCGCCCGCGACCGCGAGGAAGTTGACGAGCATCGCGCGGGCTGCGCGGGAGTAGTCGCCGCCCGAGTCGACGGCCACCTCGGCCAGGATGATGGCGCTCATCGCGATGTCCAGGTCGACCGGGCCGAGGGTGACCTTCGCCCAGTCCACGAGCGCGGGGCCGTGCGTCTCGCTGAGCACGACGTTGCCCGGGTGCAGATTGAGGTGGATGACGACGTCGTCGCCGGTCGCCTCCGGGGGCGGCGGCACGGCGTGCAGGCGCTGGTGGAGGTCGGCCATGATCTCCACGGCGTCCTGCAGGCTGAACTCGCCCGAGGCCAGGGCCTGCAGCAAGGTCGGACCGTACAGGCGCTCCATCACGACCTCGGCGCCGTCCGAGGAGTGCAGCGCCGGCGCCGGGAACCCGTGCTCCCAGACATGGCGCATGAGCGCGGCCTCGGCCGTCGCGTCGCGCAGATCGCGGTACCGGCGCAGCACCCGTTCGTCGTCGACGACGAAGATGTCAGCCGTGGCACCGACCGCGAGCACCGGTAGGAACTCGACAGCCCCGTCTGCGAAGCCCCCTGTAGTCATGCTTGACCGTAACGCGACCTGGAGGCGATCGGTACTCATTGCGCCGATGGGATCAGCGCGCGACGTGCGCGAGCAGGTCCAGGGCGCCCGCATGCGTCTCGGGAAGCGCTTCGAGCCAGATCCGTGGTGGCTGCCGGACGAGGCTCGTGACCGCGAGCCGGTCGGCGTGGGCGACGAGCTCGTCGCGCAGCCGGGCGATGTCGGTGCCGAGGCTGGCATTGCGCTCGACGAGGATGGCGAACGTCCCGTCACCGAGCGACGCCATCGGATGGCCCTCGCCGTAGGTGAGCGCCAGGACCTGGCCGACGACGGCTGACCGAGCGATCCGGGACCACGGGTCGAGCTCGGCCACCGCGACGTCGACCAGGAGCAGGCTGTGCGTACCGGTCGGCGCGTGACCGGCCCGGGCAGCGACGCCGTAGGTCTCGGCGAGCCGCACCCGCAGGTACTCGGCGGTCGGCAGGCCCGTCTCGGGGTCGAGGCACTGGGTGTGCGCGGGAGCGGCGTCCTGAGCGGCGACCCACCCCTCGCACAGCGCCCGCATCGGCCCGAGCGGGGGGTCGAGAGTGCCCAGGGAGCGGAACAGGCACGCGAAGTCGTCGATCGTCTCCACGATCCCGACGCCGTTCTCGCCGCGCACCGCGCCGAGCCGCGCGGCGGCCGGGCTCGTGTCCGTGCCCCGAAGCGCTGCCTCGACGACGGCGTCGATGGCGGGGTGGTACCAGTCGGCCGGTCGCAGCCAGACCGATTCGGCGCTGATCGCGCGCCACTGCTCACGGAGCGCGGGCGGCAGCCCGGCTGCCGTCGCATCGAGGGAAGTCACATCAATAGAGAGGGGGCATCCGCCTGTCAATGACGCGAGTCGGGTCACCGGATCGGTCGATACCGCACCCGGATGGTTGATCCGTGGCAGTCTGAGTAGCTATGGGAGCGGACCGGCCCACGGATGAGGGTGGGGCATTTCGCCGCTCAGCGGAGGTCTGGAGCGAGCTGTCCAGCGACGCTGAGCTGATCACTGCTGCCCGAGCGGGCGACGCGGCGGCGTTCGGGACGCTGTACGAGCGGCACGCACCCGCTGCCCGCGCCGTGGCGCGGCAGTACACCCGCTCCACCGCCGACGCCGAGGACATCGTCTCGGACGGCTTCACGCGCGTGTTCGCCGTGATGCGCAACGGCGGTGGACCCGACGTCGCGTTCCGCGCCTACCTGTTCACCGTCGTCCGGCGACTCGCCTACGCCGGCGCCGAGGGCGGTCGGCGCGTGCAGCCGACGGATGACATGGCCGTTTTCGAGACGGCGTTCGGTGCGGCCGGCTCGGTCGAGGACCCGGCTCTTGCCGGATTTGAGAACGCCGCCGTGGCCAAGGCGTACGCGTCGCTCCCGGAACGGTGGCAGGCCGCTCTCTGGTACACCGAGATCGAGGAGCTGAGTGCGGCGCAGATCGCCCCGCTGCTCGGGCTGACTGCGAACGGCGTCGCCGCCCTCGCCTATCGAGCGCGTGAGGGACTGCGGCAGGCGTACCTCCAGCAGCACCTCGCCCGGCCCCTCAGCGACGGGTGTCGCAGCGTGAACGGCAAGTTCGGCGCCTACGTGCGCGGCGGGCTGGCCAAGCGCGAGACGGCCCAGGTCGAGGCGCACCTGGACGGCTGCGGCGAGTGCCGTGCCCTCCTGCTCGAGCTCGGTGACGTGAACCACGGTCTGCGGGTCGTGATCGCGCCGCTGATCGTCGGGGTGGTCGGGCTCGGCGCCCTGGCGAGCCCCCTGCCCGTGGGTGGCCTCGTCGGGCTGGGCACCGGGGTGCTGACCGGCTCGGGCGCTGCCGGCGGTGCCGGGGTCGGTGCGGCCGCCGGTTCGGGGGTCGGCGCCGGGGCGGGATCGGGGGTCGGCGCAGGCATTGGCGTGGGCGCCGGAGCGGGGACGGCCACGGGTTCGGGGGCCGGGGCAG
>NZ_SDWW01000075.1 GCF_004168625.1 Pengzhenrongella frigida
TTGCGGCCCCGGCTACGAACAGGTCCCATCACGTCCTCCAACACCTCTCGGTGTTGCGACGTTCGCTGGAATCCGCCGTCCCCGCTGGTGGCCAAATAGAGGTCCTCACCCCTTGCGGATTCTCTGGGCGCTGATGGGGTGGCCTCCTCGGGGTTGGCGGGACTCGCGCATGCGGTAGGAGTCGCCGCTGGTGACCACGACGGTGGCGTGGTGCAGGAGGCGATCGAGGATGCTGACGGCGGTGGTGTGCTCGGGTAGGAACCGGCCCCAGTCCTCGAACGACCAGTGCGAGGCGATGGCCAGGGACCGGCGTTCGTAGGCTGCGGCGACGAACCGGAACAGCAGCTGGGTGCCGGTGTCGTCCAGCGGCGCGAAGCCCACCTCGTCGACGATGACGGCGTCGTTGCGGAGCAGGGTCTCGATGACGCGACCCACGGAGTTGTCGGCCATGGCCCGGTAGAGGGTCTCCACGAGGTCGGCCGCGGTGAAGTACCGGACCTTGTGACCGGCCTCCACGGCGGCGTGGCCCAGGGCGAGCAGGGTGTGGGACTTGCCGGTCCCGGCCGGGCCGACCAGGGCGAGGTTCTCCTTCGCGCGGATCCATTCCAGGCTGGTCAGATACGCCCAGGTGGGTGCGGGGATGGAAGAGGCGGGCAGGTCGAACTGCTCGAGGGTCTTGACCACCGGGAACGCCGCAGCTTTCAGCCGGGCCCGGGCGTTGGACGCGGCGCGAGAGGTGATCTCGGCCTCCACCAGGGCCCGCAAGACCTCCTCGGGGGTCCAGCGTTGGGTCTTGGCCGTCACCAGCAGGCTCGGGGCGAGCTCACGCATCGCGGCGAGCTTGAGGCGGCGCAGCCCGGCGGTCAGGTCCGCGGCCAACACCGGCGCGGGGGCGCTCACGAGGTCGCCGCGGTCGTGGTCGGCGCGTACTGGTCCAGGGACCGCCCGGCCGCGATGGGCAGGTCGATGACCAGTGCGTCGCCGGTGGCGGTCGGGTCGGGGGTGCCGGTGCCGGCCGCCAGGATCGAGCGGACGTCCGCTGAGCGCCACCGCCGAAACGCCACCGCCCGGGCCAGGGCCGCCAGGAACACGCTCTGGCCGTGGGCGGCGGCCAACGCGTTGAGCTCGACGAGCTCGCCGGCCAGGCGGGTGTTGCCCGACGCGGCCGCGCCGGTGATGAACGCCGCGGCGACCTCACCCAGCGAACAGAACTCCCGCTCGGCGACCGACCGGGGCCGGACCTTGCGCGAGGGTGCCGGGCGCGGGCCGCCGTAGTGCGCGTCCAACACCGAGGACTCACCCGGGGCGACGAGCTCGTGATCAGCCACGATGACGCCGGTGGCCGGGATCAGGACCTGCAGGCGGCCGCCGTGGTGGACCAGGTGGACGTGGGTGCCGATCAGCGTCGTGGGCACCGAGTAGCGGCCCAAGGCGAACCGCACGCAGGACAGCTTGTCGACCTTGCGGACCACCGGTGCGGGCCCGATGCTCGCCCGCAACGACGGCAACGCCCCCAGCAGCAGCGCCTCGGCCACCAGGCGCTCGGCCGGGACCGCGACGATCTGGGAGTGCACCGCGGCGTTCACCTCCGCGCACCACGCGATCGCGGCCAGGTTCGCCGCGGCCAGGCCCGCGGGCGAGGCTGGGTCCGCGGTTTCGTCAAGCAGCGGGACCATGAGGTCGGACTTGCCGTAACCGACCAGGTTCTCCACGATGCCCTTGGAAGCGGGGTCGGCCGGGTTGCAGAAGTCCGGGACGAAGCCGTAGTGGCCGGCGAACTTCACGTAGTCGGCCGTGGGGACCACGACGTTGGCGACCACGCCGCCTTTGAGGCACCCCATACGGTCCGCCAGGACCTTGGTCGGGACCCCGCCGATCGTCTCGAAGCACTCCGCGAGCATCGCCATCGTGGTGGTGGCCTGCTCGTCGGCGGCGAACCGCACGAACCGCACCCGCGACCACGCCAGCACCGCGCAGAACACCTTGACCCCACCCAGGGTTCCCCAGTCGATGACCAGGTACTCACCCGGGGTCCACACCGCCGGGCGCCGCCCGCGATGGTCCTCGCGGCGCCACTCGACCTTGGCGCCGGCGACCAGGCGGCGGAAGTTGCGCGCCGACCCGGTGAACCCCGCCGCCCGCGCCGCCGGCAGAAGGCGCTTGGCCGAGATCCGGGCCTTGGTCGAGGCGACCTTCGCCGTGACCAGCGCGGCCACGGGCTCGTAGTTGCGGACCGGCGGGACCCGCGGCGCGACGGTCCCGCCGGCCTCGGCGCGGGCGATGACCCGACGCACGGTCTTGGGGGTCGTGCCGCAGATCGCGGCCGTGCCTCGATACGACCCGACCTGCTGATAGGTGCTGATGATGTCCATACGGTCCCTCGCAGACTTCAATGGAGCTCCCCGGGCAGTGATGGCGACTGGCTAGACACCGTCACCGTCACTGCTCGGGCTTCACGCTCCGGCTCGACACGACGAGCAAGGGGTGGGGACTTCTACCTGGCCACCAGCGGGGACTTTCTACTGGCCACCTGCGGGGACTTTCTCACGGCCATGGACACCATGCAGAACCGGTCAGCTACCGCCACGACACCCTCGGGGATCGGAAGGACATCCTTTGCGACCGGCATCGACTCACCCGTGAACGCCGATTCGTCGATCTGCAGGTCGACAGTCACCAGCCACCGGCCGTCGGCCGGCACGCGGTCACCGGCATCGACGAGCACGACATCGCCAGGAACGAGGTCTTCCGCGTCGACCACACTGATCGAACCATCGCTACGCACCCGGGCTTGAGTCACGAGCATCTGTTCCAGCGCCGCCAGGCTCGCCTCGGCCCGGTACTCCTGCGCGAAACCCAAGACGGCGTTGAACGCGACCACGACACAGATGACGACGACGTCTTTGACGTCACCGACGATCGCGGCCAACACCGCGGCGCCGAGCAGGACCGCGATGAGGAGACTGCGGAACTGGTCGACAAACGTGCGAAGCGGCGAGCGCCGCCGCCCGGGGGGGCAACCGGTTCGGACCGTGAGCGGCGAGGCGGCTCGCGACCTGCGACGCCGGCAAACCCACCCGCGGGTCCACCTTCAGGCGCGCCGCGACCTCGTCTGAGGTCAGCCGATGCGAACCGTCGGCGCCGACGTCAGACCGGGCCGGCTCAACGCTCATCGCGATGTCCTTCGCTCTTCGAGCGTTCACGGGTTGCAGTAGTCGCAGAAGACCGCGTCGGCGTACTGCCGCTCGGTGCGATCACGCGTGAGGCGATGCGCGCACTTGAGACATCCAAGAACCTCGGCGCGGGTTCCGCGCGTAGCTTCACCACACTCCCCGCACGGCAGCCCGGCCACGCGTCCCATGATCCAGAAGCCCGGGGTGTCGCAGGCAGGACACAGGGAGCAGAGCCTCTTGGCCAGGTCCTCGGCCGCCAAGCGGATGTTCTCCATGCGCGTGGGATTGGCATGGGCGCGCACGTCAGTCTCGACAAACACCTGACCGCTCGCCGACTGCTCCAGCGCTCCGGCAAAGGCGGCCTCCAGTTCCGTCCACGACGCGATCCCCTTGCGGATGCGCGTGTCATCCCTGCCGCCGGGGCGCACCACCAGGTGATGTTCAGGGAATGCCGATCTCCCCGCGAAGGAGCTGACCGCGCCCCAGTCCGCCGTGAGTACATGGGAGAACACCGCCGAGCCTTGGGCGACACCGACGACTTCCAGCTCGCGCTCGGCATCGACCCAGATCAGCATCTCCACATTCCAGCCGAGCATGCCCGTGAACGGATCCGGGCCGAACGAGCCCTCGCTGGCCAGGCCCAGTGGCAGCCCTGCCAGCTCCATGCTGAGGAGCGCCTTCGTGCGCGCCGCCTCGAGCTGGGTGCCGGCGCGCGGTATGTCGCGGGTGAACGTACCCAGGAGATCCGTGTCATAGCCGGCAACACGTTCCACTCGGCAGCCGAGTGCAGGCTCCAGCACGGGCGCGATCACTCGCTCTTTGCCGTGCTGAGTGAGGAGCGCGACCGTTTGACCGGCGTAGAGGGCTACGGCCTTGGCGAGGCCGGGTGGGGTTCCTTTCATCAGCTCATTTCCTTCCATTGGTGCGAAGTGGTGTCCGCCCGACCCATATTCGGCTCGCTCGCGGAACTCCCCGCGGGCACCGGACGGCTGACTGGTGACGCCGAAAGCTCAGTCGGGTGTCGCGGCCGTGGCAGCGAATCGAGGACGACGGCTCATCGGGCGCCTCCACCAACCGGTTCGAGCCCTCTCCGGGAGGAAGACTCACGGGCTGACGGAGGCCCTCCGGTCGCGTGCCGCGAAGACCCTGAGCGTCTCGGCACTTCACTCATCCGATCGCACCCGACCAACCGCACCACGCTCGCCTCGGGTTGGGTGAAGGGTGCGTCTCTGCCTCAAGCAGCGACGCGGCGGTCGGACGGTTCGCCTTTTCGACGATGCGGCCCCACATATCCGCGCGCGGAGCAAGCCGGGCAACGGCAAGTTCGGTGTCGACTCCGGGCCGAGGCCGCGCACGAGCGACGAGCAAGCAGGCGCTGGGCGTGGCGCGCGCGGGCGGCGAGCACACGGTTGGCCGGTGCGTGGTCGGGACGATCACGGCGGCGGCGGGCACTGCAAGGATTGCAACCGGACCTGCGCGAGGAGTTCGAGTCGCCATGCCGGGCACCTACCTCTTCGGCAGCACGACCGAGGATCCTTCCCGAATGGGCTCGTCTACCGCTGAACTGGACCGCACCATTGGTGATGCGACGGCGCGAGCAGATCGCTAGACTCACGACTCAAAAGTACCGAATAGAAATGCACTTGTCTAGTCACTGGTGGAGCCGGAGGCGAGGATCCCAAGGAGCTCATCGACATCGTGGCCGGCTGCAAGCGGATGGCGGAACGGCTGTCCGGTGGAGATGGTGTAGCTGTTGCGCCGCCCCTCTCGGGCCCGGGTGAGATAGCCCGCCGCTTCAAGATCCGCGACGATCTTCTGCGTGGCCCGCTCGGTGATCCCGACCCGAGCTGCAACCTCACGCAGGGTGATCTGAGGGTCGCGCACGATGACGAGGAGAACGTGCGCGTGGTTGGTCAAGAACGTCCAACCCGCCGCTGCGGCCGGTTCATGCGTGACACCTCGATCGGCACTCTGATTCGCCATTTCATGGACAGTAGTCCCCGCCGCCCCAAGAGACCATCGCATCGTCCTCGTCCGACCGGTGGGCTGCCTGGGGGACCGACCAAGCGAGGGTGACGGAACGGGCGCGTTGGTCGAGCGCGGAGCGGTCTCGCCACCCGAACTGGTTCAGGTCGGTGGGTTCGGCTACCAGAGCCGCACCCCTGCGCTCGACGACCGTGCAGACTCCTCGCCACTGGCTGCCCCTCGGAAGAGGCCGGTCGTCGCGCACCGGCCGCGAGACCGTGCCGCCGAGAGTCGGAAGTCGAGAGACGAGATCCGTGGACGGTGGTAGCGGAGGATCGCGCGGACCTCACCTTGAGGTGCCACCATGCCCGGTGGTTCAGCCCGTATACGTCTTGCCGGTCCTCCCAGTCTGCTTTCAGAACTTCTCCAGTCGAAGCACGTCGATGTCGTTCACAAACAAGATCATGGCGTAGTCGTTGTAGTAGTGCTCTTGAAGATAAGCGGCGATGTCTGCGGCCGTATCAGATTTGCACACGATCTCGACGCGGATATTTCCGCTGGCCTCCCAGCCTGCATCGCGGACGCCACGGGCTCCCTTGCCGCGGGCATCGACGATGGTATATCCGTGTGCACCCAGGCGTTCGATGGTTTGTATCAGTGTTCCCTCAAGTGCAGCTTCAGTGATTACCGTCAACAACTTGCGCCGGTAGTCTGTCAATAGTCTCATCCTCCCATGATCGCGTGCATCCATTTGGATAATGCGTAGTATATCGGAATGCCAACAAGGACGTTGAACGGGAAGGTTATTCCCAGGGAAGCGGTGAGCGACAGTGCCGGGTTTGCCTCGGGTACCGAGATGCGCATGGCAGCTGGTACTGCTATGTAGGAAGCGCTGGCCGCCAGTGTCGCGAGAATAGTTGTGCCGCCGACAGATAGGCCCAGGAAGAATCCTGCGGCACCCCCCACGAGCGCCGAGAAAAGTGGCATGCCGATGCCGAAAGCCACGAGAAACAGACCGTGCCGGCGCAGCATTCCTGCCTGTGCTGCCGCGATCAACCCCATCTCCAGCAGAAATATCGCCAGAAAGCCCTTGAAGAGGTCGAAGAATAGAGGCTCAATCGTGACTAACCCAACCGGGCCCGCTGCCCATCCGATGAGCAGGCCGCCGACGAGCAGGACGATGCTCTTTCCCAGGAAGACCTCGTGGGCAACTGTCGTCCAGCGCGTCCGACGCGAGAGCCCTCGTGCCAAGACGATGCCGACAAGGACAGCGGGGACCTCTAGAAGTACCAGGAGTAGGGGCATGTGGGCTTCGAACGGAATGCGCCGAGCACCAAGGTAGGCGACGGCAACCGCATAGGTGCCGACGCTCACGGAGCCATAGTGCGCAGCGATGGAGGCCGCGTCAGCCCTCGTGAAGCGACCCAGGTAGCGCAACACGGGGAAGGCCGTCAGGGCGAGAAAGATGCCCAGGGCTACCACCGCTAGCATTTGAGGTAGGAGCGTGATGACGGGCTGCTTAGCGAGTTCGATGCCGCCTTTGAGTCCGATGGACAGCAGGAGCAGGATGCTCAGAAACTCGTATATCGCGGGTGGAAGGCGAAGCTCCGAGCGCAGCAGGCCGGCGACAAGGCCGAGGACAAAGAAAAGAATCACTGGATCAGTCAACTTGATGGCTCCTACCGGGCTCCGATGATGCATTGGGGCAGGTTCGAACATCCTTCGCCGCGGCCACCGAGTTCTGCCGGTGTGTGCGAACCGTAAATGCCTGTCGAAGGCAGGCTCCTACTCAGTTCCAACTTCCTGCCAGGTCACGCGGCCCGATGCCGAGTCTTGGATGAGCGATCCGATAAGGCGCCGGGGGTACCGGTCCTGGAGGCTCCGCATCTGAGACTCCATCTCCGACGGGGGCGTGTCGCTGGGGAAGACCGGCAAAAACCGACCGTGCAGCGGTCCTTCGGAATGTCGGACCAGCCCAGCGAGGAGGTCGAGTCGGGTCACCGCGCGATTCCTGCTGTCGCTTTCCATCTCGAGCCAGCAGAGTGTCCATATACCCGACAAGCCAGCGGTGTACCGGATGTCGATGGGGCGGTCAGCTGAGGACTGGTCGTGCGCGGGCAAGAAACTCGGGGTTTGCACCACCGCTTGCTCGTCGACCCAGATCCCGAGAAGGTCCTCAGGTGGGGAGGTCCGGCACTGCTGGTGCATCTGCAGCGCGAAGAGGTCGCTCAGATCACGACATGCCCGCGGCAGGTCCTCCCGGCTGCGGACGAGAGCCGCGACTGGGCGCCTGTCCGCATATGCGCCCGCGGCGCGCCGAAGGCGGTCGTGCACGGCGTCCCAATCCTCGTCCGCGCGGGGCATCTCGACAAGAATCGCGCGACAGCCCCAGTTGTCGGCCTCGCGCAGGCGCGCATACAGCACGCGCCCGTACTCCATTGGGTCGGCGGGCATCACCGCCCACCGGCAGCGCGCGTCACCGGTGCCGTTGGGCTGTACCGACAGGACGGCCACCGATTGTTCCTGTCCCACGATCATCCGAACCGTTGATTCGAGCGCATCCGTTTCCACCAGGTACAGCGGGGTCTCCGGAGCGTAGTGGGACGGCAGTCGTCCTGGGGTGCGCGGACCACCAATCGCAAGCCAGGTGGGCAACTCGCCTAGCGTCTCGTTCAGCATTTCGGGGGTTACGGCACCAGGGCGCAGTAGCCGCGGATGCTTCCCGCTCAGGTCCAGGATGGTGGACTCCAGGCCCACCGCGCACGCGCCACCGTCAATGATCCAGTCGACCGAATCTCCGAGCTCGGAAAGCACATGAGCCGCCGATGTCGGGCTCACCCGCCCGAAGCGGTTGGCCGACGGGGCTGCGATGCCGCCGCCAAAGACCTGCAGGAGACCGAGGGCAATGGGGTGATCGGGAACGCGCAGGCCCACGGTGTCCTGACCGCCTGTCACGACGTCCAACACCCCGGCAGCACGTTTGAGGATTAGTGTCAGCGGTCCGGGCCAGAATCTCTCAGCCACCCGCCAGGCAGAGGCAGGGACGTCCCGCGCCCAGAGTGCAACATCTTCCGGCTGGGCCAGGTGGACGATGAGAGGGTGATCAGCGGGCCGGCCCTTCGCGGCAAAGATGCGTGCAACGGCCTTCTCATTGGCGGCGTCTGCGCCCAGCCCATAGACGGTCTCGGTGGGGAATGCCACCAAGCCCCCCGACCGCAGGACACCCGCCGCTCTCGCCAGTTCACGGGGAGCGCTTCCGCTAAGTGCCATCCTGAACAACTCCTTCGATCCATCCTGGGCATCTACCTGTTTGATGAGTCGGACTGTTTGGTGAGTCGGATCGAGGACCTTTCCCGGCTTGGCGAGTTTGCCCATCGCCGCGACTCAGGATGAGCAGTGACAGGGTGCGCGGGTCAACCCTCTTACGTGCGATGATAAAGTAGCGAACCGTACTTCGCTTGTCTAGTCAGTGTAGGAACTGGTGGCGCGAGGCCCGTGCCCACGCAGTCCGAGTCGACGTGCCTCACGCAGCGAGAGCACGCTCCGGCGTCGAACTCGGTAGCGTGACAGCGGACACGAGAAACTGCCCGGAGACGGCCAAATCGCTGCCCGGTGGCGGACATGAAAGTTGCCCGCTGGCGGTCATGAGATCTGCCCGACACGACGTTCTTCGCCTCGCCGCCTCCCGCGGTTGAGGCCCCTCCTGGGATGCGCTTCGCGGTGCTGATGCGCTTGCCGCCCCCAGGAGGGACACCGTGAAGTCTGCCGAGGAGATCATGAACATGTTGGAAGCGTTCGATTTGACCGGGTCGTTGCGTGATGCCGGGGAGCTGTCCGGGGTCTCCCACCACACCGTCGCCAGGTATGTCGCGGCCCGCGACGCTGGTGGGTTGTCGGATAAGTGCGCACCGCGCCCGCAGCTGATCGACGCTCACCTGGCCAAGGTCGAGGAGTGGGTTGAGCGGTCTCAGGGCAAGGTCCGCGCCGACGTCGCCCACGACAAGCTCGTCGCGTTGGGTTTCACCGGCTCGGAGCGCACCACGCGTCGGGCGGTGGCGGTGGTGAAGGCGAACTACCGGGTCGGGCGGGTCCGGGTCCACCGCCCGTGGGTCACTGAGCCGGGGATGTGGATCCAGTACGACTTCGGCGACGGGCCGATGATCGGCGGGGTCCGTACGACGTTGTTCGTGGCGTGGTTGGCGTGGTCGAGGTTCCGGGTGGTGCTCGCGATCAGGGACAAGACGTTGCCGTCGGTGATGGCAGCCCTGGACGTCACGATGCGCAGGATCGGGGGTGCGCCGACGTATGTGCTGACCGATAACGAGAAGACGGTCACCGTCGAGCACGTCGCGGGATGGCGGTGCGCAACCCGGCGATCGTCGCGTTCGCCCGCCACTACGGCGTCACCCTGCACACCTGTGTCCCGGTGGATCCGGCGTCCAAGGGTGGGTCGGAGTCGTCGGTGAAGGTCGCCAAGGCGGACCTGGTCCCCAAGGACACCAACTTGCTGGAGGCCTACGCGTCGTTCGCGGACCTCGAGGACGCGTGCGAGGTGTTCTGCGCGCAGGTCAACGCCCGTGAGCACCGCGTCACTCGGCGGACCCCGGACGCGATGCTCGCCGAGGAACGCGCCCGCCTGCCCCCGGTCCCGGCCGATCCCCACACGGTCGCGTTCGGGGTCACGCGCACCGTCCCGGCCAAGACGCCGATGGTCACGTTCGACTCCGGGCAGTACTCCGTGCCGCACGAGCTTCTCGGGGCCACGGTCTGGGTGCGGGTGCACGGGCGCGGCGCCGACGAGCGGGTGATCATTGAGTGTGCCAGCCTGAGTTGGCCCCACTTGGACCGGTTTTGATGCTCTGATTTGGCCCCACTCCCGACCCACCCG
>NZ_SDWW01000076.1 GCF_004168625.1 Pengzhenrongella frigida
TGACAACACGGCGTAACGACTCACCCGCAACAGCATGCCAATGAGCACCAAACCGAGCTAGGGAGACATGCCCTAGCCCTTGACGGCGCCGCCGAGCCCCGCGCCGCGCAGGAACATGCGCTGGAACACTAGGAATATATGAGGATGGGGATCACGGTCGCGATCGCATAGGCGGCCATCAGGGTGCCCTTGTCGGTGGTTGCCTCGAGGGAGGGCAGGCGGACCGACAAAGGCTGCAGATCGGGGTTGCGCAGGACGAGCAGCGGCCAGAGGAAGTCCTTCCAAGACGCGATGACCGCGAACACCGATACCACGACGAGGATCGGCTTGCTCATGGGCAGCACGATCGACCAGAAGAGCCGGAACGTCCGGCGCCATCGACGCGAGCGGCCTCGAGAATCTCGCGGGGCAGGTTGTCGAAGAACCGGGCGACCAGCACGACATTGAACGCGCTCGCGCCGGCGGGCAACCAGACCGCCCAGTATGAGTTGACCAGCGAGTGATCGATCATCGGGGGGTGCAGGATGATCAGGTAGAGCGGCACCAGCAGGACGACGGCGGGTACGAACAGCGTCGCCAGGACGAGGCCTTGGACAGAGCGGGCCCAGCGCGGTCGTAGCACGGACAGGACGAACCCGCCGGTCGTTGCCACCAGCATTTGCGAGGCCCATGACCCAGTCGCCAGCACGACGGTGTTGACGAAATACTTGCTGATGTCGATGTCGAACCAAGCGTCGTGCAGATTCGACCACTTCGCGCCGTTGGGGAAGATCGCCAGCGGCGTGCGCAGGATGTCCTGCGTCGGGGTGATGGCGAACTTACCGAGCAGCAGCAGCGGTCCAACGCACCACACGATCAGCAGGATCAGCAGCAGCACATGCAGGGTGTTCCAAGTGTGCTTGACCCGCGGCCGGTGCCAGTCCGCCCGGGAGACCGCGGTGCGGTCGTCCGCCGAAGGTGGGGTGCGCACGCCTTCGGCGGGTCGGGTCCGAGGCTCGCCCGCCACGACTGCCTCTGGGAGCGTGGGGTTCGTGGTGGTCACGACGTGCTCCAGCTGCGTGTGAGGCGGAAGTAGATCAGGGACATGACCGCGAGGAAGGCGGCAAGCATCAGGCTGAGCGCCGTCGCCATGCCGTAGTTGCCGCCGAGGCTGTTCTGGAACGCGTACCGGTAGACGAGCAGAAGCACGGAGATCGTCGCGTTCGCGGGACCGCCGCCGGTGAACAGGTACGGCTCGAGGAACACCTGTGCGGTCCCGATGATTTGCAGGATGAAGGTGATGAGCAGCACGCTGCGCAGCTGCGGCATCGTGACGTGCCAGATCTTGCCCCAGACCGAGGCGCCGTCGACCTCCGCGGCGTCGTACAGCTCGGTAGGCACCGAGCTCAGCGCGGCGAGGTAGATGATCACGGTGCCACCCGCGGCGGCCCAGGTGGCCTCGAGCACGAGCGACGGCATGGCCGACGTCGCGCTCTGCAGCCAGGGTTGGGGTGGAATTCCCACTGAGCCGATGATCGTGTTGAACACGCCCTCGGGCCGCGGGTCGTAGAAGAACTTCCACAGCAGGACCGCCACCACGGGCGGCACGACGACGGGCAGGTAGGCGAGGGCCGAGAAGACACCCTTGGCGCGGCGTACCTCGCTCATCAGGACCGCAGCGATGAGCGGCACCGGGTAGCCGAAGATCAGCGCCAGCAGCGCGAAGTACGCGGTGTTGCGGATGGCCATGGGCAGCACGGGGTCGGCGAACACCCGCTGGAAGTTCTCCAGCCCGACCCATGACGTCACGATGAGATTCGTCTTCTGGAAGCTCATGACGACGGCCTTGACGATGGGCGCCCACGAGAACACCCCGAAGATCACCAGCATCGGCATAGCGAAGAGCAATGTGGACAGGCCGCCCCCACGGACCCAGGTCGCCGGTGTGCGTCTGCCGGCAAGCTTGTCGAGGGCCTGGGAAGTCATGCGGTCCTTCTCTCGGGGCGGGTAACACGCGGGAGCGGCGACGGTGCCCGGGCCGGTACGAGCCGGGCCGGGCCGGGCACCTCAGCAATGTCAGCTGGCCTGGTCGATCAGGGCCTGGGACTGGGCGTTGGCGTCTTCGAGCAGCTGGTCCAGGTCGACGCCGGGGTCGGTCATGACCGCCTGCACGATCGGGAAGAGCAGCCCGTAGGTCTCCTGGGTCGCGCGGGCGGCCTCAGGGATGACCGGCTGGCTGAACATGACGTCGGTGTAGCCGGCCATATGGTCGAGCGGCACATTGACGTGGTCGTCGATCCAGCTGAGCGAGGTCTCGTACTGGTCCTTGCTGAAGATCGGCAGCGTGGGGGTTCCGACGGCCTGCGGCGGGTCCTGCTCCGCGAGGATCTTGGCGTCGGCTACGGCCTGGTCTTGGTCCACGAGCTCGGACAGGTACCAGAAGTCGATCCACTTGACCGCCGCGTCCTTCTCCTCGTCGGTCGCCTGGGGCGCCACGGCGGCGTAGGTGCCGCCGCCCAGCGTGCCGGAGTCGCTACCCTCGTTGGGCAGCGCAGTCAGCCCGTAGTCCAGGTTGTCCGTGGTGACTCCGTTGTTCTGCACCAGCGCGGTGTAGATGTCTGAGCCCGACGTGTACATCGCGAACTGGCCGGCCGCGAATCCGGAGTTCACGTCGCCCCAACCGAGCTAGGTGTTCTCCAGCAACGAGCCGTCCGACTTCAGGTCGCCGAGGAATTGCAGCGACTCCTTGACGGCCGGGTCCGTCAGCGTGGCCTCGAAGGCGTCCCCGCCGAGCACCTGGGTGCGGCCGCCGCGCGAGTAGGCCGCAGCCGTCAGCTGCCAGCCACCGGCGTTGTCGAGCGCCATCATGGCGTAGCCGGGAACACCGGTTTTGTCGTGGATGGTCTTGGCGTCCGCGCGAACCTCGTCCCACGTCGTCGGGGGTTTGTCCGGGTCGAGCCCGGCCTGCGTGAACAGCGCGCGGTTGTAGTGCAGCGCGACGGCGTAGATCGACTTGGCCGGGACCGCGTAGACCAACCCGTCGTCGCTCAGCCCAGCGGCCAGGACCTCCTCGTTGAAGTCCTTCGCGTAGGGGAGTTCTTGGACCTGCTCGTCGATGTTCGCGAGCTGGCCGTTCTGGATGAGCACCTTGGTGTCGGTCGCCGGCACCTCGAAGACAACAGGCAGCGTGCCGCCGGCCAGGTCGGCCGCGAAGGTCGACGCCAGCCAGTTGTACTCCTGCGTTTCGATCTTGATGTCTGGGTACTTCTCCTCGAACTGCTTGACGCGCTCGTTCAGCGCGTCGACAGCGGTCTGCTCCGCTCCGGGCTGCAGGCCGGCCACCGTGATGGTGACCTGATCGGCGCCCGCGGACGACGAGTCGCCCGAGGGCACGTCGTCGCTGCACGCCGCCAGCAAACCGATCGAAAGCACACCGGCCATGGCGAGCGCAGTGGTGTGTGAGGACCTCATCGTCACTCCTTCGTGAGGGAACGCCCCTGACAGGGTGTGTGCCAGGTCGCGCTCGTTCTGTGCGGTCGGGATCACTACGGGTCGAGCTGGATCGTGCTGTGGTGCGGTCGGGTCAGGCGGGGGCGCGCAGCCACGCGGCGGTGTCGCGGGGCAGCAGGCCTGCGACGAGCGAGTCGCTCGTGAGCAGGACCTCGGTGTGTGCGGGCAGGGCGGCGGGTTGGTCGCCTAGGTTGACGATGCACAAGAGGTCGCCACGCGCGAACGCGAGCACGTCGTCGGAGGTGTCGATCCAGGTCATCGGCCCGTCACCCAGGGCGGGCTCGCAGCGTCGGATCGCCAGCAGGTCGCGGTACAGGTGCAAGGTCGACGCGGGGTCGGCGTAGCGCGGAACCCGAGCTGGAGATGACCGTGCGCCCAAGTCGCCAACGTGTCCCGGTCCGCCGGTGGACGCCCACCACTCGGCACGCCTCGGCGTTGCTCACACCCCTGGCGATCAACCTGACGAACGCCTCCCGTTGCGCCGTCAACGGCTCCGCTCCACGCTTGCGGCCCCGGCTACGAACAGGTCCCATCACGTCCTCCAACACCTGTCGGTGTTGCGACGTTCGCTGGAATCCGCCGACTTTCTCATGGCCATGGCCATGGACAGCGCGGGCGGCGTACGGGCGACAGGTGATGTCGCTGCCTAGCCTTGCGCTTTCATGGGTCCGGCGGCGTAAAGAGCCCACCACAGCGTGCGGCCCATCGGGATGTGGAGGACTGGGCAAGGTGCTTGTGCTGAGAGTCAGCAGGATCAATACTCGGAGAAGCGGTCATCGCGATAGGTGCTTCGAGTTGGCTTTGGACTGTCCCTCGAAGGATCACGCGGTGACCGCGCCCACGTTCTCGACCGTGCTACCGGTACACCACTTTGCTGGACTCAACAGTGACGTGCGAGGGCGGCGTAGTCGCTCATCACCTCAGTGGCGGTTGCTGAGGGCGCCGGTCAGTTTTGGTTCTGGCGACCGTCACTGTGAGGTGGTGTGCGTACTGCGCGGAGGATCTGGGCAGACCGGACCAGGAGCGCGACGTCGAGGTTCAGCGAGTCGGCGCTGAGGATCGCCATCGCCGCGTCGGCGTCGCACAACCGCTGACTCATGATGATCCCGAGGGACTGGTCGAGCAGGGTTCGCGACCTCAGCGCAGCAAGCAGCTTTTCGGTCATCTCCACCTGGTACGCCAGGCGAATGGCGAGGCCCAGAGCTCGCGAGAGGTCGTCAGCGAACAGCGCGGCCTGGGCCAGCTCAGCGGCGCCGAACCCGTGGGAGTGCTGGGCGTAAAGGTTCAAAGAGCCGACGATGTGATCCCCGCCGTCCAGCGGCAGCGAGAGCGAGGACCGCACCCCCAACGCAAGAGCCCGAGGGCGGTAGCGCTCAAATCGGTCGTCCGCGGCGAGGTCGTCCATCAGGACCGTCTTACCGGTGCGCATGGCCGTCAGGCATGGCCCTTCGCTCTGGCTGTACTGCACCTCGTCGAACTGGGCCGCGTACGCATCGCTGCTCGCGACGGTGGCCGGGCGCCCCTGGCGCGAGATCGTGACGCTGGCCGAAATCTCACCACCCAGCGCGGTGACGGCAAAGGAGGTGATCTCCTGCAAAAAGGACTCCACGACGTCGGTCGCCAGCATGAGGTTCTGCAGCTCGCTCGCCGGGTGATGGGTCGCCCCATTGGACGGCACAATCGCATCGTGGTCGGACATGGGTTGCCACTCGGTCCCGGGGGGGGCGAGCCCCGCGTTCGTCGCGCACCGGAGACGGCACGCCACGAACTGGCGCACTCACGGAACCCCCCGACACCCCAACCCTCCCACGTCGTGCCCGAAATGTCTGACTATCGTGCGGCCACCGAGCTGTATATCGGTGCCCAAAGGTCTTGGACCACTGGATGACGTCCCGCGGGGTGGTGTAACTCGTCGTGCGTGATTCTCTGCGTTGTGGTGACTATGCCGTGCGCTGCGCGGTGTCGTCTATCGCCTCCTTGTCGCTCCGGAATTTGTCAAGGTAGTTGAGACCGGTGGGTGTTTAGGCGGCTAGCTCGATGCCGGTGTTGTCGGCGGGCTGGTTGATCCACGCGGTGGTCGGGATGGCCAGGATCTTGGGGTCCTGGGTGGTCGCGAATCGTTCGGGGTTCCGACTGCGTGCGCCGGCCAGGACGACGGCCCGGTCGGCAGCCTTGGCCGCGGCGTGGCCGTAGTGGACGTCGGCGGGCGCGTTCAGCCCGATGCCAGTGTGGCGGTGGTGATGGTTGTAGCCGGCGACGAAGTCGGCCATGAACGAGCGGGCGTCGGCCAGCGAGCCGAACCGTTCGGGGAACACCGGGGCGAACTTCAACGTCTTGAACCACGACTCCGAGTACGGGTTGTCGTTGCCCACCCGCGGCCGGGAGTGGGACCTGGTGACCTCCAGATCCGCCAGCAGAGACGCGACGGTCTTGGACGTCATCGACGTGCCCCGGTCGGCGTGCACGCCCTGCGGGATGCCGTGGACCCCGCAGATCTCCCGCATCATCTCGGCCGCAAGGACCGCGGACTCGTGCGCATGCACGTGCGCGTCGACGATGTAGCGGGAGTAGATGTCGATCATCACGTAGGCGTCGAAGTAGGTGCCCTTGACCGGTCCGGCGAGCTTAGTGATGTCCCAGGAGTAGACCTGCCCCGGACCCGTCGCGACGAGCTCGGGGATGGCCCGGACCGGGTGCCGCGCGAGGCGGCGACGCTCCTTGACCTGCGCGTTCGCGGTCAGGATCCGGTAGATCGTGGAGATCGACCCCAAGTACACGCCCTCGTCCAGGAGCTGGGCGTAGATCTGGATCGGGGGCAGGTCCACGAACCGGGGGCTGTTCACCACCGCCAGGACCTCGGCTCGCTCGACGTCGGTCAGCTTGTTCACCGGCACCCTCGTGCTGGTCACCACCGGGGTGCGGGGTCGGCGGGTCGCGGTCGCCCGCGCCACCCCGACCAGCACCGCCACGGCCCTGGTGGGCAGGCCATGGGGGCTGTCAGTTCACGGTAGCTGGCCATCAGCGCGTGCTGGGCCCGCGCTCGTCCCGCGAGCTCCTGGATATCTCCTCCAAGAGCTCGCGTGCTTTTCCCATGATGTCGAGCGCCACTTCCGTGGTCGCCAACCTCCGCTCGGCCTTGTCGAGCTGCCGGCGCAACCGCGCGATCTCCGCCTGCTCGGCCGACAGTCGCCCGATCTTCTCCCCGGGTGCCTTGCCCGCCAGAACCCCCGCGTCCCGCAATCGGCGCCACTCGCTGATCAGCGACGAGTACAACCCGTGCTGGCGCAGGTACGCACCGCCCTGACCGTTCGCCAGAGCTGCCTCGTACGCGGCCAGGTGGTCAAGCTCCTGCGCGGCGGTGAACGACCTCCTCGAGGTCGGGCCCCCCGAGCGAGGTCCGGGGCTGCTGCTCATACGGCCATCGTCGCGCACCGCGATCAAAGACGAACTCATGCTGATGGACTCCTGGTTCACGCCCCACGGTTGGGGTGCGCCGCGCAGGGTGCGGGTCCGCATATCCCGCTTCACCTGCCCCGCGGGGCAAGGCCAAGGGCTTGCCCCGAGGTCGCGCGGCGCACGTAGGCACCGTCGCCGTCTCCGAGGGCGTTGGGCTGGGCCCTCGTTCGCACGTGGACGTGGGTTCCTGTGTCGTCGGTGAGATTGCCCGCGGTCGGTGATGGTCTTCTCGTCCCACCCGGGCAAGTCGAAGGCCGGAATCCTGGCGGCGGTCAGGTCGGCGGTCAGGTCGGCGGCCACGGGGTGGTGGGCTTGTCCGGTCTTGATGGCGGCGGGGGTGCGGGGGTCGACACGGTCATGGTGTGCTGCTCACTGCTTCGTTCGGCGCCTCGTGGGTTGAACCGGTATCTGCCCCGTCCTTCGGGCCTCGCAAACGCACGCGAGGCACCGTGGCGAGCAGGGGCCCGCCCCACCGTGGAGGTTGGCCCGGTCGCGGGCGAGCGCGGCGAACCCGCCACCCACGGACGATTCCGCGGATCCACGCACCACCGTCGGAGTGATCTTCTAGACCGGATTGCACACGCTGGGGAGGCTATGACCGTGAGCGACGCCGATCCGCGGACCCGGTTTCCGGACCCCGTGCTGGGCACGGACGAGTTGGCGGGCGCGTTGGGGGCGTTGCCGGACGCGGTGTTGATCTTCAGAGCGGCTCGCGAGGCGGACGGCACGGTCTTGGATCTGCAGTACGTGTATTTGGACGCGGCCGCCGCGCGGCTTTACGGCATGGCGGTCGAGGCGGTCCTCGGTCGGGGTTTCTGCGAGCTGTTCCCGTCCGTGCGCGAGCTGGGGATCTTTGACGTCTACGTCCAGGTGGTCGACTCGCTGAGCCGTTCTCGACATATGAGGCACAGTGGACGCCGTGGACACGTCCGATCTGGTGACCGTGGTGCTCGTGCTGCTCGGCGTCCTCTCGCTGTTCGGGATTGCCGTCGTCGGGTTCGTCATGTGGCGCTACCGCGTCCCGCCGCGCGGGCTGATCGCGATGATCGGGGCGTTGGTCTATCTGGCGAGCCCGGTCGACGTGTTGCCTGAGGTGATGCTTGGACCGATCGGCCTCTTCGACGATGCTGGCGTAGCCACCGCCGTCGCGGTCTTCGTCTACAAGCTCGTGACGGTCAAGAGGCGACTCGAAGGTGCGGGCGTCAAAGGCCGGCGGAGGTCCCATCGGGTGATGGAGCCTCAGCGGAAAGCTCCTCTCTGACCAGTCGTCCGGCCCACGACTCGGCGACTGACGACGCACGCCATCAGCGCCACTCAAGCGATGCTGTCGTGCGGCGTCTCCGCATCCGGGCCCGACATCCGTGACTATCGGCGAGAACGCGCCCAGTCCGGTGCCCCGGCGATGCGAATGCGGTCCTCGCAGCGCCCTACGGGTCAGGCTGAGTTGAGGCCGGTGGTTCACAGCAAGTCCACCAGCGTGGGGCGTGAACCAGGAGTCCATCAGCATGAGTTCGTCTTTGATCGCGGTGCGCTGATGCCGCTCACCGAAATTCCCCGGGGGTGCTCATCGAAATTCCCCACCTGGTGACGGTGTCAGGTTAGGGGTTGGCGGGTGCCGGTGGTGGTTCTGCGCAAGGTGTCGTTGGCTGCGTGGTGGGCGCGGAGCCGGTAGGAGTCGCCGTCGAGGTTCAGCACGACGGATCGGTGTAGGAGACGGTCGAGCATGGCGGCGGCGACGGTGGTGTCGCCGAGGATCTCTCCCCACGCTCCGACGCCCCGGTTGCTGGTCAAGACGATCGAGGTCTTGAGGTAGCGCTGGGAGACGACCTGGAAGATCGCGGCGGCGGCCTCGGCGGGCAAGGCCAGATAGCCCAGCTCGTCGATCGCCAGCAGCGTGGGGCCGGCGTAGAACCGCATGGTCGTGGCCCAGCGTCCCTCGATGGCGGCGCGGTGGCAGCGGGCGGCGAGGTCCGCCGCGGTGGTGAAGTAGGTGCGATACCCGGCCTGCGCCGCGGCGCGGACCAGGCCCACCGCGAGGTGTGTTTTCCAGTACCCGGCGGTCCAATGAGCAGGACGTTGGTGGCGGTCTCGAGGTAGCGGCAGGTCGCGAGCTCGCTGATGAGGTTGCGGTCGACGCCGGGTGCGGCGTCGTAGTCGAACCCGTCCAGCGTGGCGGGGGTGGGCAGGGACGCGAATCGTAGACGCCCGGCCAGGCGCCGCGCTTCGGTCGCGTCGACCTCGACCGCGAGGAGCCGCTCGAGCGCCGCGGTCACTGTCAGGCCCTCGGCGATCGCGGTGTCCAGCACGGCGGGCAGGTGCTCGGCGGCGTTGTGCAGCTTGAGCACCGCCAAGTGTGCGCGTAGCTGCTGGTAGAGGCTCGCTTGGGCGGTCGTGGACGGCGGGCCCGGGGCCGCGGTGGGTCGGGTCGTTCTTGTGGTGGTCATGGGACAGGTCTCCTTCGGGTGGTCGGGTTCGGGCTCGTCATCGCGGTGGCAGGGTGTTGCGCCCGGCCGCTGCGGCGGCGTAGACGGACAGGTCGATCACTACCCCGGGCTGTCGTGGGGTGGTGGTCTCGGTGCCGGTCGGGGCGCGCAGGGCTGCCGCGGCGTCTAGGGCGGCCGGGCTGGGTGGGCGTCGGACCTTGCCGCGGTGCGGGGCAGCGGAGGTGGCCGCGGCCATCGCTGCGCGTTCGAGGTCCAGGACGTGGCCGTCGTCGCGAATCATGGCCCCGGCCCCGGTGGTCGCCAGCCGGTGGCGGGCCATCACGAT
>NZ_SDWW01000077.1 GCF_004168625.1 Pengzhenrongella frigida
CAAGACAGTCCACAAGAACGTCAGTGGGTGGCTGAGTCACACCTTGAACGAGGTGTTGCCATCATCACCGTGGGTGGCCGCAGCTAACCTTCGCGCCATGGCTTCCCCCGCAACGCGACCCTCGAACGGCAAGCGCGTCGACCGTCCGGCCCGGCCCGGCTACCGGTGCGCCGAGTGTGGCTGGACCACCGTGAAGTGGGTGGGGCGCTGCGGCGAGTGCCAGGCGTGGGGCAGCGTCTCCGAAGAGGCCGGCCCCGGCGGGGCGGCCCCGCGGACCACCGCGACCGCGCCCGGCCGCACGCCCGCCCGGCCGATCGGGGAGATCGACGTCGAGGCCGCGCGCGCCCGGCCGACCGGGGTCGACGAGCTCGACCGGGTGCTCGGCGGCGGGCTCGTGCCCGGTGCGGTCGTGCTGCTCGCGGGCGAGCCGGGTGTGGGCAAGTCGACCCTGCTGCTCGACGTCGCGGCGCGCGCCGCCCGGGGCGGGCGCAAGGTGCTGTACGTGACGGGCGAGGAGTCCCCGGGTCAGGTGCGCCTGCGGGCCGAACGCATCCGGGCGCTCGACCCGAACCTCTTCCTCGCCGCCGAGTCCGACCTGGGCATGGTGCTCGGGCACGTCGACCAGGTGTCGCCCGACCTGCTCGTGGTGGACTCCGTCCAGACCATCGCCTCCTCCCAGGTGGACGGCGCGCCGGGCGGGGTCAGCCAGGTGCGTGAGGTGGCGGCGGCCCTCATCGCCCTCGCGAAGGAGCGGGACATCCCGACCGTCCTCGTCGGGCACGTGACCAAGGACGGCTCGATCGCGGGTCCCCGCACGCTCGAGCACCTCGTGGACGTCGTGTGCCAGTTCGAGGGGGACCGGCACTCGCGGCTGCGCCTGCTGCGCGCCACCAAGAACCGCTACGGCCCGACGGACGAGGTCGGGTGCTTCGACCTGTCCGAGACCGGCATCATCGGGCTCACCGACCCGAGCGGCATGTTCGTCTCGCACATCCTCAATCACGTTCCAGGGACCTGCGTCACGGTCACCCTGGAGGGGCGCCGCCCGCTCGCGACGGAGATCCAGGCCCTGGTCGCGCCGAGCGTGCTGAGCAACCCGCGCCGCACGACCAGCGGGATCGACTCGAGCCGGCTCGCGATGGTGCTCGCGGTGCTGCAGCGACGGGTCGGGGCGCGACTCGTCGATCAGGACGTGTACGTCTCCACGGTGGGCGGGGCGCGCGCCGTGGAGCCGGCCGTCGACTTAGCCCTCGCGCTCGCCACCCTCAGCGCCCGCGAGGACGTTCCGCTCCTGCCCGGCATCGTGGCGCTCGGTGAGGTCGGGCTCGCCGGAGAGATCCGACCCGTCATGGGCGTCTCTAGGCGCCTGTCGGAAGCCGCGCGCCTCGGGTTCACCCACGCCGTGGTTCCGGTCGGGTCCGTCGAACCGACCGGCACCCCCGCCGGGATGACCGTCCTGGAGGTCGCCGACCTGGCGCAGGCCGTCCTCGTGAGCAGCGGACCGCGCACCCACCCGGCGTAGTCCCCCGCGCCTGCGGACCGTTCACCCCTCGCACCGTTAGGATCCGCACGTGGCAACATCCCACTTCTCCCCCGACGACCTGCTGCGCACCACGCTTGCCGCGGTGGCACCGGGCGGTGAGCTGCGCGAAGGTCTCGACCGGATCCTGCGCGGTCGCACCGGCGCGCTCATCGTGCTCGGCTTCGACGAGACGGTCGAGTCGATCTGCTCGGGAGGCTTCGTGCTCGACGTCGAGTTCTCGGCGACGCGGTTGCGCGAGCTCGCCAAGATGGACGGCGCGATCGTCCTGGACCAGGACGCGACGAAGGTGCTGCGCGCCGCCGTGCAGCTGCTCCCGGACCCGACGATCGAGACGACCGAGTCCGGCACCCGTCACCGCACGGCCGAGCGGGTCGCCAAGCAGACCGGTTTCCCGGTGATCTCCGTGAGCCAGTCGATGCGCATCGTCGCGCTGTACGTGGGCGGCTTCCGGTACGTGCTCGAGGACGCCGACACGATCCTCTCGCGCGCGAACCAGGCCCTGGCCACGCTGGAGCGGTACAAGTCGCGGCTGGACGAGGTCAGCGGCACCCTGTCGGCGCTCGAGATCGAGGACCTCGTCACGGTGCGCGACGTCTCGGCCGTCGTCCAGCGGCTCGAGATGGTGCGCCGGATCTCCGAGGAGATCGCCGGCTACGTGATCGAGCTCGGCCGGGACGGTCGGCTGCTCGCGCTCCAGCTCGACGAGCTGATCGGGGGGATCAGCTCCGACCGCGAGGCCGTGATCCGCGACTACGTCGAGACCTCCCGCAGCGACGGCGGGTCGGTGGACGTGCAGGCGGCCCTCGCTGAGCTGGACTCGACCGAGCTGCTCGACCACGCCCACATCGCCCGGGTGCTCGGGCTGCCGGGCGGCGGCGACGCGCTCGATGCCGCCGTCGGGCCCCGCGGGTACCGGTTGCTCTCCATGGTGCCGCGGCTGCCCAGCGCCGTCGTCGACCGGCTCGTCGGGCACTTCGGGAGCCTGCAGAAGCTGCTGGCAGCCGGCATCGAGGAGCTCATGGCGGTCGAGGGGATCGGCGAGCAGCGTGCGCGAGCCGTCCGCGAGGGCCTGTCCCGCCTTGCCGAGTCGAGCATCCTCGAGCGGTACGTCTGAAGCCTGACGCCCCGAGGCGTCCCCGCAGGGGGCCCTCCGAGTTCGAGCACGCCGTCAGTCGAGACCGCGCCGTCAGTCGAGAACGAACGCAACCGGCGCAGCACCCGTCCCCAGCAGGGTGGCGACAGCCTGGTAGGTGCCGGCCCGCGGTGCCGGCAGGTCCCCGGGGCACCCTTCGGCGGAACGAGTCCGGCTCCACGCGATCTCGAACGCGTCCCGGGCGCCGGCTGCGAGCAGGAGCTGGCGGGACGCCGTGTCCGCGCTCGCGCAGTCCTTGGTCGACCAGATGCGGTCGCTGCCCGAGCTGATGACGACCTCGCGGGCGGCGTCGCCCGCGTCGACCGTGCACGGCGTCGTGCTGATGTTGGTCACGAACCCCTGCAGCACCGGGTTCGAGCCCGCCGGGTACGTCGTGGCGTCCGCGGCGAGCGTGACCTCGAGATCCTCGGCTGCGCAGTCCACGGGATTGGCAGCCTCGTCCGTCGCCGGCACGTCAGAGGCGCCCGCTGCGCCGGCCGGGTCGCCCACCGCATCGGCGCTCCCCCCGTCCCGGAACGCGACCGCCCAGATCACCGCGCCGACGCCGCCGAGCGCGACGACGAGCGCGAGCACGACCACGAACCGCCGGAACCAGTAGACCCGCGACGGGTTCGGCCCCACGGGATGCAGCACCGTGTTCATTCGGTTCCCTCCATCGCGACCAGACCCTGCCACTACGCTACGGCCGCCCGGCCCCACGACGAGCAGGGCACGCCGACGACGGCTTCTGGGAGGATGCGGGATGCCGATCGAGCCCCTCCTCCTCGACAGCCCCGAGCTCGCGGCGGGGCTCCGGGCCCCGATCGGCGCGTGGTTCGCCGCGAACGCCCGCGATCTGCCGTGGCGCGGGCCCGACCGGACCGCGTGGGGCGTGCTGGTGAGCGAGGTGATGCTGCAGCAGACACCGGTGGTCCGGGTGCTGCCCGCCTGGACCGACTGGATGACCTGGTGGCCGACCCCGCGCGACCTGGCGGCGGCGAGCACGGCGGACGTCCTGCGCGCGTGGGGACGGCTCGGCTATCCGCGGCGCGCGCTGCGACTGCAGGAGTGCGGCCGCGCGATCGCCGAGCTGCACGACGGCGTCGTGCCGTGCGACGAGGCTGCCCTGCTCGCGCTGCCGGGGGTCGGCGCCTACACCGCCGCGGCGGTGGTCGCCTTCGCGTACGGGGGGCGATCGGTCGTGCTGGACACCAACGTGCGCCGAGTCCTCGCCCGGACCGTGACGGGCACGGCCCTGCCGACGCCCAGCCTGACCGTCGCCGAGGTCAGGAGCGCGGCGGCGCTCGTCCCGGCCGATCCGGCCGAGGCGGCGCTCTGGGCGGCCTCCTCGATGGAGCTCGGCGCGCTCGTGTGCACCGCCCGGGCACCACGGTGCGAGGCCTGCCCCGTCGCGGAGCTCTGCGCGTGGCGTCGGGCCGGATACCCCGTCGACGCGCACGTCGGTCGGCGGCGCACGCAAGCGTGGGCCGGGACCGACCGGCAGGCCCGCGGGCGGGTCATGGCCCTGCTGCGCGAGGCCCTCGAGCCGGTGCCACGCTCGGCCGTGGAGGACCTCTGGACGGACCGCGTCCAGCTCGACCGGTGCCTCGACGCCCTGGTGGCAGACGGGCTGGCCGAGGTGTCCGGCGCGGAAGACCAGCCCCGCACGTACCGGCTCCCGGCCGCCGCGGTCAGTTGAGCTGGATCAGCATCCGGGTGTTGCCGAGCGTGTTCGGCTTCACCCGGGCGAGGTCGAGGAACTCCGCGACGCCGTCGTCGTGCGATCGCAACAGCTCGGCGTAGACCTCCGCCGAGACGGGTGTCCCCTCGATGGGCACGAAGCCGTGCGCCCCGAAGAACTCGACCTCGAACGTCAGGCAGAACAGCCGGCTCAGCCCGAGCGCTCGCGCCCGGTCGACGAGCGCGTCGAGCAGCGTGTGCCCGACGCCGTGCCCGCGCCACTGCGGTGCGACGGCGAGCGTGCGGATCTCGGCGAGGTCCTGCCACATCACGTGCAGCGCGCCGCACCCCACCACCTCCGGGCCCGCGGCCTCGTCGACGTCGGCCACGAGAAACTCCTGCACGGCCTCGTAGTACCCGACCAGCTCCTTGGCCAGCAGGATCCGCTCGGTCGCGTACGGCGCCACCAGGTCGCGAATCGTGTTCACGTCGGCAGGCCGGGCGGGGCGGATGACGGGTACGAGGCTGGGCATCGCCACAACCTAGCCCGGCCGTAACAAGGTCGTCACAAGGCGGTCACGCGGGGGGAATCACGGGGGCTCACGCTGGACGTGTCGATGGATCCACGCCGCGACCCGCAGGAGTGCTCATGCCCCGATCGACCGCCTGGCCCCCGCCCCCCGACCTGATCGACGCCGACCGACTGGTCTGGGCGGAGACCGTGCACGCGGGCGGCTGCACGCGCCTGGTCGTCGCGCGCGGCACCACCGTCCGGCTGACGGACCTCGACGGGGACGCCTGCGCGCACCTGCAGGTCTATGACGCCGACGGGGCCGAGGAGCGTCCCGGCCGGTTGCCCCCGGGCCGGCAGGGTGCCCTGACGCTCGGGAGCCAGCTGCTGTCCGACCAGGGCAATGCGCTGGCCACCCTCACGCACGACTCCACGGGCCGCCCCGGCTCGAGCCTCGGCACGACAGACCTCGAGCTGTTCACCCGGGCGGCGGCCAAGCACGGTCTCGGGTCGCGCCCGCTGCGCCCCTGCCTCTCGTTCTTCCAGACCGTGACCAGGGAACGCGACGGCACCCCGGTCTTCGCGGGACCGTCCGCCCCCGGGGCGAGCGTGTCGATCCGTGCCGAGATGCCCCTGGTCCTGCTGATCGCGAACACCGCCCACCCGCTGGATCCGGACCCCGACTGCGAGTGCGGGCCGCTCGAGGTGCTCGCGTGGCGGGACTACTGCACGTCACCCGGCCAGCCGAGTCGTCCCCGGATGGGCTGACCCCGCAGCGCCCGGGTGACCCGGCCGCCCGAGGTGTCCCGGGCCGGCACGGTGGCGAGCAGGCGGGAGGCGGTCACCTCGTCGACCACGAGGTCCGTGACGACCCCGGAACGCAGGGCAGCGAGCAGCGGGACCACCTTGTTGTCCCCCGCCACGACGCAGATGCGGCGCGGAACCCGGTGCAGCTTGGCGGGGGACGGCCCGGTCGCCCGCGCGTTCAGGGCGACGTCCTTGTAGCTGCCGTCGGCCCGCAGGAAAACGGTGCACACGTCGCCGACGACGCCCTCGGAATGGAGCAGACGGACGTCGTCGTCGTCCAGATACCCGGCGGAATACACATGGCTGGGCACCGCGCCCGCCACCGCGCCCACCGAGAACAGCGCAACGTCTGCACGTCGTTGCACGTCAAGGACCCGCTTGACGGATCGTTCGCGCCACATCGCGGCCTTGGTCTCCGGGAAGTCGAAGAAGGCCGGGACCGGGAAATGGATCACCGCTGCGTCGAACGAGGTACCGAACGTGGAGATGAGATCGCTCGCGTACTCGATCCCGCTCGACCGGTTGTTCGCGGCTCCGTTGAGCTGGACGACCGTGCTCCCGCGGGTCGGTTTGTGGGTCAGGTGGCGGCTCACGGCCGCGAGCGTGGTCCCCCACGCGATGCCCATCACCATGTCCGAGTCGAACCAAGACGTGAGGAGCTTCGCCGTGGTGATGGCGACCTGTTCCAGCCGCTCCACGTGCTCCGCGGAGTCGGGCACGGGGACGACATAGGTCGAGATCCCGAAGGTCGCACTGATGCTCTGACCGAGTCCTGGAGCGCGACTGCTCGCGGGCCGCAGGGTGATCTCGACCAGGCCCATCTCGCGTGCGCGCTTGATGAGGCGGGAGACGGTCGACCGGGAAGTGTGCAGGTGGCGGGCGATCACCTCCATCTTCATGTCCTGGAGGTAGTACATCGCCGCCGCACGCAGGACGTCCTGCTCGCCGTCGGTCGCCACGGTGTTCCCCCTGCTGTGCACATCCGTGCATCGTTGTTGCGCGTTCGTTCGGAGCACGGCAAGCATAGGGCTGCTACCGGTTCGACACCTCGTCAACGCTGACGGGGACCTGCAGGTGGCGGAATACCCGTGGCTGCCACGGTGCGAGGAGGACAACGGTGAAGACAGCAGCACTCACAGCACAGACCCGGACGTCGGCTCTCGAGGCACTCCGTGCGAGCACCACGACAGGACACGAGCTCGACATCCTGGTGATCGGTGGCGGCGTGACGGGCGCCGGGATCGCGCTCGACGCCGTGACCCGTGGGCTGAAGGTCGGCATCGTCGAGGGCCAGGACTGGTCCAGCGGCACCTCGAGCCGGTCGAGCAAGCTCGTCCACGGCGGGCTGCGCTACCTGCAGATGCTCGACTTCCACCTCGTCCGTGAGGCGCTCACCGAGCGCGACCTGCTCCTCACCGAGCTCGCCCCCCACCTCGTGCGCCCGGTGTCGTTCCTGTACCCGCTGGAGCACCGCGTCTGGGAGCGCGCCTACGTCGGCGCCGGCATCGCGCTGTACGACACCCTGGCGAGCATCAACGGCCGGCGCCGCGCGCTGCCGCTGCACAGCCACGTGACCCGCCACGGCCTCGAGAAGCTCTTCCCCGACCTGCGCCACGAGGCCGCGATCGGCGCCGTGCGGTACTGGGACGCCAGCGTCGACGACGCCCGCCTGGTGTCCACCCTGATCCGCACCGCGGTCACCTTCGGCGCCTCCGCGGCCTCCCGCACCCAGGTCGTGGCGATGTCGACCACCGAGGGTGGCACCGTGACCGGAGCGACCGTCGAGGACCTCGAGTCCGGCGACCGGTTCGAGGTGCGCGCCCGCCAGGTCATCAACGCGACCGGGGTCTGGACCGAGGAGACCGAGGCGCTCGCCAAGACCGAGGGCGGCCTGCGCGTGCTGGCGTCCAAGGGCATCCACATCGTCGTGCCGCGCGACTGCATCGCCGGCGAGACCGGGCTGATCCTGCAGACCGAGAAGAGCGTCCTGTTCGTCATCCCGTGGTCGCGCTACTGGGTGATCGGCACCACCGACACCCCGTGGAAGCTCGAGCTCACGCACCCCGTGGCCACGTCCGCGGACATCGACTACGTCATCGACCACGCGAACGCCGTGCTGGCGCGACCGCTGTCCCGCAAGGACGTCATCGGCACCTGGGCCGGGCTGCGGCCGCTGCTGCAGCCGGGCACCAAGGAAGGCACCTCGTCGGCGAAGGTCTCCCGCGAGCACACCGTGGCCTCCCCCACCCCGGGGCTGACCGTGATCGCCGGCGGCAAGCTCACCACCTACCGGGTGATGGCCAAGGACGCCGTCGACTTCGCCCTCGGCGGTCGCGCGCACTCGGTGCCCTCGATCACCCAGTCGATCCCGCTCGCCGGCGCCGAGGGGCTGCGCGTCCTGCAGCGCCAGGCACCGACCATCGGCCGCCGCTACGGGTGGAGCCGGGCGATGATGGATCACCTCCTGCACCGCTACGGCTCGCTCATCAACGAGCTGACCGAGTCCGTCGACGTCGACCCGAACCTGGGCCGGGCGCTGGCCGGGGCACCGGCGTACCTGCGGGCCGAGATCGCGTACGCCGTCACGCACGAAGGTGCCCTGCACCTGGACGACGTGCTGATGCACCGCACCCGGCTCAACTACGAGCAGCTCGACCGTGGGGTGGGCGCGCTCGAGGAGATCGCCGACATCATGGTCCCGCTGCTCGGCTGGGACGACGCCACCCGCACCCGCGAGATCGCCGCCTACCGCGACCGCGCCGAGGCCGAGGCCAAGGCCGAGCTCCAGACGGACGACGAGTCGGCCGAGAAGGTGCGCCTGCAGGCCGCCGAGATCGCTCCGCTCAGAGAGCTGGAGATCTCCTGAGAATTCGTCCGGACGCGGCCTGACCGCGGGTCGGACGGAGATGCCGTCCTGGGCGCCCTCGCCCCGGACGAACATGACAACGACGTCACAGAAATGAGGTAAACCGTGGACAGTCAGATCTTCATGTCAGAAGTGCTCGGCACAGCCGTTCTGCTTCTGTTGGGTGGCGGTGTGGTCGCAACCGCGATCCTGCCGAAGAGCAAGGGCTTCAACGGTGGATGGGTTCTCATCACCTTCGGGTGGGGCTTTGCTGTCTTCGCGGGCGTCTATGTCGCGTTCAAGTCGGGCGCGCACCTGAACCCGGCTGTGACCATCGGGCTCTTCGCCGCCGGCCGGGACTTCGCACCTGATGTCGACCCGACCGTCGTGAACATGCTCGGCTACTTTGCCGCCGAGCTGCTCGGTGCCTTCATCGGTGCCCTCCTGATGTTCGTCGCCTTCAAGAGCCACTTCGACGAGGATGCCGACGCCGGCACCAAGCTTGCGGTGTTCTCCACGGGCCCGGCCATCCGCTCCTACGGCTGGAACTTCGGTACCGAGGTCATCGGCACCTTCGTCCTGGTCTTCTGGATCATCGTGAGCGGGATGACGCCGTCCGGCCTCGGTCCGCTAGGCGTGGCACTGGTCGTCGTGAGCATCGGTATGAGCCTCGGTGGACCCACCGGGTACGCGATCAACCCTGCTCGTGACCTCGGCCCGCGCATCGCGCACTTCCTGCTCCCGATCAAGGGCAAGGGCTCCAGCGACTGGGCCTACTCCTGGGTCCCGGTTCTCGGACCGCTCGTCGGTGGCGTCCTCGGTGGCCTCCTCGGCGACTGGTACGCCCCCGTCTGATCCCGATCCCGTCGGTCGGGGTGCACCGCGCAGCGAAGCGCCGCTGGGCACCCCGACCGACAGCTCGGAGCACCGCACCGATCGAGACCGGTGCCGCACGGCTGACCTGACATTTCCCAAGACACGGAGGATTGACGAACCATGGCTGACTACGTACTCGCCATCGACCAGGGAACCACGAGCTCTCGGGCGATCATCTTCAACCACGGCGGCACCATCGTCGAGACCGGACAGCTCGAGCACGAGCAGATCTTCCCGCGCGCGGGCTGGGTCGAGCACAACGCCGAGGAGATCTGGACCAACACCCGTGAGGTCGTCGGCATCGTGCTC
>NZ_SDWW01000078.1 GCF_004168625.1 Pengzhenrongella frigida
GGATACGACCCGACGTACCCGAGGTCCCTCAGCTCGTCGAACAGCGTGCTGGCCCACAGGTGCGGGTCGTCCGCTAGACGCTGCGCGCAGTACGGCGCGAACACCTCGAACGGCCCCTCGGTCGTGCGGGCCCGTACGCCAGCCTGGCGGTCCCCGGCGAGATAGGTGCGGATGGTCTTGCGGTCTCTACCCAGGTGCCGGGCGATCGCGGTGATCGTCCAACCCTGGCGACGCAATGCGTGCACGTCGATGTCGTCCTCCCGTGTGAGCATGAACGGACGCGGGCTCCCTTGAGCTGGTGTGGTCAGAGACCGCCAGCCTCAAGGGAGCTCCGCCCGTCTCGGCGAAGCCACGCAGGTGGGGAATTTCAGTGAGCAGAACCGGGGAATTTCAAACGAGGCTTCTTGGTCGCTTCGCTCGGCCGCCGTGGATGCGGGAGAATCGGCGTGCGACTGTCCGGGACGCCGATGACGCTCTGATGCTTCTCAGCTCGCAAACGAGGTTGGTGTTGGGGACCACTGACAGGAACTGTCGATTGTTGCCTTGAGCACGAGGGTCAGACTCTTTAGCCCTGTGGTCCCTCCGGGCGGTCGTGCATGTGTTCATCTGCACGACTGGAGGAGTCATGGACGTTTTGCACGACCGGTGCGCCGCGCTGGACATCGGCAAGAAGGACCTGAAGGCGTGCGTGCGCAGACCGAGCCCGACGGGCTGTTCGCGCCGCCAAGAGATCCGCACGTTCGCAATGACGACCAACGCGCTGCTGACGCTGCGGGTCTGGTTGGTCGCTGAGCAAGTCACGTTGGTCGTCATGGAGGCCACCGGCGACTACTGGCGAGGTGCGTACTACCTGCTCGAGGACGTGCTGAACGTGATCTTGGTCAACGCCGCGCACGCGAAGGGCCTGCCCGGGCGCAGGATCGACGTCTCGGACGCGGCGTGGCTCGCCCAGCTCGGTGAGTGTGGGTTGTTGAAGGCGTCGTTCGTGCCGCCCGAACCGGTCCGGAACCTGCGGGACCTGACCCGGTACCGGTCCACGTTGGCGGTGGAGCGCACCCGGGAGGCGCAACGGCTGGAGAAGGAACTTGAGGACGCCGGGATCAAGGTCTCTTCGGTCGCGACCGACATCCTGGGTGCCTCCGGTCGCGCGATGCTCGCGGCACTCATCGCCGGCGAGGACAACCCCGGCGTCATCGCAGACATGGCTCCTGGGCGGGTGCGGTCCAAGATCCCCGCCCTGGTCGAAGCCCTCACCGGGAACTTCGGTGCCCATCACGCCTTCTTGTGCCGCCTGCACCTGACTCGTATCGACGAACTGTCGGCCCCAGGCGCGACTGGAGTTCACCGACGCCGTCGTCCGACCGGCCCTCGCCTGCCCGCGGGGAGAGCCGCGGGTGCGTGAGCTATTCGAGCGCTGGGTCCGAAGCGGCCTCGATCGTGCCCCCGGTGGCTGCCTCTTCGTCAAGGCCAGCGCCGAGCTCGACGAACAGGTCGGGCCCGTGCGGGCGAAGCTCGCCCGCGACCACCGCGATCTGTACGACACCATCGCGCGGGTGTTCCGCACGGGGATCGATGCGGGGCACTTCCGCGCCGACGCCGATCCCGACCAGTTCGCCACCGACCTCGACGGAGTGATGCTTGCGTTCTACCACTGGCACCGGCTGCTCGATGACGAGCTCGCTCAGACGCGAGCTCGGCGTGCCTTCGAGGCCTTGCTTCTCGCCGCTCGCACCTGACGAATCTCTCCCGACCCGAGGACCCATGACCCCCACCTCGACCCCCCTCGCAACCCGACTGACCGCCCGGGCAGTGTCTCGCCGCCCGCGGTGGACCCCGTTGCGGGCCGCATTCACGGTCCTCGACCGCCTCGCCCCGCCACTGGCCGCCCGCTGGGCGATCCACATCTGGTGCACCATGCCGAAGAACGCCGGTCGCCGCCGCGACGCGCGCCCCGGCGCAGGCGTGCGATCCGACCTCACCACCGCGGCCGGCTGCCGCCTCGCCGTGGAGGCCTGGGGCGATGGCCCGCCGGTCTACCTTGCGCATGGGTGGGGCGGGTGGCGCGGCCAGATGGGCGCGTTCATCACCCCGCTGGTCGAAGCGGGCTATCGGGTCGTCGTCCTCGACGCACCCGGCCACGGTGACTCCGGTCCTGGGGCCATGGGCCCAGGTCGCGGCAACGCGGCGGAGTTCACCCAGGCGCTCACCGAGCTCACCGACGCCCACGGCCGCGCCGGTGCGTCGTCGCTCACTCGCTCGGCGGCGCTACCGCCGCCCTCGCCGTTCGCGATGGCGCACCGGTGTCCCGGCTCGCCCTTATCGAACCGAGCCCAGACCCGGTCGGTATGACGGACGCCCTCTCCGTCGCCCTCGGGTACGGCCAGCGAACGAAGCGACGGTTCCTCGTGCGACTCGAGCGTTTGGCCGAGCGTCCACTGTCCGACTTCGACGCGACCACCTGCACGCTCGCCACACGGACGCTCATCGTGCACGATCGCGAGGACAAAGAGGTTTCCGTACGCCGACGGTGCCCTACTCGCCCGGGCCTGGCCGAGCGCGCAGTTCGTCACCACCACCGGACTGGGACACCAGCGGATACTCCAGGACCGCGCGGTGGTCGATCAGGTCTGCCGGTTCGTGGCCTCCTCGTGAGCCGCTCGAGAGCGCCGCGGGCCTTATTGGTCGCCAGCTGGGCGGTCTTGATCGCGCTCGCCCGCGTCGCGGTTGCTCGCGCCACCCCGACCAGGATCGCCGCAGCCCGGGTTGGGACCACGACGCCAGTCAGCTCACGGTAGGTGGCCATCAGCGCGTGCACTTGGACTCGTCCTGCGAGCTCTTGGTGAGCACTTTCGACTCTTCATCCGTGTCTGACTTTGTTGTTCCTTCACTTCCGCTCTGGGCTGCCGATGGATAGATCGTGAGTAGGCGATGAAGACGATCTGGTGGCGGTACCTCATCGCCGGCGTGGTGGTGAGCGCGGGCGTCTTCTCGATGCCGGTGGGGCTTGGGCGCGATCTTGTCTACTGCCTGATTGGCGCGTCTGGGACGGTGGCGATCGTGATCGGTGTGCGTCGTCATGGTCCGCCACATCGGCGAGGGTGGCACCTGATGGCCGCCGGCAATGCCGCCTGGGTGCTCGGGGACGCGATCTATGCGTGGTTCGAGCATGGGCTGCTGGTGTCGCCATTCCCGTCGGTCGCGGACGTGGCCTACCTTGCGGCGTACCCGATGCTCGCCGGCGGTTTGCTGATCCTGGTGCGCAGCCGGGGACCTGAGAACGGTCTAGCCGCAGTTCTTGACAGCGCCATCCTCACAGTGGGTCTTGCCCTAGTGTCGTGGGTCTTCCTGCTCGAACCTACCTGGACTGGCGGCGGCGCCCCGATTCTTGACCGGATCGTCGCGGTCGCCTACCCGGTTGGTGACGTGCTGCTGTTCGCGGTGCTTATGCGGGTGGTGACAGCGCGCCGGGATGCGACCATCGCGTCGTTGCTGCTGACCGGTTCACTAGTCGCTGTGATCATCACGGACAGCCTGTTCGTGGCCTCAACCTGGGTCGCGGTCATCGACGCCCACGCGCAGGTCCTCGACCTCGGGTGGCTCGCCGCATATGTGTTGTGGGGTGCAGCCGCGCTGCACCCGTCGATGCGGGGGCTGTCCGTGCGAGCCCCCACGCAGGTGGCCACCTCGGAAAAGGGACGGCTGGCGGCGCTGGCAGGGTCGGCGGCGATCGTACCCGGTGTGCTGGCCGTGGAGGTGATCACCAAAACTCCGTTGCACGTCTGGGCGATCATCATCGCGGCCAGCGCATTCATCGTGTTGTTCGGTGCTCGAATGCTCCGGATGGTGGGTCAACTGGAGCATCAAAGTGCTCAGCTGAGCACGCTCGCAGGGACCGACTACCTAACCGGTCTGGCGAACCGGCGCCAGATCGTGGACCACCTCGCCTGGCTCCTCGATTCTCACCACGGTGCCGAGATGCTGGTGATCAACGTGGAACGGTTCAACGAGATCAACGACGTCCTAGGGGATCGGGCCGGAGAAGCGATCTTGCAAGCAGTGGGCGCCCGGCTAGAGACGTTGGTGGGCACTGGTGCGATGGTGGCACGCGTGGCTGACCACCGGTTCGGCGTCCTCGACCCATCACTGGCCAGCGCGCAGGACGCGGAGGGGGACGCCGCGCGTATCCACCGCGCCCTAGAGCTTCCATTTGACCTGCCCGAGCTGAACGTTTCGGTGGAGGTGAGCGCGGCTGTCCTGGTGCTGCCGCAGGACGCTTCCGAACCTGCGCAGGCACTGCACCGGGCGGATATCGCCCTCGCCGCCGCGAGGAGGCGCCCCGGCCGGGTCGCCCGGTACCAAGCCAAGATGGAATCGGGTGGCGCACTCGCGTTGCTGCTCATCGGGGAGCTGGCAGACGCCCTGCGCCACGGCGACCTCGTGCTGCACTATCAACCACAGGTGGACCTGCGCAGCGCCCGAGTGTTCGCGGTCGAGGCGTTGGTCCGCTGGCAACACCCAAAATACGGGCTTCTTGGCCCCGGCGCGTTCATTCCCGCAGCCGAGCAATCCGGTCTGATCGGACCACTGACCCAGTACGTCCTCGACCGCGCGCTCGCCCAGAACGCCCGCTGGCACCGCGATGGACTGGACCTGACCGTCGCAGTGAACCTGTCAGCCCGCAATCTCCTGGACCCCCATCTCGTCGACCATGTGAGCGCGGCCTTGGGTCGACATGGGCTAGATGCCGGCACGCTCGAACTGGAAATCACCGAAAGCAGCGCGATGGTCGATCCCCGCCGCTGCATCCAGGTGCTCACCCGGCTCGCCACCATGGGAGTGACACTGTCAGTCGATGACTACGGCACCGGCCACAGCTCCCTCGCCTACCTGCAGCGACTACCCGTCACACGCCTGAAGATCGACCAGTCTTTCGTCACCAACATGGTTAGTGACCAACCAAGCGCCGCGATCGTGCGGTCCACAATTGAACTGGCCCGAAACCTGCACCTCGACGTCGTGGCTGAAGGAGTCGAAAACGACGAGACCCTGCTCGCACTGCGAGACATGCATTGCCCCGGCGTGCAGGGCTACGGGCTCGGCCGCCCCGTCCCTCCCCCGCAAGTCCCCGAACTGATCACCCGCATCGAATCACGGATCCCCGAGATCTTGCGATCGCACCGTCCATCGGCGCCCAGTCGCCATGACCAATCCGCACCGTTCGACATCCACCCGCACACCGAACCAGTCATTGCATTCAAACAGAGCGCGAGATGACGTGAGCACATCGGGCGCCGGGCAGCGGTGGGTGCCGGATCGGTCGCCGTCGCGAGCGTCGTGGTCGGCTGGTCAGGGTCGACGCCGGACTTCCGGATCGGCGCGCTCCTGATCGCGGCCGCGTGCGTGTGCTGGGCGGTCGACAACGGCGTGACCGCAGACCTCGACGAACTCGCCCCAGCGCATATCACCCTCGCCAAGGGAGCACCCCACACTCACACTCACACCCACACCCACGTGCCCGACCTGCACCACCGCATTGCAATCCGTGGTGCTCGTCGGCGTCGCGACGTGGATCCGCCCGGCCGATGGCGAACCGATCGAACCGATCGAACCGATCGAGTCGCGGTCCGTACTCAGCTAAGCACCATCACATCAAGGCCACCTACGGTGCGCCGGAACACGTCGTCGCCGCTCAACGCCCGGTAGCGAGGTAAGTCATCGGTGCCCCTGGCGGTGCAGCCCGTTCGGGCTGAAGATGGGGGTTCGGTCGCTCGGTCACGTCGTCGCCGAATGGCCTTTTTGAGGCCGTAGGTAAGTCGGTCGCTGTGCGCTGCGCGCGCTTTGCCGGGCATGAGCGGACGTTTTGCGCGTACCGACCAGGCGTCACGTCAGGGTTGCAGTCATCGTGCTGCGACTTGGCCAGACGCCGACAACCCGTGGAGAGACAACCCGTGGAGAGTTGAGGACGAGTTGAAGATCCTGGTGACAGGTGCGACGGGTTACGTCGGGGGCCGATTGGTGCCGCTACTCCTCGAGCGCGGTCACGATGTGCGCACGACCACGACCAACCCTGACCGCGTGCAGCCGTGGTGGGGGGACCGAGTGAAAACCGTCGTCATGGACGTGCTTGATGCCGACCAGGTCGCGGTCGCCTGCGAGGGCGTGGACGCGGTGTACTACCTGATCCACGGGATGGGCGGGGACAACTTCGCGCAGACCGACCGCAAGGCAGCCACCAACCTCGCAAGCGGCGTGCGTGCCCACGGTGTCGACCGGATCGTGTACCTCTCCGGGGTCGTGCCGGATGTCGCCGACGGCGACCTCTCCGAGCACATCAAGTCCCGCCGCGAGGTCGAGCGGATTCTGAGCGACGGCCCCGCGACCGTGGTCGTGCTGCGCGCCGCCGTGCTCCTCGGCAGCGGGTCCACGTCGTTCGAGATCATCCGGCAGGTGAGCGAACGCATGCTCGTGCACACCATCCCGACCTGGATGAACTCCCTAGTTCAGCCGATCGCTCTCGTCGACGCGCTTGAGGCGCTGGTCGGCGCCCTCGCGTACACCGGCCCCTCGCGCCACTTCGACTTGGGTGGCCCCGACCGGCTCCGCTACGGCGCGCTGCTCGGCGCCTACACCTCGTACGCGGGACTAGAGCGCCCACAGGTCGACGTGCCCTTGCTGCCGGTTGCGCTCGTGGGGACGCTGGTCGGCAGCCTCACTGACGTGCCCCGGCCAACGGTCGAGGCGCTGGTCGAGAGCCTCCGCCACGACATGGTCGCGGCGAACGACGACTTCCGGGAGATGCTGCTTCCCGAGGGACACCGTCTGGTAGGGCTGGACGAGGCGTTCCGCCGCTCGCTCGCTCCGCCCGCGACGGGGCCCAAGGACGCAGACCCGATGGGGCCCCTGCCGCAGGACCCGGCCTGGGCCAGCGGTGGCGACGACCGGCCCGCAATGACCAAGGTGGTCGACGCGGTCAAGGACGTCCTGCCGGGCTTCTGAGCGCACCGGATGAAATTGGGTCCAGCAACTGAAGGGGCACGCTCATTGTCCGTGGCCACGAGAGCACGCGCGGGGCCAGTTCTCGTAGTGGCCGACAGCTGCTTGGCTGTCGTTCAGCGCCCGAATTATCAGCTTCTGGGGTGACGCTCAGGCCCAGGTGCTCCACTCCAGGAACTCGGAGATGGAGAATCGTTGCGCGCCGGGCAGAAGCCGATCGTCGGTCAGCCCGCGGGCGGGAATGCATGTATCGCAGCACCAAAGCGCCGCCCCGGCCGCCACGAGGTTCGCTGCTTGCTTTCCGGTGTTGTAGTACTCGTTCGCCACCTTCTGCCCGGCCGCAACGGCGATCACCGAGTCTCCGCCGCCATCTGTGAGTTTGCCCATCGCAGGGCGTTGTAGGAGGGTGGTTCGGAGTCCGCCGTCAACCGAACCGGTGCGCCGCGCCTGGTCCGGTCGAAGATGTGACGATCGCACACGGCAAACCCCCAGGCTTGAGCGACCCAGCGTCCGCGTCAGGTGGAAACGGCCTCCCGCGGTGGTCCCCAAGGAAGTCCGTGCGCAGCCATGACCGCGCGGAGCGCGTCGCCGCCGGCGGCGCCGATACCGTCCCAGGCGGTCATCTCGCCAAAGCTGAAGCGCCGCAAAGCCTGCAGGTCGCCGATCTCGTGAGCGCCCAGCGCCACGAGGACGGACGCCGGCAGATGGCCGTCGAACACGTCGATTGGCGTGAGCGTGGCCAGTTCCTTCGCGGGAAACGTGGCATCGAACGCTTCAGCGTCAACTGGGTCGATGACGAAGGCCGGGGCCAAACGGAACTCGCCCCGCACACCGTTGAGCCCGCCGTCAACCAGCTCAAGCGCCATCAGCGCGTCGAACGTGATGCCGCCTGGCGCCGTGATCCCGACCTCGCTGCCGCGGACGAACCCGAACCTCGGGTAGTAGTCAGGATGGCCGTACACAAGGACCGCGCGGTGCCCAAGGCGTGCAGCCTCGACGAGGCTGCGGCGCAGAAGCGCACCCCCCACACCACTGCCCTGGCGTCCCGGCGCGACGCTGAGCGGCCCGAACGTCAGCACATCCCACCGCCCGCCCTCGCCGACCACCTGCGCGCGGGAAAACACGATGCTCCCCACCAGGGTGCCATCGACCTCCGCGACCATGTCGAGCTCGGGCACGAACGCGTCCGACTCACGGAGTCGGCGTACAAGCAGGTGCTCATTGCAGCGCGGGCCAGTCATCCCCCAGAACGCCTCGCGGGTCAGATTCTCGACCGCCCTACGGTCCGCCGGGTCCTCGCGCCTCATGATTATCACGAGGCAAGTATTGCCCGCCCCGCGCTGGAACCGCCACGGATTTCTTGCTGCCCTGACGTGCAGCACAGCACGAGCCACTCGATATCCCGAACGACCCGAGCCCACGACCTACCGCCACATAATTGGTGATAGGCGATGTCGCGGCGAAGCTCGTCGACCACAACCGGGACTGCCCCCGGTTTCGTTGACTCCTGACCTGTGAGGACCTGGTCCTCGCTGGAAGGATGTTCGCCATGCCGAAG
>NZ_SDWW01000079.1 GCF_004168625.1 Pengzhenrongella frigida
GGGCCAGCCGCGGGCGGTCATGTCGGGATACACCCCGGGTGCGAGGTCGTAGTCGACGGCGCGGATCTCGTCCACGAAGACCCCGCGCTTTCGCATGATCGCTCGACTGATGGCCATCAGGCCCGCGGTGTTCGAAACCTCGGGGGAGCGCTTGAGCGTGCAGTTGACGAACACCGCACGCAGGTCAGAGAAGTCCAGGGGGTCCATCGTCGCTCCCGTGAGGTGTGGGCCGGAGGGATCTCGTCGGCGACGCACCGAAGACCCCCGGGACGTCCGTCGGGCTTCGTTGTTCGCTACGAACTGTCTACACCGTCCTCGTCGATACCAGCGGGGTTCGGGGCGGGCTCGAAGCGTGCCCCAGGAGTGGGCGCACCGGGCCGACATCGCGGGCCAGGCCCGACCCTCGTCGGCAGCCCAAGCTGAACTGTCCCACGGTGACGAGCGTCGGCATCCACGTTGCTGACGGCGCTACGGGGTCCCAATGGTCCTTGTCCGTGCCCCTATCAGCGATCACCAGTCACCTACCGGTCCCGGTGACAACACCCCCAGATCATGAACGACTGGGGGCGGCAATCATGCCGAGTCCGACAGGCCAGCACCCCCGATCCAACATGACCCGCGGGGCTGAGAAGAAGGTAACGGGGCAGTCTCGAGGCGAAGACGACGGGCGGTCGATTGAACTCCAGCGTGGTTCGGCTCGTTGTCAGTGTGAGGGGAGACCAAACTTCAGGAGGGAACGATGAGGACCTCAACTCGCATGACCCGCGCGGGTCTCGCGCTCGTGGCCAGCTCGATGCTGATCCTCGCTGGATGCAGTAGTACTGATAGCGGCGGCGCCGGCAGTTCGGGGGCGCCCTCCGGTTTGCCCGCGACCGCCACCGGCGGACCGTCGTCGTCCTCCTCTGTGAGCGTGACGGCCACGGAGACGGAGTTCTCGATCACCTTGTCGCAAGCCATGTTCACACCCGGTGAGTATGTGTTCAAGGTGTCCAACGACGGCACGTTGCCGCACGATCTCACGATCGAGGGGCCGGGGGTGGGCAAAAAGGCCACCCCCAACTTGAACGCCGGCCAGAGCGGTGAACTGACGGCGACTCTGCAGGCCGGCACCTACGAACTCTGGTGCTCCGTGCCTGGTCACAAGGGCAAGGGCATGGACCTCAAGATCACTGTCGCTTAGCGCGGTCGCGCACGACGCACGCGGGGGCTTGTGATCCGAATCAGTCAATTCCGAGGTGGCGTTGACGGGTTCTGAGCCCGGATTCGGTCCAGGTAGTCCGTAGCTCGCGAATCCGAGCTGCGGCGCATGCAGCCGCTCGGTCTGGCGGGCGAAAGCACTGATGTCGCTGAACAGCCCCAGGTCGGGCCGTGCAACGAGGTCACAGGACCCTTTCGGATCGACCCGGATGAGGTTCAGTTGGTCTGGGCGGACCGAGCAGGCGTTCCATCAGGTGTCGGTCACCGGGCCACGCGTCGACGAGCACCTGTCGAGGTACGCATCGAGCGGCGTACCGCAGGGCCAGGGCGACGACCACCACGTCGTCCAAGGGCCCGATCACCGGCAAGAACTCCGGGATGAGGTCGATCGGCGACAGGACCCACATCCCCGCGAAGGTGACGGCGACCTTGGCGCGGCGCGGCACGGTGGGGTTGTGGCGCAGCCGCCGCACCGTGGTCACGCAAGCCGGGAGGAATCTCGCCAGCTCCTTGGCCGTGCCCTCGGGCAGGTGCCTGGCCAGCACGATCAATATGAGCCAGCTCAAGACCATCACGACAGCGGCGATGCCGAGGCCTCCCAACCAGTCACCCATCGCCCACCTCCGCCCCGGAGGTCGAGTCCCTACCCACGGGGTTGCCGTGCAGGTACCGGAACACCAGATCGGCGTAGCCCTCCAGGGCTGCGGCACAGACCCTGAGGCGCGCCTCGGACTCGACCGCCGCGGGGAGGTCCAGCACATCGCGCGCCTTGAGGTCGCGGTACCAACGTCGCAGGCGCTCGAGACTCTGTTCCTCCTCCTCCAGCTCGGCGAGCGTGAACTTCTCGACGCGAATCTCCTTGGCGATCTCCACCTCGAACTTTCCGCAGTCGTCCACAAACTCGGCCCATTCCTGCACCCGCGCCGCGGCGAACAGGTCGCGCAACGCCGACTCGCCGGCCGCGTCCCGGGAGGCGACCTCGAGCACCAGCACATCGCCCTCGCCCCGGCGGGCCAGCTCGGCCGCACGCTCGACCGCGGCGAGAAACGCGGGGGTCGAGGGGACAACCCAGACCGCTTGGGCGACCGGCACCGCCCCCGCCCGGCGCAGCTCGCGCCACACCGCGACCCGATTGCGGGAGGGTTCGCCGGCGAGCCGCACCACCACAAGAATCCACGTCACCCAGCCGACTGTACCTCTGCGGGAAGTAACAGGCGTTACGCAATGATCAGTACGTTGGAACCCTCACGTCTTGCGCGGGGTTCAGGGAAGACTCCGCTCGCGTCGGGTGCGCCGTCCGGAGATGAGACGGGCGGAGTTCAGAATGAACGCCGACTCGCTCCCCACGTGCACGATCGCGGCGAGGACCGGTCCGAGGAGACCGAAGGCCGCGAGGGTCATGCCGATCAGGTCGATCGCGATGGTGCCGATGAAGTTGGTCATGACGATGCGGCGGGTTCGGCGAGCAACCTGCACGGTGCTGGTGAGGTCGGACAGGTCGGAGCTGATAAGGACGATGTCGGCGCTCTGGCGGGCGACCTCCGTGCCGCTGCCCATGGCGATTCCGACGTCGGCGCGGGCCAGTGCGGGGGCGTCGTTGACGCCGTCGCCGATCATGGCGACCGTGTGCCCGGCTGTGCGCTCGGTGGTGATCGCGGCGAGCTTGTCGCCGGGGAGGAGCTCCGCGCGCACTTCCTCGATGCCGAGCTGGGCTGCGATGGCGTTCGCGGTGGCGCGGCTGTCGCCGGTGAGCATCACGACCCGCAGCCCCATCGCGCGCAGGTCGTCCACGCACCGGCGGGCTGAGGCTCGCACCGAGTCGGCCAGGTAGATCGTGCCGATGAACCGTCCATCGACGGCCACGTGGACCGGCGTGAGATGCGTCTGCTCCGGGTCGGCGTTCGTGCTTGCGGGGGCGCCGGGGACGAGGGTGGTGTTGCCGACCTGGATGAGCCGGCCGTCCACATGCGCTGAGAGGCCCCGGCCCGGCTCGTAGTCGAAGGACTCCGGTCGGCCTACCCTCAGGTCGCGGGCGCGCGCGTGGGCGGTGATGGCCTGTCCGAGGGGGTGCTCGGAGTACAGCTCGGCCGCCGCGGCCGCCGCCAGGACGTCGCCTTCGGTATGGCCCGGACCGGGCGTGATCTGCGCGACTTGCGGGTGCCCCTCGGTGAGGGTGCCGGTCTTGTCGAAGATGATCGTGTCCACCGTCGACAGGGCCTCCAGGTGCGTGCCGTCCTTGATGAACGCGCCGGTGCGTGCGGCCCGGCCGATCGCTCCGAGCACGGCCAGGGGTGTGCCGGCGGCGATGCCGCACGCACCGGCCACGATGACCACCGAGATGGTCGCGGTGATGTCTCGGGTGATCAGGTAAGTGACGAGCGCTCCGCCAAGGGCGAGGTAGACGAGATAAGCGGCGAGCCGGTCGGCCAGGTGCTGCACGGGAGCCTGGGAGGACTGTGCGCCCCGCACGGCGTCGATGACCTGCCCGTAGGAGGACTGGGCGCCGACCTTCTCGGCAGCGACCTCCACGGCCCCCACCTGGTTGACGGACCCGGCGTACACGCGGTCGCCGACGGCGACGTCGACGGGCATGGACTCCCCGGTGATCCGCGACTGGTCCAGGCTGGATCGCCCGGCGACCACCGTGCCGTCAACCGGGACACGACCGCCCGGCGAGACGATCACCGTCTGCCCCACGCGGATCTCGTCGAGGGGGACCGTGCGCACCTGGTCGCCGTCGCGGACCTGCACGTCCGACGGCAGGAACGACATGAGGTCGGTCAGCGCGTCCCGGCCGCGATCCATCGAGAGGTCTTCGAGGATCTCCGCAGCGAGCACGAACACGGTAACGACCAGTGCGGTGCTCCACTCCCCGACGGCTGCCGCCGCGACGATCGCGAGGAGCATCGACAGCTCCATGCTCATGCGCCGATGGCGAATATCGCCCCATGCTTCGGCCAAGATCGGCCAGCATCCGACGACCAGGCCCAGCACAGCCACCACCGGCACCGCCGGCCACGGACCGGTCAGGCCGCCCAGCAGCGCGATCGCGCACACGGCAACGAGCACGGTCCGGGCCATGTCACGACGATCGATACGGCTCCACAGGCTCTCCACCGCCGGGATGGTCGACGTCGTTGGTGCCGGGACGGCCGAGCGAAGGTCAGGCGAGGCGCTCACGTCGTGGCCCCAGCCCGAGTGGCTGCCTCGCGGGGAGCGGGGTGCCCCTGAAGGTGATGACGGGGTGCGCCGTCCACGACGTGCTCGGCCTGGAAGACCGCCTGGTCGACCAGTTCGCGCGCATGCTCGTCGATGAGGCTGTAGTACACGCGGGTGCCGTCCTGCCGTGCCTGCACCACCCGAGCCCAGCGCAGCTTCGCGAGATGCTGCGAGACCACCGTCGGGGACTTGCCCACGAGCTCGGCGAGCTCACCAACCGGCAGCTCACCGCCACGAAGCGCCAGGATCAGCCTGATCCGGGTCGCGTCGGACAGCAACGAGAACACCTCCGCCGCAAGCTCGACGTACTGGCTCTCCACATCGAACGTGCATCCTTGAGTATCTGCAGGCATGCGCAGATACTAAACGTTGCGGTCGCATCTGCCCGAACCGCGTCATCTGGCGAGACGACCCGAGTGTTCCAAAGACCGCGCGGTACGTGGTTGCGAGCTCCGGATGACGTGCGTTCGGTGAGTTGGCTCGTTCCGCTGCCCCCGCGGTCGGCGGAACAGGATCTCCCCGAGATCGACCTCCCCGCCGACTGGCGCGACAGGATCGTCGAGCTCCTCTTCGAGGACCTCGACTTCGAGGTGCTCTTCGATCCTGCGCTGGACGGGATTGAGAATGAGCCCACTCTGGGTCCCACGGGATGGTGCCGATGGACTTTGCCCATTGGTTCGTGCCGTTCCGCACTGAGGACCGGTTGCCGCCGTACGCCGACCAGGTCGCTCCCTCGGGAGTGGGCGTCGAATAGAACCGCTATCCGGAGCCCCGCCGCCGGATGGACTCGAACGCGGCGAGGGCCTTCTTGTCGGCGTCGGGCAAGGTATGAAGGTACTTCTGGGTGGTCATGATCTGGGAGTGACCCATGCGTTCCATGACTGACTTGAGGTCAGCGCCGCCCGCGAGCAGCCAAGAGGCGTGCGCGTGTCTGAGGTCGTGCATGCGCAGCGGGAAGTCGATGCCGGCAGCCGTGATGGCGGGCCGCCAGAAGCGGGTGTTGAAGTTCGCACGCGACAGCGGGATGCCTCCCGCGACCTCCCGGGAGGGGAACAGCAGGTGACCACGGTCCAGGCCGAGGTCGGCGATGCGGGCCGCGAGGGTGTCGAGGAGGTCCTGCGAGACGTGCAGGGTGCGGGGTTCGTCATCCTTGGGGTAGGGCTTGACGATCATCCGCTCGCCGGTGGGGGAGTCCTTCTTCGAGACCTCCACGATCGTCTCGGAAACCGTGATGGTGCGGCGCAGGAAGTCGACGTGCCGAGGGCGGAGTGCGACGAGCTCGCCCCAACGCAGGCCGGTCTCGATGTCGGTGAGCACGAGCGCCTTGAACCTCGGGGGGATCGAGGCGATGACGGTCTCGAACTCCTCCGGGGTCAGAATGCGGTACTTCTTGGCCACAACCTTGGGCAGCTCGGTGTTCTCGCACGGATTGAACGCGATGACCCGGTCAAGCATGGCCCGGGCGAAGATCGAGTGGAGCATCACGTGGTACTTCGCGATCGACCTCGGCGACAGCCCCTTGTCGCTGGCCTGGGTGACCCACGCCTGGACGGTCGTGGGCCGGATGCGGGCCAGAGGCATGGGTCCGAAGAACGGGACGAAGTGGGTGCGCAGGTAGGAGTTGTAGCCGGCACGGGTCGTGACTTCGATCTGGCGGGCCGGGAGCCAAGCGTTCTCGGCGTAGTCCTGGAACGCGATCCGCCCGGCGACCGGGTCGATCCATGAGTTGGCCGAGACAGCGTCGTCGAGCCGGTCCGCGGCGCGCATCGCCTCACGATGAGTGGGAAAGGTGCCCGCCGAACGGATCCGTCCATAGGGGTCGCGGTACGCGGCGGTGAACCGCGTCTTGCCCCCGCGGACTGGTCGTTCGACAACCCAGCTCATCTGGTTTCACCGCCTCGCGCGATGCCCGTTCTCGTAAGCAGAATGTAAGCAGACCCGCCCGGAAGTCGATGGATCTGGGTGGACGCCAGTGGAGCGGATATGCCGCTTGACCTGCGCAAACGCCATATGTCACGCTAGCAGGAACACCCCGAAAACGCACCGGCGCTCGGCTCATAACCCAGAGGTCGTAGGCCAAAATCCCACCCCGCGACTTATGGCAATGCAGGTCAGATGCCCCTTCTCCCCTCGGGGAGAAAGAGCATCTTGCTTTGATGTGGGCGAAATGTGGGCAGCCCTGAGGCGAATTCTGGCGAAGGGCCGGCGACTCGGACGCCCGGCCGCGATGAGCGGCTGCGTCAGGCGCACGGCCCAGCGCGGACCAGCCCGATCCTCGTTCGATTGTGAGATCTGGGACACAAAATAGGTGCCGTTCGATCTCCGCTAGATCGAACGGTGTTCGTTCGTCTGCGGAATGGCCTCAGCCTTCCCCTGCGGTTGGGCTGAGGAGCGCGGCCAAATCGACGGCGAGCGCAGTACACGAAGAGTGTCGCCGAGCATCGTTAGCCCCAGTCCAAATGTGGCTTCGCGCCGAGAGTCGCTACAGGAGGGCGTCGATATCCGCCACCCAGCGAGTGACGATGGCATTCGCCTCGATCACTAGCGCCTCACCTCGCGTTACGAGTCGCTGGATCTCTTTCCACGTCTGCGTTACGTATGGCATCTCTTCGATGAAGTCTCTGAGCGACATCTCGAAGCCGTCCGCTCGGGCTCGTTCTATTTCACGAATCGGCGCGAGTGCATTCGCCACTTTCTCACGCAACTCGAGGAGGAGGTCAGTTGCGGCGGGCCTGCTCTCCGCGGCTCGGCAGACCGCTCGAATCACGGGGTCGAGTTCGATGGTGCGAGCCGAGTAGGTTTCCGCATCTGCAAGATATTGTTTAGCGAGCGGCAACTCCGCGGCAGCTTGCTGTTGATATGTTCCATTGATCACGGTCGCTGCAGCCCTCGAATGCCTGAGTCGTCTCCGACGCGCATTGAAAGTCTCTTGAATGGAAGAAACCTGAGCTTTGCGAATCTCGTCCGAGAAAACGGCCTCCAACCAATCAGGCCACATTCGCTCAGCGTCGCCTAGCAGTCCGGCGAGGTCCTCCTCCACCGTGTCAGGCGCTTTGACAGCGACTCGCTCCCGTTCCAACTGGGTCGTGGCTACTGACTCGAGCAGTTCGTGCAGACGAGCAGCCAGGTCATGAACCGCTTTTCGATACTTCACATCCGTGTTGTCTAGCAGGCAAAGGGTCGTCCAGGGGATGTACTGCAGGGTTGAGGCTATGCGAATAGCCTCCTCGCTGTTGTCCTCTGAGAAGTCTGCAATCGGCATGTATAGGAGTGGCAGCACCAGTTCCATCAAGTCGCTGCGCTTCGCCTGAGCATAGAACTCGAGCAGTTCTCGTCGACATTCGGGTCGCGTGAAATATCGCGGCGTCATGATCGGAATAAGGAATGATGCTTCGGACAGCGCGGAGTCGATGCCCCTCTTCCACACTGCGCCCCAATCAATGGACTCTCGGTCAACAAAGATCTCGATCGACGTGCCCGAGAGCAGCGAATATGCGTCAGCAAGATCATCTCGTAGTCTCAAGATGGCGCCGTGAGAGTTGGCGTCATCTTCGTGCGCATAACTCCAGAAGACCGAGGTTCGTCCAATCGCCATGGCACGAGCCTACTGACCCGACACTCATAGGGTCTCAGCGACTTGCCGGGTTCACGGCCGTCGTCGTGCCCGGGCTGAGCCCGTTGAGCCCGAGGGTGACCGCCATGTCGGGGAGTGCAGGCGTCAACGACGGGCGCGTGCCTAGAATCGGCGGTTGCGAGTCCTGACACGGCCAAATCGTCCACAACCAGGTCCAATTGGACGCCACGCGGACGTTTCGGGTCCTCTATCACGAAACCCGCGGATTGCCTGGTCGCTCCGCTGGGCTACGGCGAAGCTCGTCAAACAGATCCTCCTGGGCACCTTCCCCGAGGTATGTGCCGTCCCGAACGTACGCACGGTCAACAACTGGTTTGCAGTCGCCCCACGCGTCGATCTCAGCCCTACTCTAGTGGCGTGTAACTGACGCGTCTTGTGTGTTCGTGGGCTTGGGGCGGGTTGCTTTGGCGAGGATGGTGTCGGCGT
>NZ_SDWW01000007.1 GCF_004168625.1 Pengzhenrongella frigida
TCGGTGTCGATGGTGGGCAGCATCTGCACGGCCAGGGCGGTGAGGCGGTCGCCGAGGTCGAACAGGTCGTCGAACAGGGCCAGGGCCTGGTCGCCGTCCAGGTCGCGGGGGGCCACCCGGGTCAGGGCGTCGACCTGCGCGCGCAGCACCGCGACCCGCTCGGCCAGCGAGGGCACCCCGGCCACGTCGCCGCGCACGCGGCTACCCGCGCCATCGGCTGTCCCGCCCGCGACCGCGGGGGCGGTGTCGGCCGCGGCGTCGGCTGCGCGGTCGGCGCCGGGCGCGTTCTCGTCGTCGGTCAATGCCCTCACCCCGCCCCTGCGCTCGTCGGTCCGCGAATTGCGATACGACAAACCCTAACCGGGGCCACTGACATTCCCCGCGCCCGCTCAGAGTTATCCACAATCCGCAGATGAATGCGTCGCGCTGCCTGTGGAAAGCGCTTCAAGAATGCTGCCTGGGGTCGGGCGCTCGGTGCGCAACGAACCGGGAGCACCGGTCGCCGCATTGTTGCTGCGGCGGCCCGGTGCTCCCGGTTTCGGTGGTTCGGCGCTCTATGGCCCGGCGCCCGGGGAGGGTGCAGCGGCGCCGATCGTGCGGGTGTCAGCCCTTGAGCGCCGGGACGACCTCGCGTTCAAACAGCTCGATGCCGGAGCGGTCGTAGGCGGCGTCCGCGAAGTAGGTCACGGCGTAGGTCATCCCGAGCGCCTCCAGCTCCCGGAGGCGCTCGACGATCTGCTCCGGGGTGCCCACGAGCGGGCCGGTGCGGAAGTCCTCGACGACGCGGTCCGCCCGCTCCGGCACGACGGCGCGGTAGTGCGCGTCGATCCAGGCCAGCTTGTCGTCGACGTCGGCCTGGGTGGCGCCGATCACGACGTTGTAGTTCGCGGACCGGGTGATCGCCCCGAAGTCGCGCCCCAGGTCGCGGCAGTGCCCCTTGAGCACCTCGGACTTGTGCGCGAAACCCTCGAGGGAGCCATCGAAGTTCGTGTACGACGCGTGCTCGGCGGCGATGCGCAGGGTCTTCTTCTCCCCGCCGCCGGCGATCCACAGCGGGATGCCGCCGTCCTGCAGGGGCTGCGGGTAGCACCGGGCGCCGTCGACCTGGAAGTGCTCTCCCAGGAGCGTCGCGGTCCCCTTCTCCCACATCTGGCGCATGATCTGCACGCCCTCCGAGAGCGCGGCGAGCCTCTGCCCGGCGCCCGGGAAGCCGTAGCCGAACGCGCGCCACTCGTGCTCGTACCAGCCGGCGCCGATGCCCATCTCGACCCGACCGCCGGAGATGACGTCGACCGTGGCGGCCACCTTGGCGAGGTACGCCGGGTTGCGGTAGGCCATGCACGTGCACATCTGTCCGAGGCGCACCCGGTTGGTGGTCGCGGCGATCGCCGCCATCAGGGACCACGCCTCGTGCGTGGCCTCCTGCGTCGGTTCGGGGACGGTGTGGAAGTGGTCGTAGACCCAGACCGATTCCCACGCGTCGTTGGCGTCCGCGTGAGCGGCGACGGATTGCATCGCACCCCACTGGTCGCGAGGGTCGATGCCGGTGAGGTCGAGTCGCCAGCCTTGCGGGATGAAGAGTCCGAAGCGCATGGTGCGCAACTTACCCGCGCGGCCCGACCGCGAAGAACGCCGATGGGGTCATCGGCCGGCGCGGCATGATGAGCAGCGTGATCCTCGGATACCTCGCAGACCAGGTCCGTGCCGCGGAGCTGCCGCTGCTCGACGCCGAGCCGGACGATGCGCTCATGCAGCGCGCGGCTTTCGGGCTCGCCGTGCACGTGTCCCGCGCACTGCGCTCCCGGCGCGGCCGGGTGGGGGGCTCCGTGGTCGTCGCGTTGATCGGGCCCGGGAACAACGGCGGCGACGCGCTGTACGCCGGGGCGGAGCTCGCTCGCCGGGGTGTTGCGGTCCTCGCCGTCGCGTTCGCTCCGCGGGTGCATGCGCGCGGTCGAGCGGCGCTGCTCGCCGCGGGCGGGCGGGTCGTGACCGTGGCCGACGGCGACCTGGACGCCATCGGCCTGGACGCCATCAGCCCTGCGACCACCGGCCCCAAGACCACCGATGCCGGAACCGTCGCTGCGGTCCGGGGCTCGCGGATAGGGGTGGCCGAGGCCGTCGCGGCCGCCGGCGCCGCTGATGTCGTGCTCGACGGGTTGCTCGGCATCGGGGCGCGCGGCCCGCTGCGCGGCACAGCGGCCGAGGCCGTCCAGCTGCTCGGCGCGCTGGTCGCCGATGCCGATGCCGACGCCGACGGCAATGCCGACCCGCACCCGTCCGGACGCGGCCGGCGGCGACCGTTCGTCGTCGCGGTCGACACCCCGAGCGGGATCGGGGTGGACGACGGCGTGATCCCGGGTCCCGTGCTGCCGGCGGACCTCACGGTGACCTTCGGGGCCGCGAAGGCCGGGTTGCTGCTGCCACCGGTGAGCGGCGTCGTCGGGCGCCTCGAGATCGTCGACCTCGGCCTGGCGCTCCCGTCCGAGGAGCCGGCCTGTGCACGACTGGCGGTGGCCGACGTGGCGGCGCTCTGGCCCGTCCCGCAGCGCAACGCGCACAAGTACTCGCGCGGCGTCCTCGGTGTGGTCGCGGGGACACCCGCCTACCCGGGTGCGGCCGTGCTGACCGTGAGCGCAGCGGTGCGCGCCGGGGTCGGGATGGTGCGGTTCGCCGGGTCTCCCGGGGTGACCGCCGTCGTGCTCGCGGCCCGGCCGGAGGTGGTCGCGGGCCAGGGGCGGGTGCAGGCCTGGGTGCTGGGCCCCGGGCTCGACCCCGATGACCACGCCCAGGCGGCTCGGGCGCGAGACGCGCTGGCCCGGGCTCTGGCGACCGCCGTGCCCGCGGTGGTCGACGCCGGCGCGCTCACGGTGCTTCCGGACCTGCTCGCACCGTGGGTGGTCCTGACCCCGCACGCCGGCGAGCTCGCGCAACTGTTGGCCGAGCGGGGCGAGGCGGTCGAGCGGACCGCGATCGAGGCCGCGCCGCTGCACTGGGCCCGGCGGGCACATGAGCTGACCGGGGCGACGGTGCTGCTCAAGGGGGCCACGACCGTCGTCGTCGGGGTGGGGGGCGCCGTGTACGCGCAGGATTACGCCCCCGCCTGGCTCGCGACGGCGGGTGCGGGGGACGTGCTCGCAGGCCTGCTCGGGGCGATGCTCGCGGGCCGGGGCCAGGACGTCGTCGAGGAGCCGTCGCTCGCGGCCGCCCTCGCCGCGGCCGCCGCGCTCGTGCACGGGCTCGCGGCGCACCGCGCGCAACCGGGCGGACCCGTCAGCGCCCTCGCCGTCGCCGACGCCCTGCCCGCCACGATCGCCGCGATCCTGGCGCGCTCTGATCCGGCGCGCTCTGCGGCGCCCCGTGCCCGGGTGGTTGACTGACCGTCGTGAGCTCCTACCCCGCCCGTGCCGTCGTCGACCTCGGCGCGATCCGCGCCAACGTGCGCGCCCTCGCGGACCATGCGCCGACCGCCCAGGTGATGGCCGTCGTGAAGGCCGACGGCTACGGGCACGGCCTGGTCCCGGTCGCGCTGGCCGCCCTCGACGGGGGCGCCACCTGGCTCGGGGTCGCGCAGACCTCGGAGGCGCTCGCGCTGCGGGCCGCCGGGATCCGGACCCGGATCCTCACCTGGCTGTACTCGCCGTCCGCCCCGCTGCGCGAGCTGATCGAGGCCGACGTCGATCTCTCGGTGGCAGCCCCGTGGGCGCTCGCCGCGGTCGTCTCCGCCGCACGCGAGTGCGGGCGCACCGCGCGCATCCACCTCAAGGTCGACACCGGCCTGGGGCGCAACGGGATGCTCCCGCCGGTGTTCGCCGAGGTCCTCGACGACGCGCTCAAGGCCCAGGCCGAGGGTGCGGTCGCCGTCGTCGGGGTGTGGTCGCACTTCGCGTTCGCCGACGAGCCGGCGCATCCCACCGTCCTCGCTCAGGCGGTCGTCTTCGCCGAGGCCGTCGCTCTGGCGGAGGCACGGGGTGCCGACCTGGAGGTGCGCCACCTCGCGAACTCCGCCGCCACGCTCACCAACCCGGCGGTGCACTACGACCTCGTGCGACCGGGGATCGCGGTGTACGGACTGTCCCCGGTGCCGCAGGTGGGTGGACCGCAGGCGTACGGCCTGGTCCCGGCCATGACGCTCGAGGCAGAGCTCATCAGCGTCAAGGACGTCCCGGCCGGGCAGGGTGTCTCCTACGCGCACGCCTACACGACCTCGCACGCGACGACGCTCGGCGTCGTCCCGCTCGGGTACGCCGACGGGATCCCGCGGCACGCGTCCGGGTCGCTGCCGAACCGGCCCGGTGCACCTGTCCGCGTGGGCGGGCGCACGCTCGCGATCGCCGGGCGGGTCTGCATGGACCAGTTCGTCGTCGACCTCGGGCCCGGGGCGGTCGAGGTCGCGGGGGACCGGGTCGAGCTGTTCGGCACCGGCGCCGACGGCGGGCCGACCGCGCAGGACTGGGCGCAGGCCGCCGACACGATCAACTACGAGATCGTCACCCGGCTCGGCGCGCGCGTCCCCCGCGTGTACGTGGGGGAGCCGGCGACCACGCGCGGGGGCACGCGGTGAGCGACCTCGAGGTGCACGTCGAGCTCGCCGACGCCGACGCGACCCGGGACTACGGCCGAGCCCTGGCCGGACTGCTGCGCGCGGGTGACCTCGTGCTGCTGAGCGGTGCGCTCGGGGCGGGCAAGACCACGCTCACCCAGGGGATCGGCGCCGGCCTGGACGTGCGCGGACAGGTCGCGTCGCCCACGTTCATCATCGCGCGCGTGCACCCGTCGCTCGGGGCCGGCCCCGCGCTCGTGCATGTCGACGCGTACCGGCTCGGTTCGCTCGACGAGGTCGAGGCGCTCGACCTCGACACCAGCCTCGACGAGTCGGTGACCGTGGTCGAGTGGGGCGAGGGGCTGCTCGAGGGCCTCGCACCGGACCGGCTCGAGATCGACATCCAACGGCCGCACGGCGGGCTGGACCTCGGCGTGGATGATCTCGACCCCGCTGACCTCGACCCCGCTGACCTCGACCCCGCCGGTGGCGTGCGCACCGTCCGCGTCCGGGCACGGGGCCCGCGGTGGTCCGGGGTCCGGCTTCCGGTCGTAGGCTGACCGTCGTGCCTGTTCTCGCGCTCGACACGTCCGCCGCGGTCTCCGTCGCACTGATCGATGCGGAGGGTCGAACGCTGGCCACCCGCGTGGTCCACGAGGAGCGGCGGCACGCCGAGCAGCTCGCGCCGATGATCGCCGATGTCCTCGCCGCGACCGGGACCGATCGCACGGCGCTCACGGGGATCGTCGTCGGCACGGGGCCGGCCCCGTTCACGGGCCTGCGCGTCGGCCTCGTCTCCGCCCGCGCGCTCGGCCTCGCGCTCGACATCCCCGTGCACGGGGTCTGCGGGCTCGACGCCATCGCCGCCCAGGCCGCGATCGATCTTTCGCTCGCGGCCGGGACCGAGGTGCTCGTCGTCACCGATGCCCGACGACGCGAGGTCTACTGGGCGCGGTACCGCGTCGCGGGCGCAGCCCCCCAGAGCCTCCGCGTGGAGCTGGTCGCCGGACCCGGGGTGGCCAGCGCCGCCCAGGTCGCGGCCGACGGGCACGCCGACGGTGCGATCGTCGTCGGGCCGGGCGCCAGCCTGTACCCCGAGCAGCTGCCACCGGTCGACGGGGCCCCGACCGACCCCGACCCGGTCGTGCTCGCCCGGCTGGCGCTGGCCCGGGTCGCGCTCGGTGAGGACCTGCCCACCGAACCGCTCTACCTGCGTCGACCGGACGTCGTGGCGCCAGCGCCGCGCAAGCACGTCGTGACGCCCGCCGCGCGCAAGCGGGCCCTCGCATGAGGGGCCAGTCGCACGTCTCGGTCCTGCTCCGCCCGCTCATGGCAGCCGATCTGGTCACAGTCACCGCGCTCGAGGGCGACCTGTTCGGGCCGAGCGCGTGGTCTTCCGCGATGCTCGCCGAGGAGCTCGAGGGCCCGGGCCGCTGGTACCTCGCGGCGGACCTGCCGGCCGAGCCCTCCTCCCTCGCGGAGCGCCTGGTCGGGTACGCCGGGCTGTGGTTCGACGGCGACGACGCGCAGGTCATGACGATCGCCGTCTCGCAGGCGCACCAGAGCCGGGGGATCGGCGGCGCGCTCCTCGGGGCGCTGATCCGGCGGGCCAAGGACCTCGGTGCGCGCTCGATGCTGCTCGAGGTGCGCGTGGACAACGCGCCCGCGCTCGCGCTCTACGAGCGGTTCGGCTTCCAGCGGCTCGGCCTGCGGCGCGGGTACTACCAGCCGGAGAACATCGACGCCTGGACCATGCGGTTCGCCCTGCCCGGGCGCGAGCAGGCGCAGCCCGCCGTCGGCGCGTCGTTGCGCCAGGGCCGCAGCCTCACCGAGACCAGCCTCACCGAGACCAGCCTCACCGAGACCAGCGGTGCAGGCACGGACAGCGCCGGACGGTCGTGACGCGCAGTCCCCGCGACGACGTCCTGGTCGCGGCACCGGAGCTCGCCCGGCTGATCGCCGCCGGTGACCCGGTCGTGCTGCTCGACGTCCGGTGGGCCCTGGGCCGCACCGACGGCCGTGCCGAGCACGCCGCGGGGCACCTGCCGGGCGCCGTGTACGTCGACCTGGAGACCGAGCTCGCCGGTCCTCCGAGCCCGGCTGCGGGTCGCCATCCGCTCCCGTCGCTCGCGGTGCTGCAGGCGGCCGCCCGGCGGTGGGGCGTGCGGCGCGACACCGTCGTCGTGGCGTACGACGCGATCGGTGGCCTGTCCGCCGCGCGCGCCTGGTGGCTGCTGCGCTGGGGGGGCCTTCAGGACGTCCGGCTGCTCGACGGCGGGCTGGCCGCGTGGGTCCGGTCGGGCGGACCGGTGGTCACGGGCGACGTCGTGCCGGCGGCCGGCGACGTGACCCTCGTGGGTGGAGCGCTCGCGACCCTCAGCACGGCCCAAGCCGCGGCGCTCGCCGCCGACACCGGCGGGGTGCTGCTCGACGCGCGCGCCGCCGAGCGCTATCGCGGCGAGGTCGAGCCGATCGACCCGCGCGCGGGCCACATCCCCGGCGCGCTCAGCGCGCCCACGGGCGGCAACCTCGAGGGCACCGGCCGCTTCCTGCCCGACGCCGACCTCCGCGCCCGGTTCGCCGGCCTCGACGGGCTCCCGGTCGGCGTCTACTGCGGCTCCGGCGTCACCGCCGCGCACGAGGTGGCCGCGCTCGCGGCGATCGGCGTCACCGCCGCGCTGTTCCCGGGCTCGTGGTCGCAGTGGTCCGCGGACCCGGCCCGCGACGTCGCCGTCGGGCCGGATCCGTAACCGGACTCGGTGCTGCTGCCTGCAGCGTCAGAGCGTGCGGGCGACCTGCGAGAACTCCAGGCGCGGTGCGCGCGGGCGGACGGACTCGGGGCCCGCGGGCAGCCCGACGTTGATCACCAGCAGCGACTTCCAACCGCTGTCGGCGAGGAGGTCGGCGTCGATCCCGGCGGCGTCCATCCCGCCCATCGGGCCGGCGTGCAGGCCCGTGGCGCGCAGGGCGACGATGAGGTAGCCGACCTGGATGAGGGCCGAGCTGCGCGCCATGGCCTCGCGGCCCGCGGCGTCGCCGGCGAACATGTCACGCGCGTTCGGCAGGTGCGGCACGAGCACGCCGAGGTGCTCGTGGAAGTTCGTGTCGGCGGCCGCGACGATCGTGAGCGGCGCCGCGAGGACCCGCGCGCGGTTCCCCTCGGACATGTGCTCAGCCAGGCTCGCGCGCGCCTCGGGGGTGCGGACGAGCAGCAGGCGCAGCGGGAGGGTGTTCATCGCCGTCGGGCCCCAGCGCAACAGGTCGTAGGCCGCCTGGATCTGCTCGTCGGACACCGCGTCGTCCGTGAAGGTGCTCACGGTGTGCGCTTCGCGGAACAGCAGGTCGGCGACGTCGGGCCCCACGGCCAGCTCGCCGGGGTTGAAGTCGAGGTCGCTCAGAGCGGTGTCGGTGGTCATGCCTCGTTGAACCTTCACGCACCGGGTGCCGATACCCCGGGCGGCTGTGACCTCGCTCACCTGCCGGGACCCGCGCGCGGCCCGACTAACCTGGAGGGCATGTCCGCCCCCCTCGTCCTTGGCATCGAGACGTCCTGCGACGAGACCGGCGTCGCGCTGGTCCGGGGGAAGGACCTGCTGTTCGACGCCGTCGCGAGCTCGATGGACGAGCACGCCCGGTTCGGCGGGATCATCCCGGAGATCGCCTCGCGCGCACACCTCGAGGCGATGGTGCCCACGATCCGGCGCGCGCTCGAGGGCGCCGACGTCGACCTCGGTCAGGTCGACGCGATCGCCGTCACCGCGGGGCCGGGGCTGGTCGGGCCGCTCACGATCGGTGCGGCCGCCGCGAAGGCGCTCTCGATCGGCCTCGGGGTCCCGCTGTACGGCGTGAACCACGTGATCGGCCATGCCGCCGTCGACGAGCTGGTGCACGGGTCGTTCCCCGACCAGGTGATGGCGCTCGTGGTCTCGGGCGGGCACTCGTCGCTGCTGCTGGTCGACGACATCGTCACGGGCGTGACCGAGCTCGGCTCGACGCTCGACGACGCGGCGGGGGAGGCCTTCGACAAGGTCGGTCGCCTGCTCGGGCTGCCCTATCCCGGTGGTCCGCACATCGATCGGCTGGCTCGCGAGGGCGACCCGACCGCGATCCGGTTCCCGCGCGGTCTGACCGCCGCCAAGGACCAGGCCGAGCACGCCTACGACTTCTCGTTCTCGGGCCTCAAGACGGCCGTCGCGCGCTGGGTCGAGACCCGGACGGACGCCGGCCAAGAGATCCCGGTGGCCGACGTCGCCGCGTCGTTCGCGGCCGCTGTGGCCGACGTGCTCACGGCCAAGACCATCGCCGCGTGCCGGCGCCATGGGGTCAGCACGCTCGTGATCGGCGGTGGGTTCTCCGCCAACTCCCAGCTGCGCGACCTGGCCGCGGTGCGCTGCGCGGAGGCGGGCATCGAGCTGCGGATCCCGCCGATCCGGTTCTGCACCGACAACGGCGCCATGATCGCGGCTCTCGGGTCTGCGGCGCTCAGCCGCGGGGTCGCCCCGTCGCGGCTCGACCTGCCGGTCGACTCGTCCATGCCGTTGATCCGGGTGACGGTCTAGCCGGTCGGCACGCTCACAACGGCCGGCCGGCCCGCATCTCGGCCACCAGCGAGGCGACGACGGCGTCCAGCTCGCCCGCGTGGTGCCGCGCGACGGCCCGCTGACGTTGGTACGACGCGCCGCGCCGCAGGATGACCCGCACGGCGTCGAGCTCCGCGCTGCAACCCAGCCGCTCCGCGACCGGCTGCAGCTCGACGAGCAGCCGCGCGACCGCGTCCGTCACGAGCTCCTCGTTGCCGGCGGCGTCGAGGATGATGATGGCGTCCATCCCGTACCGCGCCGAGCGCCACTTGTTCTCCTGCACGAACCACGGCGGCATCGTGGGCAGCTCGCGGCCCTGGTCGAGCATCGTCGAGAAGTGCTCGACCAGGCAGTGCGTGACCGCAGCCAGGGCCGTGACCTCGGCGAGGTTCGAAGCGCCGTCGCAGATGCGCATCTCGAGCGTGCCGAACCGGGGCGCGGGACGCACGTCCCAGCGGACCTCGTCGAACCGGTCGATCACGCCGGTGTGCACCATGTCGGCGACGTAGCCCTCGAGCTGCTCCCAGCGCTCGAACTGGAACGGCAGACCCGCCGTCGGCAGCTGCTGGAACATCAGGGCGCGGTTCGACGCATAGCCGGTGTCCTTGCCGCCCCAGAACGGGCTCGACGCCGACAGCGACTGCAGGTGGGCGAAGTAGGTGAGCATCGCGCGCTGGATCGGCAGGACCTTGTCCCGGTCCTCGATGCCGACGTGGACGTGCACCCCGTAGATGAGCATCTGCCGGCCCCACCACTGGGTCCGGTCGATCAGGGTGGCGTAGCGCTGCTTGTCGGTGACCTTCTGCTGCGCCCACCGCGCGAACGGGTGCGTCCCGGCGCTCATCAGCTCGACGCGGAGCGGGTCGGTGATCGTGCGCACCTCGTCGATGGCGCGCTGGAGGTCGCGGCCGGCCTCGCCGACGGTCTCGCACACGCCCGAGACGACCTCGATCGTGTTGAGCAGGAGCTCCTGACGGATGTTCGGGTGCTCCCCGCCGTGCGCGGGCCGGGTGGCGTCGAGGATCGTCTGGGCGACCTGGCGCAGGTCACCCGAGTCCTTGTCCACGAGGGCGAGCTCCCACTCGAGGCCCACGCTCGACCGGCCCGAGTGCGCGAACGGGATCTTCATGCGAGTCGCTCCACGACGATGATGTGCTGGGCGCCGGCGATGCGCGTGAGCACGATGGTCGCCTCCTGGCTGCCGCGCAGGTCGAGCTGCTTGCGCAGCTGCTCGGGCAGCACGGCCGTCCCGCGCTTCTTGATCGTCAGCCGGCCCACGTCGCGCTCGCGCAGGTACGCGCGCAGGCGCTTGAGGCCGAACGGCAGGGTGTCGAGCACGCGGTAGCCCGTGGCCGCGTCGCTGGCGTGCAGGGTGTCAGACGTGACATACGCGATCGTGCTGTCCACGAGCCGGCCGGACACCTCGAGCGCGATCTGGGCGACCAGCCCGGCCCGGATGACGGCGCCGTCCGGCTCGTACAGGTAGGCGCCCACCGGGCCGACGTCGGGCGCCTCGCCCCCGAACTCGTCGCGCACGACCCGGGCGGACTGACCGCGCAGCACCAGGGCGGTCCGCCCCGGGCCGTCCGGGGCGAGCGGCCCGAACCACAGGCCGGCCTCGACGACGTCGCCGTCGACCGACACCCACTGGGTCTCCGCCTCGGGCGGCAGAGCGGTGTGCGGGACGCCCGGGCCGATCTTGACCCCGAGCGCGGGCACCCGCGCACGCAGCGCGAGCACGGCGTCGAGCGGCGGGGAGTACGCCCCCGGGTCGAACAGCCGCTTGCCCGACGACGCCCGGCGGGCGGGGTCGGCGTACAGCCCGTCGACGCCCTCCGCCTCGAAGTCGAGCGCGAGCCCGTCGGTGTGCCGGATGTCGGCCTCCGGGAAGTGGCGCAGGTTCACGGTCGCCAGCGCGGCGGTGAGCTCGTCGGTGTCGGCAGCGAGCACCGACAGCCCCACGCCGGCGAACGCCATCGAGTCGGCGCCGATGCCGCAGGTGAGGTCCGCCACCTTCGTGACGCCGGCCGCGACGTACCGGCGCGCGTGGTGCGCGGCCACGGTCAGCCGGGTCGCCTGCTCGAGGCCGGCCGGGGTGAACAGCATCCCGTCGGCGAACTGGTCGAACTTGGCGTGCGCCTTCGCGCGCAGGCGCGACTGGGTGAGGGCCGCGGCGGTGAGCTCAGGGTCGATCCCCTCCCGACGCAGACGGTCGGAGAGGGCCATCGCGTGGGTCTCGTCATACGGCGGCAGGGCATTGAGCAGGGCCCAACCGTCCTGGCTGAGCAGCTTGGCAAGACCCGCGGCATCCATGGCGCGATCCTGCCACGGGCAGCCCGACGCCGGGGGAAGGCTGGCACTCACCTTGACCGAGTGCTAATGGGTTCCTAGAGTGAGTGGTGGCACTCTCGATCTGAGGTTGCCATCGCACCGCCTACGTTCGGCCGGCTCCCGCGATGACGGGCGAACCTCTGACGGTGCGTCAACAGACATTCACATCTCACAAGCGAAGGGGAGGTCCGCAGTGTCGGTCTCCATCAAGCCGCTCGAGGACCGGATTGTCGTCAAGACGCTCGAGGCAGAGCAGACGACGGCCTCCGGCCTGGTCATCCCGGACAGCGCCAAGGAGAAGCCCCAGGAGGGCGAGGTCTTGGCAGTCGGTCCCGGCCGTGTCGACGACAACGGCAACCGCGTCCCCCTGGACGTAGCCGTCGGCGACAAGGTCATCTACAGCAAGTACGGCGGCACCGAGGTCAAGTACGACGGCGAGGAGTACCTCATCCTCTCCGCTCGCGACATCCTCGCGATCGTCGTCAAGTAGCACCTCTTCACGCGTTCGCCCCCGCCCCCGGTGAGAACCGGGGGCGGGGGCGTTCGTCGTTCGGGTCGTGCGCGGTCTCAGATCGCGCGTTTCACCGGATGGGCGAGGATCGCCGCGCGCTCGTCCTCCGAGAGTCCACCCCAGACGCCGTACGGCTCGCGGACCTTGAGGGACTGCTCGCGGCACTCCTTGATCACGGGGCAGGTCGCGCAGACCGCCTTGGCCGCCTCGGCCCGCCTTCGCCGTGCGGACCCGCGCTCACCCTCCGGGTGGAAGAACAACGTCTCCTCGACGTCGCGGCAGGCCCCTTCGAACTGCCATTCCCACAGGTCCAGCACCGGCCCCGGCAAACGGGAGATCTCAGTCACGGGGTCCTCCTCGACTCGGGTGCCGGCCGGCGTACGACGACTCCTGGCCGAGCACTCCTGCGTGCGTGGTGGTGAAGCAACGGGCGGTTACTGGTGCATCAAGACGCTACAACCGCTCCAAAAGTTGTTCAAGACCCTGATCGCCTTGGACATTTCATGACAAACGTACGCCGTGGTGCAACCAGCCCGCAGGCGCTTTCGATGCCATCCGCCCAGTGGCAGGCCCCTGCCCAGGTCAGGACAATCAAGAGATGAGCGCTGCTCAGTCCCGTCCGCAGGATCGAGGTGAAGCGCCAGCCCTCGCCGTGGCGGTGGTCGCGCGTCGGCTCGGCGTCGCCCCTGCCACCCTGCGGACCTGGGACCGGCGGTACGGGCTGGGTCCGACCGTGCACGTGGCGGGCTCCCACCGCCGCTACACCGCGGACGACGTCGCCCGCCTGGTGGTGATGCGCCGCCTCACCCTCGGGGGAGTCGCGCCCGCCGACGCGGCCCGGTCGGCCCTGGCGGGGGAGTCCGTGCCCGCAGCGGTCCCCGCAGCAGTCCCCGCAACGGCCGCGGTGCTGGCAGGACCCGTGATCACCTCGCCCACGATGCTCGTCCCCACGATGCTCATCGACGCAGCGCTGCACCAGGACGGACCGGCGTGCCGTCGGCTGCTCGCCGCGATGCTCGCCGACGTCGTCCCCTGGTGGACGGACCTGGTCGAGCCGGCTCGGGCCAGCCTGGCCGAGCGGACCGTCCTGGCCCGGGCCGGTGAGTATCCCGAGTGGGTGCTCGACTCCGCGGCGCTCGCGGTGCTCCGGGATCGGACCGCACCGGCCCGCGACCTGCTCGCCATCGGGCAGCGCCTCGTGCTGCTGCTCGGTGCGCCGCACGAACGCCGCCCGATCGTGCTGCACGCGCTCGCCTGCGCCCTCACCGATCGCGGCGTCGATGCCCGGGTGGTCACCGGACCGATGGAACCCCGCCGCGTGCTCGAGCTCGTCACGATGGCTCACCCGCGGGTCGTCGCCCTGCTCAGCGAGCTGCCCGCCCCGGATCTCTCCGTGGTGGCCGACCTCCACGCGGCCGACCCGGAGCTGCCGCTCGTCGTCGGCCTGACCGAGTGGCTGCCCGCACCCGCGCTCCCGGAGGGCCGCTCGGTGCACCGCGTCCACACTCTCCCCGGGGTGCTGAACGAGGTCCTCGCGGCCACCGGGTGACGGCCGCTCGCGGCCATCGGGTGACGGCGTGGTGGACTAGAGCAGGTTTGCCCTGATTCCTGCGCGAGCTGTACCGGTTCGCCGACGGTCGGACCTCAAGTTCGCGACGGGCGGGCCGATAGAGGTCTTCGACAGCATTGCCGCCGCCTGCGATCGCGCGCGGTGTCAGCGGTATGCGAGGGAAGGTGGGTTGTAGTGACGGGCATAGTTGTGTGCCACGGCTCACCGGTCGTGCGCGAGCGTCTGGTCTCGGCTGCACAGGGGATCACCGCGCTCGCACCGGCGCGCTTCGCTGCCTCGGGCGAGGAGCTCCTCGTCCTCGCGCGCCGCCAGCCGCCCACGATCGTGCTGCTCGACGCGCACCTGCCGGGCACCGGGCCGGTCGAGGCCATCCGTCGTCTGCGCCTGATGAACGTCGGTGCGGTCATCGTGATGCTCGCCCAGCCGGGGGACGAGATCGCGCTCGATCGTGCGATCACCCTCGGTGCCCGCGGGTTCCTCGCGCCCGACGTCGGCCGGGCCGAGCTCGCCGCCGTCGCCGCCCACGTGCTCTCGACCCCCCTGTCTCCGCAGGCGCTGGCGCGCACGGTCCGCGCGGACGTCCCCGGACCGAACGATCCCCTCCGTCGGGTCCTCACCGACGGCGTCGCGGTGCCCGAGCTCACCAAGCGGGAGCTCGAGGTCCTCTCGGGGATGAGCCACGGCCGGTCCAACGCGCAGATCGGTGCCGACCTGTACCTCTCCGAGGACACGGTGAAGACCCATGCGCGTCGGCTGTTCCGCAAGCTGAGTGCGTCCGACCGTGCCCAGGCCGTGGCGATCGGCCTGCGTCGGGGCCTGATTCTCTGACCCGGATCGCTCGTCATCGCATCGACGTAGAATCAGCCGATGACCGAGCTCGGCACTCCTGGATCCGCTGTTCCCCGCGACCCGTTCGGCCTCATCGGCCTGACCTATGACGACGTGCTGCTCCTGCCCGGGGAGAGCGACGTCGTCCCGTCCGAGGTGGACACCACCTCGCGGCTCACCCGCAAGATCTCGGTGGCCGTCCCGCTCTCCTCCGCGGCGATGGACACCGTCACCGAGGCGCGCATGGCGATCGCGATGGCCCGCCAGGGCGGTATCGGCGTGCTGCACCGCAACCTGTCGATCGAGGACCAGGCGCACCAGGTGGACCTGGTCAAGCGCTCCGAGTCCGGCATGATCACCGATCCGGTCACTGTGGGGCCGGATGCCTCGCTCGCCGAGCTTGACGCGCTGTGCAGCAAGTACCGCGTCTCCGGCCTGCCCGTGATCGACGAGAACCGCGTCCTGCTCGGCATCATCACGAACCGCGACCTGCGCTTCGTCCCGCAGTCGGACTTCGCCCACCGCCGCGTGCGCGAGGCCATGACCCCCATGCCGCTCATCACGGCACCGGTCGGCTGCTCGCGGGACGAGGCCGCCGCGCTGCTCGCCAAGCACAAGATCGAGAAGCTCCCGCTGGTCGACCCGGCCGGTCGGCTCTCGGGTCTGATCACGGTGAAGGACTTTGTCAAGACCGAGCAGTACCCCGACGCGACCAAGGACGACGAGGGTCGTTTGCGGGTGGCGGCCGGGGTCGGCTTCTTCGGCGACGCCTGGGAGCGCGCGATCGCGCTGGTCGACTCCGGGGTCGACATCATCGTGGTCGACACCGCGCACGGGCACGCCCAGGCGATGCTCGAGATGATCCACCGGCTCAAGACCGATCCCGCGGCGCGCGGCGTCGAGGTGATCGGCGGGAACGTCGCCACCCGGGCGGGCGCCCAGGCGCTCGTCGACGCGGGCGTCGACGGCGTCAAGGTGGGCGTGGGGCCCGGCTCGATCTGCACCACGCGCGTGGTCGCCGGCGTCGGCGTGCCGCAGATCACCGCGATCTACGAAGCGTCCAAGGCGACCAAACCGGCGGGCGTGCCGCTGATCGGCGACGGCGGGCTGCAGTACTCCGGCGACATCGCCAAGGCGCTCGTCGCCGGCGCCGACACCGTGATGCTCGGCTCGCTGCTCGCGGGTTGCGAGGAGAGCCCGGGCGACCTGGTGTTCGTGAACGGCAAGCAGTACAAGCACTACCGCGGCATGGGCTCGCTCGGAGCGATGGCGTCCCGGGGCCGGGTGTCGTACTCGAAGGACCGGTACTTCCAGGCCGACGTGGTCAGCGACGAGAAGATCGTGCCCGAGGGCATCGAGGGCCAGGTGCCCTTCCGGGGGCCGCTGCGCTTCGTGGCCCACCAGCTGGTCGGCGGCCTGCACCAGTCGATGTTCTACGTCGGCGCGCGGACCATCGCGGAGCTGCAGGAGCGCGGGCAGTTCATCCGCATCACGCCGGCCGGGCTCAAGGAGTCGCACCCGCACGACATCCAGATGACGATCGAGGCGCCGAACTACGCGAGCCGCTGAGGCCCGGTTCCCGCTGGCGCCCGGTCAGACCGGTTGGGCGACCGGCGGGGCGACCGGCGGTGCGGGGACGCGGACGGGCCACGTGAGCTCGGCTCCCGGACCGGTCAGCCCCTTGCGCGTGCGCCAGGCGTTGAACCCTTCCGCCCAGGCGCGGTGGGCGGTCACCTGGTAGGCGTGCAGCCGGGGCAGCTCGAGGGCGCCGAGGTGCGGGTAGCGGTCGACGATGGCGGCCAGCACGTCGAGCGTCGCGATGACGTCGACCTCGGCGGTGTGCAGCCGCCCGCCGTCGGCGATCTGGTACAGGCCGCACAGGTCGACGAGCTTGCGCTTGCCGGACCGGTACTGGTCTTCGGCGCGGTCCAGCACGAGCGGGTCGATCACGGGGACGACGTCGCCGCCGAGGCGCTCGGCCAGGGTCGCCAGCCCGTGGCGGCGCAGGTCGGCCGCGAGGATGCACAGGTCGAACGAGGCGTTGAAGGCCACCACCGGGATCCCGGCGGCGATCGACTCCGCGAGCACGACGGCGATCTCCTCGAGCGCGAGGGCGGCCGGTTCGCCGTGGGCGCGGGCCTGCTCGGTCGTGATGCCGTGGATGGCCGTGGCGCCCGCGGGGATGTCCACACCCGGGTCGATGAGCCAGGTCCGCACGTGCGTGCCGAACGCGTCCCGCCGGACGAGGGCGGCGGTGACGATCCGGTCGGAATCGACGTCGATCCCGGTCGTCTCGGTGTCGAAGCCGAGCAGCGGCCCGTCGATCCAGTTCATCGTGTTCTCCCTGCGGTTGGCTCGCAGCCTGCCACCGACCACCCACACGAGCCGCGACCGACGCGCACCGTTGCGCCCCGCGACCCACGCGCACCGTCGCGCTGGAGCGACCGCCTCGCGGCACCGGCGCCGAGCCCTCGTCGAACCCCCGGTAACCTGGGGGCGTGAGCAACGAGATCGAGATCGGTCGTGGCAAGCGCGGACGGCGCGCCTACTCCTTCGACGACGTCGCCGTGGTGCCCTCGCGGCGCACGCGCGATCCGGAGGACGTCTCGGTCGGGTGGCAGATCGACGCGTACCACTTCGACCTGCCGGTGATGGCCGCGCCCATGGACTCCGTGATGAGCCCGGCGACCGCGGTCGCCCTGGGTCACCTCGGTGGCCTCGGCGTGCTCGACCTCGAGGGCCTGTGGACGCGGTACGACGACCCCGAGCCGCTGCTCGCCGAGATCGCGCAGCTCGACGCCCAGCGCTCGATCGCCCGCATGCAGGAGCTGTACGCGGCGCCGATCCGGGCCGAGCTGATCACCCAGCGCCTCAAGGAGATCCGCGCCGCGGGCGTCACGGTCGCCGGCGCCCTGTCGCCGCAGCGCACCCAGGAGTTCTCCCAGACGGTGGTCGACGCCGGCGTCGACCTGTTCGTCATCCGTGGCACCACCGTCTCGGCCGAGCACGTCTCGAGCCGCGCCGAGCCGCTCAACCTCAAGCGCTTCATCTACCAGCTCGACGTGCCGGTCATCGTCGGCGGGGCCTCGACCTACACCGCCGCGCTGCACCTGATGCGCACCGGTGCGGCCGGGGTGCTCGTGGGCTTCGGCGGCGGCGCCGCGCACACGACCCGGGTCTCGCTCGGCATCCACGCGCCGATGGCGACCGCGGTGGCCGACGTCGCCGCCGCGCGCCGCGACTACCTCGACGAGTCCGGCGGCCGGTACGTGCACGTGATCGCCGACGGCGGCGTCGGGCGCTCCGGCGACCTGGTCAAGGCCGTCGCGTGCGGCGCCGACGCCGTGATGCTGGGGGCCGCCCTGGCGCGCGCCACCGAGGCACCGGGCCGCGGCTGGCACTGGGGCTCCGAGGCGCACCACCCCGAGCTCCCGCGCGGCGAGCGGGTCGAGGTCGGCTCTGCCGGCTCGCTCGAGGAGATCCTCTTCGGCCCGGGCCGCCAGGCCGACGGGACCCTCAACCTCATGGGCGCCCTCAAGCGGGCGCTCGCCACGACCGGCTACTCCGACGTCAAGGAGTTCCAGCGCGTCGAGGTCGTCGTCTCGCCCTACCAGCCGCACTGATCCGACCAGCCGCGCCAGCCCCACCGGGCGCACCCGCCGCACTAGCCTGGCGGGCATGGCATCCGACCCGCACGCGCACCAGCTGATCGATCCGGAGACCGACCCGCGGGCGACCTACATGCTCGAGCCCGACGACGTCCGCGGGCTCCTGGCCCGGATCGCGGTCTCGCCCGGGACCGGGACCGTGACGACGTTCGCGCCGTTCACGGGCGGACCGCTCGCCGCGGTGCCGCTCTCGACGCCCGACGACGTCGCGCGTGCGGCCGGCCTGGCCCGCGCGGCCCAGCGCCCGTGGGCCCTCACCCCGGTCGCCGAGCGTGCGGCGGTGCTGCTGCGCCTGCACGACCTCGTCCTGGCGAACCAGTCGGACGTGCTCGACCTGATCCAGCTCGAGTCCGGCAAGTCGCGGGCGGGGGCCTTCGAGGAGGTCGCCGACGTCGCGCTGATCGCGCGCCACTTCGGTCGGCGCGCCGTGGCCTACCTGGCTCCGCGCCGGGTCCCCGGTCTCGTGCCGTTGCTCACGGGGGTCACCGTGCTGCGGCACCCGGTCGGCGTCGTCGGCGTCATCTCGCCGTGGAACTACCCGCTCGCCCTGTCGCTCGGCGACGTGCTGCCGGCGCTGGTCGCGGGCAACGCCGTCCTGCTCAAGCCCGACACGCAGACGGCCCTGACGGCCCTGTGGGGCGTCGAGCAGCTCGAGGCCGCCGGGCTGCCGGCCGGCCTGCTCCAGGTCGTCGTCGGGAACGGGGCCGAGGTCGGGGCCGCGGTGGTGGACGCCGTCGACCACGTCTGCTTCACCGGGTCCACCGCGGTCGGGCGCGTCGTCGCGGCGCGTGCCGGCGGGCGCCTGATCGGCGCGAGCCTCGAGCTCGGCGGCAAGAACCCGATGTACGTGACCGAGGACGTGGACATCGACGTCGCGGCGGAGGGCGCGGCCCGGTCGTGCTTCGCCGGTGCGGGCCAGCTGTGCGTCTCGGTCGAGCGGCTGTACGTGCACGAGGACGTCGCCGACGAGTTCCTCGCGGCGTTCCTGCACCGCGTCCGCGCCCTGGCGCTGGGCGGCGACCTGGCCTACACCGCCGATGTCGGCTCGCTCACGACGATCGCGCAGCTGGCCAAGGTCACCGCGCACGTCGACGACGCGGTCGCGCGCGGCGCCCGGGTGCTCGCCGGCGGGGTGCGTCGTGCCGACCTGGGACCGCTGTTCTACGCGCCGACGGTGCTCGACGGGGTCCCCGCCGACGCCCTGGCGTACCGCGAGGAGACCTTCGGCCCGGTCGTGTCGGTCTACCGCGTGGCGTCCGACGACGAGGCGGTCGCCGCTATGAACGACACCGAGTACGGCCTGAACGCGAGCGTGTGGACACGGTCCGCGGCGCGCGGGCGGGCGATCGCCGCCCGCATCGAGTCGGGCACCGTGAACGTGAACGACGGCTACGCCGCGGCCTGGGGATCGATCGCCGCACCCCAAGGTGGCCGGAAGAGCTCGGGTCTGGGCGCCCGGCACGGCGCGGAGGGGATCGCGCAGGTCACCGACGCCCAGACGATCGCCGTGCAGCGCGGTGCGCACGGGCTGCGGGTCGGCCTGCCGGGGTGGCTCCCCGGCGGACCCTCAGGCGCCCGACGCAGTGTCGGCGCGATCGGCCTGGGGCGCCTCTACGAGCTCCCCGCCGCTCGGTGGACCGCGCTGTTCACCCGCGCCCTCCGCCTCCTGAAGTCCACAGGCCGGCCGTAGCCCCCACCCGCCCTCCCCACCCGCCCGCCCGGCAGAGTCCGCCGAGTGCGGTCGATCTGTCGCTCGGGAGGCCTCCGCAACACCCGAATGCCCGCACTCGGCGACTGGGCCACCGGGCCCGGACATGACCCAGCCCCGCGAGCTCTGGCGAGCTCGCGGGGCTGGGTGGTGGAGCTGGTGGTGAGGGTCAGGCCCGGACCACGTTCACCGACTCTCGGGCGATCTCGAGCTCTTCGTTGGTCGGGACCACGAAGACCGTGACCTCGGACGCATCCGTCGAGATGATCCTGGCGTCGTCGGAGCGGACCGCGTTGCGGACCGGGTCGATCTCGATGCCGAGACGCTCGAGGCCGGCCAGGGAGTTGAGCCGGACGATGTCGTCCTTCTCGCCGATCCCGGCCGTGAACACGATCGCGTCGACGTGCCCGAGCTGGGCGTAGTAGTTGCCGACGTAGCCCTTGATCCGGTGGTAGTAGACCGCGAGCGCCGTGACGGCGTCCTCGTTGCCCGCCTCGACCGCGCTGTGCACGTCGCGCATGTCCGAGAAGCCGGACAGCCCGAGCATCCCGGACGTGCGGTTGAGCATCGCGTCGAGCTCGTCGAGGCTCATGCCCGCGACGCGGCCCAGGTGGAGGATCAGCGCCGGGTCGAGGTCGCCCGAGCGGGTGCCCATCACGAGGCCCTCGAGCGGCGTGAGCCCCATCGAGGTCTCGACGGAGATCCCGCCGCGCACGGCCGTGGCCGACGCCCCGTTGCCGAGGTGCAGCACGATGACGTTGACCTCGCTCGGGTCCTTGCCGAGCAGCTCGGCCGTGGTCCGCGAGACGTACTGGTGCGACGTGCCGTGGTAGCCGTACCGGCGGATCGAGTGCGCCTTGGCGACCTCGCGGTCGATCGCGTACGTGTACGCGGCGGCCGGGAGGGTCGTGTGGAACGACGTGTCGAACACCGCGACGTGGGGCACCCCGGGGAAGGCGGCCCGGGCGGCCCGGATCCCGTCCAGGTTCGGCGGGTTGTGCAGCGGTGCGAGCGCGGACCACTCGTCGATGGCCTTCTCCACGTCGTCGTCGATCAGGGTGGGGCCCGTGAACTGGGTTCCACCCTGCACGACGCGGTGCCCGACGGCGGTCAGCTTCGAGGCGTCGAGCTGCGGGCCGTGGCTCGCGAACAGCTCGAGGATCGTCGCGAGGCCGGCCTCGTGGTTGGCGACCGGCTGCTCGAGCTTGGTGCGTCCGTCGAGGCCGTCGTGCTTGATCGAGCCCATCGGCTGACCGATGCGCTCGATGATGCCGCCGGCGAGCGCGTCGCCGGAGTCGGCGTCGACCAGCTGGTACTTGATCGACGAGGACCCCGAGTTGATGACGAGGACTAGCGAGCTCACGAGGTCTGCTCCAAGGTGTGCTGGGACTGCGCGCGGAGCGCCTGGGCCTGGATCGCCGTGAAGGCGACCGTGTTGACGATGTCCTGCACGTTCGCGCCTCGGGAGAGGTCGTTGACCGGCTTGCGCAGGCCCTGCAGGATCGGTCCGATCGCGATGGCGCCCGACGAGCGCTGCACGGCCTTGTAGGTGTTGTTCCCCGTGTTGAGGTCCGGGAAGATGAACACGGTGGCGCGGCCGGCGACCAGCGAGTCCGGCATCTTGGTCGCCGCCACGGAGGCGTCGACCGCGGCGTCGTACTGGATCGGACCCTCGATGATGAGGTCCGGGCGGCGCGAGCGGACGAGCTCGGTCGCGGTGCGGACCTTGTCGACGTCGGCCCCGCCGGCGGACTCGCCGGTCGAGTACGACAGCATCGCGATGCGCGGCTCGATGCCGAACTGCGCGGCGGTCTCGGCCGAGGAGATGGCGATGTCCGCCAGCTGCTCCGCGGTCGGGTCCGGGTTCACGGCGCAGTCGCCGTAGACCAGCACGCGGTCCGTCATGCACATGAGGAACACGCTCGACACGACCGAGACGCCCGGGATCGTCTTGATGATCTCGAACGACGGCTTGATGGTGTGCGCGGTGGTGTGCATCGCGCCCGACACCATGCCGTCGGCCAGCCCGAGGCCGACCATCATCGTGCCGAAGTACGACACCGACGCCACGATCTCGCGGGCCCGCTCGAGCGTCATGCCCTTGTGGGCGCGCAGCGCGGTGTACGCCTTGGCGAACTGCTCGTGCAGGGCGCCCGAGCGCGGGTCGATGATCTTCGCCTCGTCGATGTTGAGGCCGAGCTCGGTGGCGCGGGTACGGATCGCCACCTCGTCGCCGAGCAGGGTGAGGTCGGCGACCTGGCGCTGCAGCAGGCTGCTGGCGGCGCGCAGGATGCGGTCGTCCGCGCCCTCGGGCATCACGATGTGCCGACGGTCCGCACGCGCGCGGTCGAGCAGGTTGTACTCGAACATCAAGGGGGTGACGACCTCGGTGCGCGGGACGTCGAGCGCGTTGAGGAGGGCCGCGCCGTCGACGTGGTTCTCGAACAGCGCGAGGGCGGTGTCGATCTTGCGCTGGGAGTCGGCCGACAGCCGGCCACGCGTGAGCGCCGCGGCGCTCGCGGTCCGGAACGTGCCGAGGTCCGTGCGGATGATCGGCAGCCGCTGGCCGAGGCTCTCGACCAGGCGGGCCACCGACGCCGGCGGGTAGTAGCCGCCGTTGAGGATGATGCCCGCAAGGGACGGGAAGCCGTTCGCGGCGTGCGCCGTGAGCAGCCCGAGCAGGATGTCGTAGCGGTCGCCGGGGGTGATGACGACGGCGCCGTCGGACAGCCGGTCGAGCAGGTGCTCGAACGACATGGCCCCGACCTGGACGTCGAGGGTCTCGCGACTGAGCAGCTCCTCGTCGCCGATCACGAGGCGGCCTTCGACGGCGGTCATGAGGGCGCCGACGGTGGGCGCGAACAGGAACGGCTCCTCCGGGATCGTCCAGACCGGGGCCGGGCCGGACAGGGCCGCACGCACCCGGGCGAGGTCGGCGGTCGCGCAGCGGTTCGCGACGATCCCGATCACCTGGGCGTGGTGGGTCCGCATCTCACCGATCGCGACGCCGACCACCTGGCGGACCTCGTCGGGGCTGCGGCCGTCGCCGCTGACCACGAGCAGCACCGGGGCGCCGAGGTTGGCCGCGATCCGGGCGTTGTAGTACAGCTCGGTCGGACCGGCCACGTCGGTGTAGTCCGTGCCGACGACGACGACGACGTCGCAGTGCCGCGCGACCTCGTGGTACTTGGCCACGATGTCGGCGAGCGCCTGCTCGGGGTCTTCGTGGACCTGCTCGTAGGTGACGCCGACGCACAGCTCATAGGCCAGATCGACACCGTCGTGGGCGAGGAGGAGCTCCAGGACGTAGTCGCGAGCGTCGCCCGACCGGGCGACCGGACGGAACACCCCCACTCGCTGTGCCTTGCGTGTCAGGTGGTCGAGCACCCCGAGAGCCACCGTGGACTTGCCGGTGTCGCCCTCGGGGGACGTGATGTAGATGCTGCGGGCTGCGGCTGTGGCAGCGGGCGGGGCCGCAGCCTCGGGTTCCGCGAGATGTACTGATTCGGTCATTCGTTGTCTCCTCCTGTAGCAACCACCGAGGATCCGCGCGGGGGAGCGCCGATCCCGGTGGCCAAGTTCCCGGCGTCGGGCCATGCCCAATTGGCGATCGAGGGCATGTCCTCACCGTGTTCCCGGGTGTATTGGCGCGCTTCGAGGCGCGCATCCGCCATCCGCTGGCGCAGGCGCGCCGCACGGGAGCCAAGGTTCGGCACGCGGTCGATGACATCCATGACGAGGTGGAAGCGGTCCAGGTCGTTGAGCATGACCATGTCGAACGGCGTCGTCGTCGTCCCTTCCTCCTTGTACCCCCGCACGTGGATGTTGGCGTGGCCGTGCCGACGGTAGGTCAGGCGGTGGATGAGCCACGGGTAGCCGTGGTAGGCGAAGACGACCGGCTTGTCCCGAGTGAACAGGGCGTCGAAGTCGCGGTCGGACAGGCCGTGCGGGTGCTCGGCCTCGTCCTGCAGACGCATCAGGTCGAGCACGTTCACGACGCGCACCGTGAGGTCGGGCAGGTGCTGGCGCAGCAGGTCGGCGGCGGCGAGCGTCTCGAGCGTCGGGACGTCACCCGCGCAGCCGAGGACGACGTCGGGCTCCTCGCGGTACTTCTCGGTGCCGGCCCACTCCCAGATGCCCAGGCCGCGCGCGCAGTGCGCGACCGCCTGGTCCATGGTGAGGAAGTTCGGCGCCGGCTGCTTGCCGGCCACGACGACGTTGACGTAGTCCTTGCTGCGCAGGCAGTGGTCGTACGTCGCGAGGAGCGTGTTGGCGTCCGGCGGCAGGTAGACCCGGACGATCTCGGCCTTCTTGTTGATCACGTGGTCGATGAAGCCGGGGTCCTGGTGGCTGAAGCCGTTGTGGTCCTGGCGCCACACGTGGCTGGACAGCAGGTAGTTGAGCGACGCGATCGGGCGGCGCCACGGGATCTCGTGCGAGACCTTCAGCCACTTGGCGTGCTGGTTGAACATCGAGTCGACGATGTGGATGAACGCCTCGTAGCAGCTGAACATGCCGTGGCGCCCGGTGAGCAGGTAGCCCTCGAGCCACCCCTGGCACTGGTGCTCGGACAGCATCTCCATCACCCGGCCGGCGCGGGCGAGGTGCTCTCCCTCGTCGGTGGTGAGGTACTCGGCGTTCCACTGCTTGTCCGTGACCTCGTAGACGGACTGGAGCCGGTTGGACGCGGTCTCGTCGGGGCCGAAGATGCGGAAGTTCGTCGGGTTCAGCCGGATGACCTCGGTGAGCCACTGGCCGAGGACCTTGGTGGCCTCGGAGATCGACCCGCCCGGGACCGGGACCTCGACGGCGAAGTCGCGGAAGTCGGGCAGGCGCAGGTCGTGCAGCAGGAGCCCGCCGTTCGCGTGCGGGTTGTCGCTCATGCGCAGGTGGCCCACCGGGGCGGTGGCCTGCAGCTCGGCCACGAGGTGACCGGTCGCGTCGAAGAGCTCGTCGGCGCGGTAGGACTTGAGCCAGCCCTCCAGCACCTTGAGGTGCGCCTCGGTGTCGCGGGCGCTGGACAGCGGGACCTGGTGCGAGCGCCAGGAGTTCTCGACCTGCTTGCCGTCGATCACGGGCGGGCAGGTCCAGCCCTTGGGGGTCCGCATGATGATCATCGGCCACTTCGGCCGGGTCAGGTCGCCCGCGGCGGCCTTCGCCTTGATCTCGGCGATCTCGTCGAGCACGACGTCGAGCAGCTCGGCGAAGCGGCGGTGCACGGCCGCGTGGTCCTCGCCGTCGAACCCGCCGGTGAAGGCGTGCGGCTTGTGCCCGTAGCCGCGCATCAGGTCGAGCAGCTCGTCCTCGGGGATCCGGGCGAGCACGGTCGGGTTGGCGATCTTGTACCCGTTGAGGTGCAGGATCGGCAGCACGACGCCGTCCTGGGCCGGGTTGACGAACTTGTTCGAGTGCCAGCTGGTCGCCAGCGGCCCGGTCTCGGCCTCGCCGTCGCCGACGACGCACGCGACCAGCAGGTCGGGGTTGTCGAACGCCGCGCCGTAGGCGTGCGAGAGCGCGTATCCGAGCTCGCCACCCTCGTGGATCGAGCCGGGTGTCTCGGGGGCGACGTGGCTGGGGATCCCGCCGGGGAACGAGAACTGCTGGAACAGACGGTGCAGGCCCTCGTCGTCCTGGGTGATGTCCGTGTAGATCTCGGAGTACGTGCCGTCGAGGTACGCGTTGGCCACGAGGCCGGGTCCGCCGTGGCCGGGGCCGGTGATGTAGATCATGGGCTGCGAGCGCTCGACGATCGCGCGGTTGAGGTGCGCGTAGAGGAAGTTGAGGCCCGGGGTGGTGCCCCAGTGGCCCACCAGGCGCGGCTTGACGTCCTCGCGGCTCAGCGGGCGGCGCAGGAGCGGGTTGTCGAGGAGGTAGATCTGCCCGATCGACAGGTAGTTCGCCGCGCGCCACCAACCATCGACGAGCTCGAGGGTGGCATCACTGAGGGGTTCGGTGGGACGGGCTGACCACGGGGTGGCCGAACCGGGCGTCGCTGCGATCGTCTGCGTGTGCATGTAACCGTCTCCCGTGCTGACGTGCCCACCCGTGACGCGGGCGCGTCACCGGTCCGTCGGGCTCCAAGACAGCCTCAGCGCGAGCCCGGGTGCAGCCACAGGACTTTGGTCCTGCCATTGCCTGAGGCCGCCTATTCTCAGGCGTGCCCGTGGTGCAACCATATCGGTGGTGCGAGCCTGCGCCGTTCGGGGCGGTGCCGGATCGGCTGCGCCGGGTACCGTGCGGGGGTGTCCCCGCGCCAGTCCACGACCCTCGTGCGCGCTGCCCTGCGTCCCCGCATGCTCGTGGCGCTGGTGCTGCTGCTCGGCGCGGCGGCGGTGTGCGTGCGGCTGGGGGCCTGGCAGCTCGATCGAGCGGCGGTCCGGGGCGACGCCAACGACGCGGTCACCTCGCAGGAGGCGGCCGCGCCGGCCCCGATCGGCGACGTGCTGGCACCCCAGCAGTCGTTCCGCGGCGCGCTGGTCGGCCGCCGCGTCGAGGTCACCGGGACCTATGAGCCAGCTGGCCAGCTCCTCGTCGTCGACCGCGTGCACGACGGGCGCCTGGGCTACCTCGTCCTGACGCCGCTGCGCGTGGACGGGGCCGACGGCGGCGCCGGGTGGGCCGGTGCGGACCCGGTGCTCCCGGTCGTGCGGGGCTGGGTGGCGGATCCCGCCGCCGCGGGCGACCTGCTCGACGTCCCCGGCGGTGTGGTGCAGCTCACGGGATACCTGCAGGCGTCCGAGGCGCCGGGCAGCGGCGGATCGCTCGCTGGGCAGATCGACGCGATCAGCTCGGCCGAGCTCGTGAACTCCTGGGGCGGCCCGATCTACGCCGGCTACCTCGTGCTCGCCGATGCGCGACCGGCCCAGCCGAGCGGGCTCGCCACGCTCGACCCGCCGACGCTGGCCGGGACGGAAGGAGGGCGCTGGAACCTCCAGAACCTCTCCTACGCCCTCCAGTGGTGGATCTTCGGCGGGTTCGCGCTGTTCCTGTGGCTGCGGCTGGTCAAGGACGAGGCGCTGGGTGAGCCTGCTCACGAGCCGGACGACGAGCCCGATGCCGAGCCCGACGGCGACGTCACGCACCAGCACCGCGACGACTCGGCAGCCCGGTAGCTCGACCCGCCTCCGGCCGCGGGCACCTCAATCGGAGGGTGGCCGTCGGCGCTGGGCCTTGATCTCCCGGTGCCGCCGTTCGGACGCCGTCCGCCGGGTGCGTGAGCCCCGGCTCGGGCGGGTGGCGCGGCGCACCGGACCCGGCGGGGCGAGCGCGCCGTCGAGCAGGGCGACGAACCGGACCAGGGCCGCTTCGCGGTTGCGCAGCTGGGAGCGGTACTCCGATGCCGCGATCGTGAGCACGCCGCCCACGAGGCGCCCGGCGAGCCGGTCTAGGACACGGCCGCGCAGCTCGGGCGGCAGCACCCCCGTGCGGCTGACGTCCCAGCTCAGCTCGACCCGCGAGTCGGCGGTGTTCACGGACTGGCCGCCGGGGCCGCTCGAGCGCGAGAACCGCCACGAGAGCTCGTCCTCGGGCACCACGACGTCGCCGCGCAGCGTGACCGGTCCGAACATGTGTCCAGGATCTCGCGTCCCGGTGCGAACCGCGAACCATTTCCGCTCCGCCACCTGCTCCCGGCGTCCACGCTGTGCGCGAACCGGGTGGACCTCAGGTGCTCGACCGGGCAGGGTCGCGGCATGCGGCTGCTCGTGATCGGTGGGACGGGATGGCTCGGCGGCACGGTCGTTCGGGCGGCGCTCGCGCGCGGGGACGAGGTCACGACCCTGACGCGGGGGCGCACCGCGCCGGCCGGGTCGCCGCGGGACGGTGCCCTCCGGGGGGTCCGCGCGCTCGTCGCGGACCGGGCCGACCCGGCCGACGTCGACCGCGCGCTCACGGGTCGGACGTTCGACGCCGTGGTCGACACCGCGGGGTACTCCGTCGCCGGGGTGCGCACGACCGCCGCAGCCCTGGCCGACGTCGGGCACTACGCCTATGTCAGCAGCATCAGCGCCTACCGGGACTGGCCGCCCGGACCGATCCAGGGGACCGGCGACCCGACCTTCGCCGCCGCGCCCGGGGCCGACCCCGAGGCCGAGCCAGCCGGGTACGGCCCGATGAAGGCGGCGAGCGAGCGTGCGCTCGCGGAGGTGTTCGGCGACCGGCTCCTCCTCGCGCGGTCCGGGTTGATCGTCGGTCCCGGCGACCCCACCGGTCGGCTCGGCTGGTGGCTGCGCCGGATCGCGCGCGGCGGCGACGTCGTCGTCCCGGCGTCGAACCTCGAGGCGCCGGTGGCGTTCGTCGACGTGCGCGACCTCGCGGACTGGCTCGTCGACGGCGCGCACCGGCAGGTCACCGGGGCCGTCAACGCGTCCGGGGATGCGGGGATGACCACCTACGGCGGGCTGCTCGAGGCCTGCCGGACGGTGGTCGGAGCCGACGCCGACAGGGCCGCCACGTGGGTGCCGCTCGACGACGCCATGCTCCTGGCCGCGGGGGTCGAGGAGTGGACCCACCTGCCGTTCTGGAGCGCAGGGGACGCGGCCCGCACCCTCTGGCAGGTCGACACGACGAGCGCCCGGGCGGCCGGGCTCGCCAGCCGCCCGATCGTGGACACGCTCCGGGACACCTGGTCGTGGCTCCGCGACCAGCCGCCCGCCGCCGCGACCCCGGTGAGCGGCCGTCCTCCCTTCGGCCTGCCGGCAGCGATCGAGCACACCCTGCTCGACGCCCGCCGTCGGCGCCCGGTCTGACCCGACCCCGCGTGGGGGCGGGGCCGGCTAGTCCTGCTGCCAGGAGCGCCACAGGGCGGCGTAGTCGCCGTCGGCGGCCACGAGGTCGTCGTGGGAGCCGATCTCGCTGATCCGGCCGTTCTCGACGACGGCGACCCGGTCGGCGTCGTGCGCGGTGTGCAGCCGGTGGGCGATGGCGACCACCGTGCGCCCCGCGAGCACCGCCGACAGCGAGCGTTCGAGGTTGCGCGCCGCGCGCGGGTCGAGCAGGCTCGTCGCCTCGTCGAGCACGAGCGTGTGCGGGTCGAGCAGCACGAGCCGGGCGAGCGCGAGCTGCTGGGCCTGCGCCGGGCTGAGGACCGCGCCGCCCGAGCCGACCGCCGTCGTCAGTCCGTCCGGCAGGGCGCTGACCCAGCCCCAGGCATCGACGGCGTCGAGGGCGCGGACCAGGTCGGCGTCGTCGGCCGCCGCACGGGCGAGCCGCAGGTTTTCGGCGATGGTGCCCACGAACACGTGGTGCTCCTGGGTCACGAGCGCGACGTGCCCGCGCAGGTCGGCGAGCGGCAGGTCGACGAGCGGCACGCCGCCGACGGTCACCGTGCCACCGGTGGGCGGATGGATGCCGGCGAGCATGCGACCGAGCGTCGACTTTCCCGCCCCGGACGGGCCGACGACGGCGAGCCGCTCGCCCACCCGCAGGTCGAGGTCGATCCCGTGCAGGACGTCGTGACCCTCCCGGTAGGCGTACCGGATCCCGCGCCCGACGACGTTCTCGTCGACCGGCTCGGCGGCGCTCGCGGTGCGGTCGGGGAGGACCGCCGCGATGCCGATGATGCGCGCGAGCGAGGTCGCACCGACCTGGATCTCGTCGAGCCAGAAGATCAGCTCACCCGTGGGCCGGGTCACCTGGACCGCGTAGAGCGTGATCGTCGTGATCGCGCCGACCGTCGCGTGGCCCGTCGAGATCAGGTACGCGCCCCACACGAGGACCGCCAGCACCGGGAGCAGGAACGCCGTGTCGACGCCCGGGAACAGCACGGTCCGCAGCCGCAGCGTGGCCGACTCCGCCGCGAACGCCTCGCCCAGGTCGCTGTCGACGCGGGCGCGGCGGTGCGCGCCCAGCCCGAGGGCATCGACGGTGCGCGCGCCCTCGACGGACTCGGTGATCGTGCCGTTGAGGGTCGCGTAGGCGGCCGACTCGCGCAGGTAGGCGGGGGCGGCCCGGTGCAGGTACCAGCGGGTGACCCCCACGAGCAGCGGGAGCCCGGTCACCAGCGCGAGGGCCGCGACCGCGTCGGTGGCGACGGCCGCCACGGCGGTGAGCGCGATGGTGGTCGTGGTGACCAGGATCCGGGGCACCCCGAACCGGACCGTGTACTGCACGCGGTCGATGTCGTTGGTGGTGCGCCCGAGCAGGTCGCCGGTGCCGGCCCGCTCCACGGTCGACAGCGGCAGCCGCGTCACCGTGGTCATGAACTCCTCGCGCAGCCGGGCGAACACGGTCTCGCCGAGCACCATGGCCCCGCGCTGCGCGTAGCGGATCAGGACGGTCTGCACGAGCACGGCGACGAGCAGCAGGATCACGGCCCGGTCGATCGCCCCGGCCGTGGTGCCGCCCGCGACGTCGTCGACCAGGCGGCCGAGGAGCCACGGGCCCGCCAGCCCGGCGGTCGCCGCGAGCGCGTGCAGCCCGACGACGGCGGCCAGCGTGCCCCGATGGCTGCGCACCAGGACCGCGGTGTGGCGGCGGACGGCGGCAACGTCAGCGATGGGCAGCAGCACGGGGCACCTCCGGGGAGTCGGTGGAGTCGATGGAGTCGGTGGTGGTGTCGGTGGCGTCGGCGCGGGAGACGACCGCGCGGTAGGCCCGCCCGGCCGCCGAGTCGGCGTCGATCAACGTCCGATGCCGGCCGACGGCACGCACGCGGCCGTCCTCGACGAACGCGACCTCGTCGACGGCGTCGAGCACGAGCGGGCTCGCGGTGACCACCACGGTGGTCCGTCCCCGGCGGGCGCCGGCCAGCCGCCCGGCGATGCGGGCCTCGGTGTGCGCGTCGACGGCGCTGGTCGGCTCCACCAGCACGAGCACCTCCGCCTCCGTGAGCAGCGCCCGGGCCAGCGCGACCCGCTGGCGCTGCCCGCCGGACAGCGAGCGGCCCTGCTCCGCGATCGCGCCGGCGAGACCGCCGGGCACGGAGTCGAGCACGTCGGCGGCGTCGGCCACGGCGAGCGCCCCGAGCAGGTCGCCCTCGTCGGCGCGTCCGCGCACGTCGAGCTCGGTCGCGAGCACCCCGGTGAACAGGTGCGGGGTGGACTCCGCGACCACGATGCGCGCGCGGACCTCGGCCAGCGCCAGCTCGGACAGCCGGGCTGCGCCCCACCGCACCCGGTCGGCGTCGTCGTCGGGCATCGAGTCGGGCCCGACGTCGAACCGGCCGAGCCGCGTGGCGATGCGGGCGGTGGCGTCCGGGTCGGCGCCGACCAGGGCGACGAACGTGCCCGCGCGCACGACCAGGCCGCTCGCGGGATCGACGAGCTCGGCCCGCGGGTCCGGGGCTGCGGCGACCGGGTGCTCACCGGCGGCGGCCTCGGGCACGGCGAGCACCTTGATGATCTTGCCGGCGCCGATGTAGGCCCGCGACGCCACGCGCATCGCCTCGGTCGCGGTCCACAGCGGGTGGGTGAGGAAGGCCGCGAACCCGTACAGCGCGACGAGCTCGCCGGGCGTGATCTCGCCCGCGAGCGCGAGGTGCGCCCCGACCCAGACGACCGACACGAGGAACGCCCCGGGGAGCAGGGTCTGCAACGCGTCGAGCAGCGACTGGGTCTGGGCGACGCGGACCCCCGCGCCCCGCACCACCTGGGACTGCGCCCGGTACCGCTCGGTGAAGACCTCCTCGCCGCCGATGCCGCGCAGGATGCGCAGCCCGGAGACGGTGTCGGCACCGAGCGTGGTCAGGCGTCCGCTGGCCTCGCGCTGGGCGGCCTGCCGAGCCTGCAGCGGCTTGACCAGCAGGGCGAGCACGCCGACCACCACGGGCAGGCCGACGAGGGCGAGCGCACCCAGCGTCGCCGAGGTGCGGGCCAGCACGACGGCGATCGCGGCGTAGGCCGCCAGCCCGCCGACGAACCGCGCGGTGATCGCGTAGACCTCCCCGAGCCGGAGCGCGTCGGACGCGACGGTGGCGATCACCTCGCCGGTGGGCAGCTCGGCGGTGACGGCATCACCGGTGCGGGTCACGTGGTGCCCGATGAGCTGGGAGGACGCGAACGCGGCGCGCAGCCAGTTCTGGATGTCGAGCCGATGGCCGACGACGTTGCACACGACCTGGACGGCGCCGACGGCGGCCAGCACGAGGCAGCCGGTCAGCAGGGCGGGGGACACCCCGTCGGTCAGCCCGTCGTCGACGATCCGCCCGATGACGTACGGCAGGAACGCGCCGGCCACGTTGCCGACCACTCCGACGACGATCGCGCCCAGCAGGATGCCCCACTGGGCCCGCGCCTGCCACCAGAGGTAGGCGAGCGGCGAGGTCAGCGGGGGCGAGCCAGGGTCGACGAGCGGGAGGGAGCGCACGAGGCCTAACGGTAGGTCGCACCTGTGACAGTTGACGATCCATTTACCCAGGTGGATGGGGGATGATCGGGGGCATGCCCAGTCAGAGCGTCCCGGCCCCCCGCAAGACCAGCGTGCGCGAGCCGGACAAGGCCCGGGCCGCCGTCGGCCGTTATCGCGTGCTGGCCTACGTCACCGGTGTGATGCTGCTGATCCTGTGCGCGGAGATGCTGCTCAAGTACGTCGTGCAGGTGGGACCCGACGTCCTGGCCTGGATCGGGTGGATCCCGCAGCTCCACGGGTTCGTCTACATCGTGTACCTGGTCACCGTGCTCGACCTGTGGTCGAAGATGCGCTGGGGCTTCGGCCGCCTGACCGTGATGGTGCTCGGCGGGGTCGTGCCGGTGATGTCGTTCGTCGTCGAACGCCGGGTCCACGCCGACGCCGAACTCCTCCTCGGTCCGGCGACTACCCTGGAGCAGTGAACCCCACCCCCACGCAGCCGCCGCAGCGGCCCGTCCTCGTTGTCGACTTCGGGGCGCAGTACGCGCAGCTGATCGCGCGCCGCGTGCGCGAGGCGAACGTCTACTCCGAGGTCGTGCCCCACACCGCCACCGTCGAGCAGCTGCTGGCGAAGAAACCGGCGGCCATCATCCTGTCCGGCGGGCCGTCGAGCGTGTACGCCGACGGCGCCCCGTCGGTCGACCCGGCGCTGTTCGACGCCGGCGTGCCCGTCCTGGGCATCTGCTACGGGTTCCAGGCGATGGCCCAGGCGCTCGGTGGCACGGTCGCGCAGACCGGCCGCAGCGAGTACGGCGGCACGTCGGTCGCGATCGCCGAGTCGGGCGACCTGCTCGCCGGCTCGCCCGCGCAGCAGACGGTCTGGATGAGCCACGGGGACGCGGTGCACACGGCGCCAGAGGGGTTCACGGTGCTCGCCATGTCGCCCGGCTCGCCGGTCGCGGCCTTCGAGGACGCCGAGCGGCACCTGTACGGCATGCAGTGGCACCCCGAGGTGAAGCACTCCCCGCTCGGCCAGCGCGCCCTGGAGAACTTCCTGTACGACGGCGCCGGGCTCGCCCCCGACTGGAACCCCGGCAGCGTGATCGCCGACCAGGTCGCCGCGATCCGCGCCCAGGTCGGTGAGGCGCGCGTGATCTGCGGGCTCTCCGGCGGGGTCGACTCCTCGGTCGCCGCGGCGCTCGTGCAGAAGGCGATCGGCTCCCAGCTCACCTGCGTGTTCGTCGACCACGGCCTGCTGCGGTCCGGCGAGGCCGAGCAGGTCGAGACCGACTTCGTGGCCGCGACCGGCGTCCGCCTCAAGGTGGTCGACGCGCGTGAGCGGTTCCTCGACGCCCTCGCCGGCGTGAGCGACCCCGAGACGAAGCGCAAGATCATCGGCCGGGAGTTCATCCGGGTGTTCGAGCAGGCCGCGCGCGAGGTCGTCAGCGACGCCGGGTCGGCCGGCGAGGACGTGAAGTTCCTCGTCCAGGGCACCCTGTACCCCGACGTCGTCGAGTCCGGCGGCGGCGAGGGCGCGGCGAACATCAAGAGCCACCACAACGTCGGCGGCCTGCCCGACGACCTGCAGTTCTCGCTGGTCGAACCGCTGCGGGCACTGTTCAAGGACGAGGTCCGCGCCGTCGGCCTCGAGCTCGGCGTGCCCGAGGCGATCGTCTGGCGCCAGCCGTTCCCCGGCCCCGGCCTCGGGATCCGGATCGTCGGCGAGGTCACCGCCGAGCGCCTGGAGATCCTGCGGGCCGCGGATGCGATCGCCCGCGAGGAGCTGACCAAGGCCGGCCTGGACCGGGAGATCTGGCAGTGCCCGGTCGTGCTGCTCGGTGACGTGCGCTCGGTCGGTGTCCAGGGCGACGGTCGCACCTACGGCCACCCGATCGTGCTGCGGCCGGTCAGCTCCGAGGACGCGATGACCGCCGACTGGACCCGCGTGCCGTACGACGTGCTCGCGGTGATCTCGACCCGGATCACGAACGAGGTGCCCGAGGTGAACCGCGTGGTGCTCGACATCACGAGCAAGCCGCCGGGCACCATCGAGTGGGAGTGACGCCGGTGCGCCTCGGGGTGCTCGACGTCGGTTCCAACACCGTCCACCTGCTCGTGGTCGACGCGCACCCGGGTGCGCGCCCGGTCCCGAGCTCGACGCACAAGACCGTGGTCCGGATGATGCGCTTCCTCACCCCGGACGGCGCGATCAGCGACGACGGCGTCGAGCGTCTCACCACGGCCATCGCGTCCGCCGTGGCCGCCGCGACCGCCGAGAAGGTCGACGAGCTGCTGCCGTTCGCCACCTCGGCGCTGCGGGACGCGACCAACGGGGCGGCCGTGTTCGCCCACATCGAGCGGGAGACCGGCGTCGCGCTGCGTGTGCTGACCGGGATCGACGAGTCGCGGCTGACGTTCCTCGCGGTGCGGCGCTGGTACGGCTGGTCCGCGGGCCGGATCCTCGGTCTGGACATCGGCGGCGGATCGCTGGAGATCGCGTCGGGGATCGACGAGTACCCGGATCTGGCGGTGTCCGTGCCGCTCGGAGCCGGGCGGATGACCGTCGGCTTCCTGGTCGACGATCCGCCGACGGACCCGCAGGTGGCGGCCCTGCGCGAGCACGCGCGCGAGGTGCTCGCCGACGTCGCGCGCCGGTTCGCCAAGCTCGACAAGCCCGATCACGTCGTCGGGACGAGCAAGACCTTCCGCTCGCTCGCGCGCCTCGCGGGTTCCTCGCACGACGGCGTCGGTCCGGACGACCGGGTGCGGCTGCGACGGTCGAAGCTGGCGGACTGGGTCCCGCGGCTCGCGGCGATCGGCGCGCAGGGACGCACCTCGCTGCCCGGGATCACGCCCGAGCGGACCGCGCAGATCGTCGCCGGCGCCATCGTGGCCGAGGAGGCGATGCGCGTGTTCGGCGTCCGCGAGCTCGAGACCTGCCCGTGGGCGCTGCGCGAGGGCCTCATCCTGCGGCGCCTGGACGAGCTCGCCTGACGCGCCGGACGAGGCTGCCGGACGGCGGCGTTAGCCTGACCACGTGCTGATCGCCCACGTCTCCGACACGTACCCGCCCCGCACCGGGGGCATCGAGTCCCAGGTCAGCGATCTGGCGACGCGGCAGGCCGCGGCCGGTCACGAGGTGCACGTGCTCACCGCAACCCTGGGCGAGGGGGGCGAGCGCGGCGGCGTGGTCGACGTCGAGCGCGGGGTGGCCGTGCACCGGCTCGGGACGCGCCTGCCGTTCGACCTCCCGGTCAACCCGGCCGAGTACCGACTGATCACCACGACCCTGCGCGCGCTGCGACCCGACGTCGTGCATGTGCACGCCGGGGTGCTCTCGCCGTTCGCGTTCGACGGCGCCCGGGCGGCCCTCGCCCAGCACCTTCCCGTGGCGATCACCTGGCACTGCATGCTCGACGGCGTCGTCGGGGGTCTGCGGCTCGGGGCGCGGCTCACCCGATGGGACCGCCGGCCGATCGCGCTCAGCGCGGTCAGCGACGTGGCGGCGGCCCGGGTGGCCGCCGTCTTCGGCGGACCGGTCGCGGTCGTGCCGAACGGGCTCGACGTCCAGGAGTGGGCGCCGGATCCGGCCCGCGAGGTGGTCGACGCCGACGGTCCGCTGCGGCTCGTGGCGACCATGCGGCTCGCCCCGCGCAAACGCGCGGTGCCGCTCATCGAGGTCGTCGCCGCGGCGGCCGGTCGGCTCGAGCCCGGGGCGCTCCGCCTCGACCTGATCGGCTCGGGCCCGGCGCTCGCGCAGGTCACCGATCGGATCGAGCGGTGGGGGCTCAGCGACACGGTGCGGCTGCGCGGCCGGTTGACCCGGGACGAGGTCCGCGCCGTGTACCGGGAGACCGAGGTCTTCCTCGCCCCCGCCGAGCTCGAGTCGTTCGGGATCGCCGCGCTCGAGGCGCGCGTCTCGGGGCTCGCGGTGGTGGCCCGCCTGGGGACGGGGATCACGAGCTTCATCGGTGACGGGACCAACGGCCTGCTCGTGGCCGACGACGCCGGGATGGCCGACGGCGTGGTCCGGCTCGCCCGAGACCGGGCACTGCTCGCGGAGATCCGGCTCCGGAACCGGCAGGAGTGCCCGGAGCTCGGCTGGGCCCGGGTCCTGGCGGCGGCGGAGGCCGAGTATTCTCGGGCCGGGACTTTGGTCCTGAATTAACGATTGCGGCCACAAAGTGGCCAGAAGACTGACGGAATTCGCATCAGAACTGTGACTTTCGTCCTACCCAAGTACTTGCAAGGTCAAGGACCATTACTCAGGTGAGCCTTCGCTCACTCACTGGCTCTGGTGCTTGCCGGGCCTCGAGACACTTCGTTCCTCGAAGGGAACACCGAACATGTCCACGACCACGACCAACTCCACCAACCCCACGGTCAAGCTGATCGGGCTCCTCACGATCATCGCCGGCGCCATCATGATCATCGCCGGTGGCGTCACCTGGGGTGCCGTGACCTCGCAGCTGAAGGCGGAGGAGATCGTCGTCTCTGCCGTGACCGAGGACGAGCCCGGCTCGCTCGCCGGCAAGCCCGTCGCCGGCCCGTTCACCGCCTTCGCCCAGGCGAACGCGATCAACCACCACGCGCTTGCCGCCAGCGAGGGTCGCACCTACGCCCAGATCGGCGACGACGCCAAGGCCCTCAAGGCCGAGCTCGCCGCCGACGGTGCCAGCGAGTCCGAGATCGCCGAGGACGAGGGCGTCGTCGCGCTCGCCTCTGCCCGCACCACGGTGATGAACGGTTCGTTCCTGCGCACGGCGCTGTTCTCCTCGGTCATCGCGTACGGCGTCGCCGCCCTGGTCATCGGCCTCGGTGTCCTGTTCGCGATCCTCGGCTTCGCGCTGCGCTCCACCTCGACCACCACGGTCGTCTCCACCCCGGTCGTCCCGCAGGCCTGAGTCTCACGCGACCGACCACCCGGCCTCGGCCGGGGCGCACGACCAAGCACCGCATCCCCCAGTCCTCAGCTGGGTGGTGCGGTGCTTCGTCGTATCAGCGGCTCTGCTGCCCGGCCGCTGGTCAGCGGCTGTGCTGCCGGGCCGCTGGTCAGCGGCTGTGCTGCCGGGCCGCTGGTCAGCGGCTCTGCTGCCGGGCCGCTTGCTAGCGGCTGTGCCGCCGGGCGCTGGTCGCGATCGAACCGACCACGAGACCGATGCCGGCCAGGGCGAGCAGGGCGATGGACGCCAGCTCGACGTCGAACTCGTACCCGGCGGCCGCCGCGAGCACGCCCGCTCCGATCACGGCGATCACCAGGCCCCACACGACGGTGGCGACCCGGGGGGCGGGCCGTCGGGGGGCCGTGGACCCCGCCGGCGCCGCGGGCTCGGCTGCGGTGGTGGGTTCGGGCCCCGCAGCGGCGGGGGTGGCCGGTGGCGCCGTCGGCGGCGGGACGAACTCCGTCGTCGGGTGCTGCTCCGTAGTCGGGTACTGCTCCGTCGTCGGGAACTGCTTCGTCTCGGACGCGGCCGTGGTCAGCTCGATCGTCGGCTGCGTGTCGGCCGGCGGTCCGATGACGTTCCGAGCGTCCAACGGGACCGTGTCCTGCACGTCGTCTCGCACCGGTTCGGATTGCTGCCCGGGGCGGGGCTGGTCGGTGCTCATGAGTTCTCCTCCACGACGCGGACCTGGCCCGCGCCCATCTCGATCGTGAGCGCAAGCTCGGGGTTCGCGCCCTTGGTGACCTCGGCGCTCTGGAAGTCGTAGCTCTGGGAGCCGGTGATGCCGGAGATCTGCCGCGACCGGTCGACCTCCCAGCTGATGTCGCCGGCGGCGATGCTGATGTTCGCGGTGATCGCCGTGTCCGGCGGCACCGTGATGGTCATGTCGCCGGCCCCGAGGCTGAGCGGGACCTCGATGGTGGTGTCCCCGGTCGGGAGTTCGGTGAGGTCGACGTTGAGGTCGCCGACCGCGGCGGCCATCCCGTCCGTGGCGTCGGCGGACGTCGTCGGGGTCCAGGCGCCGTCGGCCACGATCACCCGGAGGTCGCTGGTCGGCCCGTTCCACGTGATCGGGGTCAGCAGCGCGGCGGGCACGGCCAGCACGATGCCGACGATCCCCAGGAATCCGAGCGTGCCGCTCGAACGGCCGCGCAGGCCCGAGACGATGATCCCGACACCCACCAGGACGAGGGCGATCCCTGCCGCGGTGAGCCCGATGGACCACTCAAGGGTTCCCTCTCGCTGGGCCACGAGCAGGATCGCCAGGGAGACCAGGGACAGGCCCACGACGGTGCCGACCGCAGCCGCGCCCGGTCCGTAGGTGCGGGGCTTGACCGGCCGCGGCGGTGCCGGCGGCGGGGCATACCCGGTCGGCGGACCGGCGTACCCCGTCGGCGGACCGGAGTACCGGCCCGGCCCGGCGTACCCGGAGGGGGCAGCGGCACTCGGTGTGTAGGCGCTCGCCGGTGCGTGACCACCCGCGGGATAGCCGCCCGCAGGGTGCCCAGCCGAGGCGTACCCACCCGCTGCGTACCCGCTCGCTGCGTACCCGCTCGCTGCGGGCGGCGCCGTCGGCGTCGGACCCGCCGTGGGGTACTCGTAAATGCTCGGTGCGCCCGCACCGGGTGCGCCGGGGACGGCGGCTACGGGAGCCCGTCGGTCGCCACGCTGGTTCGCTGCGGCGACGACGATCGCGATCACCGCGATCGTGGCCGCGAACCACAGGAGCCCGTTCAGCCAGCCGAAGCCGTTGCCGTTCCCCCAGCCGAACCATCCGCTGCCTTGGCTGAGGCCGATGACGAAGAGCGCGATCGCCCCGAGCAGGCCGACGTCGAACTTCCCTCGGAGCGTCTCCTGCAGGTGGATCCGGCCGTCGATCTCCTCGGGCAGCAGCGCCCAGGCCAGGCCGTAGATGATCAGGCCGGCACCACCGAAGAGCACGCTGATGCCGAAGATCGCGCGAACGAGCAGCGGATCGATGCCGAGCCGCTGGGCGATGCCGCCCGCGACCCCGCCGATCCAGCGGTTCGGCGTGCGGACGATGCCGAGACGACGCATCGCGTCGAACATGCCGTCCAGCTTGCCCTGCTGGGCTGTCCCGGCCGGCGGTGCGTAGCCGGCCGGCGGTGCGTAGCCGGGCGGCGGCGAGTAGCCGGGCGGCGGCGATGCCGGCGGCGTCGACCCGGCGGGTGAGGCCGGAGGTGGGGGTGAGGCCGGTTGCGGTGTGGGGTCGGGCGTGGTCGAGTCCATGGCTCAATCGTGACGCGACGCCCCACCGCTCACCATCGGGCATCACCCTGACTGCACCCTGATATTCACCTCTCAGACCCCTGGTTGTGACCCGGATCGACACTGACCCACCCCAGACGTGTGACGATCGGGGCATGACCTGGACCAATGAGGCCGCGCAGGGCCTGCGTGCGGCGCCCCCCGTGCGGCTGCCGCTGCGCCGCCCGACGAACGGTCGGTGGGTCGCCGGCGTCTGCGCCGGGCTCGCTGCCCACCTGGGCCTGCCGGTGCGGCTGGTGCGGCTGCTCGTCGTCGCGGGTTCCTTCGCGTACGGAGCCGGCCTTGTCCTCTACGTCTTCCTGTGGGTCACGGTGCCGACCGGCGACCCGGTCGCCGCGGCCGAGGCGGAGCGGCCCGCGGCCCTGACCCGGCTCGCACCGCGGCTGCGCGCCGAGGGGCGGCCGGTGCCGGTCACGGACATCGGGATCGGGTTGATCCTCCTGGTGGGCGCGGGCCTGCTGATCGCGATCCGGCGCGGGGTCGACGTCCAGCTCTCCTGGGTCGTGCCCACGCTGATCCTGCTCGCGGGCACGGCGCTCGGCTGGAGCCAGCTCGACCGGGTGCAGCGCGAGCGGTGGCTCTCGCGGGCCGGCGGGCGCACCCCGGTGAGCGTCCTGCGGCTGGTGGGCGGGATCGCGCTCGTCGGGATCGGGGTGCTGCTCCTCGTCGGGCAGGCCGCGCCGGTCGAAGACCTCCTGAGGTCGGCGGTCGCGGCGCTCGCGGTGCTGGCCGGTGCGGTGATCGTGCTCGCGCCGTGGTGGCTCCGGCTGGTCCGCGAGCTCGGTGACGAGCGCGCCGCCCGCGCCCGGGAGGCGGAGCGCGCCGACATCGCCGCGCACCTGCACGACTCCGTCCTGCAGACCCTCGCCCTCATCCGGGCCCGGGCCGACCAGCCGGACGAGGTGTCACGGATGGCCCGCGCCCAGGAGCGTGAGCTGCGCGAGTGGTTGTACGACGACCGCTCCGAGCCGGGGACCTCCCTCGCGGCCGAGCTGCGCGGCGTCGTCGGCGAGGTCGAGGACGGCCGCGCGGTCGCGATCGAGGCGGTCGTCGTCGGCGACCGGGTCCCGGACGCGGATACCGAGGCCTTGCTCCAGGCGACCCGCGAGGCGCTGGTGAACGCCGTCCAGCACGGTCGACCGCCGGTGTCGCTGTACCTCGAGGTGGCCGACGACGCGGTCGAGGTCTTCGTGCGGGACCGCGGCGACGGTTTCGACCTCGAGGCCGTCCCGCTCGACCGGTTCGGCGTCCGGGAGTCCATCATGGGGCGCGTGCGCCGTCGCGGCGGAACCGCGACGGTCACCTCCCGCCCCGAGCGCGGGACCGAGGTCCACCTGCGCATCCCGGTGCGCACCCCCGGCGAGCAGGGCAGACCCAGCAGCAACGGAAGCAGCAACGGCATGAGCAGCAGCAACGTGAACGGGAGCCAGAACGCATGAGCGAGGAGCCGCTGGTCAGGACCGGCCCGGTGGACGTGGTGCTGGTCGACGACCACCTGATGTTCCGCACCGGGGTGAAGGCCTCGCTCGACGCCCGGGTCCGGGTCGTCGGGGAGGCGGACGACGTCGACTCGGCGATCGCCCGGGTCCGCGCGCTCACCCCGCCGGTCGTGCTGCTCGACGTGCACCTGCCCGGCGGCAACGGTGGGGGCGGCGCCGAGGTGATCACGGCGTGCGCCGACCTGCTCGGCTCGACCCGGTTCCTCGCGCTGTCGGTGTCCGACGCCGCCGAGGACGTCGTCGCGGTGATCCGCGCGGGCGCTCGCGGCTACGTCACCAAGGCGATCTCGGGGCCTGACCTGTCCGACGCCGTTCTGCGCGTGGCCGGTGGCGACGCCGTCTTCTCGCCGCGGCTCGCGGGCTTCGTGCTCGACTCGTTCGGGACCGTCGCCGGTGACGTCGCGATCGCCGACGACGAGCTCGACCGGCTCTCGGCGCGTGAGCGCGAGGTCATGCGCCTGATCGCCCGCGGCTACAGCTACCGCGAGGTCGCCTCGGAGCTGTTCATCTCGATCAAGACCGTCGAGACCCACGTCTCGGCGGTGCTCCGCAAGCTGCAGCTCTCCTCGCGTTACGAGCTGACCCGCTGGGCGGCCGCGCGTCGCCTGCTGTGAGGCCGCGCCCCGGCTTGCAGGACGTCGTGCTGGTCGACGACGGCGACGGTGACGACCAGGGTGGTGACTCGCCCGTTGCGGAGTCCGACGGTGCCGATGCGGGGCGGGCCCGGCGGTTCGTTCGGCGGTGGCGGTGGCCCGTGGCCGGCGTCGTCGTCCTGGCGCTGGTGTCCGCGGGCGTCGTCGCCTCGCGTCGTGACGCCGCGCGCCTGGCCGACCTCGCCGGGGTCCCCGGAATCCTGGCGCCGCTGGACGGTCGAGTGCGCGAGCTCTGGACGACCGCGGACTTCCCGTTCCCGACGATCTCCGACCTGGGGGGCGTCCTGGTCGGGGCGACGTACGACATGGTCGCGTTCGCGGACCCGCAGGTGCGCGGAGTCGAGGCGCGGACCGGCGAGGAGCTCTGGTCGATGCCGCTCGGCGGACAGCCGGGTGGCTCCCGGTGCGTGCCCGCGGCGGGCCCGGTCGCGGGGCCTCGCCAGGCCGTGCTGGTCTGCGTCGTCGTAGACGCTGTCGAGGATGCGGTCGAGGAGGGTGCCGCCGGTTCCTCTCCCGGGGAAACCACCTGGCGCCGCCCGACGCGGGTGCACCTCGCGGTGCTCGACCCGCGAACCGGACGCGTGCTCCGGGAGCAGCCCGCAGCCCCCGACGACTGGCTCGTCGCGTTCGGCACCGACGTGGTCCGGACCTCCGCCGGGGAGGGCGGGACCGACGTCACCCGCCTCGATCCCCGCACGGGCGAGGCGGTGTGGACGTCCCATCACCCGGCGGACTCAGGCGAACTCGTGCAGTCGGGCTACGCCGTGACCGACGGTGACGGCCTGCTCGTGTCGGCGGGCTCGCGGGCGTGGCTGCTCTCCTCGACGGGGGAGCTCGTGGACGAGTGGGAGGTCGCGACCGACGATGGATGGTCGTTGTTCCAGGCGGGTGGGCACGTGCTCCGCGCGGAGTATGCGTCGAACGCGTCGGGGCTCGTCCTCACCGACCTCGTCACCGGCGTACGGATCACACCACCGGAAGGGTCCTCGCCGTGGCCAGGCGTCGACGACGGCTCGATGCCGGGAGTGCTGTTCACCTCCGGGTTGGGCCTGGCCGCGTGGGACCTGGGCACAGGGGAGCGTCGCTGGCAGCGCGAAGGCGCGGCCACAGGTGCCGTCGACGGTGCCTTCGTGCTGGACGGCGCGGTCTACACGGTCGGCGACGGCGTCGTCAGCGCACTGGACGGGGCGAGCGGCAAGGAGCTGTGGACGGTCCGGACCGGCCTGTCCGGACCGTACGACCTCGCCACCGACGGCCGCAGCCTTCTGGTCCTGGGCAGTGCCAGCGGCAGTGCGACGTCGACCGTGCGCGCGTTGGACCTCACCGACGGCCGCCTGCAGTGGGACGCTCCGCTCACGCACCCGATGCAGTCGCTGGAGGTCAGCGCCGGTCACCTGTTCGCGCAGACCGACGAGGGTGTGTTCGTCGCCCTCGGCTGACCGCGCGGGCCGGGGCTCAGTGGGTGGGCGGGGCCAGCAACGTCGTCAGTGCGGTCGGGTCCGCAAGGCTCAGCCGCAGCGTGCGCAGGCGGACCCCGAACCCCATGATCGTCGCTCGGGACTCGGGGGCGAGCTCGAGGCGCACTAGTCCGTCGGCCGAGCCGTTCACGATCCGGTTCCCGCCCCAGCCGTGGGAGCCCCGGCCGTCCCACCAGGAGATCGTGCCCGGTCCGATCGAGCGCACCGACCGGCGGGGGAACTCGGCCTGGAATCCCCAGCCCATCGCCACCCGCACCGACTCGGCGTCCACCCACACGCCGGACCGCGCCGGCCCCATCCCCACCAGCTTCAGGACGATCTCGGAGACAGGGGAGTAGCTGATCGCGAACCGGGTAGCGGGCATGCGCTCACCGTAGAACCGCCGACCCCGACAAACCCGGGACCTGCCCGGCGCCCTCTTCGCTCCCGTTCGGCGGGTCAGGGGGCTTCTGGGGCGCGGACCTGCAGCGGGAGGGTGGCGATGATCGGGTGGTCCTTCGGGATCGGACCCGTGGCGGCCGCGCCGCCGGGGGAGCCGAGGTCGTCGAAGAACTCGACGTTCGCCGTGTAGTACTCGCTCCACTGCTCGGGGACGTCGTCCTCGTAGTAGATGGCCTCGACCGGGCAGACCGGCTCGCACGCGCCACAGTCCACGCACTCGTCGGGGTGGATGTAGAGCGACCGTTTGCCCTCGTAGATGCAGTCGACGGGGCACTCCTCGATGCACCCCTTGTCCTTCACATCGACGCAGGGCTGGGCGATCACGTAGGTCATGCGGGGCCTTTCGTTGAGGGGGAGGGGAGGGCTCAGCGCGCCGTGGTCAGGGCGGGGAGCGGCGCCGGGGCGCCGCCCTGCTGCGCCCAGGCCGGCGCCAACCGCACCACGCCGCCGATCACGGTGACGGCCGGCGACTGGACGCCGACCTGCGCCGCCCGCTGCGCGATCGTGGCCAGGGTGCCGGTCGTCACGCGCTGCCCCGGTCCGTAGCCGTCCTCGACGATCCCCACCGGGGTGTGCCCCGGTCGGCCCGCGGCCATCAGGGCGCGGCAGGTGCGGGCGAGCGTGCTCACCCCCATCAGCAGCACCACGGTGTGGTCCTCGGCCGCCGGGATGGCCCCGACGTCGTCGTGCCCGGTGATGACCGTGAACCCGCGCGAGATCCCGCGGTGGGTCACCGGGATCCCCGCAGCGGCGGGCACGGAGACCGCGCTCGTCACCCCGGGCACGATCTCGACGGCCACCCCGGCCTCCCGGCACACCGCGGCCTCCTCGGACCCGCGGCCGAACACGTACGGGTCGCCGCCCTTGAGCCGCACCACGCGGCGACCGGCGAGCGCGTGCTCGACCAGCAGCGCGTTGATCCGGTGCTGGGGCACGGCGTGGTGCCCGGGGGACTTGCCCACGTCCACGACGACGACATCGGCCGACAGCTCGGTCAGCACCGCGCGCGGCGCGAGGCGATCGACCACCACGACGTCGGCCTCGGCCAGGAGCTGCCGCCCTCGCACGGTCAGCAGGTCCGGATCGCCCGGCCCGCCGCCCACCAGCGCCACGGAGCCGATCGCGCCGGTCACGGCGCCCGGAGCACCGGCCGCGCTCCGGTCCGCGCTCCCGATGGTGGTACCGACGGCAGCTCCGGCGGCAGTCCGCTGCCGTCGCAACGGCAGCCGGCCGCCGCGCAGCAGTTCTGCGACGGCGTCGCGCAGGGTCACCGCGCGCCGCGGATCGCCCCCCGCGTTGACGGCCACCACGACGTCGTCGACGCGCGCCACCGCGGGCACCCAGGCGCTGGCCGCGCGGGCGTCGGCGGCCCGGACGCACCAGATCCGGTCGGCGTCCGCGTCGGCCTGCACCGCGGCGTCGACCTCGGACCGGCCGGTGGCGGTGTGCACGAGCCAGGCGCCGTCGAGGTCACCGGTGCGGTACTCGCGCCGCTCCCACCTCACCGCGCCGGTCGCGTCGAGCAGCGTGATCTCACCGACGGCGTCGGGTGCGACGACGCGGACGTCGGCCCCGGCCTCGACCAGGCCGCGGGTGCGCCGCGCCGCGACCGGCCCGCCACCGACGACGACGACCCGCCGTCCGGCGACCCGCAGCGCGAGCGGGTACATGAGGTCGGCCCCGGGGGCGTCGTCGGTCATCGGGACGTCTCCGCGGCGAGCCCGCGCCGCCGCAGCAGCCGGCGCTCGAGCGGCGCGAACACGAGGAGCTCGACGCCGATCCCCACCGCGAGGATCAGCAGGATCGCCACGAGCACGACGGACATGTCCTGGATCTCCCGGCCCTGCTGGAGCATCGAGCCGAGCCCGAACCCGATCTTGCCGCCGACGGCGATGATCTCCGCCGCCATCAGCGATCGCCACGAGAACGCCCAGCCCTGCTTGAGCCCGGCGAGGTACCCGGGCAGCGCCGCGGGCAGGATGATGTGCCGCACCGCCTCCCACGGGTTCGCGCCGAGCACCTGTCCGACCCGCCGGAACAGCGGCGGTACCTGGTCCACCCCCGCGACCAGCCCGTTGATGATCGACGGGATGGCCCCCATGAGGATGACGAAGTAGGCGGTCGTGTCCGTCAGCCCGAACCACAGGATCGCCGCCGGCACCCAGGCGACCGAGGGCAGCACCTGCAGGCCCGTGATGATGGGCCCGAACGACAGCCGCACCCACCGGACCCGGGCGACCAGGATGCCGATCGGCGTCGCCACCAGGACCGCGACCGCGAACCCCACGATCCCGCGCTCGAGCGAGGTGACCAGCGCCTGCTGGATGTCGCCGCGCCCCCACGCCTCGACGGCCTGGTGCAGCACGTCCAGCGGGCTCGGGACGATGTAGGTCGGCTTGATCCCCGCGAGCACGAACAGCTGCCACGCCCCGATCAGGAGCGCGGTCGCGAGCAGCGGGGCGAGCACCGGCCACACGCTGCGCCGGCGGGTCGTCGTGCCCGGGGCGGTCTGCAGCGCGTCGAGCCCGGCCTCGAGCGAGCGGACGTCGTTCATGGTGAGGGCGGGTGCAGTGGTCGTCTCGGAAGGCTGCGTCGTCTCAGAGGGCATGGCGGCGGATCTCCTGACGGAGGTGGTCGGTGATCTCCATGGCGAGCGCGGCGACCTCGGGCGCCTCGATGCGTCGCTGGCCGTGCACCTCGACCGTCCACTCGCGCACGATCCGGCCCGGTCGGCTCGACATCAGCAGAACCCGCTGCCCGAGCCGGACGGCCTCGCGGACGTTGTGCGTGATGAACACGACGGTGCGCCCGGTCGCGAGCCAGATCCGCTCGAGCTCGTCGTGCAGCAGGTCGCGCGTGATCGCGTCGAGCGCCGCGAACGGCTCGTCCATGAGCAGCACGTCCCGCTCCTGGGCGAGGGACCGCGCAAGCGCCACCCGCTGCCGCATCCCGCCGGACAGCTCGTGCACGGCCTTGTCGCCCGCCCCGCCCAGGTGCACGAGCTCGAGCAGCTCGTCCGCCCGGTCGCGGCGTTCGGACCGGGGCACACCACGCAGGCGCAGCGCCAGCTCGACGTTGCGCCGCGCCGTGAGCCAAGGCAGCAGCGCGGGCTCCTGGAACATCAGGGCCGCATTCCCGCCGAGCTGCAGGCTGCCGGCGACCTGCACCGTGCCCGACGACGCCGGCTCCAGCCCCGCGACGATGTTCAGCAGGGTCGACTTGCCGCACCCCGACGCCCCGAGCAGGCACACGAACTCGCCCGGCGCGATCGTCAGGTCGATCCGGTCGAGCACGGCCGGCCCGCCGGGAGCGAACCGCTTGGTGACCTGGTCCAGGCGCACGGCGGCCGGGATCTCCGTGGTCGCGCGCGATGCGGCGGTCGACATCTCTACTCCTCGCCCAGCCCGGCGGCGGAGACCGTCGGCACGCCGTCGGCGGTCAGCACCTTGTTGAGCAGGCGGAGGTCGTAGATCCCGTCCAGGGAGGCCTGCTCGGTCGTGCCTGCGGTGACCCCGGCGGCCAGGAGCGTGTCGAGGGTCGTCGCGAGCGGGTCGACCGAGAACGTGATGTTCGTGAAGGCCCGCGCGATCACGTCGTCGGACAGCGGCTTGCCGGCGGCCTTCGCGATCTCGGCGTTGACCACCGCCGGGGCCTCACCGGGGTTGGCGTTCAACCAGTCGACCGAGGCCACCGTGCCGCGCAGCAGGGCCTCGACGGTCTCGGGGTGCTCATCGAGGAAGGCCGTGGCCACGATCAGGTGCGTGGTGAGGAACTTGCCGTCGGGCCACAGGTCCTTCTCGTCGACCAGGACGTGCGCGCCGGCGTCGAGCACGAGGCGCGAGGCCCACGGTTCGGGCAGCCACGCGCCGTCGAGGTTGCCGCCGGAGAACAGCTGCAGGGTCGAGGCGTTCTCGGTCGGGGTGATGGTCACGTCCCCGCCGCCGGTGATCGAGTTCTCCAGCCCCTGCTCGGTCAGCCAGGCACGCAACGCGACGTCCTGCGTGCCGCCGAGCTGCGGGGTCGCCAGCTCGGCGCCCTCGAGGTCGGCGGCGCTGGTGATCCCGTCGCGCACCACGAGCTGAGCGCCGCCGGAGGTCGAGCCCGCGATGATCCGCAGCGACTCGCCCGAGCTCTTGATGAAGCCGTTGATGGCGGGGTTCGGCCCGATGAACGTGGCGTCGATGGCCCCGGCGTTGAGCGCCTCGATCGCGGCCGGGCCGGCGTTGAACACCTGCGTGCTGAGCGTGGTGTCGCCGAGCTCGGCGGCGAACAGGCCCTGCGCGACGCCGACCAGCGCGGGGGCGTGGGTGACGTTGCCGAAGTAGCCGAGCCGCAGCTCGGTGGCCGGCCCCGGGGCGGCTGCCTCGGCGTCGGCATCGGTGCTGCAGGCGGTCAGGGCGAGCAGGGGGAGAGCGGTCAGGACGGCGAGGATCTTGGCGGAGATGCGCATGAGGGGCCTTTCACGGCGGTTCGTACCACGTCGGTCAGATGGCGTACTGGGCGGGACGGCGCTGCGGACAGCGCGCCTCCGCCAGCGGTTCGCCGACCATCCCGGCGGCGAGCGTCCCGCCGTCGTGCGCGTCGATGAGCAGGAAGGCGCCGGTCCGGCGCGAGATCACGTACTCCTCGGCGGCGACCGGCGACGCGAGCCGCAGCCGCACCTGCCCGATGTCGTTCAGGCCCAGCTGGTCGGCCGGGGTGATCTCGGCCGTGTCCAGGTCCAGGCGCCCGACGATGTCGCGCACGACGGCCTGGACGGTGCGGGTCGTGTGCTTGACGAGCACGCGCGTGCCGGGCAGCAGCACCCGGTCGGACAGCCACGCGATCGTGGCCTCGAGGTCCCGGGTGGGGACCGGTGCGTCCACGACCGCGGCGAGCAGGTCGCCGCGGGCGATGTCGAGATCGTCGGCGAGGCGGAGCGCCACCGACTGCGGCGCGAACGCCTCGGCGAGCTCGCCGTCGGCCGTGTCGATGCCCACCACGGTGCTGGTGCGCCCCGAGGGGAGTGCGACGACGGCATCGCCGACGCGGACGACACCGGACGCGATCTGCCCGGCGTAGCCGCGGTAGTCCCGGTGGCGGACGTCGCGTGCCGCGCCCTGCGGGCGGAGCACGAGCTGGACGGGAAGCCGGAACGCCTCGTCCGCGACATCGAGGGCCGCGGGGATCTCCTCGAGCAGCTCGAGCAGGCTCGGGCCGTCGTACCAGGGCGTGCGGGTCGAGCGGTCCACGACGTTGTCGCCGTCGAGCGCCGACACCGGGATGGTCCTGACGTCGGCCAGGCCGAGATCGGTGGCGGCCGCGGTCACAGCCGCAGCGTGCGCGGCGTAGACGTCGCCGTCGAAGCCGACCAGGTCGATCTTGTTCACCGCCACGATCACGTGCGGCACCCGCAGCAGCGAGGCCACCGCGAGGTGCCGGCGGGTCTGCTCGAGCAGGCCCTTGCGGGCGTCGATGAGCAGCACGACGACGTCGGCCGTGCTCGCGCCGGTGACCGTGTTGCGCGTGTACTGCACGTGCCCGGGGCAGTCGGCGAGGATGAACGAGCGGTTCGCCGTGGCGAAGTAGCGGTAGGCGACGTCGATCGTGATGCCCTGCTCGCGTTCGGCCCGCAGCCCGTCGGTGAGCAGTGCGAGGTCGGTCGCGACCAGCCCGCGGTCGCGGCTGACCCGCTCGACGGCGTCCAGCTGGTCGGCGAGCACGGACTTGGAGTCGTACAGGAGCCGCCCGACGAGCGTGGACTTGCCGTCGTCGACGGAGCCGGCGGTGGCCAACCTCAACAAGGTGCTCATCAGAAGTACCCCTCCTTCTTGCGGTCTTCCATGGCGGCCTCGCTCATGCGGTCGTCGGCCCGGGTCGCGCCGCGCTCGGTGATGCGGCTCGCGGCGACCTCGACGACGACGTCGTCCACCCCGGCTGCGTCGCTCTCGACGGCACCGGTGCACGACATGTCGCCGACCGTGCGATAGCGCACCCGACGGGTGACGACCGGTTCGCCCTTGCGGGGCAGCGAGTGCGGTCCGACCCCGAGCCACATGCCGTCGCGCTGGAAGACCTCGCGGTCGTGCGCGTAGTACAGCCCGGGCAGGGCGATCTGCTCGGCGGCGATGTACCGCCAGATGTCGAGCTCGGTCCAGTTGCTCAGCGGGAACACCCGCACGTGCTCGCCGACGTCGTGCCGGCCGTTGTAGAGGTTCCACAGCTCGGGCCGCTGGTTGCGCGGGTCCCACTGGCCGAACTCGTCGCGCAGGGAGTAGATGCGCTCCTTGGCGCGCGCCTTCTCCTCGTCGCGCCGCCCGCCGCCGAACACGGCGTCGAAGCTGTGCTCCGCGATCGCGTCGAGCAGCGGGAGGGTCTGCAACGGGTTGCGGGTGCCGTCGGCGCGCGCCCGAAGCCGGCCGTCGTCCAGGTAGTCCTGCACGCGGGCGACCTCGAGCCGTAGCCCGAGCCGGGCGACCTCGGCGTCGCGGTAGGCGAGCACCTCGGGGAAGTTGTGCCCGGTGTCGACGTGCAGCACCGGGAACGGCACCGGCCCCGGCCAGAACGCCTTGACCGCGAGGTGCAGCATCACGACGGAGTCCTTGCCGCCGCTGAACAGCAGCACGGGTCGCTCGAACTCGGCGCCCACCTCCCGGAAGATGTGGATCGCCTCGCTCTCCAGGGCTTGAAGCTGGGTCAGGCGGCGTACGGGTACGGGTACGGCCAGGCTCATGGGTGGATCCCGCATTCGGTCTTGGCCAGTCCGGCCCAACGGCCGGATCGGGGATCGTCACCGGGGGCGACCCGGTTGGTGCACGGCTGGCAGCCGATCGAGGGGTACCCGTCGGTGAGCAGCGGGTTGAGGGTCACGTTGTGCTCCGTCGCGTACGCGAGCAGGTCGTCGAAGGTCCACGCGGCCAGCGGGTTGATCTTGACCAGCCCGTGCGCGTCGTCCCAGGTCACGATCGGGGTGCCGGCGCGGCTGGGGGCCTCGTCGCGGCGCACGCCCGTGACCCAGGCCTCGTACCCGGCCAGCTGGGCCGTGAGGGGCTCCATCTTGCGCATCCGGCAGCAGGCCGCTGGGTCGCGGGCGAACAGCTCGGCGCCGTACCGCTCGTCCTGCTCGGCGACGGTCAAGGCCGGCAGCACGTCCACGACGTGGATCGGCAGCAGCTTCTCCACGCGGTGCCGCGTGGCCACGGTCTCGGGAAAGTGGTACCCGGTCTCGAGGAACAGCACGTCCACCCCGGGCGCCGCGAGCGAGACGAGGTGCGGCAGGACGGCGTCGGCCATCGAGCACGCAACGGCCAGCGAGCCGCCGAACTCGGCCGCCGCCCACTGCGCGACCTCGGTCGCGCTCGCCTCGGCGAGCCGTGGTGCGGCCTCGTCGACGACGGCGCGCAGCTCCTGCACGCTCCGGCGGGCGCTCACTGCAGGGCCTCCTCGTCGGCGCGGTGCGCCCAGACGGCGAACGTCTCGGGTCCGGCCGGCGTCTCGACCCGGTCGGCGACGTAGCGGCGCACGACCCGCTCGACGTACTCGGGGACGCCGTCGGCGGTGACCTTGAGGCCGCGGACCGTGCGGCCGAGCCCGGCCTCCTCGCGGTCGGCGGAGGCCAGGCCGCCGCCGAGGTGCACCTGGTAGCCGGGCACCTGGGCGCCGTCGTCGTCCATCACGAGCTGGCCCTTGAGGCCGATGTCCGCGGTCTGGATCCGGGCGCAGGAGTTGGGGCAGCCGTTGATGTTCAGGCTGATCGGCGTCAGCGCGCCGAGGTCGCCGAGGCGCTCCTCGAGCGAGCCGATGGTCCGGGTCGCGGTCGCCTTGGTCTCGACGATCGCGAGCTTGCAGAACTCGATGCCGGTGCACGCGATGGTGGACCGGCGGAAGATGCTCGGCTCGGCCTCGAGGTTGTTCGCGCGCAGGCCGGTGACGACCGCGTCGACCTGCTCGGCCGGCACGTCGAGCACGAGCAGCTTCTGGTGCGGGGTGAGCCGGATGCGGTGCGACCCGGCTCCCTCGGCGAGGTCGGCGACCGCGGTGAGGATCGTGCCGGAGACCCGGCCGACGTACGGCGCGGCGCCGATGTAGAACCGGCCGTCCTTCTGCTCGTGCACGCCGACCTGGTCGCCGGACCGCGTCGGCTGCGGCGCGGGCGGCCCGTCGGGCAACGCGTAGCCGAGGTACTCGTCCTGCAGCACCTGGCGCAGCTTGGCCGCACCCCACTCGGCGAGCAGGAACTTCATCCGGGCCTTCGTGCGCAGCCGGCGGAAGCCGTAGTCGCGGAACAGCGAGGTGACCGCGAGCCACACGTCCGGCACGCGCTCCTCGGAGACGAACGCACCCAGGCGTTCGCCGAGGCGTGGGCTCACGCTGAGGCCGCCGCCGACCCACAGGTCGAAACCGACCCCGAGCTCGGGGTGCACCAGTCCGACGAAGCCGACGTCATTGATCTCGTGCACGACGTCCTGGCTCGGGTGGCCGGTGATGGCGGTCTTGAACTTGCGCGGCAGGTTCGCGAGCTCCGGGTCGCCGATGTACCGCTTGACGATCTCCCCGATCGCCCACGACGGGTCGATGATCTCGTCGGCGGCGATCCCGGCGACCGGGCTGCCCAGGATCACGCGCGGCACGTCGCCGCAGGCCTCGGTGGTGCTCAGGCCGACGGCCTCGAGCCGGCGCCAGATCTCCGGCACGTCCTCGACCCCGATCCAGTGCAGCTGGATGTTGTGCCGGTCGGTGATGTCGGCGGTGTCGCGGGCGAACTCGGTCGAGATCGCGCCGATGGTGCGCAGCTGCTCGGTGGTGAGCGCGCCGCCGTCGACCCGCACCCGGAGCATGAAGTAGCGGTCCTCGAGCTCGTGCGGCTCGAGGGTGGCGGTCCGGCCGCCGTCGATCCCGGGCTTGCGCTGCGTGTACAGGCCCCACCAGCGGAACCGGCCGTGCAGGTCGTCGTCGGCGATCGAGTCGAAGCCCTGCGCGGCGTAGACGTTCTCGATGCGCTCGCGGACGTTGAGCCCGTTGTCGGCGGCCTTCATCGCCTCGTTGCCGTTGAGCGGGGTCTTGCCGTCGACCGCCCATTGGCCGTTGGGCCGGGCGGTGGTGGTCGTGCGGGGGGCAGTCATCGGGGCCTCGGCTCGTGGGAGGGTGCGCGCGAAAGCCCGGGACACGAAAGGGTGTGCGGGGCAGGTTGGTCCGTGGCGCAGCCGCTGGGGGCCGGCCGGACCCGCGTCAGGCGGGAGTCAGGCGGGGGTGGATCGAGGGGTCAGCGACAACAACACGCACGGTGCCCGTGGGCACTCGTGGTGGGGGCGCTCGGGGCGCTCAGTCGGCTTCGCACGTGATCAGGTTAGGTGCCAATCTCATCTACCGGCCACAAGTGACCGCCCCTTGGGACGTTAGGCCTGTGACGTCGAGGTTCGCGCGTGATTGGGGGGTTCCGCGCGAGCTGACCAACTGGCCTAGATTGTGCAGCGTGAAACTCGTCTTCGAACTCCTCGTCGTCCTGCACCTGCTCGGCTGGGCCATCGTCCTCGGTGGCACGCTGACCAACCTGCGGACCCCGCGCATCGCTCCCGGGGTCTTGCACGGGGTCCTGACCGCGCTGGTCACCGGGATCGCCATGGTCGGGCTGGCCTCGTCCGGCGTCGTGGACGAGAGCTTCGACAACGCCAAGATCGCGGTCAAGCTGTTCGTCGCGTTCGTCGCGACCGGGCTCGTGCTGTTCGGCGTCAACCGGCCGGAGCGGGTGACCCGGGGCCTGGTCGGGGCCATCGCCGGGCTCGTGGTGATCAACGTGTCGGTCGCCGTTCTCTGGTCATGAGGGCGCTGGGTCTGACGGTCCTGGGCTCGACGGTCCTGGGCTCGACGGTCCTGAGCCGTAGGCGCGTTCCGGCGCACGGCCCGACGGCGCTCTCGTGAGCGCGGGCGGCGAACTGGTCGTCGGGCTCGTCCTGCTCGTCGGTCTGTTCGGCGTCGTCGTCCAGGTGCTCCCCGGCGGGCTGCTCATTCTCGGCGCGATCGCGGTCTGGGCGGTGGTGACCGGGACCGGCTGGGGCTGGGCCGTGCTGGCCGTCGCCGTCGTCGCGACCGCCGTGGCCGGCGTGGCCAAGTACGTCATCGCCAGCCATCACCTGCGCGGGGCCGGGGTGCCGAGCTCCACGCTGGTGTGGGGCGGGCTGGCCGGCGTCGTGGGCTTCTTCGTGATCCCCGTCGTCGGGCTGCCGGTCGGTTTCATCCTGGCCGTCTACCTCGCCGAGCTCGCCCGCCTGCGCAGCCAGTCCGCGGCCTGGACCTCCACGGTCGCCGCGCTGCGCGCCACCGGCATCACGATCCTGGTCGAGCTCGCCGGTGCCCTGATCGCCGTGGGTGCCTGGCTGCTGGTGGTGCTGCTCACCTGACCCAGGCTCACACGCGCGGGAGTCCAGCACGACCGGCCGCACGATCGCGGCCTCGCACGCACGCAGGGGAAGGCACCACCATGCAGCTGAACGACCTGACCAAGAGAGCCCTCGTCGGAGTCACCGGAGTCGTGGCCGTCGCCGCCCTGCTGACCGGCTGCGGGGCATCGGACAGGCCCGACCCGGCCGCCGCGAGCCAGACCGCCGCGAGCGACGGGGAAGCGACTGGAGACGGTGCGGGCTCTGCCGAGAAGGCCGACTCGGACGCCTATGTCGACGACTACGACCCCGAGAAGGTGCTGATCGAGCACGACTACCCGCTGGTCAAGAACCCCGAGGACATCACGACGGTCGGCGTGGAGTCGCTCGTGGTCGAGGGCAAGACGATGACGCTGCGGCTCGTGGTCAGCCCGACCTTCGACTCGCAGCCCACCTCCGAGACGGTGACCTTCCTCGAGGCGTTCAACGACACCTTCCGGCCCGTCCTGCTGGATCGCACGAACCTCAAGCAGTACTCGATCGTCGGCGATCAGACCGGCGTCGGGCTCAAGACGGACATGCATGCCGAGGTGATGAACGGCGGGTCGGCGCTCGCCTGGTTCGTGTTCGCGGCGCCGGAGGACGACATCGAGACGATCGATCTGCAGCTCGACTCCTCGTGGCCCGAGATCCGCGACGTCCCGATCACCCGATGAGCGGCCGACGGCGAATCGGCGCTGCCACCGCGGGCGCTGCCCTCGCCTGCACGATGGCGCTCGTCGCGAGCCCGGCGTGGGCCTCGGGTGGCGGAGAGCCCGAGGACGTCCCGGTGCCCACGACGAGCGAGCTCGCCGCATCGGTCCGCGTGCTCTCCCTGGAACCGGCGCGGGTCTTCTCGCTCGACGGGCTGGTCTCGACCATCGATGACACCCGGACCGACGGTGCCGAGACCGTGATCACGCTCGCCTCGGACATCCTGTTCGACACGAGCGCGTTCGAGCTGCCGCCGGGGGCGGGGGACACGCTCGGGGCGATCGTCGCGACGGTGCCCCAGGGGGCCGCGGTGTCCGTGGTCGGTCACACCGACTCCGTCTCGGACGACGCCAGCAACCAGGTCCTGTCGGAGCAGCGCGCGAACGCGGTCGCCCAGGCCATGGCGGTGGCCCGGCCCGACCTGTCCCTCACCGTGAGCGGCCGGGGTGAGAGCGACCTGATCGCGAGCGAGTCGGCCGGTGGCGAGGTCGACCCGGCGGGTCGCGCCAAGAACCGTCGGGTGGAGATCCGGTTCGCGAGCTGAGCCGCGTCGTACCGACGTTCCCGCGGGAACGTCCGGGAATGTCGGTACGAGGTCAGCGCGCGGGGTTCGGTGGGCCGACGAGGTCAGTCGGACGAAGGCGGGAGGCGGGAGGTAGGAGTGATCCTGACGCTGACGCTGACGCTGGGGCATCGGGCCCGACGTTCCCGCGGGAACGTCAGATCTCGCGGTCAGCTCGCCGCGGCCTCGCCCCACAGGAACGGGGGACGCCGGAGCTGTCGGCCGCCCGAGGGCGTCGCCCATGCGCCCAGGGTGGTCTCGACCGCGAGCGACAGGTCGAGCCGGTCGCCGAACCATTCGGGGGTGGCGGTCCACGGGTCGATGTCGGCGCCGTGGGCCGTGCGGGCGCCGTCGACCGTGCCGACCATGGGCGGTGCCGGGCTGATGGTCGCGCCGTGGGGGGACGTGAAGCGGATCTCGCCGTCGGCTGTGCGCTCGACCCCGTACCTGCCTTCGTGGACGGCCCGGTGGTGGGTGCCGCAGAGGAGGACGAGGTTCTCCGCACTGGTCGGACCGCCGTCGGCCCAGTGCCGCAGGTGATGCGCATGCAGGTTGCGGCGGCGGGCGCACCCGGGGTACTGGCAGCAGCCGTCACGTTGCCACAGGGCCCGGGTCAGGGCCGCGGAGGGGAAACGCTGGGCGCGCCCGACGTCGAGCGTGGCGCCGGTGGGGCCGTCGGCGCTGATCACGATCCGTGCGTCGCACGCGAGCCGGCGCGCGGTCTCCCTCAGCAGCCCCGGGCCGCCCTCGATCCGGGGGCCCGGCGCCTGGCGGCTCCGCGGGGCGGTTGACGGCAGGCCCGGCTGCGTGGTGGACATGATCGGTGCTGGTGCTGGTGCTGGTGCTGGTGCTGGTGCTGGTGCTGGTGCTGGTGCCGAGGCCGGAGCGGCCGGAGCGGCCGCAGGGTCCGTCAGATCGGCCAGGGTGACGTGAACGACGAGCTCGGGGCGCCGGGTCGGGTTGGGGACCTGACCGGGGACGCGGCCGGGGACGTGGCCAGGGGTGTCCGACGACGGCTCGCTCGCTTCGGCGCAGATCGTGACCAGGGCGTCGGCGAGGGACCGCTGGGCGAGCGTTCCCGCGGGAACGTCCTGAGGGTCCTGGAAGGGGCCGAGCTCGGGATCGGGTAGCTCCTCGAGCGGGCGTGCATCGGACGCCTCGGCGATGAGCCGGTCGCGGGTGGACTCGAGAGCCTCGACGACGATGGCGCCGTCGTCGGGCGACAGTCGCGCGGTCAGGACGAGGGAGCCGTCGTCGTCCCAGCGCCAGGTGACCTTGCGGCTCGCGTGGCGACGGGACTCGTCCTCGGCGTCCAGCGCGCCGCCCAGGCCGCGGAGGTAGCGCTCCAACGGGCCGGCGGGGGTGACGAGCGCGAGCTCGACGAGCTCGCGCTCGCGCTCCGGGGTGGCGAGTCGGGTGAGGGCACGCACCTTGGAGAAGCTCAGCCGCCCTGCCGTGAAGGCCGCCCGGGTCTGGGGCAGGTCGCGCAGCGCGCGGGCGACGCGCACGTGTTCACGGGCGGTGCCGGTACCCAACGAGCACCGCCAGGTGAGCCAGTGTGCGCACGACAGGACACCGTCGACGGCCCATCCCTCGCGGGCGTCGAACTCCCCGAGCAGAACGAGGAACCGGCAGGTCGCTGCGTTGATGTGGCCGGCGAGGGTCGTCAACGCGGCTTCGAGCTCAGGAGTGCTGAGTCGGTCCGGAGGTACGGGGGCCAGTGGGGGTACGGAGGCGGGCGGGGGTTCGGAGGTCGGTGGGGGTGCGGAGGTAGACGGGGGTTCGGAGGTTGACGGAGGTACGGGGGCCAGCGGGGGTACGGAGGCGAGAGGGGATCGTGCGAGCGGGTCGGGTGCGGCAGGTGGGGACCCGAGGATCAGATGGGGGTCGCGCGCCTCGCCCCCCGTGGCGGTGGTCGAGGTCTCGGCTGCCTGGAATGCGGTGATTGTCCCCATCGATCCACGCTAGAACTCGCCACCCACACGCCCGGCGCGCTGCCGGGGGCGCGGCCCGATGAGCCACACTGCACCCGACGGCACCCCACACCCGACGGCACCCCACACCTCACCGAGCTCGGAGCACACCGGATCATGCGCAGGATGCAGGCTCGAGCTCGCAGGACCGTTGTCGCTCTCGCCGTCGGCCTCACCGCAGCGCTCGCGACCGGTGGGTGCACGGCAGCCGAGGCGCCGATCCCGGACGGCTCTGCGCGCCAGGAGATCGGCGCGTTGTCGGTCGCCGTGCCGGCCGAGTGGCAGTCCGTCGAGGGCACGACGGCGAAATGGCCGGCCGGCTGGGCGGATGCCGAGCTGGCTGCCGCGCAGTACGTGCTGATCGTGAGCCCCGAGTTCGGGACCGCCGGCGCGGAGCTGGGCGTCTCGACGTTCATGGCGGGCGCGCAGATCGGCGGCGTCGACGGCTACGCCTCACAGAAGTCGACCGATCCGGAACCGACCGACACCGTGGGGATCGCCCGCAACAACTACACCTACACCGGCACCGATGGCGCCGAGTACGAAGGCATCTTCTGGGCCGCAGCCGACCCGGACACCGGCATCACCGTCGCCCTGCAGCTCACCGGGAAGACCCTCCCGGCGGAGCTGGTGGATGGCATCGAGGCGAGCATCCGCGTGGTCGACGCCGCCGCGGTCACCCCGTAACTGCTGCTCCGTGACGGCTACCTCGTGACTGGCCCGGTGACGGCTGTCCCGTGACCGCTGCCGGCCTGCTGACCTCAGGCGGCCACGCGGTCGGGCGATCCGCCTACGGCACGTGGGCGGGTGATCCGGAGGGTGACGAACCCCCACAGCGCCGCCACCCCCGCGGCCACGAGGAAGCCGATCGCCGCACCGCGCTCCAGCGGCGTCTGCAGGTCCTGGGAGAGCCGGACCGTCTCGAGCCCCGGCCCCTCGCACGTCACCAGGTCGTTGCGAAAGCGCGGCTCGGCGCTCGACGCCAGGTAGACCAGCTCGCCGAGCTCGGGGTCGGTGATCGCCGCCAGGCTCTCGCTGCCCTGCGGCGTCCCCGCCGGCAGCACCGCCGGGTAGTTGCCGTCGAGGTTGCGCGACGTGCACACCACGGTGCTCACGTCGAGGCTCGTGCCCTGGCCCCAGAAGATGTTGGCCTTCGACGTCGAGACCCGGATCGGGGCCCCTGCCTGGTACGACGTCGAGTCGACCTTCACCGGCCCCGCGGCCGAGACGAGGTGGGTGACCCCGATCCCGGCGAAGAGCACGACCCCCGCAATGGCCAGGTAGCCCGACGTGCGCACCGCGGTGCGGAGGTTCCGGGCGGGCGACCTCACGTGCGGCCGATCAGCGTCAGGGTCGAGGCGCGTCGGGGTCGTGCAGGGGCGGGGGAGCCGGGACGGTCCGTCATGGTGTCCTTCCGGGGCAGCCGCCCGATCGTTGCGTGCAGTGCGTTCGCGCTTTAGGTAATACCTTCGCGTCCACCGGGTCGTCCGCGGTCGGTCGACCGTGCACGACCGCCCGGGCCCAGCATCGAGTCGCGCCGACGACGGCGTCGTCGTCCTCGGGTGTCGGCGGTCGAGCCTAGGCTGGCAGGGCCATGGACTCACTCTTCGCGAACCTCCCCCTGCCCGGGCTCAGCCGCAGCGAGCTCAGCGCCTCGGCGGCCGCCCGGTCCTCGCGGGCCGCTGCGACCGCGGTCGTCCCCGATGACGCTCTCCCGGTCGACGGCGGCGGTGAGGCGCCCGCTCGCGGACGCCGGGCGCCGTCGGGCATGCCGGGCGGGTCCGACGGCGAGCTGCCGAGCGGGTCCGAGGCTCCGATGCCGTCGGTACGCGATCCCGAGAGCCTGCTGGTCGGGCTGAACCCGCAGCAGCGCGAGGCCGTGCTGCACGCCGGTGGGCCGCTGCTGATCGTGGCCGGTGCCGGGTCGGGCAAGACGCGCGTGCTGACCCACCGGATCGCCTACCTGCTCGCGACGCGACGCGCGCGGGCGGGGGAGATCCTCGCGATCACGTTCACCAACAAGGCCGCCGCAGAGATGCGCGAGCGGGTCGAGGTGCTGGTCGGGCCGCCCGCGCGGTCGATGTGGGTCTCGACGTTCCACTCCGCCTGCGTGCGCATCCTGCGCAAGGAGCACAAGACGCTCGGGCTGCGATCGAGCTTTTCCATCTACGACTCCGCGGACTCGCTCAAGCTGATGACCATGGTCGCGCGCGAGCTCGACCTGGACCCGAAGAAGTACCCGCCGAAGGTGCTGATCTCGAAGATCTCGGCGCTCAAGGACGAGCTGGTCGACCCGGAGACGTTCGCGCGCGGAGCGGGGACCGAGGCGGAGGGGGCCGGCGAGTTCGACTCGGTGCTCGCGCAGGCCTACGCCCGCTACCAGGCGCGGCTGCAGCAGGCGCACGCGCTCGACTTCGACGACCTCATCATGACGACCGTCCACCTGCTGCAGGCGTTCCCGGCCGTGGCGGAGCACTACCGCCGGCGGTTCCGGCACGTGCTCGTCGACGAGTACCAGGACACGAACCACGCGCAGTACATGCTGGTCCGCGAGCTCGCGGGCATCGCGGCGCGGCCCGGCGGGGTGCCCGACGGCGGGGGAGCCGACTCCGCGGCCCAGTTCCCGCCCGGGGAGCTGACCGTCGTGGGTGACGCCGACCAGTCCATCTATGCGTTCCGGGGCGCGACGATCCGCAACATCGTTGAGTTCGAGGCCGACTACCCGAACGCGCGCACGATCCTGCTCGAGCAGAACTACCGGTCCACCCAGAACATCCTCTCGGCCGCCAACGCGGTCATCTCGCGCAACACCGGCCGCAAGCGCAAGCGGCTGTGGACCGACTCGGGCGCGGGTCCGGCGATCGTCGGCTACGTCGCGGACAACGAGCACGAGGAGGCGCGGTTCGTCGCGGAGGAGATCGACCGCCTGGGCGACTCCGACGGCGTACGGCCCGGCGACGTGGCCGTGTTCTACCGCGCCAACGCGCAGTCGCGCGCGCTCGAGGAGGTGCTGATCCGGGTCGGGCTGCCGTACAAGGTGGTCGGCGGGACGCGGTTCTACGAGCGGCGCGAGGTGAAGGACGCCGTCGCGTACCTGCGGGCGATCGCCAACCCCGACGACGACGTCAACCTGCGCCGCATCCTCAACGTGCCCAAGCGCGGGCTGGGTGACCGCTCCGAGGCGATGGTGCAGGCGTTCGCCGAGCGCGAGCGGATGTCGTTCGGGGCCGCGCTGGAACGCGTCGAGGAAGTTCCGGGACTGGCCACGCGCGCGATCACCGGCCTCCGGGCGTTCGCCACGATGATGAGCGACCTGCGCGACCTCGCCGCCACGGGCGCCGGCCCGGCCGAGGTGCTCGGCTCCGTGCTCGACCGCACCGGCTACCTCGCCGAGCTGCGTGCGAGCGACGACCCGCAGGACGCCGCGCGCGTGGAGAACCTCTCCGAGCTGCACGCCGTGGCGACCGAGTTCGAGGCGAGCGAACCCGAGGGTGACCTCGCGGACTTCCTCGAGCGGGTGTCCCTGGTGGCCGACTCCGACCAGATCCCGAGCGCGGACGACGGCGACGGCACCCCGAAGGTGGACCAGGGTGTGGTCACCCTCATGACCCTGCACACCGCCAAGGGCCTCGAGTTCCCGGTGGTGTTCCTCACCGGGCTCGAGGACGGCACCTTCCCGCACATCCGTTCCCTGGCCGACGACGCCCAGCTCGCGGAGGAGCGCCGGCTCGCCTACGTGGGGCTCACCCGCGCCCGGGAGCGGTTGTACGTCTCGCGCGCCGCGGTCCGCACATCCTGGGGGATGCCGAACGAGTTCCCCGCGAGCCGGTTCCTCGACGACCTGCCCGAGGAGCTGGTCGACTGGCGCCGGCGCGAGTCGAGCATGGCGGTGCTGCGCGCGGGCGCCGGGTACGGCTCGGGCTACGGCGGGTCCGCGCCCAAGAAGCGTCCCGTGCCGCCGTCGCCCGACGGCCCGAAGTTCGGTTCCGCGACGCCCCGCCCGGCCGGAGACGTGCCCAGCCTGGCGATCGGTGACAAGGTCACGCACGACTCCTACGGCCTCGGGACCGTCGTCGCGGTCGAAGGCGCCGGACCGAACTGCGTCGCGAAGATCGACTTCGGCAGCGACGGGACCAAGCGGTTGCTGCTGCGCTACTCGCCGGTCACCAAGCTCTGATCCGGGCGGGCGACGAGCGAGAGCCGCGCGCCCGGCACGATCCGCCACTGGCTCAGCAGGCCGGCCGGCACCTCGAGCACGGACCGGGCCCGCAGCCGGGGGAGCCCGAGGCGGGACGTCGCCATCGTGGTCACGGCGAGCACCCGACCGGCGCGATCCAGGAACGCCAGGTCGAGCGCGTACCGCATCCCGAAGGTGTGCACGCTCGAGCAGCGCTCGATCCACAGGGCGCCCGGGAGCGGATCGGTCCCGAGCAGCCCGGTGCGCCGTTCGGCAGCGGCGGTCGCACGCCACGCGGACGCCGTCCGGTCGCCGTCGACCAGCAGCCAGAAGGGCGCCGACGGCGTGGACCACGTGGGGGACAGGGAAGACATCGATCTCCTCGCCGAGCGTCAACGGATCGCGATGATCTGCAGGCCAGCGTAGATGCCGCTGACCTCGTCATTCACCCGTCCGCGGGTGGCGAGCGGTCCTCCGCGGCGACCCATGTAAGGTCTGCCGTACTCGCCTCACCGTCGGCAATCGCCCGCGTGCTGAAGCTTGAGGCTCAGGGGGAGACTCACATGACGGTTCTCGGGCTCGATGCGTGGCGCGCAGGGGTCGGTGACACTCGCCACACCCCTTCTCTCACGGTGGACGACGTCGTCGACGCGCTGGCAAGCGTCCCGTCCGGGGACGTCCTCCTCATCGCCGGTGGTGCTCAGACCGCCCATGCGGCGCGGATCGCCCTGAGCACGCTGCGCCGAAGCGATGTCGCGCTCGTCGAGGTCAGTGGATCCCCCACCCGCCGCCACGCGGTGCGGCTCGGGCTCGACCTGCTGTGGCCCGATGCGTACGGCTGCGCCGACGTCGTGCTGGCGGCCGTCGACGCCGAGTGCAGCACCCAGGCGCTCGTCTCCTCGGTCACCCGCCTGAGCGACCCGAACCCCCGCCTGACCGACCACGTGGCGAGCTGGTTCCCCGGCCAGTTCTTCGCGGTGGACGTCGACGCCGGCGAGATCGTGCGCACCCGGATCCCGGAGCTTCTCCTGCCCACGGGCGAGTTCGCGGTGCTGGCGTCGCAGTGGTCCCGCCCCGAAGGGCCGGAGATCGCCCCCCTCCCCAACGCCCGGGTCGAGCTGGCGGGACCGCCGCGCTCGGCACCGTGGCAGGCGAAGCAGTGGGTCGAGGTGACCGTCATGCGGTCGCCGATCGTGGACACCGTCCAACGTGCCCTTGCGGCGTCGCAACCCCGCGGCTGCCCGTCGTGCGCCCGTGCCGTCACCGGCGCCCAGTGCCGGTTCTGCGGCATCGTCGTGGCGGCATCGACCCGAGGTACCCCCATCCCGACCGTGGTGTTCGAGCCGTCCCACTCTGAGGAGACCTACGCGTGAACCCCCGTCAACGTCGCGGTGTGCTGTTGATCATTGCCACCGCGATCGGGGCGCTCGTCGTCTTCGTCGCGGTCCTGTCTGTGGTCAGCGACGTGCGTTCGCAGGTCGGCCCGACCGCGATGGTCCTCCAGCTGACGACCGACGTCCAAGAGCTCCAGGCGATCACCCCCGACATGATCGAGGAGGTCTCCGTGCCGGAGCGATGGATCTCCGAGACCGCGATCCTGTCCGCCGACGAGGTGGTCGGCAAGGTGTCTGCCTCCGTCTTCGCGCCGGGAACCACCCTCCAGCAGGGCATGCTCATCGACCCGCCGGGGCTCCAGGCGGGCTACCGCGAGGTCGCGATCCTGGTGAACGCCGAGACCGGCGTCGCCGGCAAGGTCCGGTCCGGGGACCGGGTCGACATCCTCGCCACGACGGCGGGCACGGAGACCTCGGCCGACCGGGCCGAGGTGTGGGTCGCCAACGCGCTCGTGCTCGAGGTTGGGATCCCGCGCTCGAGCGAGGACACCGACTCGTCCGGCAACTTCTCGCAGCAGCAGGGCGTCCCGGTGACCTTCGCCCTGCCGGTCGAGGACGCGCTGCGCCTCGCCTACGCCGAGACCTTCTCCGAGAAGCTCCGGCTCGCACTGCGTGGTCGCGGTGACGAGGGCGCTCTCACCGACTCCGATTCCTTGTTCCAACCGGTCGCCGGGAGCAGCTCATGAGTACTCGCGTCCTTGTCGTCACCTCGCGGCCGACCATCCGTGAGCAGGTCCGTGCCGTGCTCGCCGAGGCCGAGGGCATCGAGCTGGTCGAGATCGTCGAGGACGGCGCCGAGATCGTCTCGGCGCTCGACCGGGTCGGCTCCGTCGATGTCGTCCTCGTCGACGAGATGCTCGGCGACCGCAACGGGCTCGACGTGGCCCGCGAGGTCGGCCTGGCGCGTCCCCTCAGCGCCATCGTCCTGATGGCCTCGCACCCGACGTCCGAGATGCTCTCCGCAGCCATGGACGCGGGCGCTCGGTCGATCGTGGCTGCGCCGCCGTCGCTCGAAGAGGTCGGGTCCCGGATCGAGAGCGCGGCCGCGTGGTCGCGCTCCGCTCGTCGGCACGTCGCCTCGGACGTGATTCCCGCCGGCGAGGCCGGCCAGGTGATCGCCGTCGCCGGAGCGAAGGGGGGCGTCGGCACGACCCTGATCGCTCTCCTGCTGGCGCGCAGCCGGGCCGCGGACCGTTCCGTCTGCCTGGTCGACCTCGATCTGCAGACCGGTGACCTGGCTGCGTACTCCGGCATCCAGGTCCGCCGCAACATCGTCGACCTCGTGGAGGTCGCGGACGAGCTCAGCGGCCGCGCGATCGGTGAGACCACCTACGACATCGGCCACGGCCTGCGGCTGCTGCCCGCGCCCTCCGATGGTGAGCTCGGCGAGGACGTGACCGCCCGCGCGGCTCGGCTGATCATCGCGGCCCTGCGCTACCAGTACGACCTCGTCGTGGTGGACTGCGGCAGCCGGCTCGACGACGCCACCTCGATCGCCCTCGAGCTCGCCGACCGGGCGGTGCTCGTGGCGACGCCGGACGTCCCCGCGCTGCGCGCGGCCCGCCGGATGATCGGCCTGTGGCAGCGCCTCGAGGTCCGGGACCCGGCCGCGGTCGATCTCGTCATCAACCGCGCCACGCGGTCCTCCGAGGTCCAGCCGGCGCTGGCGCCCAAGCTCACCGGGGTGCCGGTGACCGCGGTCCTCCCGGAGGTCGGGTCCGCGCTCGAAGACGTGATGAACACCGCGACCGTGCTCGAGGCGCGCATCAGCGTGCTCGACCGCGCGGTCGAGGGGCTCGCGCTCGCGGTGCTCCCTCCGGTCGCCGCGCCGGTCATCCGGATCGCGCCGCAGGAGCTCGACCCGAAGCAGCGCCGGGGCCGACGGCGGCTCGCCGACCGGGAAGCCGGCCAGATCGTCGTCGAGACGCCCATCATCATCGGCATCGTGCTGGTCCTGACGCTGTTGGCGATCCAGCTCCTGCTGTTCGGCGTCTCGCACATCGTGGCGTCGAACGCTGCCGACGAGGCCGCTCGCGGGTACGCGATCGGGCTGGACGACAACGGCGTCCGCGACGCGGTGCAGGACGCCATCCCGACCGGGTGGGATTCGGGATGGGCGCTCGACCGCAACGGTCCGGACACCGTCCGGGTCACGATCCGGACCCCCTCGATCGTCCCCAGCATGATCCCGGAGGCCGGTTCGACCGCGCCGATCCTGTGGGAACCCCGATGAGGCTCCGGTTCGCCCGCCGGTCCGACCGCGGCTCGATGGCGGTCGAGCTCATCGGGTTCGTCCCGGTGCTCACCCTGGTCACGCTCCTGCTGGTGCAGGGGTTCCTCGCGGCCGCGGCCGTCACCTCGGCGCAGCAGGCGGCCCGTGACGGTGCGCGTGCGGCCAGTCTCGGTCGAGACGTGAGCGTGGCGGTCGACGACCAGATCCCGTCCTGGGTGACGCTCGAGAACCTCGACCGCTACGCGTGCTCGGGTGAGTGCGTCGCCGTCGAGGTCCGGATCCCGATCGGCATCCCCGGCATCACCGTGCGGGACGTGACCGTCACCCGCACCGCAGAGTTCCCGAGAGGGTGAGCGACTGATGGCCCTGCGCGACCGCGTCAACCGTGCCGACCGGACCCCCTCGGAGCCTGACGACCTGATCACCCGGTACCGGGACCGCCTGCTCGAGGAGATCGACCTCGACGAGCTCGCGCGGCTTGCTCCGGCGCAGCGCCGAGCACGCCTCGAGCGCATCCTCGGCAGCCTGCTGTCGATCGAGGGTCCCGTCATGTCCAGCCGGGAGCGCTCTCAGCTCATCCAGCGGATCGTCGACGACTCCCTCGGGCTCGGGGTGCTCGAACCCCTGCTGGCGGACGAGACCGTCACCGAGATCATGGTCAACGGCCCGAACGACGTCTTCGTCGAGCGCGGCGGCCGCCTCGAGCGCGTCCCCACCACGTTCTCCTCGATGGAGCACCTGTACCAGACCATCGACCGCATCGTCTCGACGGTCAACCGTCGCGTCGACGAGTCGAGCCCGATGGTCGACGCCCGGCTGCCGACGGGCGAGCGCGTCAACGTCATCATCCCGCCGCTCGCCCTCGACGGGCCGACCCTGACCATCCGGCGCTTCCCGACGCCGTTCCGGTTGGCGGACCTCATCGGGAAGGGAACCCTCGACGACCACCTCGCGCTGCTCCTCGGGGCCTGCGTCCGGGCGAAGCTGAACATCCTCGTCACCGGCGGTACCGGTTCGGGAAAGACGACCTTCCTCAACGCGCTGTCCGGGCTCATCCCGGACGACGAGCGCATCGTCACCATCGAGGACGCGGCCGAGCTCTCGCTGCAGCAGGAGCACGTCGTCCGGCTCGAGTCGCGGCCGGCGAACGTCGAGGGGGTCGGTCTGGTCGCCATCCGCGACCTCGTCCGCAACAGCCTGCGGATGCGTCCCGACCGGATCATCGTCGGGGAGGTCCGCGGCGGGGAGACCCTCGACATGCTCCAGGCCATGAACACCGGCCACGAGGGGTCGCTCACCACGGTCCACGCCAACAGTGCGACGGACGCGCTCGGCCGGTTGGAGACGCTCGCCTCGATGAGCGAGCTCGAGCTGCCGATCGACACCATCCGCGACCAGATCAACAGCGCCCTCGACCTCGTCATCCACCTCGACCGCGGGGCCGACGGCGTCCGTCGCGTCGCGGAGGTGCAGGCGCTGGTCTCGCACCGGCGCGAGGACTACCGCGTGGAACAGGTGTCGCGGTTCGTCCAGGACGACCTCGTCCTGGAACGGACGGTCACCGGTCGGTTCGTGCACCAGCCGCTGCCGGACGACCTCCGCGCGCGGCTGCTCCGGGCGGGCGAGGCGGTTCCGGCCGCGTTCGGGGCCGTGACGCGGTGAGCCTCGGGCTGATCACCGCCGTTCTCCTGGTGACCCTCGTGCTCGCCGTGGTGGCGGTCGCCACCCTCGCGGGGAACATGAGTCGTGAGCGCGAGCTCGCGTTCGCCGGGGGCTCGAACACCGAACGCCGCGGCGTCGTGGTGCGCGGGTGGCTCGACGGGTGGGTACGGCGGACGACGTGGGGTCGTCGCCTCGGTGCGCTCCTCGCGGGTGCCGGACTGAGCTGGGGGCCGCTCGGCTTCCTGGTGCGGGCCGGGGCGCTCGGCGCCGGTTCCGTCGCGCTGGTCTACGGCTTCGTCGGCAAGATCGGCTCCGCCGTGGTGCTGGTGCTGGTCGTGGTCGGGCTCAAGAAATGGCTCGAGTACCGGCGCACGAAGCGGATCGAGCACTTCATCGGCCAGCTTCCCGAGCTCGCCCGCATCCTCGCGAACTCCGCGGCGGCGGGCCTGGCGGTTCGCCGAGGTCTTGAGCTGGCGGCGCGGGAGATGGAGGAACCGGCCAGCGGTGAGATCGAGCAGGTCGTGGGCCAGCTCGCCGTCGGGCAGACGCTCGAGAAGGCGATGCGTGAGATGCAGGAGCGGCTGCCGTCCCGGGAGCTGCTCGTGCTCGTGCAGACGCTCGTCATCCAGAGTCGTGCGGGTGGTGCGCTCGGCAGCGCGCTGAGCGGGATCGCTGCGACTCTCGACGAGCGCCGCGAGCTGCGCCGCGAGGTCCGCACGGCCGTCATGGGGGTCGTCTTCGGCGGATACACGGTCATCGGGATCGCACTGTCCTCCGTGCTGCTCCTCAACCTCATCTCGCCCGGTGCCCTGGACGAGATGGTCACCAACCCGATCGGGCAGGTCGCGCTCGCGGCGGCAGGGATCTTCTTCACCGCGGGCTTCTGGCTCATGGGCAAGTTCACGAAGGTGGACGTGTGATCACCCTCCTCATCTCCCTGTCGGCGGCGCTTCTCGTCGTGCTCGGCGCCGTGGGTCTGCGCCTGCTGCGGACGACAGGGCTCGAGCTGCTCCCCGAGGTCGGTGCCGACTCGGGCGACGGCACCAAGCGCGCCGGCGTGTCCGGTGCGTTCATCGACGGCGTCGGTTCGCGGTTCCAGCGGTTGTTCCTGACGCTGTACGGGACGGGCCGGCTCGGCAACCTCGATGTCCGCCTGCGCCGCGCCGGACGTCCGGAGGGCCTCACGGTCAACAGCTACGTACAACGCCAGGCCGGCTTCGTCGTGATCGGCGTGGTCGCTGCTGCGCTCTTCGCGATCGTCCGCCAGCCGTTGCTCGGCATCCTGCTCCTGGTGGCGTTCGTGGTGTGGATGGACCTGTGGCTCCACCTCGTCGGGAAGTCGCGCATCGCGCAGATCGACCGGGAGCTGCCCGACTTCCTGGACGTGCTCGGAGTGACCGTCACCGCCGGCCTGTCGTTCCGGCAGTCGGTGGAGCGCGTCTGCGAGTTCCACGACGGTCCGTTGGCCCAGGAGATGCAGACCGCGCTGCGGGAGATGTCGATCGGCGTGACTCGCCGGGAGGCCTTCATCGGCGTCCGGGATCGAACCCGTTCGGAGTCGGTGGGGACGTTCGTCACCGCGCTCCTGCAGGCCGAGGAGCTGGGTGTCCCGCTCGCGCAGGCGCTGCGGGACATCGCGGCAGAGGTGCGCCGCGAACGCGCCCAGGAGGTCCGCCGGCAGGCGGCCAAGGCTGCGCCGAAGGTCGCGCTCGTCGTGACGACCACCATGCTGCCCGGGGCGATCATCCTCATGATCGCCGGCCTCATCCTGGCCAACCGCGAGGTGTTCCAGAACGTGTTCGGATGAGTGCCGAGGGCGAGGACGCGGAGACCGGAGCGGTCGCGGGAGTCGTTCGGCTGCTGTGCGACGCGCGGCTCGCCACCCTCTGCGTCGCCGCCCTCACGGCCGCGATGGACGACGCCGGCGGCGCGGTCCTGTTCATCGTGCTGGCACTGCCCTTCAGCTTCGTCCCGCTGCGCTCGTGGGACCGCAGAGGAGCCATGTTCGCCCGGAGCCGGATCCTGCTCTGGTGCGACGTCCTGATGACCCTGGTCGTCATGGGCTTCCTGGTCGTCACCTTCGGGATCCCCGAGATCGGCGCGATCTACGCGTGCGCCACCGCGGCCCTGTTCGGGGTGGTGCGGGGTCGGCGCTGGGCTGCGCCGGTCAGCGCGGCGCTCGCCACCTGGCAGGTCCTGCTCCTGGTGCTCGGGGGTGAACCGATCGCGTGGCAGAGCGCCACCGCGACCTTCACCGGCGCCGCGGCGATCCTCGGCCTCGGCTGGGGTGGCGAGCGGCTGGGCGAGATCCTGCGGCACCAGGTGGCGATCTCGCGCGAGCTCACGCGGACGAGGTCCTTCGAGGCCGCGACGCAGGAACGTGCTCATCTCGCGCGCGAGATGCACGACTCGCTGGCCAAGACCGTGCACGGCATCGGCCTGCTGACGACGGCGCTGGCGGAGCAGCTGCGGCAGGACGGCTCGCCGCGCGAGCCCACCGCCCGGTTCATCGAGGTCGCCTGCCGCGAGGCCAACCGCGACACGCGCTCTCTCCTCAAGGGGCTGCGCGTCCTGACCCACGGGTCGCTCACGGACGCGGTCCGTGCGTCGATCCAGCGCTGGTCCGACGCGACCGGGATCGGCGCCTCGCTCGAGGTGGTCGACGGCGCGGTGGGGTCGGACGGCGCGGTGGTGCCCGACGGCGTGGTGGGGTCGGACGGCGCGGTGGGGTCGGACGGCGTGGTGACCCCCGGCGGAGCGGTCGACGCGGAGGTCTCTTGGGCGGTCGTCCGACTCCTCGACGAGGCGCTCGACAACGTCCAGCAGCACGCGAAGGCGACAACCGTGCGGGTCGAGCTCCACCTGGGGGACGACGTGCAGCTGAGCGTCGTGGACGACGGACGCGGGATGGAGCTCGCCGCCGACGGCGGGATCGACGTGGACGCGCTCCACACGGGCGGGCACTTCGGGCTCGTGGGGATGACGGAGCGGGTCGGCGACCTCGGCGGCCGGGTCCGGTTCGCGAGCGGTCCGGGTGCCGGCACGAGCGTGCTCGTCGAGCTGCCGAGGCTCGCACGATGAAGATCCTGGTGGCAGACGACAACGCGGTGGTACGGCTCGGGCTGCAGGCCGTGCTCGATCAGGTGCCGGACGTGTCGGTCACGCTGCTGGCGGCCGACGGCGTCCAGGCGCTCGAGGTCGCCCGTGCCGAGCGCCCGGACGTGGTCCTACTCGACGTCCGCATGCCCCGCCGCAGCGGCCTGGACGTCCTGGCCGAGCTGACCGAGATCGCGCCGGTGCTGATGATGACGCACTCGGACGAGCCCGAGACGATCCGGGCGGCCCTGGCGGGCGGGGCGAGGGGCTACCTCGTGCACGGCACGCTGACGATCGCGGAGATCGCCGCCGCGATCCGGACCTGCGTGGCCGGTGGCATGGTGCTCGGACCCCAGGCCGCGAGTGCGATGTTCGCCCAGGGGCCCGTCGTCGCGCACGTCGATGTCCAGGTGCGTGCGCGACTGAGCACGCGGGAGCAGCAGATCATGGACGCCGTCGCGACCGGGATCTCCAACGGCGAGATCGCCGTGCAGGAGTTCCTCTCACCCAAGACGGTCAAGAACCACGTGAACAACATCTACGCCAAGCTCGGGGTCTCCTCGCGCGCCCAGGCCATGGCGCTCTGGGTCGGGAGCGCCCCGTCGTCGGCCGATCCGCTGGGCCCGGGCCCACGGAACTTGGGCCCCCCGGCGGGCTCCCGGGCCCTGGGGCGGGTGCCCGGACCTTCGTAGGTTGGGTGTCGTTCAGGGAAAGCCTGTCTCAAACCGGAGGTCATCATGAGTTCGATCCAGCGCGTTGCCGTCAGCACCCAGGTCGCTGTCGTGGGGTTCGTCGCCGGTGTGTTCAACCGCCTCGGTGACCGCGAGAAGGGGCAGTCCTCGGCCGAGTACGCGGGCATCATCATCGTCGCGGTTACCCTCGTCGGGCTGCTGATCGCGGCCGCGACCACGTGGGGCGGCTCGATCACCACCCTCATCTCGAACAAGATCGCGGAGCTCGGCTGATCCAGCTCTGCCCGCAGTCCCGCACGTCCCGCACGTCCCGCACCATGACCGACCGGAGCCGTTCGATGTCTGCTCGTCGCACGACGTACCTCGCCGGGGTCTGCGCCCTCCTTGTCGGTCTGACGGCCTGCACCGGGGAAGCCGAGCCGGGCCGGGCAGGCACCGAGCCGACCCCCGCCGGGTCGTCGTCACCGAGTGAGCCCGCAGTCTCCGAGACGGTCGCACGTACCGTCGTCCTGGGTGACCAGGAGGTCTCGTTCGAGGTCGGTCCGGTGCGGGTCCAGGACGGCGTGGGGCTGCTGTCGGTGCAAGCCACCGAGGTCGACCCGGGCGACGGCAAGAACGGCGCCAATGTCGATCTGGCGCTGTCCGACCCGTACAGCGACAACCGCATCGGCCCGAGCGGGGCGCGTCTCGTGGACACCGCCGCGGGCACGGTCTCGACGGTCGCGATCGACGGGGCGGACCACGCGGTCATGACCACGGGCAGCAGCCAGCTGTCGGACGAACCGGTCACGATGGTCGCGGGTTTTGCCGCGCCGACCGGAGAGACCGTCGACGTGCTCCTGCCGTACGTCGGCTACTTCGTCGGGGTCCCGGTCCTGACCGAGGCGGACGACGGCGCGGCTGCGGTTGCGCTCGCGGATCTGACGGACTCCGCGACGGCGGACCTGACCCTCCCGGTCGCGACGCTCGACCGGTACACCGAGGACCAGGCCGGCGCTGTGCGTACCCGCACGGAGGCGGAGGAGGTCACGGTGGCGATCGCCGCGGACGTGCTCTTCGCCGCGGACTCGTCGGACCTGGGCCCCCAGGCCGACGCCGCCCTGGCCTCGGCGGGGGCGCAGATCGCCGCGTACAGCGCGGGCGCCCTGACCGTGGTCGGCCACACCGACGACGTGGCCTCCGACGAGTACAACCAGGACCTGTCCGTCCGCCGGGCGCAGTCGGTCGCGGACCGGCTGGCCACCCTCGTCGACCTCGCGCCCTACCCCCCTGCGGTCGAGGGGCGCGGTGAGAGCGAGCCCGCCGCTGCCGGCTCGAGCCCCGAGGCTCGCGCCTCGAACCGACGCGTCGAGCTCCTGTTCACCCCGAGCGCCGATGCGACGCACGCCGGTGAGGAACCCGCTCCCGTCGGGGAGCTCCCCGCAGCCGAGGGGCCCGTCGGCACCGGGGCTGCCGGGGTCGAGGTCGCCTTCCTGAAGGACGCCAAGTTCGCCGTCAGCCTCGACGAGGTCCAACGGGTCGGCGACACGCTGGTCGGTCAGGTCCGGGTCGAGCGGCTCGCCGGTGGACGCGCAAACCTGGCCCACTTCTTCTCCGCCGGTGCCTGGGGAAGTCGGGGGAAGCTCGACATCCAGGTGCAGTGGGCGGCCACGAAGCTCACGCTGCTCCAGGGCGGCACCCGTTACTTCCCGTTGGACTACGCGCGCGACGACCTGGGTCAGCGTGACCCGCTCGCGGACCGGTACCTGAGCACGCCGTTCGGCGACGGGGAGGTCCAGACCGTCACAGTGGTGTGGCCGTCCGTGCCGGGTGACACCGTGGCCCTCGACGCACCCGTGTTCCGGTCGGCGACCGACGCGGAGTCGGGCGGGCCCGCCTTCCGCCTGACCGACATCCCCGTCGTCGAGCCATGAGCCAGTCCCGACGGCCGGGCCGGGCCGGTCGGGAGCGCGGTCAGTCCAGCGTGCTGCTCATCGGCTCCGTGATGGTCGTCGTCGTGATCGCGATCGCGTTCCTGGTGCCGTTCGGGTCGTACTTCGTGGACAAGCGGGAGTCCTCCACCGCCGCCGACGCCGCGGCGCTCGCCGCGGTCGGTGCCTGGCGGGACGACCTGCGCGCGGCCTACGACGGGTTGGACTCGGCTCCGAGCGATGCTGCCTTCTACGGGCACGTCGGCGATGGCCTCGGCACGTACCTGTCCTACCTCCCGGCGCGGCAGGTCGCCGCCGACTTCGCGGCGCGCAACGACGCGGAGCTGGTCGACTTCTCGGTGGACGGTGCGCGCGGTGCGGTGTCGGTCCGGGTCCGTTCGGTGGACCTCGTGCCCGGGACCTCCGAGCGGGCCGAGTCCACCGCGACGGCGCGGCTGCGGTTCGCCGGGGGCTTGTGCGTCAACCACGGTGTGCTCGGAGTCGTGCTGGCGGGCTCGTGCAAGACCTCCGCCCCTCCCGCCCCGCCCGCTCCGGCCCCGACGCCGACCCCGACCCCGACCGCCCCGGACCCCGCGGCGCCGACCCCGACGCCGACGCCGACCCCCGAACCGCCGCCGTACGAGATCCCTGGTGGAGTCGAGGGCTTCGCCGTGACAGCGGTACTGACCAGCTCCTGATCTTCTTCTGACCCGAATCTGACCATCCCCGACCTGGAGCGACCATGCCCACGATCTACTGGCGCCCGACCGCCCTCGGCGTGCTCTTCGGGGTGATGAGCTACTTCATCTTCACCGTGGGGATCCTGGTCCCGCTCACCGACGTGCTGCTGGTGGCGGACCCCGGCGTCGTCACGGTCGTGATCGTCGCGGGCATGATCGCCCTGCAGGTGATGACCGGCGCCCTGGTGACCTCGCTCGTCCGGCGGCGGGTCGGCATGGAGCAGCGCCGCGAGGCGATCGCGACGGTGTTCGGCGCCGGCCTGATCGGCTGGTTGCTGGTCAGCACCCTGACGGCGGCGGCCGCGCTGGCGACAGGTGAGGCGGTCAACTACGCGAACGTCGCGCTCACGTTCCCCCTCTGGGTCGGCGTCCCGCTCGTGGGCCTGGCGCTGGTCGCTCCGGGGGCTCGAACGGCCGGGGCGAACCGGTACGTGGACCGACTCGACCGCGAGCGCGGCGCGGTGTCCGCGGAGTACTCCGGCCTCATCGTCATCGCGGTCATGCTGGTCGGCACCCTGCTCCTGACCTTCGGCTCGGGCGGAGCGGTCTCCGAGCGGATCAAGTACGTGATCTGTGAGGCCCTCACCTTCGGCCAGGGCGGGTGCACCGCGCCGGGGTCGGCGGCGTCGGAGGTCGACCCGCACATGCCCACGGAGCCGTGCGTCCAGTCCAACATCGCCGACAACCGGGAGCTGTCCGGAAGCGTCATGTTCGTCGCGGCCAAGGGCGGCGGCATGATCCGGATCGAGAAGCTGTCGGACGGCACGTACCGCGTGTCCACCGAGGCCACTGCCGGAGCAGGTGTCACCGACGGGGTCGGGGCGGGCGCCACCATGACCGTCGACGGTGTCGTGGTCGGCATGGACGGGCAGGCCTCGGCCACCGCCCTCGCCTCGGGCACCGTGGGCAAGACCTGGGTCGTGGACGGGGTCGACGACCAGGAGGCCCTGGTGTCGTACCTCAAGGAGCAGCGTGACTTCGCCAGCATGGGTCCGGTGGGCTCGGTGGTGGAAGGCTCCCAGCAGCTGTGGAACTGGATCACGGGTGGCGAGACCTACGAGCCGCCGGCGCCGTCCGAGTACTACGGCGAGGCCGGGATCTCGGCGAACGTCGGCGCGAACGCGACGTCCCTGACGACCTCGGGCTCGGCCTCGCTGGATGCGGCGGTCGCGATCGGAGGCAGGGTCAACGTGGAGACGGGTGCGGTCACGACGTACTACACGTACACCCTCGAGGGCGGTGCCGGCGCCGCGGTAGCCAGTCCCGGCACGACCGTGGAGGCGAGCGCCTCGGGCCGAATCGAGATGCTCGTCGCCGTCACCGTCGACCCCGAGGGGAACCCGCTCGAGATCGAGGTCCAGGGTCAGGCGGTCGGCGAGGCGAAGGCTCAGGCGGAGAGCATGTTCGGTGGCACGGAAGGGCCCGCCGGGAGCGGGGGGCGTCTCTACACGGCGTCGGTCGAGCTCACCGGCGCCGAGACGACCGCCATCGCGACCGACCTGATGCAGGCGGTCGGGATCCCGACCGGAGGCCGGGCCCCGGTCAACCAGGGGCTGGCCGCGTACGATGCGGTCGACACGTTCTTGGGGGCAACCCGTGAGCGCGGCGTGGTGACCTGGCAGGACCTGACGACCGAGTCCGAGACGCCGTTCGCGATCTCCGCCGGCGGCAAGGTCGGCCCGGTCGGGCTCGGTGTGTCCTTTGAGAACAGCACCGTGACCACGAACTCGACGAACGCTCACTATCTGTCCAACGGAGTCTGGAAGGTCTGGAACGAATGCTGAGAAAGTCGACTGTGCAAGGCGTCGTCATGGCGGTCGCCTCGATCGCGCTCGCCGCGGGGTGCTCCGGAACCGGCAACGCCACCGACGACGCGACCAAGGACCCGTTCGCGCCGACCGGTGCCCCGAGCGAGTTCGAGCAGATCGCCGGCGCCGAGGGTGAGGACGTCCCCCTGGGGTCGGGCCTGTCCGTCGTCGTGCCGGCGGGATCGACCGCCGAGCCGGTGGTCTCCAAGGTCGCCGGCTCCGAGTTCGTGATGTACCGGATGCCCGACGCCGATGCCGAGGGCTTCCCGGTCCTTCAGCTCAGCTGGGGGAAGTCGGACGTGGGGGCGATCGAGGGCTCGTGGACCCATGAGACCACCATGACGGCGAGCAAGGTCGTCTCGGACTACGAGCGCTCCAGCGTGACCTGGCCCGGTGCCGATGTCGCCGTGACCGCCACGTGGACCGAGGAGATCGCCCGGGACTCCGGGACGATCGTCGCGGACGCCGCCGCGCTGTGGTTCGACGCCCCGGACGGGACCAAGGGCGTGGTGATGGTGTTCGTCCAGGAGGGCACGCTCGAGGGCTCGACTGCCCTGGACGCCCTGCAGACCCTGACGATCGGCTGAACGGCGCCGTGCCTGTCGTCCTCACCTTCGTCGCCCTGTTCACCCTGATCCCCGCGGTCGTGATGGTCGCGGCGGGCCTGCGGCTGAGGCGGCGACCCGCGGAGGTCGCGCGGGTCCCGGTGACGGCCGTGGTGGTCCACGTCACCGCCGACCGGGCCTCACGCGTCACGTTCGACTATCCGGCGCCCGACGGGAGCAGGTTGCGCGCGACCCGGCTCTGTGGCCTGGCGACCATCCGCGACAACGGCCTCACGGTCTACGTCGACCCCACCAACCCCACCGATGTGAGTCTCGGCGGGATCGCCAGTGCGAGCGGCTTCGGGGGCGTGGCCCTCATCGGGGGCGGGCTCCTGTTCGGACTCTTCGGACTGACGCAGCTGGTCAGCATCGCGGTCGGCGCCGTGCGCTGAGGGACGAGGTTCCCCGGGCCGCGAGCCCGGTCGGGCGACTGTGGCGTGCCCAACATCTCTCGATGTGAAGATATCTGCCAGAACCCGACTACGATTCCCTTCGGCGACGTGGCCATTCCCGGCTCACGCCCCGCGGTCGACGGAAGGACGCAAGCCAGGTGGACCTGTTCGAGTACCAGGCACGTGACATCTTCGAGAAGCACGGCGTCCCCGTGCTCGGCGGCATCGTCGCCAGCACGCCTGAGGAGGCCCGCGCCGGCGCGCAGGCCCTCGGTGGCGGAACCGTCGTCGTCAAGGCGCAGGTCAAGGTCGGCGGTCGCGGCAAGGCCGGCGGCGTCAAGCTCGCGCACACGCCCGACGAGGCGGCCGAGAAGGCCTCCGAGATCCTGGGCATGGACATCAAGGGCCACACGGTCCACCAGGTCATGATCGCCGCCGGCGCCAAGATCGCGCAGGAGTACTACTTCTCCGTGGTGCTGGACCGCTCCGAGCGTCGGTACCTCGCGATGGCCTCCGTCGAGGGCGGGATGGAGATCGAGCAGCTCGCCGTCGAACGCCCGGACGCCCTCGCCCGCGTCGCCGTCGACCCGCTGGTCGGCATCGATGCGGCCAAGGCCGCCGAGATCGCCGCCGCGGCCGGGTTCGCGCCCGACGTCGCCGGCCCGATCGCCCAGGTCTTCGTCAAGCTCTGGGACGTCTACAAGGGTGAGGACGCCACGCTCGTCGAGGTGAACCCGCTGGTGCGGACCGAGGACGGCTCGATCGTCGCGCTCGACGGCAAGATCACGCTCGACGGCAACGCGGACTTCCGCCACCGCGACCACGCCGACCTCGAGGACGCCGCCTCGGCCGACCCGCTCGAGGCGCGGGCGAAGGCGAAGGGCCTCAACTACGTCAAGCTCGACGGCACCGTCGGGGTCATCGGCAACGGCGCGGGCCTCGTGATGAGCACGCTCGACGTCGTCGCGCTCGCCGGCCAGCTGCACGGCGGCGTCAAGCCGGCGAACTTCCTCGACATCGGGGGCGGCGCGTCTGCGGAGGTCATGGCCAACGGGCTCGACATCATCCTGTCCGACCCGCAGGTCAAGTCCGTCTTCGTCAACGTGTTCGGCGGGATCACCGCCTGCGACGAGGTCGCGAACGGCATCGTCGCCGCGCTGGAGATCCTCGGCGACCACGCGACCAAACCGCTGGTCGTCCGGCTGGACGGCAACAACGTCGTCGAGGGCCGTGCGATCCTCGCCGCTGCCGCGCACCCGCTGGTCACCCTGGCCGACACGATGGACGGCGGCGCGGCGAAAGCCGCCCAGCTGGCCAACGCCTGACGCCCCGCCGACGCTAGAGAAGAGACGACGCAACCATGGCAATCTTCCTGACCGCGGCCTCCAGGGTCATCGTCCAGGGCATGACCGGCACCGAGGGGATGAAGCACACGACCCGCATGCTCGCGGGCGGCACCACGGTGGTCGGCGGCGTGAACCCGCGCAAGGCGGGCACCACTGTCGAGTTCCCCGTCGGTGACGGCACCGGCGACACCATCGCCATCCCGGTCTACGGGTCCGTGGCCGACGCCGTCGCGACGTCCGGTGCGAACGTGTCCGTCGTCTTCGTGCCGCCGGCCTTCACCAAGGCCGCGGTCATCGAGGCCGTCGACGCCGGCGTCCCGCTCGTGGTGATCATCACCGAGGGGGTCCCGGTCAAGGACACCGCGGAGTTCTTCACCTACGCGCAGGCCCGCGGCGTGCGCCTCATCGGCCCGAACTGCCCCGGCCTGATCAGCCCCGGAAAGTCGAATGTCGGCATCATCCCGGCGGACATCGCGGGCGCCGGCAAGATCGGTCTCGTCTCGAAGTCGGGCACGCTGACGTACCAGATGATGTACGAGCTGCGGGACCTCGGGTTCTCCACCGCGATCGGCATCGGCGGCGACCCCATCATCGGCACGACCCACATCGACGCGCTCGAGGCGTTCGAGGCCGACCCGGACACCGAGGTGATCGTGCTGATCGGCGAGATCGGCGGCGACGCCGAGGAACGCGCCGCGGCGTACATCGCCGAGCACGTGACCAAGCCGGTCGTCGGCTATGTCGCCGGCTTCACCGCGCCCGAGGGCAAGACCATGGGGCACGCCGGTGCGATCGTCTCCGGCTCGTCGGGCACGGCGCAGGCCAAGAAGGAGGCCCTCGAGGCCGCCGGGGTCAAGGTCGGCAACACGCCGAGCGAGACCGCCGACCTGATCCGCGCGATCCTGACCTGATCGACGAGCCGACCTGACCCGACCGACCTGACCGACCTGGCCCGACCCGGCGCGCCGGGACCCGCCGGCGCGCGATGTGCGGCGACCATGGGGGAGTGAGCGGCTCGGCGGGACACACCACAAGCACCTCCGGCGGCCGGATGGCCCAGGCCGGTCGCCGGGTGCTGACGATCGGCGATCGCACGCCCAAGGACGGCGGCAGCGGCATCGACGGTGCCCCGCGGTGGGCGGCCGGCCTGGCCGCCGGGGTGCAGGCCGCGATCCTGTCGCTCGCCGTGGTCGTCGCGCCGACCCTCGCCGCCTATGTCGCGACCTCCGCCGACCCGACCAACGACGACGTCGGCTGGCTGCGGTCGGTCGCGGTCGGTGCCGGGATCTGGTTGCTCGGGCACGGCGTGCCGGTCGCGGCGGGTGCAGTCACCGTGACGCTCGTCCCGCTCGGGATCACCCTGCTCGCGCTGTTCGCGTGCTTCGCCTCGGCCCGGCGGTCCGGCCGGGCCGCCTGGTCGGGCTACGCGGCGTCGGTCGGCGGGTACGTCGCCGTCGTGACGGTGGTGGCGATCGCCGTGTCGGCCGGCGCGCTGGGCGTCGGCCGGGCCGTCGTCGGCGCAGCGGCCATCGGCGCGGTCGGGCTCGGGGCGGGGCTGCTGTCCCAGCCGGGCGCGCCGCCGCTGCGGACGGTGAGCCGGCCGGTGTGGATCCGGGTACCGGGCTTCGTGCGGGCCGGGGCGGCGGCGGGCGCGGTCGCGATCGCGCTCCTCGTCGGGGTGGCCGTCACGCTCACCGTCGTGTGGATCGTGGCCGGGCGCGAGACGATCACGAGCGTCGGGCAGAGCCTCGCGCTGGACGCGATCGGCGGGACGGTGCTGGCCGTGGCCCAGCTCGCCCTCGTGCCGAACCTGGTCGTGTGGGCGCTCGCCTACGTCGCCGGACCGGGCTTCGTCGTCGGCGCCGGATCGCACTTCGCTGCCGGTGAGGTGGTCGCCGGCCCGCTGCCTGCGCTCCCGCTGCTCGGCGCGCTCCCCGCACCCGGGGGGTCGACCGACCTGACCACCTGGTGGCCGCTCGCGCTCGTCGGGGTCGGCGCGCTGGCCGGCTGGTACCTGCACTCGCGGCTGGCGCGCGGAACGTGGTGGCACCCGGTGCTCGCGTCCGCCGTGGTCGCCGGGGTGGCGGGAATGGGGACCGGCGTCCTGGTGTCGCTCGCGAGCGGCTCGGCCGGACCGGCCCGGATGACTGAGGTCGGAGCGTCCGGGCTGCTCGTCGGGCTCGCCGTCGCGGCCGGGGTCGCCCTCGGCAGCGTGCTGGTGGCGCTGCCGGCGAGCATCGAGGTGCGTGCCGCGGTCGCTCGGGCGTGGGGTCGGTTCCGGCACCACGGCGTCGCTGCCGACTGACGTCCGCAGGTCGGTCCGAGCAGGCCGGTCCGCGCAGGCCCGTCCCAGCAGGTCAGCTCGAGCTGGTCCGGCCGAGCTCGCGCAGCCGGTCCTCGAGCGTGGTCTCGTACTCGATCTGGCAGGTCTCGGTCGCCGCGATGGTGAGCGCACCGTTCAGGCACTGCTGGCGCTCGAGCTGGACCGGCCACAGTGCGAGCAGGCTCGCCAGGGCGATCGACATCAGGGCGGTGAACGCGAGCCCGATCGCGAGCATCGGCACGAGCAGGCCCCGCAGGCCCGCGCGCCAGACGGCGCTGAGCGCGCGGATGCCGACGACGAGCGCCGCCACGACGAACCCGAGCGACGCCGCCTGCCAGGGCAGCGGGAGCGCGCTGGTCACGACGCCCGCGAGGAGCAGCAGCGAGAAGTGCTGCACCCGCCGGCTCGCCGCGCGGGTGGCCTCGGGGTCGGGGCGCGGTGCGGTCCGACCCACCTGGTCGGGGTCACCCGGCCGGGGCGGTCCGGGCGGACCGGGCACGGGGTGCGGCGGCTGGCCCGGCGGGTGAGGATCGGGCGTCGGCGGGCGCGGGGCATTGCCCGACGGCGGTGCGTACGGATTGCCCACGTGCCCTCCAGGCGCTGCGCGCGACCGACCTGGCCGCACACGTCATTGTTCCCCACAACCTCGCCCCCCACGCCCGGGGTCGTCCCCACGACGTAGGGTCGTCGCCGTGACCGCAGCCCACGGACCGCTCGATCCTCGCCCCGCCACGATCAGCGCGCGTCGCGTCGTGGTGCTCGTCTCGGGCGCGGGCAGCAACCTCGCCGCCCTCCTCGCCGCGCACGACGACGCGGCCTACGGAGCGCGCGTCGTCGGCGTCGTGAGCGATCGGGCGGCCGCCGGGGGGCTGGACATCGCACGCGCAGCGGGCATCCCGACCGCCGTCGTCGCCCCGCGGGACTTCGAGGACCGCACGGGCTGGGACCGGGGGCTGGCGGACACCGTGGCGATCTTCCGCCCCGACCTCGTGGTGAGCGCCGGGTTCATGCGGATCCTCGGGGCGGGGTTCCTCGCCCGGTTCCCGGCGCGCGTGCTCAACACGCATCCGGCGCTGCTGCCCGCGTTCCCGGGCGCGCACGGCGTGCGGGACGCGCTCGCGCACGGCGTCAAGGTCACCGGCTGCACGCTGCACGTGGTCGACGCCGGCGTCGACACCGGGCCCATCGTCGCCCAGGTCGCGGTCGCCGTCGGAGAAGACGACGACGAGCCGGCGCTGCACGAGCGGATCAAGGTCGCCGAGCGGGAGCTGCTCGTCGAATGGGTCGGGCGGATCGCCCGCGGCGGGCTCACGGTCGAGGGGCGCCGCGTCGTCGTCGGCTGATCCGTTATCCTTGTCCCGGCCGTGACTGGCGTACCTGAGGTGGGTTCAACCATCGGGGAGCGGCCGAGGTAGTCGAAGCCGGTGCGCCGTTCGCCTGGGCGCCTGGGTCCATCACTGTGCAGCTCGCACAGGCCGTGCCGACCCGGGAGAGCCACATGTCCGCCGCCCTAGACCCCACCGCCCTTGACCCCGCCGCACCCGAGACCCGCCGCCCCCTGCACCGCGCGCTCGTGAGCGTGTACGACAAGTCCGGCCTCGTCGAGCTGGCCACCGCGCTGCACGCCGCCGGCGTCGAGATCGTCTCCACCGGGTCCACTGCGGCCACGATTGCCGCCGCCGGGGTGCCCGTCACCCCGGTCGAGGAGCTGACCGGGTTCCCGGAGTGCCTCGACGGTCGGGTCAAGACCCTGCACCCGCGCGTGCACGCCGGCATCCTCGCCGACACCCGCCGCCCCGAGCACCTCGCCCAGCTCGTCGAGCTCGGGATCGCCGCGTTCGACCTGGTGGTCGTCAACCTCTACCCGTTCGCGGCCACCGTCGCCTCGGGCGCGTCGGCCGACGAGTGCGTCGAGCAGATCGACATCGGCGGGCCGTCGATGGTGCGGGCCGCGGCGAAGAACCACCCGAGCGTCGCCGTCGTCGTCGACCCCGCGCGGTATGGCGAGATCGACGCCGCCGGCTTCACCCTGTTCGAGCGACGCGCCCTCGCGGCGGCGGCGTTCGTGCACACCGCGACCTACGACGTCGCCGTGGCGAGCTGGTTCGGCAGCGTGCTCGCGCCGACCGCGCTCGAAGGCTCGCCGTTCCCCGCCTGGGCCGGCGCGACCTGGGACCGCAGCACCGTCCTGCGCTACGGCGAGAACCCGCACCAGGCCGCGGCCCTGTACACCCAGGGTGATGGCACCCGCGGGCTGGCGCAGGCGACCCAGCTGCACGGCAAGGAGATGAGCTACAACAACTATGTCGACGCCGACGCCGCCTGGCGCGCCGCGCACGACCACACCGGACCGGCCGTCGCGATCATCAAGCACGCCAACCCGTGCGGCATCGCGGTCGGGTCGGACATCGCGCAGGCGCACGCGAAGGCGCACGCGTGCGACCCGCTGTCCGCGTTCGGCGGGGTGATCGCCGCGAACCAGGTCGTCACCGCCGCGATGGCCGCGCAGGTCGCGCCCGTGTTCACCGAGGTCGTCATCGCCCCCGGGTTCGAGCCGGCCGCGCTGGAGATCCTCACCGCGAAGAAGAACATCCGCCTGCTGCAGGTGGACGGCGGTGCGCCGCGGGCCGCCGTCGAGCTCCGGCCGATCAGCGGGGGCCTGCTGCTGCAGCAGGCCGACCGGATCGACGCGGCGGGCGACGACCCGGCGCAGTGGCAGCTCGCGGCCGGCGCGGCGGCCGACGCGGCCACGCTCGCCGACCTCGCGTTCGCCTGGCGCGCGGTGCGTGCGGTGAAGTCGAACGCGATCCTGCTGGCGTCCGACGGCGCCTCGGTCGGCGTCGGGATGGGGCAGGTCAACCGGGTCGACTCGTGCAGGCTCGCCGTCGAGCGGGCCGGCACCGGAGCCGACGGACGCGCCCGCGGGTCGGTCGCGGCGTCGGACGCGTTCTTCCCGTTCGCGGACGGGCTGCAGGTGCTGCTCGACGCCGGGGTGCGCGCCGTCGTGCAGCCCGGCGGTTCGGTACGCGACGCCGAGGTCATCGCCGCCGCCGAAGCCGCCGGCGCAACCCTCTACCTCACCGGAACCCGCCACTTCGCCCACTAAGAGTTGCGCGCCGAGCGAGCGCGAGTCGAGATAGTCCTTCGGTGCCGAGATCGTCAGTTTCGATGGACGGTCTCGGCCCAGATGGACTACCTCGGCATTCGTCCTAGCCGACGGCGTCCCGGAGGGGGCGGGTCGGGTCGGCGGCGGTCGGCGGGTCGAGGCGGGAGAGGGTGCGGCCGGTGAACAGGCGGCGCGCGGCGGCGGTGTCGCGGGGGCGGTCCACGGTGAGCACGCCGGTCAGCTCCCGCCGCCCCGGGATCGGGCTTCCGGGGCGGGTGGGGGCGAACCACAGGGCGGTCCACCCCGAGGTGCCGGTCGTTCCCGGGGTTCCCGGGGCGCCGGTCGTTCCTGGGTCGCCCGGGGCGCCGGTCGTTCCCGGGATGCCCGTGGTTCGCGAAGTACCCGTCGGATCGCCGCGCAAGACCAGGTCGTCGACGGTCAGGTTCGGCTGGCCGAACAGGGCCAGGTCGTGGCCCAGCTGGGTCGAGAAGACGTACGGCGCGGGGTCCTCGTCGGTTGCGGCGTCCGGCCCGCCGAGCAGTGCGCGCACGGCGATCGCCGGGCCGCGCAGCGCGCCGTCCCAGTGCCCGCCCGGAACCCAGCCGTGCCGGGCCGACCGACGCCGGGCCACATCCCCGACCGCGAACACGCGGCCGGGTGCCCCGAGCACGGCGAACCGTTCGTCGACCCGGAGCGCGCCGTCCGGGTCCCGCGGCAGCGCGGAGCCGAGCCAGGCCGTGGCGGGACGCGAGCCGACGGCGACGAGCACGACGTCGGCGGGGAGCTCGCGGCCGTCCTCGAGCCGCACGCCGTCGGCGCGCACGGCCTCGGCCGGGACGCCGGTGAGCAGCCGCACCCCGGCCGCGCGGTACCACGCAGCGGTGAGCCCACCCACGGCGGCGCCCAGCGCGACGGCGAGCGGCGCTCCGGTCGCCTCCACCACGGTGACCTCGACGCCCGCGGCGGCCGTGACCCCGGCCACCTCAGCCCCGATCCACCCCGCGCCCACGATCACGAGGCGCGCGCCGGGCGTCAGCGCCACGCGCAGGCGGGCGGCGTCGTCGGCCGTCTGCAGGGTCCGGGCACCGGCCCACCCGACCGGACGCAGCGCGCGCGAGCCGGACGCGATCACGACGGCGTCGGCCGACAGGTCGCCGGTCGCGGTCGCGACCGTCACGCCGTCCGGTCCCACCGCGAGGCCGGTCGCCGGGTGCGCGAGCCGGACGTCGTCCGCGAGCGCCGCCACGTCGACGCCGAGCTCGCCCGTGAGCCAGGCCGGCTCGACCCGGTCGAACAGGTGCTTCGACAGTGGCGGGCGGTCGTACGGGGCCACGCCCTCCGCGCCGAGCAACGTCACCCGGCCCTCGAAACCCTGCGCCCGCAGCGCCGCGACGCTCTGGGCACCGGCGAGACCGGCGCCGACGACGACCACCGAACGAACACCGTGCGCCGACGGGCGGTCGGACCTCTGCGGAGCGGGCACGCGGCAACGGTAGTCTCCCGGCCGGGAGGCTCAGATGCCGCACGGGAACGAAACGCAAGGCGAGCGCGACGGCGCCGCGGGGCCCCTCGACGCGCGTGCCGCCGCCCGGGCCTCGTTGGCCGCCGGCCGCAGCCCGACCCTGTGGTGGATCACCGCGGGCCTCGCCGTGTCGGTCGTCCTGGTCGTCGTCCGGGGGGTGCCCGTCGGGGCGCTCGCGCTGGCGGTGATGCTCGCGATCGCGGGGGCAGTCCGGGCGCTGCTGCCCGCACCGCGCGCCGCGGCGCTCACCGTGCGTTCGCGCACCCTGGACGTCGCGATCCTGTTCTCGCTCGCGATCGGGATCGGCGTCCTCTCCCAGATCATCCCGACCCGCTGAGAGCCAGCCCCGGGTTCGGGCGGGCTGGCTCTCGCGCGGGCGGGCTCTCAGCGGGCTGAGGTCAGCCGCGCTCGTCCGTGACGATGATCTCGTCCTCCTCGAGCAGGTCGTCGTCGAACTCGTCGTCCTCGACCACGGTGGTGCCGAACTCCGTGGTGCCGAGCCCGCTGGTCGCGAACGCGCGGTAGGCGAGCCCGGCGAGGGCTGCCCCGACGAGCGGTGCCACCCAGAACAACCACAGCTGGCCGAGGGCGGAGCTCTCGGAGAACAGGGCCGCGGCGGTCGAGCGCGCGGGGTTGAGCCCGCCGTTGGTGATCGGCGAGGCGATCAGGACGAGGGCGGCGTAGGTGAGGCCGATCGCGAACGGGGCGAGCCGCTTCGCGACCCGGTTCGTCGCGCCGAGCACCACGCCCACGAGCAGGGCGGTGCCGAGGATCTCGATGAGCAGCGCCGGCAGCAGCTCGAACGAGGCCTCGCCCGTGGTCAGCGTCGCTAGCGGCGAGTGGGCGCCGAACCCGTTCGCCGTCGCGCCGAAGAAGGCCCGGGTGGTGGTCTCCGCGCCCTGGCTCACCAGGGTCGGGAGCGCCGACGGGATGGTCAGGAACAGTGCCGCCGCGGCGAGCGCGCCGCCGACGACCTGGGCGAGCCAGTAGGGGAGCACCTCGCGCCAGGGGGACCGGCCGGCGATGGCCGCACCGAAGGTGATCGCGGGGTTGAAGTGGCCGCCCGAGACGTGCCCGAACGCGATCGTGCCGCCGACCACCGCGAGCCCGAGGCCGAGCGCCGTGCCCAGCGCGCTGGCGCCGGTGAGGGGGGTGTACAGCAGGATCCCGATGGCCGCGAGGACCAGGAGGAACGACCCGAGCGCCTCGGTGCCGAGCCGCACGAGCAGGCTCGGTCGCACCGGCACCACGACAAGGTCGAGAGCCACCTCGTCGGGGACCGGTGCAGCGGTGGCGGGGATCGCGTTCGTGGTCGGGGTGAGGTCGGGAGTGTCCTGCGACATGGAAGTCCTTCTTCGGTTGCATTCGAGACGTGGGGGTTCTTTCGACCCCGGCGGAGCATGGCAAACACACCTGGGTGTCTGCTGTGCGCCCCCCAGCATGGCACTCGACGGCTCAGACCCGAGGGGGTCCGGGCAGTCAGGACGAACCGAGATCTCTCGATGTCGAGTAATCTTGCCGGACGCAGGAATCGAGCACAGGAGAGCCCCCGCATGGCCAAGATCAAGGTAGTCGGACCCGTCGTCAACCTCGACGGCGACGAGATGACGCGGATCATCTGGCACTTCATCACCGATCGCCTCATCCATCCCTACCTCGACATCGACCTGCGGTACTTCGACCTGTCGATCGAGAACCGCGATGCGACCGACGACCAGGTCACGATCGACGCGGCCCACGCGATCAAGGAGCACGGCGTCGGCGTCAAGTGCGCCACCATCACGCCGGACGAGGCGCGGGTCGAGGAGTTCGGCCTGAAGAAGATGTGGGTCTCGCCGAACGGCACGATCCGCAACATCCTCGGGGGCGTCGTCTTCCGCGAGCCGATCATCATCTCGAACATCCCGCGCCTGGTCCCCGGCTGGAACAAGCCGATCATCATCGGTCGGCACGCGTTCGGCGACCAGTACAAGGCCACCAACTTCAAGGTGCCCGGTGCCGGGACGCTGACCCTCACGTTCACGCCCGCGGACGGCTCGGAGCCGATCCAGCAGCAGGTCGTCACGTACCCCGAGGGCGGCGGCGTCGCGATGGGCATGTACAACTTCAACGACTCGATCCGCGACTTCGCGCACGCCTCGCTCGCCTACGGGCTGCAGCGTGGCTACCCGGTCTACCTGTCGACCAAGAACACGATCCTCAAGGCCTACGACGGCGCGTTCAAGGACATCTTCCAGGAGGTGTTCGACGCCGAGTACAAGGAGCGCTTCGACGCCGCCGGCCTCACCTACGAGCACCGCCTGATCGACGACATGGTCGCCGCCGCGATGAAGTGGGAGGGCGGCTACGTCTGGGCCTGCAAGAACTACGACGGCGACGTCCAGTCCGACACGGTCGCGCAGGGCTTCGGCTCGCTCGGCCTGATGACGTCGGTGCTGCTGACCCCGGACGGCAAGTGCGTCGAGGCCGAGGCCGCGCACGGCACCGTCACGCGGCACTACCGCCAGCACCAGGCGGGCAAGCCGACGTCGACCAACCCGATCGCGTCGATCTTCGCCTGGACCGGCGGCCTCAAGCACCGCGGCCTGCTCGACGGCACCCCCGAGGTCACGGCCTTCGCCGAGACGCTCGAGGACGTCATCATCAAGACGGTGGAGTCCGGGAAGATGACGAAGGACCTCGCCCTCCTGGTCGGTCCCGACCAGCCCTGGCAGACCACCGAGGAGTTCCTCGCCTCCCTCGACGAGAACCTCGCCGCCCGGCTCTCCTGACCCGCTCGAACCACGTCGACACATTCGTCCAGATCAAAGGAGTTCTGCGATGGCCAGCATCACCCCGGTCAACGTCACCGTCACCGGTGCCGCCGGCCAGATCGGCTACGCCCTGCTGTTCCGGATCGCGTCGGGTCAGCTGCTCGGCCCGAACACCCCGGTGCGGCTCCGGCTGCTCGAGATCCCGCAGGGGGTGCGCGCGGCCGAGGGCACCGCGATGGAGCTCGACGACTGCGCGTTCCCGCTGCTCGCGGGCATCGACATCTTCGACGACCCGACGGCCGGCTTCGCGGGTGCCAACGTCGCGCTGCTGGTCGGCGCCCGGCCGCGTTCGGCCGGCATGGAGCGAGGCGATCTGCTGCAGGCCAACGGCGGGATCTTCGGCCCGCAGGGTGCGGCGATCAACGCCGGCGCGGCCGACGACATCCGCGTGCTCGTGGTCGGCAACCCGGCCAACACGAATGCGCTGATCGCGGCCTCGCACGCCCCCGACGTCCCGGCCGAGCGGTTCACCGCCATGACGCGGCTGGACCACAACCGCGCGCTCAGCCAGCTCGCCACCAAGGCCGGTGTCCCGGTGACCGCGATCGAGAAGCTGACGATCTGGGGCAACCACTCCGCCACGCAGTACCCGGACATCTTCCACGCGGAGATCTCGGGTCGGCCGGCGACCGAGGTCGTGGCCGACCAGGCCTGGCTCGAGAACGACTTCATCCCGACCGTCGCCAAACGTGGCGCGGCGATCATCGAGGCGCGGGGCGCGTCGTCGGCGGCCTCGGCGGCCAATGCGGCGATCAGCCACGTGTTCGACTGGGTCAACGGGACCCCCGCGGCGGGCTGGACGTCGGCCGCGGTCGTGTCGGACGGCTCGTACGGCGTCCCGGCCGGGCTGATCTCCTCGTTCCCGGTGACCTCGACGGGCGGGGCCTGGCAGATCGTCCCGGGCCTGGAGATCGATTCCTTCTCGCGTGGTCGGATCGACGCGTCGGTCGCCGAGCTCATCGAGGAGCGCGACGCGGTCACGGCCCTCGGCCTGATCTGACCGCACGACCGACAGCACGGACAGCACCACCAGCAGCGTCCGGGCGCCGGCGTTCTCTCGAGGACGCCCGTGCTCGGGCGCTGCTGCTGTGTCCGGGGGCGGAGGATGGGAGCCGCAAGGCCACGGTCGTCACAGGCCACGGGCGTCACAGGCCAGGGTCGTCAAGGGTGGGAGTCGTGCGGTGCGGATCGCGATCAGGGTGAAGCCGGGGTCCTCACGGGCCCGGGTGGGTGGCACGTACGGCGACCGCCTCGTGGTCGCCGTCAACGCGCGCGCCGTCGACGGCGGGGCGACCGAGGAGGCGCTGGCGGCGCTCGCGGACGCCCTCGGTGCCCGACGACGCCACGTGTGGCTGGTCTCCGGCGCCACGAGCCGCGACAAGCTGGTCGAGGTCGACCTCGACGCGAGCGAGATCGAGCAGCGCCTCGCGGAGCTGCGCCTCGGGTAGCGGATCGCGCGGGCCGATCGTTCGGGCCGATCGCAACGGAGGGTGAGAAACGCTTGCTGCAAGTTGCAGAACAGCGTTACGCTCCGTGGCAAGCCCATAGCCCGCACACAGGTGTGCCGGCGACCAAGGAGTCAACGATGACCACCGTCACCGCTCGCCTGCGTCCCCTCGTTGCGCTCGCCGCAGCCACGGCCGTCGCCCTCACGGGCGCCACGTTCGCACCGCCCGGCATCACCGCCGGCGCGGCCGCCGCAGATCGCACGTTCGCCCTGGTCGGCTCGCTGCAGAGCGAGATCGGCTGCACCGCCGACTGGCAGCCCGAGTGCGCCGCGAGCGAGCTGGTCGCCACCGGTGTCGCCGGGGTCTACGCCGCGCAGTTCTCGGTCCCGGCCGGGACCTACGAGTACAAGGTCGCCGTCAACGACACGTGGGACGAGGCGTACGGCGTCGACGGCGGCGGCGACAACGCCCCGATCGTGCTCGCGGGCACCACCACGCTGCGGTTCGCGTTCGACGACACCACCCACCGCATCACCCTCACCCCGGTCGACCTGCCGGCGGGCTACACCGCGGCCGACGACGCCCTGGTGGCCCCGCCCGTGCGCCAGCCCGGCTCCGACGAGCAGTTCTACTTCGTCATGACCGACCGGTTCGCCAACGGCGACCCGACCAACGACACCGGCGGGCTCACCGGTGACGCGCTCAGCACCGGCTTCGACCCGGCGAACAAGGGCTTCTACAACGGTGGCGACCTCGCCGGCCTGACGGACAACCTCGACTACATCGAGGGCCTCGGCACGACGGCGATCTGGCTCACGCCGTCGTTCAAGAACCGCGCGGTCCAGGGCACGGGCGCGAACGCGTCCGCCGGATACCACGGGTACTGGATCACCGACTTCACGCAGATCGACCCGCACCTCGGCACCAACGCCGAGCTGGAGGCCCTGATCGCGGATGCGCACGCCCGTGGCATCAAGGTCTACTTCGACATCATCACGAACCACACCGCCGACGTCATCGACTACACCCAGGGCCAGTACGGCTACGTCGACCAGGCGACCACGCCCTACCAGGATGCCGCGGGCACGGCGTTCGACCCGGCCACCTACGCGGGCACCGACACCTTCCCGGCCCTGGACGCGGCGACGTCGTTCCCGTACACCCCGACCATCGCTGCCGCCGACGCGGACCTCAAGGTGCCGGCCTGGCTCAACGACCCGACGCTCTACCACAACCGTGGCAACTCGACGTGGGCGGGCGAGTCGGTCACCTACGGCGACTTCGACGGCCTGGACGACCTGATGACCGAGCACCCCACGGTGGTCAACGGCTTCGTGGACGTCTACGACCAGTGGATCGACCTCGGCATCGACGGCTTCCGGATCGACACCGTCAAGCACGTCAACCTCGAGTTCTGGCAGAAGTGGACCACGCAGGTCCTCGACTACGCGCACAACACCGCGGGCAAGCCGGACTTCTTCATGTTCGGTGAGGTCTACGACGCCGACGCGGCAAAGCTCAGCCCGTACGTGCGCAAGACCGACATGAGCTCGGTCCTCGACTTCGCGTTCCAGGCCGGTGCGACCGGGTTCGCGCAGGGCTTCTCGGGTGCGGGCCTGTCCACGCTCTTCGCGAGCGACGACATGTACACGACCCCCGACTCCAGCGCGACCGCGTTGCCGACCTTCCTCGGCAACCACGACATGGGTCGCATCGGCTTCATGGTCAAGGGCGCGAGCGACCCGCTCGCCCGGTCCGAGCTCGCCCACTCGCTGATGTACCTGACCCGCGGCCAGCCGGTCGTCTACTACGGCGACGAGCAGGGCTTCGTCGGCAACGGCGACCTCGGCGGCAAGGACAAGGACGCCCGGCAGTCGCTGTTCGCGAGCCAGGTCCCCGAGTACTCCCAGCAGACGCTGCTGACCGGTGAGGTGGCCGGCGCCGTCGACCGGTTCGACCCGACCGCACCGCTCTACGCGCACATCGCCGAGCTCGCCGCGCTCCGGGAGACCACCCCGGCACTGTCCCAGGGCGCGCAGATCGAGCGCTTCTCGGACGAGTCGGTCTACGCGTTCTCCCGGGTGGATGCCACCGAGAAGGTCGAGCACCTCGTCGCGCTGAACAACTCGGCCGCCGCTCGCACGGTCACCCTGACGACCCTCACCCCGGGCGCCACGTTCAGCGTGCTCTACGGCGACACCACCGCGACCACGGCCGACGCCGCCGGTCAGGTCACCGTGTCCGTCCCGGCGCTCGGGGCGGTCGTGCTCGTCGCAGGCTCCACCGTCGCCGCTCCGGCCACGACCACGCCCCTCACGCTCGCTTCCCCGAGCGCGGGCGCCGCCATCGGCGGTCTCGCGCCCGTCACGGCCGACGTCGACGACGACGTCTGGCAGCAGACGAGCTTCTCCTACCGCGTCGCCGGTGAGACCGGCTGGACCGCGCTCGGCACCGCCGAGACCACCGACCCGCGGGTCTTCCACGACGTCAGCGACCTCGCCAAGGGCACCCTGGTCGAGTACCGGGCCGTCTCTGTCGATGCCGCCGGGGCCAGGACCGCCGCGTCCACGTTCGCGAGCGTCGGGGTCGCCATCGACGGCGCCGTCCCGCCGCCGCCGCCCGTCGACGAGGGCCCGAAGACGGTCACCGTCGCGGGCGACCACAACTCCGAGATGGGGTGCGCGAGCGACTGGATGCCGCTGTGCACCCAGGCCCAGCTCACCAAGCGCGCCGACGGCATGTTCGGCGGCACGTTCACGCTGCCGGCCGGGACCTACCAGTACAAGATCGCGATCAACGGCAGCTGGGACGTGAACTACGGGACCGGCGGCGTCGCCGGCGGGGACAACGCCACCTATACCCACGCGGGCGGCGAGATCACCTTCCTCTACGACCCGATCACGCACTACTTCACCTCCAGCGCCCAGGGCCCGATCCTCACCCTGCCGGGCTCGCACCAGAGCGAGGTCGGCTGCGCCGCCGACTGGCAGATCGACTGCCTCGCGGCCTGGCTGCAGGACCTCGACGGTGACGGCACGTTCACGTACACGACCGACACGATCCCCACGGGCACGTACGAGACGAAGGTCGCGCACAACCTCAGCTGGGCCGAGAACTACGGCGCCGACGGCGTGCTGGGCGGCGGGAACATCGCCTTCAGCGCCTCGACCGGCAAGCCCACCACGTTCAGCTACGTCCTGGCCACGCACCGCCTGACGATCGAGGCCACGGATCCGCCGCTGCCCGGGATCGGCCAGGCGCAGGCGCACTGGATCGACTCCGACACCGTGGCCTGGCCGGCGCAGTGGGTCCCCGCGGCCCTCGATCCGACCACGCTGACCTGGACGCTGCACTCGACCCCGGACGCCTCGCTCGCGGTGGCCGACGGCGTCGTCGTCGGCGGCTCGGCGACAGAGCTCACCTTCGACCCGGCCGGCCTCACCGCCGACCAGCTCGACCGGTTCCCGGCGCTCGCGGGCTACGTCGCGCTGACGCTTCCGGCGGGCACCGATCGCGCGGCGGTCAAGGCCCTGCTCACCGGCGAGCTCCTCGTCGGGCAGTACGGCGCCGACGGCGCCGCGCAGGCCATCACCGGCGTCCAGATCCCGGGGGTGCTCGACGACCTGTTCGCCGCGGACGCCGCCGATCGCACGCTCGGTGCGACCTGGCGGTCGGGGGTCCCGTCGCTCGCCCTGTGGGCGCCGACCGCCCAGAAGGTCGACCTGCTGCTGTGGACGGGTGACGTGGCGGCCGAGCCGCAGCGGGTCCCGATGACCGCCGCGGCCGACGGCTCGTGGACGGTCAAGGGCGCGCGGTCCTGGGCCCGTGCCTCCTACCGCTACGAGGTGACGGTGTACGCGCCCACCACCGACACGGTCGAGGTCAACCAGGTCACCGACCCGTACTCCGTGGCGTTGACGACCAACTCCATGCACTCGATGCTCGTGGACCTCGCCGACCGGGCCTACCGGCCCAGGACCTGGGAGCGGACCGAGCAGCCGGTCGTCACCCCGGTCGACCAGACCATCTACGAGCTGCACGTGCGTGACTTCTCGATCAACGACGCCACCGTCCCGGCCGCCCTGCGCGGCACCTACGGCGCGTTCGCGACCAACGGGTCCGGCCGGCTGCACCTGCGCGAGCTCGAGCGGGCGGGCCTGACGACCGTCCACCTGCTCCCGACGTTCGACATCGCGACGATCGAGGAGGATCGCGCCCTCCAGGCCGTGCCCGACGGCGACCTGGCGTCCTTCGCGGCAGACTCACCCGCCCAGCAGGCGGCGGTCGGCGCGGTCGCTGGCACCGACGGCTTCAACTGGGGATACGACCCGCTGCACTTCTCCGCCCCGGAGGGCTCGTACGCCGTGAACCCCGCCGGCGGTGCCCGCGTCGCGGAGTTCCGCACGATGGTCGGCGCGCTGCACTCCGACGGTCTGCAGGTCGTGCTCGACCAGGTGTTCAACCACACCGCGGCGAGCGGCCAGGACCCGAAGTCGATCCTCGACCGGGTGGTGCCGGGCTACTACCAGCGCCTGAACGCCGCCGGGGCGGTCGAGACCTCGACCTGCTGCCAGAACGTGGCGACCGAGCACCAGATGGCCGAGAAGCTCATGGTCGACTCCGTGGTGCTGTGGGCCCGCGACTACAAGGTCGACGGCTTCCGGTTCGACCTGATGGGTCACCACTCGACCGACACCATGCTCGCGGTCCGGGCTGCGCTCGACGAGCTCACCCCTCGCCATGACGGCGTGAACGGCAAGGCCGTCTACCTGTACGGCGAGGGCTGGAACTTCGGTGAGGTCGCCGACAACCGCCTGTTCACGCAGGCCACGCAGGGTCAGCTCGGGGGCACCGGGATCGGCACCTTCAGCGACCGGTTGCGCGACGGCGTCCGCGGTGGCGGGCCGTTCGACGAGGACCCGCGCATCCAGGGCTTCGGCAGCGGCGGCTTCACCGACGCGAACGGGGTGGCCGCGAACGGAACTCCGGACGAGCAGCTGGCACGGGTCCAGCACGACGGCGACCTCGTGCGCCTCGGGCTGGCCGGCAACCTGCGCGACTTCGAGCTCCTGGCCAGCGACGGCACGGTCCGCACGGGCGAGGAGATCGACTACAACGGGCAGCCGGCGGGCTACGCCGACTCACCCGAGGAGGTCATCTCCTACGTCGACGCCCACGACAACGAGACGCTCTTCGACTCGCTGATGTACAAGCTGCCGGTGGGCACGTCGATGGCCGACCGGGTCCGGATGAACACGGTGTCGCTCGCGACCACCGCGCTGTCCCAGACGCCGTCGTTCTGGCACGCGGGGAGCGACCTGCTGCGCAGCAAGTCGCTCGACCGCAACAGCTACGACTCCGGTGACTGGTTCAACTCGCTGGACTTCACCGGGCAGGACAACGGCTTCGGTCGCGGCCTGCCGCCGAGTGCGGACAACAGCGCCAAGTGGCCGATCCAGGCTCCGTTGCTGGCGAACCCGGCGCTCAAGCCGGCCCCGACCGACATCCGGACGGCCGCCACCGCGGCCGAGGAGCTGCTCACGCTGCGGTTCTCCACGCCGTTGTTCCGGCTCGGCAGCGCCGCACTGATCGAGCAGAAGGTCTCGTTCCCGGGCAGCGGCCCCGACGCGGCTCCCGGCGTGATCGTCATGCGCGTCGACGACTCGCAGGGCAAGGACGTGGACCGCGAGCTGGCCGGGATGCTGGTCGTCTTCAACGCCAGCGACGAGCCGGTCACCCAGCGGATCGGAGCCCTGGCGGGTCACAGCCTCACGCTGTCGCCCGTGCAGGCGCGCGGGGCGGACGCCGTCGTGCAGGCCACCCGCTGGACGAGGGCGACGGGTGAGGTGACGGTCCCGGCCCGGACGGTCGCCGTCCTGCAGGAGGCCCAGCCGAAGAAGCACCACCACTGGTGGGACTGGCGCTAGCCGGCACGCGACGAGGGGCGGACCTCCGGGAGGAGGCCCGCCCCTCGTCGCTGTCAGCCTTTGACCGAGCCGCTCATCAGGCCGCCGATGAAGTAGCGGCCCAGCAGGATGTAGACCAGCAGGGTCGGCAGGGACGCGAGCAGGGCGCCGGCCATCGAGACGCCGTAGTTCTGCAGCAGCGCACCGTTGGCCAGGTTGTTCAGCGCGAGCGTGACCGGGCCGTTCTGGCTCGAGGAGAAGAACACCGCGAACAGGAAGTCGTTCCAGGCCGAGGTGAACTGCCAGATCAGCACGACGACGAAGCTCGGCACCGAGATCGGCAGGACGACCGAGAAGTAGGTGCGGATCATGCCCGCGCCGTCGACCCGGGCGGCCTCGATAAGCTCGTTCGGGACCGACATGTAGTAGTTGCGGAAGATCAGCGTCGTGATCGGGATCCCGTAGATCACGTGCAGCACGATCAGCGACGGGATCCCGCTCGGCAACCCCGAGCCGAGCACGAGCTGCAGGAGCGGGATCATCACGGCCTGGTACGGGATGAACATCCCGAACAGGATGAGTGTGAACACGAGGTCGGCTCCCGGGAACCGCCAGCGGGCGAGCACGAACCCGTTCATCGACCCGAGGAACGACGAGATGAGCGCGGCGGGGATCACCATCTGCAGCGTGCGGAAGATCGCCGGGGACAGCGCGGTCCACGCGGCCTGCCAGTTCTCGGTGGTCCACAGCTGGGGCAGCGACCACGCGCGGGCCGGCGAGGCGTCCCCGACCCCCTTGAAGCTCGTCACGATCAGCACGTACACCGGGATGAGCACGACGAGCAGGAAGAAGAGCATCGCGAGGAACTTCAGCGTGCGCGCCAGGCTGAAGCGTTTGCGGGCGCGCGGGCGGTGGTCCTGGCCGGCGTGACCGAGCGGGGCGGCGAGGCCGTCGGTCGTCAGGGCGGTCATGACTTCTCCGCCCGGGCCGTGTGCACGAGGTACGGCACGATGAGGATCGCGACGATCACGAGCAGGATCACGCCGACGGCGGCCGCGTCCGCGTAGTTGAACGCCGACTTGAACACGTACATGTCGACCGCCGGCACCTTGGTCTGGTAGTTCGCCGGCTTCGAGATCGACATGATCAGGTCGAACGCCTTGAGCGACATGTGGCCGATGATCACCACGGCCGAGAGCGCGACCGGCGACAGCTGCGGGAACAGCACGTACCGGTAGAGCTTCCACTCGCTCGCCCCGTCGATCCGGCCCGCCTCGCGCAGCTCCTCCGGGATGCCGCGGAAGCCGGCCAGGAACAGGGCCATGACGTAGCCGGACAGCTGCCAGATCGCCGGGATCGCGATCGCGGCGATCCCGTAGTTGACGTTGTTCCACCAGTTGTTCTGCAGGAACGGCACGCCGAGGATCTGGAACAGCCGGTTCAGGCCGCTGGCGTTCTCGCCCTGGTTGGAGTTGAGCAGCCAGCGCCACACCACGCCGGAGGCGATGAACGACACGGCCATCGGGAACAGGTAGACCGATCGGAAGATCCCCTCACCCCGGGCGGGCCGGTCGAGCAGCCAGGCCCACACGAAGCCCATCACCATCGTCCCGACGAGGAACACCACGGTGTACAGCACGAGGTTCCGCAGCGAGTGCTGGAAGGCCGGCGAGGCGAGCAGATCGGTGTAGTTCACCAGGCCGACGAACTCGCTGGGCTTGCGACCGGTCGCCTGGGCCGCGGTGTGGATGTCGGTCATCGACGTGTTGATGTTGATCGCGATCAACCCGTAGACGAACACGCCGATGATGATCAACGACGGCGAGATGAGGAGCAGCGGCGGCCCCCATCGACGGATCTGACGTGGCACGGGCGGGCCTTTCGGTCAGTGCGAGACTCGTGGCGCTGGGCGGACCGGGTCGTCCCGGTCCGCCCAGCGATCACCTGCTTTCTGCGCGGGTCAGGCTCCTGCGCGGGTCAGGAACCGGCCGCCGCGGCGAGCTCGGACTGGTACGTCGCGAGATCCGACGCGCCCGTCGTGAACTTGCTCGTCGCGTCCGAGATCGCGGTCAGCACCGTGATCGAGGCTGCGGCACCGTGGGCGAGCGAGGGCACGATCGTGTCCTGCGCGTAGGCCTTGATCGCCGACTGCTGGTACTCGCTGAAGTCGGCCGGGTCCGCGTCGGTGCGGGCGGGGATGGAGCCCTTCGCCTGGTTGAACGCGGTCTGACCTTCGAGCGAGCCGACCGTGTCGAGCCAGGCCTTGGCGCCGTCCGGGTTCGGGGCGCCCACCGGGAGGGTGAACGAGTCCGCGAGGAAGCCGAACAGGTCGGCCGATCCGGGCACGGGGAAGTAGATGTAGTCCGTGCCGGCGACCTTGTCCTGCTCTTCGAACGCGGCCACGGCCCAGTCGCCCATCACGTTGAAGGCGGCCCCGCCGTCGATCACGAGCTGGGTGGCCTCGGGCCAGTCCAGCCCGTCACGGTCGGTGTTCGTGTAGCTCATGAGCTTCTCGAAGTCCGTGAGCGCCGCGGTCACCTCGGTGCTGGACCAGTCCGTGGTGCCGTCCCACAGGCCGTTGTAGCTCTCCGGCCCCAGGTCGGACATGAGGATGGTCTCGAGCAGGTTGACCTGGGTCCAGGTCGTCGCGACCGAGAGCGCCGTCTTCCCGGTGGCCTGGACCGCGTCGAGGGCCGGGAACCAGGCCTCGATGCTGTCGTAGGTCGCGGCCGGGTCGAGGCCCGCCTCCGTCAGCACGGCCGGGTTCGCCCAGACCATGTTGGAACGGTGGATGTTGGACGGGATCGAGTAGATCATCCCGTCGACCGTGAGCAGGTCGAGCAGGGTCGGCGGGAAGACGTCGGTGAGGTCGTAGTCGTCGTACAGGGCGCTCACGTCCTCGAGCTGACCGGCATCGATGTAGTCGGTCAGCTCCTTGCCCGCGTGGGCCTGGAACGTGTCCGGCGGGTCGTTCGCCTGGAGCCGGGACTGCAGCAGGTCCTTCGCCGCGGACCCGGCGCCGCCGGCGACTGCGCCGTTGACGAACGTGTACTCGGGGTGCTGCGTCTCGAACACGCCCACGAGGGCGTCGAGGCCGAGCTTCTCGGAGCCGGCCGCCCACCAGGTGAAGACCTCGACGTCGCCGCCGCTGCCCGCCTCGGTGCCGGTGCTTGTGCTGGTGGCCTCGTCATCGCCGCCGCTGCTGCACGCGGCCAGGCCTAGGGTGACCGCGGCAACCGCGGCAACTGCTGCCATGCGTCGCATCGATACTCCTCAAGACGTCGCTGTCTGACGATGCCGACGGCGCCGGCACCCGTCGGTGCCGGAACCTCCACGCACCGCAGGCACGCGAGGGCTCCGCTGCTCCATCTTCAGCACAGATCGCCCAGGGGGGCCAACCGCAGAACGCCTCCGTGTCCGAAATGTGACTTTTGAGTTCAGGTCTCGAACGCCGAGATGCCGGTGAGCGCGAGCGACAGTGCCCCCAGGACCTGGCCCCGAGCGCCGAGCGTGGAGGCCACGATCGTCATCGACTCCGCCGCGCTGCGGATCGCCCGGCGGCGGACGGCGTCGCGCAGGGGATCGAGCAGCACCTCCCCGGCCTCGACCAGGCGTCCGCCCAGCACCACCAGCGGTGGGTTGAGGATGTTGCACAGGTTCGCCACGGCCGTGCCCAGGTGCCGACCCACGTCCTCGATCACCCGCCGGCACCCGATGTCGCCGTCGGCGGCCATCCGCAGCACGTCGTCGATCGTGAGGTCGGGGCCGTACGCCGCCGAGAGCAGGCGCAGCACGACCGGGGTCGACGCGACGGTCTCGAGGCAGCCGCGGTTGCCGCACCGGCACACGGCGCCGTCCTCGTCGATCGTGCAGTGCCCGATCTCACCGGCGGTGCCCGCGGCGCCGCGGTACACCCGGCCGCCCATCACCAGCCCGCAGCCGATCCCGGTCGAGATCTTCAGGTACGCCAGGTCGCGCGCGCCGATCGCGGGGCCCCAGGTGATCTCGGCGAGCGCTCCCAGGTTCGCGTCGTTGTCAACGAGCACCGGCACCCCGAGCCGGGCCGCGACGAGGGCGCCCGCGTCGACCCCGACCCACTCGGGCAGGATCGTCCCCGGGCCGACCGAGCGGGTGCCGGCCGCGATCGGCCCCGGCAGCCCCATCCCGACCGCGCGCACCTCGCCGGCCGCGATCCCGGCGTCGTCGAACAGGCCCGGGAGCAGGTCGAGGGCGAGCGCGAGGCTGTCGGCGGGCCGGTGCCCGAGCGTGAGCGGCACCGCGCGTTCGGCGCGGACCCGGCGTCCGCGGTCCCCGACCGCGAGCCGCAGGTGCTCGCGCCCGAAGTCGATCCCGACCACCGGCGACCCGCCGCCGTCGGCCGTCAGGAGCCGGGCCCGGCGACCGCCGCTGACGCCGTCGGTGACGGTGAGCTCACGGCCGCGGACGAGCTCGCGGACGATGTTCGAGACGGTGGCGGGGGACAGGCGGGTGACGCGCGCGACCTCCGCCTGGCTCAGGGGCCCGCGCGCGGCGACGGCGTCCAGGACCCGGCGCGCGTTCAGCTCGCGCAGGCCGCGCTGTGATCCGGGTGGCGAGATCGTCACAACATGGAATCGTGGAGGAGGGCCCGCGTGTCGTCAAGAGGTGAACGCAACGGGCCAAGCGGGGGAGCGCAGCGCCTAACGGAAGACGATCGTCCGGTGCCCGTCGACGAGCACCCGGTGCTCGGCGTGCCAGCGCACGGCACGGGCCAGCGCGCGTCGCTCGACGTCCTGGCCGAGCCGCATGAGGTCCTCGACGTGCCGGGTGTGGTCGACCCGCTCGACGTCCTGCTCGATGATCGGACCCTCGTCGAGCTCCGCGGTGACGTAGTGCGCGGTCGCGCCGATGAGCTTGACCCCGCGCGCGTGCGCCTGGGCGTACGGCCGGGCGCCCTTGAAGCTCGGCAGGAACGAGTGGTGGATGTTGATCGCCCGACCGGCGAGCTCGCGGCACAGGTTGTCGGACAGGATCTGCATGTACCGGCCGAGCACCACGAGCTCGACGTCGAGCTCCTGGACGAGCTCGAGCAGCCGAGCCTCCGCCTGGGCCCGGGTCGCGGCGGTCACCGGCACGTGGTGGAACGCGATCCCGTAGAACTCGGCCAGCTCCGCGAGCACGGTGTGGTTGGACACGACCGCGACGATCTCGATCGGCAGGCCCTCCGAGCGCTGGCGGAACGCCAGGTCGTTCAGGCAGTGCGCGGCGGTCGACCCCATCACCAGGGTGCGGACGGGGCGGCCGACGACGTCGAGGTTCCAGACCATCTCGAAACGCGCCGCGAGCGCCGTGAGCGCGTCGGCGAGCTCGGCGCGGGTGGCGACGGCCTCGACCTGGACCCGCATGAAGAACTGACCGGACAGCGGATCGCCGAACTGCTGGGACTCGGTGATGTTCCCGCCGTGCTCCGCGAGCAGCCCGGCGACGGCGTGCACGATTCCCGGTCGGTCGGGGCACGACAGGATCAGGACCCAGTGGGTCATACCGGACGTTGCGGTGCGCTCTGCGTGGACAGCAGGTTCCGAGGCGTGGGACACAAGGATCCAGGGTAGTCGGGCTTCCCCACGCCTGAGACGATGTGCACATGACCGCACCCGACGTCACCATCCAGGTCGTCACCCAGGACGAGGCCGGTGAGCTGCTGACCCTGCGTCGCGCCGCCTTCGTCAGTGAGGCGCAGATCTACGGCGACCCCAACATCCCGCCGCTGACGCAGACCCTGCCCGAGCTGCGCGAGGACCTCGCGGCCGACGGCGTGATCACGCTCGGCGCGCGCGCCGGGCACCGTCTGGTCGGGTCGATCCGGGTGGTGATCGAGGAGAAGAAGGCCACCCTCGGCCGGCTCGCCGTCGCCCCCGACCTCCAGGGGAAGGGGATCGGCACCCAGCTGCTGCTGGCGATCCTGCCGCACCTGCCGGAGGACACCGAGGAGGTCTGGGTCTTCACCGGGCAGGACTCGGTGCAGAACCTGGCCATGTACGCGAAGCAGGGCTACGAGCACCAGTACGACCGGACCGCGGGTGACCTCACCTACGCCTACCTGCGCCGCATCCTCGGCGACGGTGACGGCGCAGACGACGCCGACGACGCCGATGACGCGGACGAGGACGACGACGCGCCGTCGGGCACCGATGCCGTGACGAGCGGCGAGGGCCGGGCCTGACCCCCGCTCGGCCTGACCCCCGCCCGGCCTGACCCTGCGCGGAGCGGTCGACCCGCGGACGGCGGACCGGGTGCGGGCTGCGATTGCTAGTCTGTCCTCGTCGTGACTGGCGAGGGTGGGTTACCACCGGGGAGCGACGCAGCAGCAGCAGACTTCGGGTCGTACGCCTGGGCCCGGCGGTCACCACTCCCACGCGGGTGTTCCGACCTGCCCCAGGCGCAAGGATGACGATGAGCTCCGATACCGAGAACGTGATGAACCAGTCGCTGGCCGATCTCGACCCCGAGATCGCCGCGGTGCTCGAGAACGAGCTGGGCCGCCAGCGCGACACGCTGGAGATGATCGCGAGCGAGAACTTCGTGCCGCGAGCTGTCCTGCAGGCGCAGGGGTCGGTCCTCACGAACAAGTACGCCGAGGGCTACCCGGGCAAGCGCTACTACGGCGGCTGCGAGTACGTCGACGTCGCGGAGACCCTCGCGATCAACCGCGCGAAGGACCTGTTCGGTGCCGAGCACGCCAACGTCCAGCCGCACTCGGGCGCGACCGCGAACGCCGCCGTGCTGCACGCCCTGATCAACGCGGGCGACAAGATCCTCGGCCTCGAGCTGGCGCACGGCGGGCACCTCACGCACGGCATGCGGATCAACTTCTCCGGCAAGCTGTACGAGGTCGCGGCCTACGGCGTCGACCCCGACACGTTCCTGGTCGACATGGACGTGGTCCGGGCCAAGGCGCTCGAGGCCCGCCCCGACGTGATCATCGCCGGCTGGTCGGCCTACCCGCGACACCTCGACTTCGCGGCCTTCCGGTCCATCGCCGACGAGGTCGGTGCGAAGCTCTGGGTCGACATGGCGCACTTCGCCGGGCTGGTCGCGGCCGGTCTGCACCCGAGCCCCGTCCCGTACGCCGACGTCGTCTCCTCGACCGTGCACAAGACCATCGGCGGCCCGCGCTCCGGCTTCATCCTGTCGAAGGCGGAGTACGCCAAGAAGATCGACTCCGCGGTGTTCCCGGGCCAGCAGGGCGGCCCGCTGATGCACGTGATCGCGGCCAAGGCCGTGGCGTTCAAGATCGCGGCGACCCAGGAGTTCGCCGAGCGCCAGCAGCGCACGCTCGACGGCGCGCGGATCATCGCCGACCGGCTCTCCGCGCCCGACGTCGCCGCGGCGGGCGTCTCGGTGCTCACGGGCGGCACCGACGTGCACCTGGTGCTCGTCGACCTGCGGCACTCCGACCTCGACGGCCAGCAGGCCGAGGACCTCCTGCACACGGCCGGCATCACCGTGAACCGCAACGCGGTGCCGTTCGACCCGCGCCCCCCGCGGGTCACCTCCGGCCTGCGCATCGGCACGCCCGCGCTGGCCACCCGCGGGTTCGCGGACGCCGAGTTCGCCGAGGTCGGCGAGATCATCGCGTCGGCGCTCATCGCGGGCCACGGTGCGGACCTGGCGGCCCTGCAGGCGCGGGTCGCGAAGCTCACCGGCGACTTCCCGCTCTACCCCGGCCTGCAGCAGTGAGCGGTGCGGGTTCGAACGGTTCGGGCTCGCACCGGGCTCAGGTTCTCGACGGCACCGCGACCGCGAAGGCGATCAAGGGTGAGCTCGCCGAGCGGGTCGCCGCCCTCGCCGCGCGCGGCGTCGTGCCGGGTCTCGGGACCGCGCTCGTCGGCGACGACCCGGGCAGCCAGGCCTACGTGCGGGGCAAGCACCGCGACTGCGCCGAGGTGGGCATCGCCTCGATCCGGGTGGACCTGCCCGCCACCGCGAGCCAGGCCGACATCGAGGCCGCGGTCGCGCAGCTGAACGCCGACCCCGCGTGCACCGGGTTCATCGTGCAGCTGCCGCTGCCGAAGGGCGTGGACACGAACCGGGTGCTCGAGCTCCTCGACCCGGCCAAGGACGCCGACGGACTGCACCCGACCAACCTCGGGCGCCTGGTCCTGCGCGTCAACGGCCCGATCGACTCGCCGCTGCCGTGCACGCCGCGCGGGATCCTCGAGCTGCTCGTCCGGCACGGCATCGAGCTGGCCGGCAAGGACGTCGTCGTCGTCGGACGCGGCACGACCGTGGGGCGCACGATCGGGCTGCTGCTCACGCGGCGGGAGTTCAACGCGACGGTGACCCTGACCCACACCGGCACCGAGGACCTCGCCGAGCACACCCGGCACGCCGATGTGATCGTCGCGGCGGCCGGGGTGGCCGGGATCATCACCGCGGACCTCGTCAAGCCGGGCGCGATCGTGCTCGACGTCGGCGTCACCCGCGTCGTGGACGCCGATACCGGCAAGGTGCGTCTCGCCGGCGACGTCGACAGCGGGGTCGCCGAGGTGGCGGGCTGGCTCTCGCCCAACCCCGGCGGCGTCGGACCGATGACCCGGGCCATGCTGCTCGCGAACGTCGTCGAGGCGGCAGAACGGGCACTTCCTGCCCTCACCTGACGACCGCGCCTGACCCCGCCTCTCGCGATCTCGCGCCTGCGATTCCTTCGGATCGTGGCCGTGCCTTTCGGGAGGCGGGGTCTTTTCGTCGCTGCGGGGGCTGACCCGAAAAATGACAGATTCATGACAGTTTTCGGTGCCGTTGGTGACGATTTGGCCACATTTCATCTGTAGGTTCCCTGATGGCAACCGGGAGGACTCTTCGTCCGGTTAGTTTCTGACCGAACCAACCGGGTTGACCAACAGGTGAGATCAGGGCCACGTTGTCCCTGGGGAGCCTCCCTGCCAGAACAACTCGCGACGACGCGAAGTCGTTGCGAATGGAGGATCGACAAATGCATGCAGTGACGAGTCGTCTGGCGCGAAGGTCAGGTGCCGTCACGGCAGCTGCCCTCACCGCCGTCGCGGTGAGCTTTGCTGGTGTAGGTCCGGCCTGGGGTGCGGTTTCCCCCACGAGCCAGGTGATCATCAATGAGGTCTACGGAGCCGGCGGAAATGCCGGCGCGGTCCTGACCAACGACTACATCGAGCTCTACAACACGGGCACGACGGCCGTGGACGTGTCGGGCTGGTCGGTCCAGTACGCCTCGGCCGCCGGCACGAACTGGAGCGGGCTGATCCCCTTGACCGGGTCGATCGCCGCCCAGAGCTACTACCTCGTGCAGGGCTCCTCCGGTGGCACCGCGGGTACGGCGCTGCCCACCGCGCAGGCGACCGGGGCCGTGAACCTCAGCGGGACGACGGGCAACGTCGCCCTCGCCTCGAGCGCGACCAAGCTGGCCTGCCTGACCACGGCATGTGCCGCCGATCCGGTCGTCGTCGACCTCGTCGGCTTCGGGGCGGGTCAGGCCTTCGCCGGAACCGCGCCGGCGCCCGCTCCGAGCGCCACCACCTCGATCTTCCGCACCGCCTTCGCCAACACGGCGAACAACGTGGCCGACTTCGTCGCCGGGACGCCCACCCCGCAGGCCGGGTCGAGCACCCCGCCGGTCGACCCGCCCGTCGACCCGCCGGCCGCCACCCCGGCCACGATCCCCGCGATCCAGGGCACCGGCGCCGCGAGCACGCTCCTCGGCCAGTCCGTCGTCACCGACGGTGTCGTGACCGCGGTCTACCCGACCGGCGGCCTGTTCGGGTTCGCCATCCAGACCCCCGGGAGCGGCGGTGACACCGACGTCACGGGCCGCACCGCCTCGGACGGGCTCTTCGTCTACCAGGTCTCCGGCGGCGCGCCCACCGTCACGGTCGGCCAGCACGTCCAGGTGACCGGCACCGTCGCGGAGTTCAACGGGCTGACCCAGATCACCGTCCCGAACGCGACCGGCTACACGGTGCTCGCCGACACGGTCGCCCCGGTGGCACCCGTCGCGGCCGCCTGGCCGACCACCGACGCCGCGCGCGAGACGCTCGAGTCGATGCTCTTCGCCCCGACCGGTGACTACACGGTCACGAACACCTACTCGACGGGCCAGTACGGCGAGGTCGGGCTCGCGTTCGGCACCACGCCGCTGCTGCAGTCCACCGAGGTCGGTGCGCCCGGCTCGGCCGAGGCGATCGCGACCACCGCGAGCAACGCGGCGCGCGGCGTCGTGCTCGACGACGGTGCGTCGACCAACTTCCTCAACTCGGCCAACACGAGCCAGACCCCGCCGTACGTCTCCTTGACGGACCCGGTCCGGGTCGGCGCGCTCGCCGAGTTCAACAAGCCGGTGATCGTCGACTACCGCAACAACACGTGGAAGCTCAACCCGACCACGCAGGTCACCTCGACCACGCTCGGCGCGGACCGCACGACGTTCAAGAACACCCGCACCGCAGCACCTGACGTCGCGGCGCTCGCGACGGCCGACCTCACGGTCGCCTCGTTCAACGTGCTGAACTACTTCACGACCCTCGGGTCCACGTTCGGCGGCTGCACGGCCTACAACGACCGGGCCGGCGTCGGCATCACCACCAACACCTGCAACGCCGCCAACGGTCCGCGGGGCGCCTGGGACGCGGCCAGCCTGCAGCGTCAGCAGGACAAGATCGTCGCGGCGATCAACGCCACGGACGCCGACGTCACCGGTCTGATGGAGATCGAGAACTCGGCCACGGTCGACGGCGCAGCCGCCACCGACGAGGCGCTCGCGACCCTGGTCGACGCGCTGAACGCCGGCGCCGGCTCCACCAGGTGGGCCTTCGTCCCGTCGTCCACCGACCTGCCCGACCCGGCCGGCCTGGACGTCATCACCAACGCGATCATCTACCAGCCGGCCTCGGTCGTGCGGGTCGGCGACTCGCGCGCGCTGGGCGACCAGAGCGACACCGGTGAGGCCTTCGTGAACGCGCGTGAGCCCATCGGGCAGGCGTTCGCACCGGCGGCCGGCGGCGAGCCGTTCTTCGTCGCGGTCAACCACCTCAAGTCCAAGGGCTCGGCCGGTCCGCTCCCGGGCGACGCCGACGCCGGCGACGGCCAGGGTGCCTCGAACGCTTCGCGGGTCGCCCAGACGACCGCGATCGCGGCCTGGGTGCCGACGGTGCTCGCGTCCTACGCGGACCCGATCACGGACGTCGCCCTGCTGGGTGACTTCAACGCGTACACCCAGGAGGACCCGCTGCAGGTCCTGTACGCCGCCGGGTACACCGACGCCGCGAGCGCGCTCGCGCCGGGGGAGTACTCCTACAGCTTCTCGGGGCTGGCCGGCTCGCTCGACCACGTGCTGCTCAATGACGGCTTCCTCGCCCGGGCCACGGGTGCGGACATCTGGAACATCAACTCCGGCGAGGCCCTCGCTCTCGAGTACAGCCGCTACAACAGCCACGGCTCGCTGTTCTACGACACGACGCCCTACCGCTCGTCCGACCACGACCCCGTCGTCGTGGGCCTGGCGGCCAACGCGACCGTGCCGCTGAACCTGCTCAACATCAACGACTTCCACGGCCGGATCGACGCCAACACGGTGAAGTTCGCCGGGACCGTCGAGCAGCTGCGAGACGCCGGCGGTGCGGACAACACGCTCTTCCTGTCCGCCGGCGACAACATCGGCGCGACGCTGTACGCGTCGGCGTCCGCGAAGGACCAGCCGACGATCGACGTGCTCAACGCGCTCGAGCTGAAGAGCTCGGCCGTGGGCAACCACGAGTTCGACCAGGGCTTCGCGGACCTCACCGACCGGGTGATCAACAACGCGGCGCCGAACGCGAAGTGGAACTACCTCGGCGCCAACGTGTATCTCAAGGGCACCACCACCCCGGCGCTCGACGAGTACGCGCTGCACACGGTCAACGGCGTACGCGTCGGTGTCATCGGCGTGATCACGCAGGAGACCCCCGCGCTCGTGTCGCCGGGAGGCATCACGACGCTGGACTTCGGTGACCCGGTCGACGCGGTCAACCGCGTGGCCGCCCAGCTCAGCGACGGTGACGCCGCCAACGGCGAGGCCGACGTGCTGATCGCCGAGTACCACGAGGGCGCCGGCGCCGGCACTGCGGAGAACGCCACGCTCGAGCAGGAGATCGCCGCGGGCGGCGCGTTCGCCAAGATCGTCACCCAGACGGACGCCACGGTGGACGCCATCTTCACCGGGCACACGCACAAGCAGTACGCGTGGTCCGCACCGGTCCCGGGGACCACGACCGGTGCCACCCGGCCGGTGCTCCAGACCGGCAGCTACGGCGAGTTCATCGGCCAGGTCGTCCTCACGGTCGACCAGGGGACCGGTGCCGTCCTCGCGCACACCGAGGCCAACGTCAAGCGCACGACCGTCGCGGACGCCACGCTCGTCGCGGCGTACCCGAACGTCGCCGCGGTGAAGGTCATCACGGACGCGGCGATCGCCGCCGCGGCCGTCACCGGCAACGTCGAGGTCGGCAAGGTGCTCGCGGACATCACGACCGCGTACACGCCGAACCTCGACCCCACGAAGCCGCCGGTCCGGGACGACCGTGCGTCGGAGTCGACGCTCGGGAACCTCGTCGCGAACGCCCTGCGGGACTCGCTGGCGGACCCGGTCCGCGGCGGTGCCGAGATCGGCGTAGTCAACCCCGGTGGCCTGCGGGCCGACCTGCTCTACAGCCCCGACGGTGTGGTCACGGTCGCCGAGGCCAACGCGGTCCTGCCGTTCCTCAACAACCTCAACACCACGAGCCTGACGGGCGCGCAGTTCAAGGTGCTGCTCGAGCAGCAGTGGCAGCGGGACGCGCTCGGCAACGTGCCGTCGCGGCCGTACCTGCAGCTGGGGTTGAGCGACAACGTGTCGTACACGTACGACGCCGCGTTGCCCGAGGGCAGCCGGATCACGAGCATCAGCGTGAACGGCGCACCGATCGACGCGGCTGCGAGCTACCGCATCGGGACGTTCAGCTTCCTGGTCACGGGTGGGGACAACTTCCGGGTCTTCACGCAGGGCACGGACACGCGGGACTCGGGTCTCGTCGACCGGGACGCGTGGATCTCCTACCTCACCACCAACTCGCCGGTCAGCCCGGACTTCGCCCGCCACGCCGTGGCGGTCACCGGGATCCCGGCCTCGGTCGGCACGGGTGAGCAGGTGACCCTCGGGGTGTCCAAGCTCGACCTGACCTCGCTCGGCAGCCCGGCGAACTCGGCGCTCACCGCCACCTGGGAGGGCAGCGCCGCGGCGCCGACCAACGTCGCCGTCGCGGCCGGGGCGGCGACCGTCGTCGCCGTCGTGCCCGACGACGTCGTCGGCAACGCGACGCTCGTGCTGGTCGCCTCGCCGTCGGGCACGACGGTGCGGGTGCCGATCACGGTGACCAAGACGCTCACGGCCACCCAGACGACGCTCTCGCTGTCGAAGACCTCGGTCACCTACGGCTCCGACGTCACGGCGAAGGTGACCGTGACCGGGGCCACGACCGGCCAGGTCACGGTCAGCTGGGGCAGCGGGAGCAAGACGGTCGCGCTGGTCAAGGGCGCGGCGACGACCAAGCTGCCGACCGATCTGGTCGCGGGGACGTACACGGTCACCGCCACGTTCGGTGGTACCGCGGACGCCGCCCCGAGCACGTCGGCAGGCGTCACGCTGACGGTCACGGGCCGCGCGTCGGAGGTGCGGGCCTCGCTCGTGCCCTCCACGGTCTTCCAGGGTCTGCCCGCGGTGGTGCTCGCCTCGGTCCGGACCGGCGGCAGGGTCGCCACGGGGCAGGTCACGGTGACCGTCGACGGGGTGCTCGTCGCCACGAAGGCCCTCGTGCTCGGCAGCGCCGTCGTGGTGCTGCCGTCGAACCTCGCGGTCGGCAAGCACGAGGTCGCGGTGAGCTACCTCGGGAACCCGACGACGGCACCGTCGGTGGACACCGAGACGCTCACGGTCAAGAAGTGGAGCCACTGGGGTCTGTGGGGTAACCGCTAACCGCACTCGCTGACCGTTCGCCAGGCCTGACACCCGGTTGATACCCCGGTGTCAGGCCTGGCGCGTTGTGGGGGAGGCGTGCTGTGGGGGAGGCGTGGGGCAGGATGGGCGCGTGCTGACCATCGCTACCGCCAACGTCAACGGGATCCGGGCCGCCTTCAAGCGGGGGATGGGCGGGTGGATCGACACGCGCAAGCCCGACGTCCTGCTGCTGCAGGAGGTCCGCGCGCCCGACGAGATCCTGCGGGACTTCTTCCCCAGCGGCTGGGACCTCGCGATCGAGCCGTCGGAGTTCAAGGGACGGGCGGGGGTCGGGATCGCGTCGCGGCTGCCGATGAGCGCGGTCCGGGTCGGGCTCGGCCGGGGCGTGCCCACGAACACCGGGCGCTGGGTCGAGGCCGACCTCGAGCTGCCCGACGGCGGCGGCACCCTCACCGTGGTCTCGGCCTACCTGCACTCGGGCACGGCCGGGACACCGTCGATGGACGACAAGTACGCGTTCCTTGACCTGGCCACCGCGCGGCTGGCCGAGCTGGCCCAGCGGGGCGGGTACGCCGTCGTCGGCGGGGACCTGAACATCGCACACCGCAACGTCGACATCAAGAACTGGAAGGGCAACCTCAAGGCGGCGGGCTTCCTGCCCGAGGAGCGCGCCTACCTCGACCGCTGGTTCGACGAGCTCGGCTGGCGTGACCTCGGGCGCGAGCACGGCGGTGAGGGGCCGGGGCCGTACACGTGGTGGTCGTGGCGCGGCCAGGCGTTCGACAACGACGCCGGCTGGCGCATCGACTACCAGCTCGCCACACCCGCGCTCGCCGCGGTCACGGCCACGGTGGAGGTCGAGCGTGCGGACGCCTACGACCAGCGGTGGAGCGACCATGCCCCGGTGATCGCCACGTTCGAGCTGTAGCCGTTCGCGGTCGCTCAGTACCGGATCGCGTCGATCACCTTGACGCGGACGGCCACGATCGCGGGGATCAGTCCGGCGAGCGCCCCGACCGCCGTCGCGCAGGCCATCCCGACCAGCGCGGCGGACAGCGGGAACGGCGGGACGTCCTGCAGCCCGGCGCCGAAGATCCGCTCGACCGGGATGTTCTTGATGATCACGATCGCCGCCATCACCCCGAGGAGCCCGGCGAGCACGGTCGCGACGACCGACTCCATCAGCACCCCGAAGAACACCCGCCCGGACGTCGCCCCGAAGCTGCGCCGGATGCCGATCTCCCGGATCCGGTACCGGACCGTCACCAGCGCGATGTTGACCAGCCCGAGCCCGCCGAGCAGGAGCGCGACCCCACCGATGCCGGTGATGACCCACCGGGCCCCGCCTTCGAGCACGTCGAACCCGCCGCCCTGCTGGTAGACGTCGGTCTGGGTGCCGGGCAGGCCCGCAGACATGTCTCGGCGCACGAGCTCGGTGAGCTCGTCGGCCATCTCGGGCGGGACCCACAGGCTGAGGTTCGGGACCACCGGCCCGTACTGCACGTCCGGGCTCGCCCAGCGGGTGAAGTGGTCGTACAGCAGGAACGCCGTGGGTCCCTCGCCCTCCCACTGGGTGGCCACGACCCCGAGGATCGTCGTCCGGACCGGGGTCTTGCCCCCGAGCATCACGGTCGGGTGACCGCTCAGGTCGCTCACGCCGAGCAGCTCGAGGAAGTCCTCGTTGACCACTACGGCCGGCGCGAACCGGTCGGCGTCGGCCTCCGCGAACCAGGTCCCCTGCACCGGTTGGACCCGCCGCATGACCCCGTAGTCGACGTCGACCGCCTGGACCTGCACGGGCTGGGCGCCGTTCGGGAAGCGGAACGTGAGCTGCGAGTAGAGCTCGCGCGAGGCGTACTCGACCCCGTACCGCTCGACGATCTGGGTGAACTCGGCGTCGTACTGCTCGCCGGTGGGCGCCACCGATCCGGTGGGGTAGGCCGAGACCATCAAGGTCGTCGCCCGCCCGCCGCTGCGCTCGGTCTGCTCCTTGACGGCCTGGTTCATCATCTGCGCCGCGGCCGTGATGCCGGTGATCGCGCAGACCGCGACGGCGACGCCGATCAGCGCGAGCAGCACCCGCAGCTTGTGGATCCGCAGCTCGTCCCAGGCCTCGACGATCGCGCCGACGATGCCGGTCATGCCCGGTCCTCCTCGAGGGTGATGGGGACGGCGGTGGCCAGCGGCGCCGAGACCGGCAGGTCGCCGATCCACTCGGTCACCTGGCCCGGGGCGTTCAGCACGATCGGCAGCAGCACCCCGCCCGCCAGCCGGTAGTGCCGCTGCGCGCGGGCGGCGACCGCCAGGTCGTGCGTGATGGCGATCAGCGCGGCGCCGGACTCCGAGGCGATCTCGTCGAGCAGCGACATGACCTCGCCGCCCGTCTCGACGTCGAGCGCGCCCGTCGGCTCGTCCGCGAGGATGACCCGCGGGCGGCGCACCAGGGCCCGGGCGATGGCGACCCGCTGCTGCTCGCCGCCGGAGAGCTTGTCGGGCATCGTGTCCAGGCGGTCGCCCAGCCCGACCCGGTCGAGCATCTGCGCGGCGAGCGTGAACCGCCGCCAGAAGGTCTTGCCCCGCGCGTACATCAGCGGGGCGGCGACGTTCTCGAGCGCGGTGCGACCGGGCAGCAGGTTGAACTGCTGGAACACGAAGCCGAAGTCGTCGCCGCGACGGCGGGCCCGCGCCCGGCCGGACAGCCGCCCGATCGGCGTGCCGTCGAGCACGTACTCGCCCGAGGTCGGGGCGTCGAGCAGGCCGAGGATGTTCAGGAGCGTCGACTTGCCCGTCCCCGAGCGGCCGACGACGGCGACGTGCTCGCCCGCGTCCACCGACAGGGTCACGCCCTGCAGGATCGCAAGGATGCGGTCGTCGGGCAGCCGGACCGAGCGCGTGACGTCGGTCAGCTCGAGGAGCGCCATCAGCCGCCGATCCCCACGGACATGCCGTCCTGGCCCATCGCGGCGGGGTTGACCACGTCGCCGATCGGCACGAACTCGAGCACCTGGTCGCCCTCGGCGAGCCCGGTGGTGATCTGCACGATCTCGCCGTCGGTCAGGCCCAGGCCGACCGCGCGCTTCTCCTGGGTGCCGTCCGGCAGGACGACCCACACGTTCCCGGTCTGGACCGCGCCCTGCACCGCGGTGACCGGGACGACCATCGCGCCGTCGGCCACGCCGTTGGTGATCGCGATGTCGGCACCCAGCCCGGCGAACGCGGTGATCCCGGCGGGGACGGCGCACGTGACCTGGCCGGAGACGCTCGCGGCGGGGGCGCCGGTGGCCGGGTCGATCGTCCCGGTCGTCCCGGACTCGCCGGCGGGTGCGGCGCCGACGCGCAGCCCGGTGCAGGTGAACGGCGCCGGACCGCCCTTGAGAGTGACCTCCGCCTCGGTCGGTGCGGCGAGCAGCCGGTACTGCTGGTCCGGGGTCAGGGTGCCGGTGACCGACAGGGTGCCCGGGGCGACCGACCCGATCGCGTCGCCCACCGAGACGACCTGGTCCTTGAGCGCGGTGAGCGTGAGGGTCCCGGCCGCCGTGGCGGTGACCGTCTCCTTCTTGACCTTGGGCTTGTTCTCGCGGGAGGTCTGCTCGCCGGTCTCCGGGTTGGTCGTCACGGTCGGGGCGACCGGCGTCTCGAGCGAGACCACGAGGATCGGGGTACCGACGTCGACGTGCTGCCCGGACGCGGCCAGCAGGGTGGTCACGGTCCCGGCCATGGTGGCCTTGACCAGGACGGCGGCGTCGGCGACCACCGCGCCCTGCACCGTGACGGTGTTGGTGATCGAGCCGGTGGTGACCGCGACGGCGGGCTCGACGATCTCGGCGGACGGTTGCGCGGCGCCGTCGTCGCCCGTGAGGGCCGAGCCCGCGAACGCGATCTTCACCAGCGCCACGGCGATGACCGCCCACAGCAGGATTCTCAGCGCGGGGAAGATGATCCTGCGGGTAACGCCCACGGTGCGACTCCTTCGCCGGCTGGCGCGGAGTCACATCGGACCGGCGCTCCGCTGCCGTGGTTGGCAGGCTACTCCGGAATGCGTACTACAGGGGGGAACTTGCGCAGCCGGGTTTCACCGACCCAGGTCTCACCGTGTCCGGGCGGCGGCCCCCGCGGCCTGCGCGACGAGGAACGCGGGTGCGGTCAGGCCGCGGTCCGCGAACGCCTGCGCCACGGCCGACGCCACCGTGTCCACGCGTCCGGCGTCGACCAGCGCGATGGCCGATCCGCCGAACCCGCCGCCGGTCATCCGGGCGCCCAGCGCCCCGGCGGACCGGGCCACCTCGACGACCAGGTCCAGCTCGTCGCAGCTGACCTCGTAGTCGTCCCGCAGCGAGGCGTGCGAGGCGTCGAGCACGGGCCCGATGTCGCGGGCGCGCCCGGCGTCCAGGAGCGCGACGAGCTCGGTCACCCGCGCGATCTCGGTCACCACGTGGCGCACGCGGCGGCGGGCGACCTCGGCCGGCACCCCGGCGTCGACCAGGCGGGCCAGGATCACCTCGAGCGAGGCGCCGTCGAGCTCACGCAGGGTGGCGACGCCGAGCTGGGTCGCGGCGTCCTCGCAGGCGGTGCGCCGGGCCGCGTACTGCCCGTCGGCCAGCTGGTGCTCGGCCCGGGTGTCGACCACGAGGAGGGCGAGGCCTTCGCTCCCGAGGTCGAACGGCACGTGCCGCACGGAGCCGTCGAGGCAGTCGAGCAGGAGGGCGTGCCCGGCCTGCGCGCGCAGCGACGAGGACTGGTCCATGCCGCCGGTCGGGGCGCCGGCGACCTCGTTCTCGGCCCGGATGCAGGCCGCGGCCAGCTCGATGCGGCCGGCGTCGTCGGCCCCGAGCCCGAGCTCGAAGGCCTCATCGAGCGCGACGGCGAACGCGCACTCGAGCGCGGCCGACGACGACAGCCCGGCCCCGTACGGCACGCACGAGTCGACGACGGCGTCGAACCCGCCGACCGCGTGCCCGTCCCGCGCCAGGGCCCAGGCCACCCCGGCGGCGTAGGCCGGCCAGCCGGTCACGTGACCCGGCGTGACGTCGTCGAGCGCGGCGGTCCACAGCCCGGTCGCGGCCTCCTGCGCGGAGGCCAGGTTGACCACCGCGGGGCTCTGCGTCGAGGTGCGGCGCAGTGCGACGTAGGTGCGGTGCGGCAGGTTGATCGGCAGGCACAGGCCGCCGTTGTAGTCGGTGTGCTCCCCGATGAGGTTGACGCGCCCGGGCGCCGACCAGACGCCGTCGGGCTCCGCGCCGAACCGCGCGCGGAACGCCGCGGCGGCACGGTCGGCGCCCTCGGCGGGCTCCCAGGCGGTCAGCCACTGCGGTGCGGCGGTCATCGCGCGACCTCCTGCAGCCGCGCCGCGATCCGCTCGGGCGTGGTGTCGCTGATCCACGCGGCCATCCCGGACTCGACCCCGGCGAGGTACTTGAGCTTGTTGGGGGCGCGCAGCACCGAGAACACCTCGAGGTGCAGGCGGGACAGCTCGCGTCCCTCGCGGACGGGGGCCTGGTGCCAGCCGGCGATGTACGGCAGCGGGATCGCCTCGCCGTCGGGCCCGACGAAGAACCGGTCGAGCAGGCGCAGCAGCTCGAGGTACGCGGTGGCCAGGTCGGCGCGCTCGGCGTCGGTCAGGGCCGGCAGGTCGGGCACGTCGCGCCGCGGGGCGAGGTGCACCTCGACGGGCCAGCGGGCGGCGAACGGCACGTAGGCGACCCAGTGCTCGGTCTCCAGCACGATCCGCTTGTCCGAGCGCAGCTCGGCGTCGAGGACGTCGCGCCCGAGCAGGCGACCGGTGCGCGCGTGGTGGTCGCGGGCCTGGGCCAGCATCGCCAGGGTGCGCGGGGTGAGGTAGGGGAACGCGTAGATCTGGCCGTGCGGGTGGTGCAGCGTGACGCCGATCTCCTTGCCGCGGTTCTCGAAGCAGAAGACCTGCTCGATGCCGGGGCGGGCGCCGAGCTCGGCGGTCCGGTCGGCCCAGGCCTCGATGATCGTGCGCATCCGCTGCGGGCTGACCGAGGCGAGCGAGGCGGTCGAGTCGGCGCTGAAGCAGATGACCTCGCAGCGACCGTTCGCGGGACGCACCGGGAACAGGGCCTCGCCGTCGGTCAGGGCGACCTCGTCGACCGTGCCGGGCACGGTGAGCAGCGACGGGAAGCGGTTCTCGAACACGACGACGTCGTAGTCCTCGGCCGGGATCTCCCCGTCCGAGTACGCGGCACCCGGCTTGGCCGGGGCGAGCGGGTTGGAGTCCGCCGGGGGCAGGAACGTGCGGTTCATCCGGCTCGCGGCCATCGGGATCCAGTCGCCGGTGAGCGCGTCGCGGCGCAGCTCGGGGCTCTCGATCGGCAGCGCGACGCCGTCGTCGCCGACGATCGGCGTGAACCGGTCCGGCAGCGGGCGCGGGTCGTCCAGGCGGCGGGTCGCGGCACCCGAGACGAAGGGCTCGGAGTCGTCGAAGTAGATCAGCTCGCGGCCGTCGGCCAGGGTGGTCGACGTGCGGCGCACGGCAGCGGTGCTCACGGTTCTCCTCGTTCGGGGGTGGCGGTGGTGGCGGCGAGCAGCAGGTGGCCGACGGCCGCCTGCGCGATCCGGCGGGCGGCGTCGGGCAGGCCGCTGTCGGTGATCAGGACGTCCACGGACTCGAGCGAGACGATCCGCGCGAGGCCGACGACGCCCCATTTGCTGTGGTCCGCGAGCACGACGACGTCGTGCGCGCTGGCGATCAGAGCGCGGTCGGTCTGCGCCTCGAGCAGGTTGGGGGTGGTCAGTCCGTCCGGGCCCAGGCCGTGCACGCCGAGGAAGGCTCGGTCGACGCGAAGCTGACCGAGCGCCGCGTCGGCGACCGGGCCCACCAGGGCGTCGGACGGCGTGCGCACCCCGCCGGTGAGGACCACGTCCAGGCCGCGGTCGCCGTCGCGGCGCGAGGCGGCGTGCAGCGTGTCGGCCACCGGGAGGGAGTTCGTGACGACGGTCAGCGGGCGCAGCGTGGGATCGGCGGCGATGAGCTCCGCGAGCAGGTGGGCGGTGCTGCCGGCCGACAGGGCGATCGAGGACCCGGGCGTGATCCACGCCAGCGCCGCCCTGGCGATCGCGGACTTCTCGCCCGCGGCGAGCATGCGTTTGACCGCGAAGTCGGGCTCGTGCGCGGTGTGGTGCGCGTCCACCGCGCCGCCGTGCACGCGGTGCACCAGCCCCTGTCGTTCGAGCTCGGCGATGTCGCGGCGGATCGTCATGTCGGACACGTCGAGCGTCCCGACCAGGTCCGTCACCCGGACGGCGCCCCGCGCGCGCACGTCCGCCAGGATCACGTCCTGACGCTGCTGTGCGAGCATTCAAACAGTATCCACCAAAACCAAACAAAAACCAACACCGGGCCGGACGGGCGGTCCGGGGTGGGTGGCTAGCGGGAGACGGGGGAGAGCCCGAGGGGGCGGCCGGCGAGGCCGCGGGAGCGGGTGGACAGGGTGCGGGCGACCGAGCGGAGCGCGACCGCGGCGGGGGAGTCCGGGGAGGTCAGCACGACCGGCGTACCGGCGTCGCCGGCCTCGCGCAGGTGGACGTCGAGCGGCACCTGGGCGAGCAGCGGCACGTCCCCGCCGGTGATCCGGGAGAGGTTGGCCGCCACGGTCGCCCCGCCGCCCGCGCCGAACAGCTCGAGCCGCGAACCGTCCGGCTGCTCGAGCCAGGCCATGTTCTCGATCACGCCCACGACGTGCTGGTGGGTCTGCATGGCGACCGAACCGGCCCGCTCGGCGACCTCGGCGGCTGCGATCTGCGGGGTGGTGACGACGATGATCTCGGCGGTCGGGAGCAGCTGGCCGACGGAGATCGCGATGTCCCCCGTGCCGGGCGGCAGGTCGAGCAGGAGGACGTCCAGGTCGCCCCAGAACACGTCGGTGAGGAACTGCTGCAGCGCGCGGTGCAGCATCGGTCCGCGCCACACGACCGGCTGGCCGGCGGGCACGAACATGCCGATCGAGATGACCTTGATGTCGTGGGCGACCGGCGGCAGGAGCATGTCGTCCACGCGCGTCGGCGGCAGCTCGACGCCGAGCATGCGCGGCAGCGAGAAGCCGTAGACGTCGGCGTCGAGCACGCCGACCCGCAGGCCGTCGGCGGCCATCGCGGCCGCGAGGTTCGCGGTGACCGTCGACTTGCCGACGCCGCCCTTGCCGGACGCGATCGCGTAGATCTTGGTGAGGTTGCCCGGCTTGGAGAACGGGATCTCCGGCTCGGCGACCCCGCCGCGCAGCATCGTGCGCAGCGCGGTGCGCTGCTCGGCGCTCATCACGCCCATCTCGACGCGCACGGCGGACACCCCGTCGACGCCGGAGACCGCGGCGGTGATGTCCCTGGTGAGGGTGTCCTTGAGGGGGCAGCCCTGGGTGGTCAGGTCGAGCCCGACGGTCACCAGCGTGCCGCCCGCGCCGTCCGGGCCGACGTCGACCGACCGCACCATCCCGAGCTCGGTGATGGGTTTGCGGATCTCGGGGTCCTGGACCGTGGTGAGGGCCGCGCGGACGGCGGCGGTCAGGCTGGTGGGATCGGCGACAAGAGGCATGGGGCCCATCGTAGTTCGCGCGCCCGCGCCGTCCCGGGGCCGGGATGGCGGCACCCGGAGGTGCGGGGCCGGCGACCCCCGGAGGTGCGGCGCCGACAGCACCCGGAGGTGCGGGGTCGGAGCTCCGGTCAGGTCGCGGGGGTGCTGTCCGGCTGGGCGGCGTCGTCCGGGGCGGGCGTGGGGTCGGTGACCGGGGCGACCTCGGCATCGTCTGCCGGGGTCACGTCCTTGGTCTTCGCCGCGGCCGATCCGGACCGCTTGCGGTCCTCCTTGCGACCGCGGCTGTCGCGTCGGCCGCGGTCGTCGCGGCGTTTGCCCCCGTCGCCCCGGTTGTCGCTCTCCGCGAGGATCTCCTCGAGCAGGTTCCGGATCTCGGAGCGCACGAAGTCGCGGGTCGCCACGTCGCCGAGCGCGATGCGCAGCGCGGCCATCTCGCGGGCGACGTACTCGGTGTCGGCGAGGTTCCGCTCGGCGCTCTGGCGGTCCTGCTCGGCGGCGACCCGGTCGCGGTCCGTCTGGCGGTTCTGGGCCAGCAGGATCAGCGGCGCGGAGTACGACGCCTGCAGGGAGAGCATCAGGGTGAGCAGCGTGAAGCCGAAGACCTTCGAGTCGAACCGCAGGCCCTCGGGGCCGAACGTGTTCCAGCTGAGCCAGGCGATGCAGAACGCCGTCATGTAGACGAGGAACTGCGGCGTGCCCATGAACCGGGCGATGCCCTCGGCGATCTTGCCGAAGGTGTCCCGCTCGACCTGGATCCGGGGGATCAGGGACCGGCGGTTCTCCTTGGGCGTGTCGAGGCGCTCAGCCACGGGGCGCCCCGGACGCGGGCAGCACGGTGTCCTCGTCCTCGTCGTCGGCCTCGCGCCAGTCCTCGGGCAGCAGGTGGTCGAGGACGTCGTCGATGCTGACCGCGCCGAGCAGGCGGCGCTCGGCGTCGATCACGGGCAGCGCGAGCAGGTTGTACGTGGCCAGCAGGCGGCTGACCTGGAGCAGCGGGGCGTTGGCGGTGACCGCGTCGATGTCGGAGTCGACGAGCGTCCCGATCGCCTCGTGCGGGGCCTCCCGGAGCATGTGCTGCAGGTGCACGACGCCGAGGAAGCGCCCGGTCGGGGTCTCGGCCGGCGGTCGGGTGACGAACACCATCGAGGCGAGCGCCGGGGTCAGGTCCTGTCGACGCACGTGGGCGAGCGCGGCCGCGATCGAGGTCTCGGGGGGCAGCACGACCGGTTCGGTGGTCATCAGGCCACCCGCGGTGTTCTCCTCGTAGGCGAGCAGGCGGCGCACGTCGCGGGCGTCCTCGGGCTCCATCAGGGCCAGCAGCTCGGACGCCTGCGCGAGCGGAAGCTCGCCGAGCAGGTCGGCCGCGTCGTCGGGCTGCATCGCCTCGAGGACGTCGGCCGCACGGTTGCGTTCGAGGGCCGACAGGATCGCGACCTGGTCGTCCTCGGGCAGCTCCTCCATGACGTCGGCGAGCCGCTCGTCGTCGAGCGCGATGGCGACCTCGATCCGGCGGGTGGCGCCCAGGTCGCGCAGCGCGTCGGCGAGGTCGGCGGGCTTGAGGTCGTTGTACGAGGCGAGCAGCAGCGCGGCGCCCTGGGTGCCGACGCCGTGGCCGAGGCCCTTGACCTCGTCGACGTCCACGACGAGCGTTCCCCCGCGGCGGCGCAACAGGCCGCTCTTGGCGGCCGAGTGCCGGCGCACGAACAGCTGCGAGACGAACCAGTCGCCGGTGCGCTGCTGCTCCATGGCGAGGTCCTCGATGGAGGCGCTGCCCGAGCCGTCGACGAACTCCACGGTCCGGTCGAGCAGCTCGCCCACCGCGAGCGTCTCGAGCGAGCGCTGCTGGAACCGGCGCATGTTGAGCAGGCCGGTCGAGATGACCTGGCCCACCTCGATGCTGGTCACGCGCGTGAGGGGCAGGAAGATCCGGCGTCGGCCCGGGACCTCCACGACAAGACCCACGGCGCGCGGCGGCCCCTTGGGTCGCAGAAGGAGGACGACGTCGCGCACCCGCCCGACCTGGTCCCCGAGCGGGTCGAAGACGGCCGTACCTGCTAGGCGCGCGACAAAGACGCGGGTCCCTGCGCTGCTCACGCGGTCAGCCTAGTGCCGCCGGCGGGCAGGAAGGCGTAGGCGTGGCGGCAGGGGCGGGAGGTGGGGCAGGATCGAGCCATGTCGCTCACCGGTCGCTCCCGAGTTCCCGCCGTGCCCACCCTGCCGAAGGGCGAACAGGTCGCGACCTACGGCGCGTACCTCGACGCCCAGCGCGCGGTGGACCACCTCGCCGACAAGCAGTTCCCGGTCCAGCTCGTCACGATCGTCGGCACGGACCTGCGGATGGTCGAGCGGGTGACCGGGCGGCTGTCGTACCCCCGGGTCGCGCTCGCCGGGGCGGCCTCGGGTGCGTGGTTCGGGCTGTTCGTCGGGCTGCTGCTGCTGATGTTCTCGGGCGCCGAGACCCAGACGTTCCCGCTGCTCGCCGCGATCCTCATCGGGGCGGCGTTCGGGATGCTGTTCTCGGTGATCACGTACTCGTTCACGGCGGGCAAGCGCGACTTCACCTCGGCCAGCCAGATCGTCGCGGGCGCCTACTCGGTGCTGTGCGCGGCGGAGCAGGCGCACAAGGCGCGCTCGCTGCTGCAGGAGATCGGCGGGGTCGTGTCCGGCTGGCCGGGCGCCACCCCGACCCGCGCACCGGCGGCCGGTCCGGCGTCGACCCCGCCGTCGGACCCGACGGCCTACCCGGTGCTGCCGCCCACGCCCCCGACGCCGCCGTCGGCCACCCCGACCACCCCGCCGGCCGCACCGCGGCCGACGGAGCCGCCGACGCAGCCCCCGGCCCCGCCGCTCTCCTGAACTAGTCGGTGAGGAGCGTGGCCATCCAGACCTCGACGTCCTCGGGGCGGCGCGGCAGGGCGGCCGACAGGTTCTCGTTGCCCTCGGCCGTCACGAGCACGTCGTCCTCGATCCGCACCCCGATCCCGCGGTACTCCTCGGGCACGGTCAGGTCGTCCGACTTGAAGTACAGGCCCGGCTCGATCGTGAACAGCATGCCCGGGGTGAGGATGCCGTCCAGGTACATCTCGGCCCGTGCCTGCGCGCAGTCGTGCACGTCGAGGCCGAGGTGGTGGCTCGTGCCGTGCACCATCCACCGGCGGTGGAACTGGCCCTCCGGGTCGAGCGACTCCTCGACGGTGCCGGGCAGCAGGCCCCAGTCGCCGAGCCGCGCGGCGATGACCTCCATCGCGGCCGAGTGGACGTCGCGGAACCTCGCCCCGGGGACCGCCGCGGCGAAGGCGGCGTCAGCGGCGTCGAGCACCGCGGTGTAGATCCGGCGCTGCACGTCGGTGAACGTCCCGTCGATCGGCAAGGTGCGCGTCACGTCGGCGGTGTACAGCGAGTCGACCTCGAGGCCGGCGTCCACCAGCACGAGCTCGCCCGGGCGCACGACCCCGTTGTTCAGGGTCCAGTGCAGCGTCGTGGCGTGCTCGCCCGCGGCGGCGATGGTGTCGTAGCCGACGGCGTTCCCCGCCAGCCGCGCGTGCGCGCCGAAGGTGCCCTCGATGACGCGTTCGCCGCGCTCGGACTCGATGGCGATCGGCAGGTCGCGCGCGATCTTCGCGAAGCCGACGATCGTCTCGTTCACCGCCAGGCGCATCTGGTCGATCTCGTAGGCGTCCTTGACCAGGCGCAGCTCGGAGAGCGCCTCGGCCAGCAGCGCGTCGCGCTGACCGGAGTCCTCGGCGGCCCGGATCTCCTCGACCACGGCCTCCACCGCCTCGTCCACGCCCGGGACCACGAGCAGCTGCACGCCGGTGGCGCCGACGTCCTTGCCGAGTGCGTCCCGCAGGTCGTCCAGGTGCGCGGTGCGGATGCCGGTGAGCGTGGCGATGTCGGCCAGCGTCGGTCGGGCGCCGACCCAGAACTCGCCGTACCGCGAGTCGGAGTAGAACTCCTCGGTCTCGCGGCCGGCCAGAGGGCGGAAGTAGAGCACGGCCTGGTGGTCGCTGCCGTCGTCGCCCGAGCCGGTGGCCACGGGGTGCAGCACGAGGACGGCGTCGGGCTCCTGCTCGCCGCCGAGCCCGGTCAGGTGGGCGAACGCGGAGTGCGGCCGGAACGGGTAGTCGCAGTCGTTGCTGCGGACCTTGAACGTGCCGGCGGGGACCACGAGGCGCTCGCCGGGGAACTGCGCGGACACGCGGGCCCGGCGGTCGGCGGTGAACGGCGCGGCCGGGCCGGCTGCCAGCTCGAGGTCGACGCGCGCCCCCCACCCGGAGGTGATGAACGTCTTGAAGGCGTCCGAGCGCGGGCGCTGAGAGCGGTTGTCGCCGCGGCTCTCGATCGGCTGGGCGTCGTCGTGCGCCTCGGGGACGTCTGGAGATTCAGTCATCGGGCCATCTTCCCACCGGCGGCGCACGGGAGGTCACCGGCCAGCACCTATCCTGAGCCACGTGCTGATCGACCTCCATACCCACTCCCGCGTCTCCGACGGCACCCAGACGCCGACCGACCTGGTGGCCTCGGCAGCGCAGGCGCAGCTCGACGTGGTGGGCCTCACCGACCACGACACGACGGACGGGTGGGCCGAGGCGACCCAGGCGGCGTCGGGCACGGGGGTCGCGGTGGTGCTCGGCACCGAGGTGTCGGCGCGGACCCGCGGGATCAGCGTGCACCTGCTCAGCTATCTCCAGGACCCCACCCACCCGGCGCTGGTCGCCGAGCTCGAGCGGATCCGCACCGCGCGCCTGACCCGTGCTCGCCGGATGGTGGAGCTGCTCGCCGAGGACTACGACCTCAGCTGGGACGACGTCGTCGCGCAGACCCAGCCCGGGACGACCGTCGGCCGGCCGCACATCGCCGACGCGCTGGTGGTCGCCGGCGTCGTCCCCGACCGCAGCGCCGCCTTCGCCCGGCTGCTCGTGGTGCGGTCCAGGTACTACGTGCCGCACTACGCGCCCGACGTCTTCGACGCCATCGCCGCGGTGCGCGCCGCCGGCGGGGTGCCGGTGCTCGCGCACCCCGGCGCCGAGGAGCGCGGCCGGGTGGTGCCCGACGACACGATCGAAGCCATGGCGGCCGCGGGGCTCGCCGGGCTCGAGGTGCACCACCGGGACAATCCGCCCGCGCAGGTCGTCCGGCTGTCCGCGCTCGCCGCGCGCCTCGGGCTGCTGACCACCGGATCCAGCGACTACCACGGAGCAGGAAAGCCAAATCGAATGGGTGAGAACGTGACCGACCCGGCAGTGTTCGACGCGATCGAGGCGCAGGGCGTCACGGCGGTGGTTCGCTCGTGAGCGAGGTGTTCGACGGCCGGCTGTTCTCCGAGGTCTTCATCACGCTGTTCGTCATCATGGACCCGCCCGGGATCGTGCCGATCTTCCTCGGGCTGACCGCGGCGATGACGGGCAAGCAGCGCAACCGCGCCGCCCGGCAGGCGATCCTCGTCTCCTTCGGCGTGATCGTGTCGTTCGCGATCTTCGGCCAGCAGCTGCTCAGCTACATGCACATCTCGATGGCCGCGCTGCAGGCGTCCGGCGGGCTGCTGCTGCTGCTCATCGCGATGGAGCTGCTCACGGGCAAGTCCGAGGAGCCCGCGCCGTCGGGCAACAAGGGCGTGAACGTCGCCATGGTCCCGCTCGGCACCCCGCTGCTCGCCGGCCCGGGCGCGATCGTCGCGATCATGGTCTTCGTCCAGTCGTCGGACAAGTCGACGTCCGACTGGGTCTCGATCGCGCTCGCGGCCGTCGCCGTGCACGTCTCGCTGTGGCTCGCGATGCGCTTCTCGGGCGTCATCCGCCGCGTGCTCCGCGACAGCGGCACGATCCTGTTCACCCGGATCGCGGGTCTGCTGCTCGCGGCGATCGCGGTGCAGCTGGTGGCCGACGCCGTCCGCGCGTTCATCGAGACCTCGTAGCGGACCGCACGACGTAGCGGACCGCACGACGTAGCAGCCCGCACGACGTAGCGGACCGCACGACGTAGCAGCCCGCACGACGTAGCAGCACGCAGAACGACCGCGCACCTTCGAGAAGGTGCGCGGTCGTTCGTGCGTGTGGAGCGGGGTCAGGCGTGCGTCAGGCCTGGGGGGCCGACGACGTCGTGCCGCTCGCGTCGGGCGTCGTGGCGGCGCCGCCGCGGGTCCGGCGGTTGCGACGACGGCGCGGCCGATCGCCCGCACCCTCACCGCTCGTGGTGGACGTGTCCCCGGCCGTCGAGGACGGGCCGGCGTTCGAGGCGCCGGCCGTGGCGACCGGGTTGCGCGGTGCCTCCGAACGCGGTGCGTCCGACCGAGGTGCGTCCGACGTCGAGGCGCCGCGGCGGGTGCGCGTGCGGGTCGCGCCGGAGCGGTTCTCGCCGGCGCGAGCGCCCTCGGCCGGAGCCTCGTTCGACCGCTCGGTCCGCTCGGACCGACCTGCGCCGCTGCGACCGCCGTCGCGGCCGCCACCGTCGCGGCCACCACCGGAGCGACCCGAGCCGCCACGACCGCCGTCGTGCCCGCCACCGTGGGAGGACCCGCCGTGACCGGAGTCGTGCCCGGCGCCGTGCTTCTTGCCGGTCTCGCCGAGGTCCTCGAGCTTCTCGGCTCCGAGCCCCTCGCGCACGCGCTCCGACTTCGGCAGCGTGCCCTTCGTGCCGACGGGGATGTCGAGGTCGGCGAAGAGGTGCTCCGAGTTGGAGTACGTCTCGACCGGCTCCGGGATGCCCAGCCCGAGGGCCTTGTTGATCATTCCCCAGCGGGGCATGTCGTCCCAGTCGACGAACGTGACCGCGGTGCCCTTCTTGCCGGCGCGGCCGGTGCGGCCGGTGCGGTGCAGGTAGATCTTGTCGTCCTCGGTGCACTGGTAGTTGATGACATGCGTGACGTCCTCGACGTCGATGCCGCGGGCCGCGACGTCCGTGGCGACCAGCACGTCGACCTTGCCGTTGCGGAAGGCGCGCAGCGCCTGCTCGCGGGCGCCCTGGCCGAGGTCGCCGTGGATCGCGCCGGCCGCGAAGCCGCGCGCGACGAGCTCGTCGGCGACCTTGGCGCACGTGCGCTTGGTGCGGGCGAACACGATCGTCAGCCCGCGACCGCGAGCCTGCAGGATGCGGGCGAGCACCTCGACCTTGTCCATGGCGTGCGCGCGGTAGACGACCTGCTTGGTGTTCTTGACGGTGGCGCCCATGTCGTCGGGGTCGTTGGCCCGGATGTGGGTGGGCTGCGTCATGTAGCGGCGCGCCATGGCGACGACGGCGCCCGGCATGGTCGCCGAGAAGAGCATCGTGTGGCGCGAGACGGGCGTGCGCGACAGGAGCTTCTCGACGTCGGGCAGGAAGCCCAGGTCGAGCATCTCGTCGGCCTCGTCCAGCACGACGCACTCGACCCGGGACAGGTCGAGGAAGCCCTGGTTCATCAGGTCGATCATGCGCCCGGGGGTGCCGACGACCACGTCGACGCCCGCGGCCAGCGCGTTGACCTGCGGCTCGTAGGCGCGGCCCCCGTAGACGGCCAGCACGCGCACGGAGCGCGTGGTCGACGCGGCCTCGAGGTCGCGGGCGACCTGCACCGCGAGCTCGCGGGTCGGGAGCACGACGAGCGCCTGCGGCTTGCCCGGGGCGGGCAGGTCCTCGTAACCCACCTCGCCGGGGGAGACCACCCGGTGCAGGAGGGGGACGCCGAAGCCGAGGGTCTTGCCGGTACCGGTCTTGGCCTGGCCGATGATGTCGTGGCCGGCAAGGGCGACCGGGAGGGTCATCGCCTGGATGGCGAACGGGTGGGTGATGCCTTCCGCGGCGAGCGCGGCGACGATCTCGGGGCGGATGTCGAAGTCGGCGAAGGACGGGTTGGTGGCCTGGACGCTACTGGACGCCGTGCTCTCAGGCTGGATGTCGGTCGTGGTCACGTTGGTGCCTCACGTAATCGCTAGCGAGGATGCCGCGCGCTGCCTCTGGCTGGTCGACCGCGACGGGTCGCAGACAAGTCGAGGAGCGGGCCTCATCGCTGAGGTTGGCCGGCAGCCGGACGTGAATATTCACTGCCTCGGCGGGCAAGGAACAAGCCGCTGGGCGATGCGGTCGAGACGACCGGGCAACCGATGTACGCCCCTATGCTATCCGACCGGCTGTGGCACCGGGGTTACGCTGGTTCGATGACCGCCGTGACGTCGTCCTCCACGCTCGCAGCCGACCGATCGGACGAGCTCACGCTCCTCGGACTGGTCGGTCAGCTCGAGCTCATCGCGTTCACCCGCCTCGCGGCCGACTCCGCCGTGGCCCCCGCCCTCGAGCAGCAGCTCCGCCTCGCGCGGTTCTCCGCCGGGGCCGTCGCGCGCCTCGAGCGGATCTTCGACCGCATCCGCGAGCTCGGCGGTTCACCGCAGGGAGCGATCGCGCGGTTCTCGCACGTGATGGACGACTTCGACCTGCGCACGCCGTCGAGCAACTGGTCCGAGCGGCTGCTCAAGGCGTACGTCGGGTACGGCGTGGCGGACGACTTCTGCAAGGCGGCCGCGGCCGGGCTCGACGACGCGACGTGCGCGCTGGTGATGGAGACCCTCGACGGGACGAGCCACGCCGAGCTGGTCGTGGCCGAGCTGGCCGCCGCCGGCAAGGACGACGCCGTCCTGGCCTCGCGCCTCGCGCTCTGGGGCCGCCGGATGGTCGGCGAGGCGCTCGGCGTCGTGCAGTCGCTCGTCCAGTCCGAGCCCGGGCTGGCCCGCCTGGTGGCCGACGGCGAGCCTGCCCCCGCCGACGAGGCCAATGGGGGGACCTACCACATCGACGCCGCCGCGCGGCTGTTCGGACGGCTCACGGCCGAGCACACCTACCGGATGGAACGTCTCGGGCTCACTTCCTGACCGCACCGTCTGCCTGACCGGACTCACTGCCGGACTCCACTCACTCATGACGAACGCCTGGCCGCTTGCTCGTGGCCAGGCGTTCGTCGTCGTGCAGCAGGTGCGGTGGTGCTAGAGCGTGCCGAAACCCACCCGGCGCTGCTCCTCGGAGCCGATCTCCACGTACCCGATCGAGGAGGTGGGAACGATCACACGCCGCCCGCGCGAGTCGAGCAGCTCCAGTGCCTTGTTGCCGGCGAACGCGGCGGTGACAGCCGCAGCAACCTCGTCCGGGGACTGGTCGGACTCGATAACCAGCTCGCGGGGCAGGTTCTGCACGCCGATCGTGATCTCCACGGTGACTTCTCTCCCTCGGTCCATCCCGGCGTCCCGGGGCGCGATGCGCCCTGCGGTTCGCAGGCTCATCGCAATCCTACTGGGGCGCTGCCGACGCCAGCGGCCCACCGGCCTCGTTCGTCAGCCGGGGAGGTCGTAGTCGTAGTCGGCGCGGATCAGGCCCGCGACCCCGCCCCAGGCGAGGCGCGCGACGAGGTCCGCGGCGGCGTCGACCGACAGACCCGGGTCGGTGCGCAGCCGGCTCGTCGCACCGCTCTGCGCCAGACCGACCAGGGCGGTGGCGAGCAGCGTGGCCTGCGGTGCGGGCAACCCGGTGAAGTCGACGAGCACCCGCCCGATCCCGCGGGCCGCCTCGGCCCCCGCCGCGTCGACCCGCACCCGCACGGCGGCGTCGTGCGTGACGTCCGACTCGAACAGCAGCGATGCGGACTCGCCGGCGCCCTCGACGAAGTCGAAGTAGGCGCGCACGATCGCGTGCACGACGGCGCGCCCGTCGCCCGGCCGCACCGGGCCGTTCTTGATGGGGGCCAGGGCCGCCTCGACCGCCGCGAGCAGCCCCGACCCGCGCTCGTCGACGACCGCGAGGTACAGGTCGAGCTTGGACGGGAAGTGGCGGTAGAGCACCGGCTTGGACACCTCGGCGCGCTCCGCGATGTCGTCCATCGAGACGTGGTGGTAGCCCTCGCTCGCGAACAGGTCCTGCGCGACGGCGAGCACCTGGGTGCGGCGCGCGTCGCGGGGCATCCGCCGACCTCGCGGGAACGCGCTCTCCGTGTGCTCCATGGCGAGATGGTAGTCAAGGCACCGACTCCGCGGTGGCACGATGTCACCGTGAGCTTGCCCCGCGGACGTCGCCGCCTCGGCCTGCCCTTCGCCCTCGCCTTCGTGATCGTCGCCTATGCGGCCGGGTTCGGGACCGGGCTCGTCGTGCTCCCGTTCGTCCCGGCGCACGTCGATCTGGCGGCCGTGAACTCGGTGGACGCCGTTGATGCCGGTGCCGGCACCGCGGCGTCCTTCGACTCCGCCGCGTTCTTCGACCCCGACTCCGGTCTCGGTACGCGCGGGGCGCCCGGGGTCGTGGCCGCCGCACCCGCCGCCGACCCTGCCTCCGACCTCGTTGCCCCGGCCCCCGCCATGGCGGTGTCGGACGTCGACCCCGATGCGCTCGACGCGGCGGGCCTGACCGGAGCCGATCGGTCTGCCGGCCTGCTGTCGACCGAGGTGCCGCCGAACGCCTCCGGCGGATTCGTCGTCGTGCCCGGTGCGGTGCCGGCGCCCGGCCAGGGGCCGGTGCACACGGTGCGCGTCGAGGTCGAGGTCGGGCTGCCGGTGGACCCCACCCTGTTCGCCGCGACCGTGATGGCGACCCTGAACGATCCGCGCGGCTGGGGCGCCGGCGGTGCGATGACGTTCGCGCGGACCGACGGCGAGGCCGAGATCCGGGTCGTGCTCGCCTCGCCGGCCACCGTGGACGCGATGTGCGCGCCGCTGGAGACGAACGGGGAGTTCTCCTGCGGCCGGTCCGGATCCGGGCAGGCGTCGATCAACTTCCGGCGCTGGTCGATCGGCGCGAGCGACTTCGGCACGGATCGCACGCTGTACCGCCACTACGTCATCAACCACGAGGTCGGCCATCTGCTGGGCCACGGGCACGAGGAGTGCCCCGGGCCGGGTCAGCCGGCCCCGCTGATGCAGCAGCAGTCGGTCGGCGTGGCCCCCTGCGTGCCGAGCGGCTTCCCCAACCCGTAGCTCCCCTGTCGGTGGGGTGTGGTGGGATTCGGTCGTGATCCGCACCCGTCCCGCCGAAGCCGTGCTCCGGCTGGTGGCACCCGTCGTCGCCGCCGACGGCGGTGCCGGGCAGGTGCCGCTCGACCCGAGCCAGCGCGCCGTGGTCGACCGGATCGCGTCGGGCTCCGGTCCGGCGCTGCTCGTGCTCGGCGCGCCCGGCACCGGCAAGACGACCACCGTGATCGAGTCCGTCGCCGCCGCGATCGAGGCCCTGGGGCTGGTCCCCGCGGACGTGCTGGTGATCGCGGCGACCCGGCGGGCGGCCGCCGACCTGCGCGACCGCCTCTCGGTCCGGATCCAGCGCACGGCCGGGCAGCCGATGGTCCGCACCGCCGCGTCGGCCGCCTTCGCCGTGCTCCGGGCGCGCGCGTCCCGGCTCGGGGAGCCGCCGCCGACCCTGATCTCCGGCCCCGAGCAGGACCTGCTCCTCGGCGAGCTCCTCGCCGGGCACGCGGCCGGCGACGGCGTCCCGCTGGACTGGCCCGCGACGGTGCCGCCGGACGTGCTCGGGCTGCGCACCTTCCGGGACGAGCTGCGCGACCTGCTGATGCGCGCCGCCGAGCGCGGCCTGACGCCGGCCGACCTGGCCGCGCTCGGCGAGCGCGCCGGGCGGCCCGAGTGGGTCGCGGCCGCCCAGCTGTACCGCGAGTACCTCGACGTCACGCTGCTGCGCCAGACCACCCCGGACTCGGGCGCCCGGTTCGACCCGGCGGTCGTGGTCGACGAGGCCGCGGAGGCGCTCGCGGCGTGGGAGGACGAGGTCCCGGGCGTGGACCGGCCCCGCTGGCGGCTGGTCGTCGTCGACGACCACCAGGAGAGCACCGCCGCGACGGCGCGCCTGCTGCACGTGCTCGCCCAGGACGGTGCGCGGCTCGCGCTGTTCGCCGACCCCGACTGCGCGGTGCAGACCTTCCGCGGTGCGGCCCCTGCGCTCGTCGGCCGGGCGACGGTCGACGGCGTCGGGCTCGGTGAGCTCGGCGCCGACCAGCTCGTGCTCGGCACGACCTGGCGGCAGGACGCCGAGCTGCGCGCGGTCACCGCGGCCGTCACCCAGGAGATCGGTTCGGTCGGGGCGGTCCGGCACCGCCGCCCGCAGCCGCGACCCGAGCGGGCCGGCGAGCGGGAGGTAGCGAGCGCCGCCGCGAGCGTCGCTGCGCCCTCCGGCGCCGCCGTGGGCGTCGCTGCGTCCCCGAGCGCCGCCGCGAGCGTCGCTGTACTCCCGAGCGCCGCCGCGAGCGTCGCACTGCTGCCGAGCGCCGCGCAGGAAGCCGCGTACGTGGCGCACGCCCTGCGCACGGCGCACCTCGAACGAGGCGTCGACTGGGGGCAGATGGCGGTCATCGCCCGGTCCGGCGGCCAGGTCGCCGGGCTGCGCCGCGCGCTCGCGTCGGCGTCCGTCCCGGTCGCGGTGCTCGGCAGCGACCTGCCCCTGCGCGAGGAGCCGGCCGTGCGCCCGCTGCTGCTCGCGCTGCGCTGCGCGCTCGGGCCCGCGGACCTCGACGCCGAGACCGCCGTCGGGCTCCTGACCTCGCCGTTCGGGGGGACCGACGCCGTCGGCCTGCGGCGGCTCCGCCGGGCGCTGCGGGCCGAGGAGCTCGCCGGGGGCGGGGGTCGGGCGAGCGACGCGCTGCTCGTCGACGCGCTCGCGGACCCG
>NZ_SDWW01000080.1 GCF_004168625.1 Pengzhenrongella frigida
GCAGGGTCCGACATCCCCGCCCCGCCATCCACACCCCCCACCTGACCAGCCACAACACACGCCAGTCGGCCCGGGGATGCACCCAGCCGGCCGCCGATGGCCGCCGTCGGGCAAGCCGATGGCCGCCGTCGGGCAAACAAAGGCCGGTGCGGGGGCGCCGCGATCTGCGCCGCCCCCGCACCGGCCCGAGCCCCCTGCGGGGCGCGTGCTCAGCTCAGCCGACGGCGGACCAGCCCCGCCAGCCCAGCACCTCCGGCGAACAGCGCCAGGGCCGCGAGCCCGCGACCCGCGCTGTTCTTCCCGTCGCCGTCGACGCCCGCGATGTCGATCGAGTACGCGGTCGCCCCGGCGGCACCCTCGGGTGCGCCGTACGCCATGCCCTCGTCCACCGCGCGATCGGCTCCGGCGGCGATCACGGCGTACTTCACGCCGTAGTCCGACGCGGTCTTCCCGCCGGAGACCACGAGCTGCGAGGTCCCCTCGTCGGAGAGCTGCTGGGCGCCGTCGACCAGGGCCGGTGCGGAGTCCGCCGCCTGCCCGAGCCCGTCGGCGATCAGCGCTGAGCCGTCCGCCGCGTCGCCCAGACCGTTGGCGAGCTCGGTTGCACCGGCCGCAATCTTCCCGTTGCCGGCAGCGAGCGTTCCGGCGCCGGTCGCGAGCTGTCCGGTACCGGTGGCGAGCGCTCCGGCGCCCGTCGCGAGCTGGCCAGCGCCCGTGGCGAGCGTTCCGGCGCCGGTGGCGAGCTGTCCGGTGCCCGTCACGAGACGCCCCGCACCGTCGCGGAGCGCTGACGCACCCGCACCGAGCTCGCCCAGTCCGGCGACGAGGGTCTGGCCACCGGCAGCGATCTGACCGGTCCCGCCCTGGACCGAGTGGATCCCGCCGCGCAACGTGCCCTGTGCTGCCGTGTCGGTGGCGCTTCCGACGGCCTGCTGCACGCCGCCGACGACGCCCGTCACCAGCTGGGTGATCCCGCCGTCGACCTGGTTGATGCCCTCGAGCAGCCCGAGAACCGGCGCCCCGGCGGCATCCGTCGTCGGGCAGAGCGGAGATGAGGCCACGCTGATGCCGCACAGGAGGCTCTGACTACCCGCCTTGAGTGTCCCGAGCGACCCCTGCATCCCCGTGAGGCTCGCGTTCAGCGAGGCGGCTCCCGCGGCCGGGTTGGCGAGCGTGAGCTGGCTCGTCCGCAGTTCAGTGATCACGCCTTCAAGTGCCGCAGCTCGGACGGGGTCGGGCTCGGGCAGGGTCCCCGCTGCGGCGTGACAACCCGTCGCGGCGCCGGATCCCTTGGACAGCTCGGTGAGCTTGTCTGCCGCGCACTCGACCTGCGTCGAGACTCCCGCGACCCCGGCGGCGATCGTGCCGCTGCCCTGCACTGCGACAGTCAGCCCGTCGTGGACCGACGTCAGTCCGGGAAGCAGCCGGCCGGAGATCGCGGTTCGCATCTTCGCGATCCCGACGTGCAGCGGATCCGCCTGGGCGGGCACGGTGGCGATCGAACCGGCGAGCTGGGCGAGCCCGGCATCGACCTTGGCGAGCCCCGCATCCACCTGGGTCAGCCCGCTGAGCAGGCTCGGAGCCTTGCCGCTCGCCTGGGTCAGACCGTTCGTGAGCAGGTCACTTCCGGCGGCGAGCTGGCCCGCGCCGGTCTGGGCGGCGAGCGCCCCGGCGGCGAGCTGGCCCGCCCCGCTCTGCGCGGCGAGCGCCCCGGCAGAGAGCTGGCCTGCCCCGGTCTGCGCGCTCAGCGCTCCGGCGGCGACCTTGTCGGCCCCGGCCTTCGCTGCGCCCGCGCCCGCGGCCAGCTGATCGGCACCCGGGACGGCGTCGTCGTTGAGCCCGGCGGACAGCTCGTCCGCGCCCGCGCGCAGCTGCACCAGACCGTCGAGGAGCTGCGCCGCGCCGTCGCGGAGCTTGAGCAGGTTGGCATCGATCTCGATGGCCCCTGCGGTCAGCGCGACGCCGCTCTCGGCGCCTGCCTTGTAGCTCGCCGAGCCGCCCTTGAATGACGGGCTGGCGAGCGGTGAGACCGGGAGGGCGGTGATCGTGGCCGGTGGCACGACGGCGCCCGACACCTGCGCCGTGTACCCGAACTCCGCGGTCGGCGAGCCGATCGGGGGGAACAGCGTCATCTGGAACGTCATGCGCGTGCCGCCGTGCCCGTCCCCGGCGAGGCTGGCCTCGCCCGAGGTCACGGCGGTGAACGACGGCGGCAGGATGGTGACGAGCTGCCCGATCATCGGGATGACCGTGACGGCGGGGCTCGTGACCTGGGTGCCCGTCCCGTCGTCGTAGGTGACGTCCTGCTCGCGGGAGGTGAGGTTGGTGACCGTGTAGCGCACCTCGAGCGTGCCGGACTTGCCGACGACCTTGCCCGGGGCCACCTCCTTGCCGTCCAGCAGATAGGTGACCTCGACCCCGAGCGGGAGGTCCTTGTCGAAGTCGCTGACCGACCGCAGGCGGCGCTCGCCGTCGACGCTGACCGTCGTGACGAGGTTGCCGTCCGAGACGTCCAGCGCGGCGAAGCCGTCGAGGTTGCGCAGGTTCTTCGTCGAGACGGGGTTGACGATCTGCGTCGAGCCGGTGCCGGTCAGCGCGATCTGCTCGTAGATGCGCGCCTCCCGGAGCTTGCCGGTCGCGTCGAGCTTGGCCGAGACCGTCTCGGTGTTGGTGACGACGACGTCGCCGGTGTCGGCCTCGTTCCCGACGGCACCGGCCGGGGTGGTGAGGGCGCCGAGCAGCAGCGGGACGAGGGCGACGACGCCCACCGCGCAGCGGCGCGCGAGCGCAGGGCTGCCGGCCGGACCGGTCGCGCGGGCGCGGTTCGAGGAGGTCGTCGGTCGCGGGGATGCGGCGGTGGTGAGGGTGCGGTGCACGTCAGGCCTCCGTGGTGGACTCGAGGGGGCGCGCGCCGAACAGGAGCGCCGCTTCCTCGTGGATGGGCAGTGCCGGGGACGGCGACGGCGCTGCTGCCACCGTGTGACGGGCCTTCTCCAGCGACCGGTCCCGCTCGATCTGGGGTGCGAGCAGCGCGGTGGCGAGGAAGCCCGCCCCGGCGGCGACCAGCACCGCGGTGGCCGACGACGGCGACGTGGTCAGGAACGAGGTCGGATCGAGCACGTACACGCTCTCGTAGGACCCGGCCATCGCGCTCGCGCCCAGCAGCGTCGCCCAGAGCGGCAGCCGTCCGCGGGTCGCCATCGCGACCGCGAGGCAGCCGAGCAGCACGACCAGCACCGCGACCGCGCGACCGCTCGCGGCGTCGGGCAGGACGGCCGCGCGCAGCAGGTAGCCGAGCCAGGCGGCGGCGAACCCGACCGCGAACCCGCCGAGCCGCTGGACGGGGGTCCGGTCGGGGACCAGGCCGAGCGCCCCGCCGAGGCCTGCGCCGAGCAACGTCACGGACTGGGCCTCGAGGCCCAGGGTGTCGGACAGCAGGATCAGCAGGGAAGCCAGGACCGCGAGGAAGACTCCTGCGGGCACGTGTCGTCTCATGACCACCTCGTTGTGGGGGGAGAAAGCGCGAATTCATCGGGGGCTTGGCGTGTCTACCAGCGCGCGAACTGATCGGACAGGCGGTACTAGGTACTTTGGTCCCGGTATCAGATACATCGTTATCGTTCCGTGATGTTTGACCCCGTCGGTGCTGGTCCAGCCCGGTCCAGACGGGTGAGCGTGGTCCACGCGGCGCGTCAGGAGAGGACGATGCCTGCCATGACGAAAGAAACCATCGACGACGCGATCCGGGTCACCGGGCTGCGAGTCGTGCGCGGCGGCACCGTGGTCCTGCCCGGCATCGACCTGACGGTCCCGGCGGGCAAGCTCGTCGGCCTGCTCGGCCCGTCCGGGAGCGGCAAGACGACCCTCATGCGGGCGATCGTCGGCGTCCAGGTCATCGCGGCGGGAACCGTCGAGGTGCTCGGCCGCCCCGCAGGCGAACCGAGCCTGCGCCACGAGGTCGGCTACGTGACCCAGGCGCCCAGCGTCTACCCCGACCTCACCGTCGCGGAGAACCTGGGCTACTTCGCGACCCTCCTCGGGACCGGGGACGACGACGTCGATCGCGTGCTCGAGGCGGTCGACCTCACCGCCAACGCCCGCCGCCGCGTCTCGAACCTGTCCGGCGGCGAGATGTCCCGCGTCTCGCTGGCCGCGGCCCTCCTCGGCACGCCCCGCGTGCTGGTGCTGGACGAACCCACGGTCGGCCTCGACCCGGTCCTGCGGCGCGACCTGTGGGAGCTGTTCACGCGGGTCGCGGCCGACGGGACGACGATCCTCGTGTCCAGCCACGTGATGGACGAGGCGGTCCGCTGCGAACGGCTGCTGCTGATGCGGGACGGCCGGCTGCTCGCCGACGAGACGCTCCCCGAGCTCCTGGCGCGCACCGGGGCGGCCGACGTCGAGCAGGCGTTCCTCGCCCTCGTCGAGACGGATGCCCGATGAGCCCCCGGATGAGCCTCGCCACCGCGGCGCGCGTGCTGCGGCAGGTGCGCCACGACCCGCGCACGATCGCGCTGATCGTGATCCTGCCGTGCCTGCTGCTCGGCCTGGTCGCGTGGATGTTCGACGGCACGCCCGTGCTCGACACCATCGGGCCGTCGCTGCTCGGGGTCTTCCCGCTGATCGTGATGTTCCTGGTCACGAGCGTGACGATGCTCCGGGAACGGCTCAGCGGCACGCTCGAGCGGCTCATGACGATGCCGCTGCGGCGCGGCGACGTCGTGGTCGGCTATGCGCTGGCGTTCGGGCTCCTCGCGGCGCTGCAGGCCCTGGTCCTGGTGACCTTCGCGGTCGGGGTGTGCGGGATGAACGTCGCCGGCCCGCTCTGGGCGGTCATCCTCGTCGCGGTGCTCGACGCCGTCCTGGGCGCCTCGCTCGGGCTCGCCGTCTCCGCGCTCGCGCGCACGGAGTTCCAGGCCGTGCAGATGATGCCCGCGTTCATCTTCCCCCAGCTGATCCTGTGCGGGCTGATCATGCCGCGCGACCAGATGCCGGCGGTGCTCGAGGCGATCTCGGTGGTGCTGCCCCTGACCTACGTCGTGGACGCGATGCAGACCCTGTCCACCGACGCCGACGTGGCGGCCATCTGGGGCGACGTCGCGGTGATCGCGGGCTTCATCGTGGTGGCCGTCGCGGTCGGTGCGACCACGCTCCGGCGGCGCACCCCCTGAGGCGGCGCACCCGACGGCGGCGCGGCGGACCGCTACCCACCCGACGGCTGCCCGGCTGGCACCTTTCCACCTGACGTCTGGCCCGCCGGTGCCTTCCCCGCTGACACCAGCGCGGGGGAGCCGGTCGGCGTGCTGTCGGGCTCGGTCGTGCTGCGCCCGAGCCACTCGAGCAGCCCGCACACCGCATCCGCGCAGCCACCGCAGCCGGTCGTCGCGCGGGTGACCCGGGCGACGTCGTCCAGCGTGCGGGCCCCGTCGCGCCACGACGCGACCACACCGCCCTTCGTCACGCCGTTGCACCGGCAGACCGTCGCGCGGTCCGGCATCAGCGTCGCGGACGGCTCGACACCCGGCGCCGCCCCCCGCACGGGTCGGAACAGCAGCTGGGCGGGGTCCGCGGGTGCCGGGGTGCGCCGCACGTACGCGCTGGTCAGGTCGGCCGCGACGGCTCCCGCCCCGACGCAGGTGGCGCCGACGACCATGCCGTCCACGACCACCACCTCCACGTGCCGGCCGGTGGCCGGGTCGCTGAGGCGGACCCCGCGATGGGCGACGTCGGGGTGGCGGTTCGCGCCGGACACGCCCATGGTCACCACGTCCAGCCCGTGGGCCTTGAGCCGCACGAGGTCCGTCCCGTGCGACTCGTGCTCGACCGGCTCGACCGGCTCGACCGGCTCGCTCGGCTCGACCGGTTCGACCGGTTCGACCGGTTCGACCGGTTCGACGCGATCGTCCGACCGCCCGGCGAGCAGCACCGCGAGCCGGTGGGCCTGGTCCCACCCCTGCGCGATCAGCCCGGTCGCACCGCCGGGGGGCTGCGCGCAGTCGCCGATCGCGTACACGGCCGGGTCCGCCGTCGCGCAGCGGGGACCGACGACGACGCCCCGGTCCACCTCGAGCCCCGAGCGGGCGGCCAGGCCGGTCTCGGGCAGGGTTCCGGTCGCGAGCACGATCAGGTCCGCGGGCAGGTGCTCGCCGTCGCTGAGCCGCACCCCGCTGGCGCGCCCCCCGGAGATCAGCACCTCGTCCGGGCGTACCCCGACCCGGTGGTCGATCCCGAGCAGGGCCAGGCCGTGCGCGACGGCGGCGGCCGCCTCGGCGTCCAGCTGCCGGTCCATCAGGTGCGCACCGCGGTGCACCACGGTGACCCGCAGCCCGCGCCGCGCGAGGCCGCAGGCCGCCTCCAGGCCGAGAACCCCGGCACCGAGCACGACGGCGCGCCGGGCGTTGACCGTGGCCGCGACGATCTCTCGCGCGTCGTCGAGCGTGCGCAGCGCGTGGACCCCGGCGGGCAGCGGGCCAGAGGCGAGGCCGGCGATCGCGGGGATCCGGGATCGGGCGCCGGTCGCGAGCACGAGGAGGTCGTAGGCGAACTGCTGCCCGTCGGTGCTCGTCACCTGCCGGGACGCGCGGTCCAGGTGCGCCGCCTCGACCCCGCGCCGCACGTCCACGCCTCCCGGGATCGACACCGGCAGCCCGATCGAGGCGACCTCGACCTTCCCGGCCACGACCTCGCTCAGCAGGACGCGGTTGTACGGCTCGTGCTCCTCGGCGCCGAGCACGGTCACCCGCACCCGGTCGTCGAGCCGCACGAGCTCGTCGACGAACCGCGAACCGACCATTCCGTTCCCGACCACCACGACGTGCGTCATCGGACCACCTCTCGTGCAGCGAAGGCAGGGACCGCGGCTGGGGCCGCACCGGGGACTGCGGCCGAGGCCGCATCAGGGACCGCGGTGGCCGCCCGGACGTCCACCGCGCAGACCTTGAACTGCGGCATCCCCGAGATCGGGTCGGTCGCGTCGGTGGTCAGCCGGTTCGCGCTGCCGGCGCCGGGCCAGTGGAACGGCAGGAAGACCGTGTCGGGCCGGGCCGTGACCGTCACGTGGGCCGCGACCACCAGCTCGCCGCGCGCCGTCGTCAGGCGGACGAGCTCGCCGTCGTCGACCCCGAGCCGGTCGGCGAGCAGCGGGTGGAGCTCGGCGAACGCCTCGGGCTGGGCTGCGGACAGCACGGGCACGCGGCGCGTCTGCGCCCCGGTCTGGTAGTGCTGGAGCACCCGCCCGGTGATCAGGTAGACGGGCGCGTCGGGCCGCAGGTCGTCCGCCGGACCGTGATGGTCGACGGCGATCATCCGGGCCCGGCCGTCCGGGGTCCCGAACGCCTCGGTGAACAGCCGGGGCGTGCCGGGGTGCGCCGGTTCGTCGACCGGGACCGCCGGGCAGGGCCAGAACAGCGCGCCCTCGCCCCCGTCGCGGCCGGCCGCGTCGAGGCGGGCGTGGCTCAGGCCGCTGTAGTCCGCGACGCCGCCGGCGCTGGCCCGGGCGAGCTCGTCGAAGACGGCCGCCGGGTCGGTCGGGAACCCGCGGGTGACCCCGAGGCGTGCGGCGAGGTCGTGCAGCACCTCGAGCTCGGAGCGCACCCCGGCGGGCGGCGGCAGGGCCCGGCGGCGGCGCAGCACCCGTCCCTCGAGGGACGTCATGGTGCCCTCCTCCTCCGCCCACTGCGTCACGGGCAGCACGACGTCGGCGAGCAGGGCGGTCTCGGAGACGAACAGGTCGCACACCACGAGCAGGTCGAGCGCGGCCAGCCGCTGCCGGACCCGATCCCCGTCCGGGGCGCTGACGACCAGGTTGCAGCCGTGCACCAGCAGGGCGCGCGGACCGGTGGCCGTCCCGCAGCGGCGGAGCAGCTCGACCGCGGCCACGCCGGGCCCGGGAAGGTCGTCGGGGTCGACGCCCCAGACCGCGGCCACGTGGCGGCGCGCGGCCGGGTCGTCGATCCGGCGGTAGCCGGGCAGCTGGTCGGCCTTCTGGCCGTGCTCGCGACCGCCCTGGCCGTTGCCCTGCCCGGTGATCGCGCCGAAGCCGCTGCCCACCCGGCCGGGCAGCCCGAGGGCGAGCGCGAGGTTGATCGCGGCGGTGACCGTCGCGGTCCCCTGGGTGTGCTGCTCGGCGCCCCGCCCGGTGAGCACGTACGCGCCGAGCCCGCCGCCGGCCGGGGAGGCCGCGGCCAGCAGCCGGGCCGCGCGGCGCAGGTCG
>NZ_SDWW01000081.1 GCF_004168625.1 Pengzhenrongella frigida
AGCTCGTACGCCTCATCGAAGAGCGCCAACGCCCCCGCCCCCGCCAGATCCGCCGCCACCACCAGCGCCAACGCCTCGACCTGGACCCGCACCACCGCCAACCGCTCCGCCACCGACAGACCCTCCGGCAGCGAGGGGCCGCGCTCCACCGAGGGGCCATCCGCCACCGACGACCGCTCCGTCACCGACGACCGCTCCGTCACCGAGAATCGTTCCGTCGCCGACAGGCCATCGTGGGCAGGCTGCCGTTCAGGGCCGGGCGACGTCACCGACGGCGCCGGATCACCTTCCGCAACAGCCATGTCAGCACCCCCGCTCGGCTCGACGGATACGATTTCCGTGCTCCAAACACTAGCCATGGCCACTGACATTCCCCGTCCGCCGTCGGGCATTGCCTGTGGATTCCGGGTGACGCCGCCAAATCTGTGGACGGGGGTCCAGAGTCAATAGCCTGTGGTCGGGCGGGAATGCGACCGAGTCGGTCCTCAGGAATCGGATAGCGCGGCAAACAGCACAACGTCGAATGCGTGCAAGACGGCACAGTCGAATGCGCAGTCTCAACGGATCCGACCGCTACGGGCGGGAACCCTGAGGTCCGGCGTCCTGGTCCTGATCCTCGCCCTGGTCCCGGTAGTCGCCCTGGTCCTCGAGGCATCGCTTGACCCGCGCGAGATGAGCCTCGGCGCCACCCACGAACCGGAGCCGGGCCGCCTCCGCGGAGCTGACGTGCTCCTCCAGGTCGACCTGCACGGTCAGCCGCGTACCTGTCGGCGAGGCCTCGAGCCGGAGCGTGGTGCCGGCGGGGTGGGTCGTGGACCGGCCGCGCGTCACCATCGAGCGCTGCGGGTCGAGCGCGACCACCTCCTGGAGCGTGGCCACGAGCGTGCCGTTCGCACGATGACTGATCACGCAGCGGAGCTCTCCGACCTGCCCCGAGGGTGTCCCGGGCACGGTGCACCCGAACGCCTCGGGGTCTTCGGAGTCCAACCGGTCGTTCCCGGCGTCGAGCAGGAAGCCCCAGACCACCTCCGGACCGACGGCGACCTCCACCGTGGCTCGCGCCGCGACGGCCACGAGCGCACTGGCGTCGCGGCAGGCGGGCCGGGGAGCCGGCGGGGGTTCGAGCGGCGGAGTGGTTCCGGCGAGGTGGTGCGAGGCGCGCCGGACCACCCGGCCGGTGCCCGTGATCATCTGCTCCCGAACCGCCTCGCTCTCGGCGGGATGCACCTGCGCGGTGAGCTCGAGGGACAGCCGGCACGTCCGGTCGCTCAGCGGCACGACCGCCAAAGTCCCGGAGAACGCGTGCTCGGTGGACAGCGATCGCGCGACCCGCAGGCGCCCGGGCTCGAGCCGCACCACCTCCTCGACCTGACCGATCAGGGCGCCGTCCGCACGGGTGGTGAAGGCGCACAAGCGCTCCCCGACCTCGCCCCGCGGGCTGCCGGGGACCACGAACTCGAAGCCGTTCGGGTCACCTCCGAGCAGGCGCCCGTTCGCCGGATCTGTCACGAATCTCCACGCGGTGTCCGCCGGGCAGTCGAGATCGAGATGGACCTCCTCGACGACGAGCACCAGCGGCAGCCGAGCGTGCCGGGCGACGGCCGTCTCCTGCTCCTCGAGCTCCCGTGCGCGACGACGGCGCTCCCAGCGTTCTGCCAGCAGGTTGCGGCTCATCCTCACGGCCACGTCTGCAGCGCGGCCCGCGCGAACGTCACGCCGTCGCGGGCCGCCGCAGCGGTGTCGAGCAGGACCGGCCCGTCGAGCCCGGCCCGCTCGATCAGGTCGATCAGGTCCCCGGCGCCCGGTCCATGGGCACGGACGAGGAGGTCGGCCAGCGGCTTCGGCATCGGCGGCCGCGCGAGCAGGGTGTTCACCTGGTCGAGGTCGAACTCGGTGGCCGCGGCGGCGATCCCCGACCGGGGGACGCTGGGGAAGTAGTGCGCCAAACGATGGTCGAGCTCGGCCCGCTCGTCCGGGTCGAGCCGAGCGGGGTCGGCCGCCGCGGCGAGCAGATCCTCGTAGCCCCCCGTTCCGCCGCAGTCCTCGGGCGGGCAGGCGCGCGCCCCGGCGGTGCAGCGGGCCGGGGCGCCGCCGTCGGGCAGGGGCAGCACCTCGTCCAGGCGCACCGTGTGATCCCAGCCGTCCCCAAAGTCGTAGGCGTACAGCAGGGTGTCGCCGACGTCGTGGAGCAGCGCGTCGAGCCGGAGACTGCTGGCGACGGCGAGCTGCCGCCAGATGCGCGGCTCGGCGTCGTCCAGGTCGACGGTGATCCGGTACGTCGCAGGCTCTCCCCGCGGCGTCCGCCGGCGCGACGGAACGGCCTCGCGCGACCCGTCGGGCTCATCGTCACGAGGAGTCATGGGTCCATCTCAGCAGACGGGACCCCGGCCGCGTCGCGTCTCGCCCGGATCAGGCGGCGGCCGCACCCACCCGGGTACCCAGCTCGGCCGAGAGCCGGGCGATCTCCGCCACCGAGTCGCCCATCTGGACCCGGAGGCTCGCCAGCGCGGCCGTCGATGTCGCCCCGGCCATGATCATGGCGGCGATCTTCCCGGACCCGCCGGCCGCCTCGGTCACCGATCGCGACATCTCGTTGGTGGTCGCGGTCTGCTCCTCGACGGCGGACGCGATGGTCAGCTGGAAGTCCTTGATCGAGTCGATGATCGCGGAGATCTCGCTGATCGCCGACATGGCGCCGGCTGTGTCGACCTGGATCGCCTCGACCCGCCGAGTGATCTCCTCGGTCGCCCGCGCGGTCTCCCGCGCGAGCTCCTTGACCTCACCGGCCACGACCGCGAACCCCTTGCCCGCCTCGCCCGCCCGTGCTGCCTCGATCGTCGCGTTCAGTGCCAGGAGGTTGGTCTGCTCCGCGATGGACGAGACGGTCCTGACGACGTCGCCGATCTCCTGGGACGAGACCCCGAGCCGGCCGACCGATTCGTTCGTCGCGGCGGCGGCCTCCGCGGCCTGGTTGGCCACCTTGGCCGCCTCGTTCGCGTTGTGGGAGATCTCGCGGATCGACGCGCCCATCTCCTCCGCGCCGGATGCCACGGTCTGCACGTGGCCGGACACCTCGGTCGCCGCCGCGGCCACGAACCCGGCGTGCTTGCTGGTCTCCTGCGATCCGGCCGAGACCTTGGCGTTGGCCGCAGCGAACCGGGCGGCCTCGGCGGCGATCAGCTGGGCTGCCTCGCGCACCATCGTCATGGAGTCGCGCAGCGCGACGGAGGCGCCATCGATCGCCACGGCGGCCCGGCCCACCTCGTCGTGGCTGTCCAGACCGGTGCTCCGCGTGTGGTCCCCGGTGGCCAGCCCCTGAGCGACGTGCTCGATCCGCGCCAGGGCCGCCCGCTCGCGGCGGGCGAGCGACATCCCCGAACCCACGGTCAGCACGACGCCGGCAACGGCGACCGACGTGCCGAACGCGTCCGGTCCGGCCTGGACGGCGAGGACGACCAGGGCGATCACCGACCAGCCGAGGGCACTGGCCAGCTTCACCGGGAACGACCGGTCCGCCCACCATCCGGCCGAGCGGCGGGCGCCGTCCTGGCCGTCGCGCGACGGCAGTGATGCGTTGATTTCGGACATTGCAGCCATGATTGCTCCCGATAGAGAAGGCCTGCGGATCTGCCGTCTACTTCGGCTGCGGCACGCTGGTTGTGAGAATTCCAGGCTGGCGAGTCCAGAACATTTCCAAAATCCGTCAACGCCTTGCGTCCGGCGCATATTTTCTTTGCGGAAGCCACCCCATTTGTTGACCGGGAAATATCGGCGCACGAGGCCTTCATCAGGGCTGCGTCGATCGCGTGTCACACCCCCTCACTACCCTCGCCTCATGTTCCTTCTCAGCGACGGCGCCCTCGTGTACAGCGCGAGCGACCTCGCCAACGCCGCCAGCTGCGAGTTCGCCCTGCTGCGCTCGCTGGACGCCAAGCTCGGCCGGATCGCGCCGCTCGAGCTCGCGGCGGACGCGATGCTGGCCCGCGCCGCCGCCCTCGGCGACGCGCACGAGCAGCGGGTCTTGCAGGGGTTTCGCGACCGTTTCGGCCCGTGGGACCGGTCGACCGGCACGGGCGTGGTGGAGATCGAGCGCCCCGAATTCGACCTCGGCAAAGACCGCGCGGCCCTCGAGGCCAAGCGGGACGAAACCCTTTCCGCATTGCGCACGGGGGCCGGCGTCGTCTACCAGGCGGGCTTCTTCGATGGTCGGTTCGGGGGTTGGGCCGACTTCCTGATCCGCGAGCCCGGCCGAGAGACGGCAGCCAGCGGCCCGGTGTACGCCGTCTACGACACCAAGCTCGCCCGGCACGCCAAGGTCACCGCGCTGCTGCAGCTCGCCGCGTACGCCGACCAGCTGATCACGAGTGGCCTCACCCCCGCCCCCGAGGTCCACCTCATCCTGGGCGACCGCGCCACCACGAGCCACCGCCTCGCGGATCTTCTCCCGGTCTACCGCGACCGGCGGGCTCGCCTGCAGGGGCTGCTCGACGCCCACCGCTCCGCCGATCAGCCCGTCGTCTGGGCCGACCCCTACCAGCCGCACGTGCGCGCGTGCGGACGATGCGAGGTCTGCGCCCCGGAGATCGCCCGTACCCGCGACCTCCTCCTCGTCGCCGGGATGCGCGGCACCCAGCGCACGCGCCTGCGTGACGCCGGCGTGACCACGATCGATGACCTCGCCGCGAGCACGGTGCCCGTACCGAAGATCGGCGCCGGCACCCTCGACAAGCTGCGCGCACAGGCCGCGCTCCAGGTTCGCCAGGGTGAGCTGGCGCCCGGCGCGGTCGCCCGCGAGATGTTCGCGCCCGACGTGGTGCGGGCCTTGCCCGCCGCCGACCCGGGCGACCTCTTCTTCGACTTCGAGGGCGACCCGCTGTGGGCCGAGGGCTCCTCGACGGACTGGGGCCTGGAGTACCTGTTCGGCGTGGTCGAGCAACCGGCCACCCCCGAGGCCGCGCCGGTCTTCACAACCTTCTGGGCGCACGACCGCGCGGAGGAGAAGAAGGCACTCCTCGACTTCCTCGACTACCTGGCCGCGCGCCGGGCCGTGCACCCTGACCTGCACGTCTACCACTACGCGGCGTACGAGAAGTCGGCGTTGCAGCGCCTGGCCGGGCGGCACGGCGTCGGCGAGGACGCGGTGGCCGACCTCCTGCGCGCGGGCGTCCTCGTCGACCTCTACACGATCGTCCGCGCGAGCGTGCGCGTGGGGCAGGACTCGTACTCGATCAAGAAGCTCGAGCCGCTGTACATGCCGTCGGCCCGCTCGGGCGAGGTGACCAACGCGAGCGCATCGATCGTCGAGTACGCCGAGGCGTGCGCCGTCCGGGATGCCGGGAACCTCGACGGGCCCGACGGGTTCGCTGAACGGCTCGGACGTATCGCCGAGTACAACGAGTACGACTGCGTGTCGACCCTGCGCCTGCGCGACTGGCTGGTCGCGACCGCGGCGGAGCTGCCCGCCACGCCGACCGACGAGGGTCCCGCGGGAACGCTCGACCCCGCGGACGGCGCCGTCGTCGGCCTGGTGCCGCCCGAGCGCGACGAGACCGCCGAGGCCCTGCTCGCACTGGTGGGCGAGGGGCCTGCGACCGCTCGCACGAACGACCAGCAGGCCGTCGCCATGCTCGCCGCCTCGCTCGGCTACCACTGGCGCGAGGAGACCCCGTTCTGGTGGGGCCACTTCGACCGGCTGCGCGCCGATCCGGCGGACTGGACCGAGCCGCGCGGCACCGTCGTCGCCGACCACGTCCAGGTGCTCCAGGACTGGGCCGTGCCGCCCGGCAAGCGCAATGCCCGACGGCGGTTGCGCCTGGTGGGCCGGCTCGAACCGGGCAGTGAGCTGCGCGCGGGCGCGAAGGTCATCGCGCTGTACGACGCCCCGATCCCGGAGTGCGCCAAGGTCGCCGTGGACGCGACCCGCGGATGGCTCACCGGCGCCGAGGTCGTCGAGGTCACCGTGGGCACGGCCGAGTCCCCCGAGCTCAGCGTGCTGATCGTGGACGAGTCGCTGCCGGGCAAGGCCGCGCGGTACGCCGGGCTGCCCATGGGTCTGGGGCCCTGCGCGCCACCGAGCTCCGCGACCGTGCGCGCGGCGATCCGCGCCCTGGCCGACGGCGTCGTCGGCACGCTCGCGGCCTCCCCGGGCGAGCTCACCCTCCCGGAGCAGCCCGCCCTCGATCTGCTGCGCCGCATCCCGCCGCGCACCCGCAGCCGGGGCGCGCTGCCGGCCGTCCAGGACGGTCCGGACGCGTACATCGACGCGATCACCGCGGCGCTGCTCGACCTCGACCACTCCTACCTCGCGGTGCAGGGCCCGCCCGGCACGGGCAAGACGTACGCGGGCTCGCGGGTGATCGCCCGGCTCGTGGCCCGCGGGTGGCGGGTCGGGGTGGTCGCGCAGTCCCACGCGGTGGTCGAGAACATGCTCGCCGCGGTCCGCGCGGCGGGGGTCGCGGCCGAGCAGGTCGGCAAGAAGCCCGCTCAGGCCTCCCCGACCCGGGCGCAGGCGTCACCGGTCGCCGGTGCGGGTGGCACGGCCGCGCCGTGGAAGGTCCTCAAGGACAACGGGGCGTTCGAGGCGTTCTACGCGGCACAGACGGGCGGGTACGTCGTGGGCGGCACGTCCTGGGACTTCACCAACGCGAACCGGCTGCCCCCGGGTGGGTTCGACGTGCTCGTGATCGACGAGGCCGGTCAGTTCGCCCTGGCCAACACGGTCGCGGTCTCGGCCGGCGCGCGGAACCTGCTGCTGCTCGGCGACCCGCAACAGCTGCCTCAGGTCAGCCAGGGCAAGCACCCCGAGCCGGTGGACCGCTCTGCGCTCGGCTGGCTCGCCGATGACCACGAGACCTTGCCCCCCACGCTCGGCTACTTCCTCGCGCAGACCTGGCGCATGCACCCGGCGCTGTGCGCGGCGGTGTCACGACTGTCGTACGAGGGACGCCTGACCGCCATGCCGGTGACCGCGCACCGTTCGCTCGACGGGGTCGAGCCCGGGGTGCGCACCGTCCTCGTCGAGCATGCGGGCAACGCGGTGGCCTCGATCGAGGAGGCTGACGAGGTCGTCCGCCAGGTGCACGACGTCGTGGGGCGGCGGTGGCGCGATCCTGCCCGGCTGGTCGCGGGAGTGGGCGAGGACCGCCCGCTCGAGCCGGCCGACGTCGTCGTCGTGGCGGCCTACAACGCGCAGCGGTGGACCATCCGACGGGCCTTGGACGCCGCGGGGCTCGGCGCGGTGAAGGTGGGCACGGTCGACAAGTTCCAGGGGCAGCAGGCACCGGTCGTGATCGTGTCGACGGCGGCTTCGACGGCCGACGACGTGCCGCGCGGCATGGAGTTCCTGCTCTCCCGCAACCGGATCAACGTGGCGGTCTCGCGCGGGATGTGGTGCGCGATCGTCGTGCGCTCCGCCGCGCTGACCGACTACCTGCCGACCCGGCCCGACGGGCTCGAAGAGCTCGGCGCGTTCATCGGGTTGTGCGAGGACTGAGGTCAGGAGCGGAACTGCCCGACGAGCTGCTGCAGCTCGGCGGCCATCCGGGCCAGCTCGTCCGCGGCCTGCGCCGT
>NZ_SDWW01000082.1 GCF_004168625.1 Pengzhenrongella frigida
ACGCGCACCCGAACGAGAACCAGACACGAACCAGCCTCCATGCCGCTACTGCCCGAAGTTGGGCTCAGCCGACGCTGAGAGGGCGAGGCTACTCGTCCAGGACGCGCTCGTGTCCGTGATGTCCGTGTGGGGTCCGCCTACCGGGAGAAGTTGGTGGATCCCCACGACACATTCGGGCCGAGATTCGCGCGGGTCCCGTACCGGAAATCGGGGCCGAACTCGTTTCTCCTGAAGGTGCACGCCGCACCCTCGGTACCGCCCCCGCCGCCGTTCACGGTGTAGTTGCCGCCGTTCATGTAGTTGTCCTCGACGAGGCAGTCCCGCAGCGGGTTGTCATCCTCCCCGAACATGAAAGCGGCGTTGCCCTTCTTACCCGTGTCGGGGTTGTAGGCCAGCAGGTTGTTCCCTCGGATGACGATGTTGCTCCCCCCGACCGCCTGGATCACGTCCGTGTGGTTACCGTCGACCTGCACCAGGTGGTGCACATAGGAGTCCTCGATAGTCACGTCGCCCCCCGCGATCCGGGGCCCCTCGCCGACGTCGTGGATGTTCACCCTGAGCAGCGTGTAGCTGTTGAAGGCGATGGCCGGGATCCCGCCGCCCTGGCCGTCGATCTCGGTGTCGACGACGAGCAGGTTCTCGCCCTCGTTCTTGATGGCGATCGACCCGGTGTTGTTGATCCGCGAGTTCTTGATGGTCACGTTGTCCGCAGCGACCACGACGGTGCCCGTGATCTCGAGCGAGTCGATCACCGCACCCGGCTGCGTGATCGTCAGGGAGCCGGACGGCTGGAGCACGACCCCGGCAGGAACGCCCGTCGTGGTCTCGTCGGGATACCGCACGGGCGGCGGCTCCAAGGCGGGTCCGTCGGTCGCCGTGATGTCCCCCTGATCTTCCTCGGTGCCCGCCCCACGCGGGCCGAGCGAACCGCGCAGGTCCGCAGCGAGCAGCCCGAGACCGGCGACCACCACGATCACGACCGCGATCACCTGCCACGGGATGCGACGTCGGGCCGGGCGCCCTGCGACGACGTCGGGCGAGGGCGAGGCGAGGTCGGGGGCTCGAGGCAAGGGCGGGCTCCAACGGCCGAACGGTTGACGATGGCCTGCCAGTCTGTCAGAGACACCGCAAACCGGGGCCTTATGGACGCCCCGGACGGGTACGGTCTGCGCATGGCGAATGTCGTGGCGAGTGTCATCATCCCGGCGCGCGACGCGGCCGCCACCATCGGCGAGCAGCTCGCCGGACTGGCGCTGCAGGACGCGACCGTCGCGTGGGAGGTGGTCGTCGTCGACAACGGGTCCGGCGACGAGACCGTCGCCATCGCGCGTTCCTTCGCCGACCGGCTGCCCCTGCTCACCGTCACCTCCTGCGCCCGGCCGGGGGCGAACGCCGCCCGGAACGTCGGCGCTTCCGTCGCCGCCGGCCAGTTCCTGCTCTACTGCGACGCCGACGACGTCGTGGCGCCCGGGTGGGTCGCGGCGATGGTCGACGCCCTCGCGACCTACGACGTCGTCGGCGGCCTGATCGACAACGACTCCCTCGGTACCGGCGCCATGCAGCGCCACCCGCCGGGCGTCCCGGTCGCGGCAGGCTTCCTCCCGCGCGCCATCACCGCCAACCTCGGGGTGCGGCGGGCCGCCTGGGAGCACGTCGGCGGCTTCGCGGAGGACTACGAGTACGGCTGCACGGACACGGAGTTCTGCTGGCGCCTGCAGCTCGCGGGGTACGCGATCGGGTATGCCGACGGCGCGGTCGTCGCGTACCGGCATCGAGGGACGTTGCGGTCCGCCGCGAAGAAGGCCTACCTCACCGGGCGGGCGCGCGGTCGCCTGTTCCGGGACTTCCACCCCTTCGGAATGCCGCGACCGCGGCTCGCCGGCGTCGCCGTGCGCTGGGCGCGGATCGTGGTCGTCACGCCGCTCGTCCCCTTCTCCCGGCGCGCCCGCTGGTGGTGGGCCGTCGAGGCGGCCGGCGCGGCCGGCCGCGTGGCCGGGAGCCGGAAGTTCGGCGTGCGATACCTCTAGTCAGCCGGCCGGGGTGCCGTGGCTGCACCCCGGGACCGGATGCCGTCCTGGATGCGGAGCCGGGCACGAAGCAGCCGCACGTAGGACGTCGCAGCGGCGAACTGGGCCTTGGCCCGCGCACCTTCCGGCCGCGGCTGCTGCCAGACCCGCCACCAGATCGAGACGGCCGTGCGGACCTCGTGCACCACGTCGCGCACCACGCGCGGCGCCGTCCGGTCGTGCTCGGCCCGCTGGTCGGCGAGCCCCTGGGCCACCCGGATCGTCTTGCGCCCGAGCTCGCCCCAGGTCTCGCGCGCGGGGTGGTCGACGACGGCGCCTTCGCAGTACCGCAGGCTGCCCCCTCCGGCGACCAGCCGGCGACCCCAGTTCAGGTCCCCGCCGGATCGGAGACCCGCGTCGAACAGCCCGACCCGGTTGAACGCCTCACGCCAGACCATGAGGTTGGCGGTCGCCGAGAAGTTCAGCTCCTCGACGTAGCGGCGCTGAGGGAACCCCTGGACGTCTTCGAAATGCTGGGGCCCGTTGCTCGGCCGACCACGCGGAAAGGTCACGTTGATCGCGCCACCGATCGCATCCGGGCGCGGTTCGGCGCTCAGCTGCTCGACCCCGGCCGAGATCCAGTCGCGGACCGGGACGCAGTCGCCGTCGGTGAACGCCAGCACGGCGCCGGTCGCACGGGCGAGCCCCGCATTCCTCGCCGCGTACGAGCCGGGCCGGTCCTCGCGGATCATCGTGAACCGCTGATCGGCGGGCAGGGCGAGCGAGAGGTCCTCGATCGACCCGTTGTCGACGACGATGACCTCGAGCAACTCTCGGGGATACGTCTGCCGGGCCAGGGCGGCAAGGCACAGTGCGAGGCCCGCTGCGCCGTCGCGCACCGGAATGATCACCGTGACCGTCGGGAGCATGTCCATCACCATCCGCCACGCCACTCGGTCCGGCGCCGCCAGGTGTCCCGCCAGGCGGCGGCTCCGATCGACGGCCGCCCACCGCTCGGACGGGCGCCGGCGGCGAGGGCGCGCAGGCCGGTCCCGAGCACGAGCAGCTCGCCTGCGAGGCGACCCCACGGGGCCGACAGGTTCTTGCGATAGGTCGTCACCCGACCCCGGAGCACCAGCGGGAGGCGGTTCGAACCTGCCGACGACGCCCCCACCGGGTGCCGGAACACGGCGTCGGGGCACACCCGCGGCGACCAGCCCGCGGCGGCCACGCGGAGACAGAAGTCGGCGTCCTCGCCGTACAGGAAGAAGTCCCGGTCGAAGCCGTCCACGGCGTCCCACGCGACCCGGTCGACGAGCATCAACCCGCCGCTCACCACGGGCACGGCACGGGCCCGGCCGTCCCAGCGGTCTGGCGACTCGGGATCCACCAGCCGCGACCCGGGGAAGAGGCTGGACAACCCGGTGGCGAAGCAGACGGCCGACCACAGCGTGGGCCGTCCCCACCACGACCGTGGATCGAGTGAACCGTCCGGGGCCAGGGCCCGCCCGCCGACCACCCCGGCGTCGGGGTGGGTGTCTGCGCACCTCACGAGGGCGACGATGGCCTCCGCCTCAACGACGGCATCCGGGTTGAGGAAGAGCACCCGGCGTGCGTCCGAGGCCGCGACGCCGGCGTGGCAGCCCGCGGCGAACCCGTCGTTGACGTCTCGGAGCACCAGCTCGATCCGGGGAGAGATCCCGCCGATCGCCGCGGCGACGTCGTCCCGGGAGTCGTTGTCGACCACGATGATGCGAGCGCCCGGGATCGAGGCGAGAGCGCCGTCGGCCGCGCGGAGCGACTCACCGACGTACGCGGCGCTGCGGTAGGTGACCACGACGACGTCGAGCTCGGCGCGGTCGGCACCGGCCGTGCCAGTTGGTTCGGCCGTGGCCGGTCGTGCGGACGCGGCAGGTGGGGCCGACCTGACGGCGCGCTGCGCCTCGTCCCGACCCCAGACGACGGTGCCCCGGTGCAGGTCCCAGGCGGTCAGGGCCTTGGCCACCGCCGTCGTGCCGGCGAAAACCACCAGCTTCGGTGCGAGCGATGGCCGCCGGACGACCGTCAGGGCGAGCGCCCCGACCCGATTCGCCCGCGAGCGGTCGTGTGCAGGGCCGGGTGCGAGCACGTTGCCCGCATAGACCCTGCGACGCACGCGGAGCACGTCACTGAGGCGCCCGGGCGGCGCGATCAGGATCGGATGCGGCACGACGACGGCCTCGTTGCGCGGCACCCGGGTGGTGACGAACCGGTCGTCGGCGCCGATATCGGGAAACTCACCGAAGGTCTCCCTCGCGGCACGGCTGACCGTGTACGCACCTCGGCCGGCTAGCTGCTCCTGCACCCAGGGCAGCGCGCTCCACCCGCCGTAGTACGCCCGGGCCGCCGGCGTCGACGCCGAGGTGTCGAGCACTCGGGTCGGCACCGCCAGCGCCGCACCGGACCGGACGGCGGACACCATCGCGCGCGCGGTCGCCGTGGAGCACTCCACGTCCGCATCCAGATAGACCCGCGGGAAGCCCGGGGCAACGGCCTCGGCGGCGCGGATCGCCGCGGCCTTCGACGCGATCGGGGTGGACAGCACCGTCACGCGGTGGCCGAGGCGCGAGGCCGCAAGCCGCGCCCGCTCGGCGGTGTCGTCGGTGCAGCCGTTGCAGGCGACGACGACATCGAACTCCGACGGTTCGGCATCGGCGAGCAGCACCTCGAGTGCCCGCGCGATCAGGTTCTCCTCGTTGTGCGCCGGGATGATCACGACAGCGGGGCCCTCGAAGGATCGGCCGGCGGGCCTCCCGCCGGTGGCGGCGTTCACTCCTCACCGGCCCGGGCCCGGCCGCGCGCCCAGAGCCAGTAGCGCGAGGCGAGCAGGCCGCGCGTCCGCCGCAGGCCCGACCGGCCCGCGCGCGCGAGCAGGCGCGGCCGGCCGTGCGGACCGATCGTCGCGTGTCTGGTCCGGTAGATCGCCCGTTCGAGGTGCTGTCGCCAACGGGAGTCCGCGAGAAGCCCGTCGCGCGACAGGCCGGTCAGGCGCCGCCACCGCCACTCGTACGACAGCCGACCGCGCGGCACGTCGCCCACGAAGTCGTCGGGGACGCCGCGGAGCCAGTACGCCTCGGCGAACGGCGGGGGCGTGAGCGGATAGGAGTAGAAGAACTCGAAGTCCACGATCTTCAGTCCACGTCGAGGATCCAGCAGGAAGTTCTGAGGCTTGGCGTCGATGAGGTCGAAGCCGAGCTCGTGGATCGTCCGGAGCACCGCCACCATCTCGCGCACGACGTCGAGCGGGAGCAGACCGGCGGGGCGCAGCTCATCGAGGCTGCCCAAGGCGTTGTCGTAGCGCGCGGTCATGACCCAGTTCGGCCCGACGTCGATGAGCTCGGGGACCGCGTCCACCAGCGGCCCGAGCTCACGCAACGCCCGGACCTCGCGTTCCATGAATCTCCGAGCCTGCGGCGCGAACGTCTTACGGACGGCCGGGCCCTGGGCGCTGTCGACGACCTCGACCTTCGCCCGGCGCGCGAGGCTGAGTACCTCTAGCACCGGCAGCTCGGTTCGGTATGCGTCGCGGCGAGCGGCTACCTCGGCCCGCAGGTCGACGGCAGCCTCCGGGACCGCCGCCCCGACGTACTCCCACGCCTCCGGCTCGTTGTCAGACGAGTGCAGCGGGTTGAACCGCTGCTCCGGGTCGACGAGCGCGCCGATGAGGTCTCGGATCCGCTGCTTCGCAAGCAGGACATCCCCGTTCGTGAGGCGCGGGTACTGCGCGTGCAGTGCCGGGTCAGGGGCCTCGGGGCCATAGTGCACAGCGACAAGTGCCGTGGCCGGCCCGCCGCCACTCACCGGGAACGGCCCGCTGCCCCAGTTCCCGCCACGGGTGACGTCCGCGCACCGCTGGCGCGCCTCGTCGTCCAGCTGCCGCTCGAGGATGACCTCGAAGCCCGTCTCTGCGAGAGCAGCGGTGATGTCCTCGATCCCGACGACTGTGAGCGCGCGCTCGCGCACCAGGAACACCGAGAGCTCCGGCGGTTCGACCGGGGGCTGCACCTGCGCCTCGAGCCGACGCGCGATCCACGGGTTGAACTCGCCGAGCCGACGCAACGCATCCGGCGGAGGTCGCCAGCCCTCACGCCCGAGGTGCTCGTCGATGCCCTCGAGCTGCCCGGGCAGTGTCGTCCCGACCGCGGCAGCCAAGCGCCGCAGGGTCTCGGCGTAGTCATGATCGGGATCCCGGAACCCAGCCGGGGCGTCGTCCGAGGGCAATCCCGAGCGTTCCCCCTTGTGGTAGACCGCGTGGTACGCGAGCGAGAGCAGGTGATCTCTCGGGGACGGCACCAGAGCGCCGCTCGCATGCGCGATCGCACCGGAGAGGATCTGCCGCGCAAGGTCAGGGACGTAGTAGGCCGCGCCCTGGAAGTCGGAGCCCGGCAGACCGGTCTCGCTGTAGAGGTCCACCGCGATGGTGCCCGGCTCCTCGGCGAGGAGCGCCCGCACGGCCGCGAGATCGTCGTCGGCCACCAGCAGGTCCAGGTCCTCTCCAGGCTCGAGGTGCGGCAGGGAGTCGAACCAACGCAGGGCGGCGTAGCGCACCCCCTCGTCGTTCAACCGGTCGATCAGCCCCGCGACGCCGACGACCTCGGAGAGGTACTGCCGTGGTCGGTCTGGGCGGACCGTCTTGACTGCGTGCACCTCGAACGTCGAGCCACCGACACCCAGCGCACCCAGCGGTGTCAGCTTGCGCGTCGCCCGTCCCATGGCCCGCGCGAGCACGAGGTCGATCGGCGGACGACCGGGACCCATCTCGACAGCGACGTATTCCACGTGCCGCAGATCGCGCAGGGACCAGAGCAGGCGACGAAAGCCCCCTCGCAGCACGAGCAGGTCGGCGCTGCTCTTGAATGCCTGGTTCGACGAGGTGAGGGCGTGGAACCGATCGGCGATCCCGTCGGCCCGTGCGCGGGCGGAGGGCAGACCGGCGTCGGGGACAAGGCCCAGATAGTGCACGTACCCTCGCGCGGCGAGCGCCTCGGCGAGCTCCGGTCCGGGCGCGCCGATGTCGAGAATCCGGCTCTCGGGTCGAAGGATGCGGTTCACGTCCACGCGCGAACTGTACGGCGAACACCGCCATATTTAGTGTCTTTCGGGTGGATTTCGCCCAGAAGGACGCTAGTTCCAGGTGAGTGCGAGCGGGTGTCCCGATAGCCTCGCAGAGTCCCCTTGGTGAGTCCCCACAGTCGGTGCCATCGTCGAACGGAGGCTGGTTCGTGTCTGGTTCTCGTTCGGGTGCGCGG
>NZ_SDWW01000083.1 GCF_004168625.1 Pengzhenrongella frigida
GCAACTCCGTCTTTGTGGTCCTGAGCGGACAATCTTGAGCGTGCCATATCCACGCTAAGCGACACAGTACACTAGTACGAATGCTACTAGATCCGGATGATTCGGACAAGACCTGGAGCCAGGCAATTTCAGCCAAATCCGCTATGGCCTGCCGAATACCGCGGCCGAGCCCTCCGGATCCGACGGAGCCGACGGAGCCGACGGAGCCGACGGAGCCGACGGACCAGCTCGAGCACTCGCTGTCGCCACTCCGAGCCCGCTCGACCGGGCGGTGGTCAACCGAACGATGCCGCCACCGAGCAGGACGCAGCCGGTCATCGAGGCGCCGTTGGCGACCACGACCGCGCGCGCGATCGCGCACGCCGTCGGACTCTCGGCCAACGCACCCGCACTCCCCGCGCCGCGACTCCCGTCGATACCGACGCCTGTGCCCGTCTCACCACCCGGCCCGCCGACCAGGTGCTGCGCCGCCGCGAGGGCACCCAGGTCCGCAGCGGTCTGCGCCGCCCCACGGGCGGACTGCGCCCGCGCCAGGAGCGAGATCGCCACGATCAGCACCAGAACGACCGCGACCAGCCCAACCGTCAGGACCGTGCCGGAACCGCGGTCGGCCGCACCCGCCCGACCTCCGACGACTTTCACGGCCGTGCTTCTGACGGCTGGACCTCTCACGGCCTGACCCCTCACGGTTCGACCCGCGCGACGGCCGACGCCTGCGCGCGCAGCGGCGCACTCGAGAAGGGCCCGGCGACCACCCCGCGACTGACCGTGACGGTCACCCACTCCCCATTCAGGTCGACGCCCACCGCGGCGCCCGGGCCGGCGACCCGCCGTGCGGTCGCGGCGATCTGAGCCGGTTCCTCGCCCAGGGCGGCAGCCCGCGCACCCGCGCGCGCAGCGTCGGCGCACCGCAGCTGTCCGACGGCGGCAGACCCGAGCACGAGCACCGCGACGAGCAGGAGCGCCACCGCGGGCAGCGCGAGCGCCAGCTCGACGGTGACGCTGCCCCGCTCGCGCGCCCTCACAGCGAGAGCGCCCCACGGATGATCCCGAGCAGCAGCCCCCGCACCTCCGTACTGCGCAGGATGACGACGAGCAGCCCGGCGAACCCGGCTGCGGCGACGGTGGCGATCGCGTACTCCGCGGTCGCCATGCCGGCCTCGGCGCGCCCGCGCGTGCGAGTGACGACGTTGGCAAGAAACGATGTCATGGTGCTCCCTTCTCCGGTGACAGCGAGCACCCACCGTGCGCGACGGACGTCCCGCGGCGATCGGCCGCGGGCGTCGACGGGGGACGGTCCACCGGACGGGCTGCCCTGTGGTCTGCTCAACTGACCAGCCCTGCACCGAGCGAGACCATGACGGGTACCAGCCCGATCAGCACGAAGGCCGGCAGGAAGCACAGCCCCAACGGCAGCACGAGGTGGACGCCGAGCCGCCCGACGGCTTCCCTCGCGGCCGTACGGCGTTCCCTGCGCAGGTGGGCGGCGGCGGCCCGCAGCGCCGGTCCGGGCGCAGCCCCGGTGACCCAGGTTGGGGCGAGCCCCTCGATCACGGGGTCCAGCCGGACCGGCGCGGCCACCCACGCGGTCGACCAGTCCGCCCCCATGACCAGGGCCGACGACGCGAGCTTGAGCACGCCGCCGTCCACGCCGCCGGCTGCATCGCCGACCGCGGCCAACGCCCGAGGCAGGCTGACGCCGGAAGCGATCGCGGCGTCGAGGAGATCGAGAAGGACCAGCACGTCGAGGCGCCCGGGCGGGCCGATCGATCCGGTCGCCCGAGCCACCTCCGCATGATCGGGCCGGGCCCGGACGCCCACGACCGGGAGTCGCGCCGCCGACCGGACGGCCAGCCATGGCGCCCCCGCACCGAGCAGACACAGGGTCAGCGCGATCGCCACAGCTGCAAGCCTCACGCCCAGCCCCTCACGTGACCCGTCCGGCGCGCGCCGCCCGGCGCACGAGCCTCGAGATCCACCACCGGCCGACCAGAAGGAGCATCACGCCGAGCACGAGAGCGGCCGTCCCGGGCCCCCCACCCAGCAGCACCCCGACCGGATCGGCGCCGACCGCGGCACCGAGCACCACCCCCAGCACCGGCAGCCCCGTGAGCACCCGCGCGGTCGCCCGCGGTCCGGCGAGGGCAGCCCGGCGCTCACCCTCGGCCTCGGCCGCGGTTGCCAGTCCGTCGGCCACCCGGTCGAGGACCTGCGCGAGCGGCGCGCCGAGCTCCCGCGCCAGTGCGCCGGCTGCGACGACGGCGGCCGCCTGGGACCGGTCACCCGCACCGAGCAGGGCGAGCGTGTCGACGTCGGGCATCCCGTCCCCGCCGACCGGCCGCCCCAGCACCTGCTCCCACGCACGTCCGGGGTCTGCGCCCGCGCGCAGCTGGGAGGCGACCTCGGTGACGACGACGGCGAGATCCCGCGTCTGGTCCGGCACGCCCCGGCGCCAACGGCTCCGCCACCCCCTCCGAGCCAGGGGCGAGACCGCCCACGCGTGCGCGGTCCGCCGCTCCGTCCCGCGCCCTGCTGACCCGAGCCCTCTCCCCCCGAGCCCGATCCCACCCGCCGCACGGCCGTCGGGTCCGCGCGCAGCCAGGAGCGCGCACCAGATGCACAGCGCGATCAGCACCTCCGCGCCGCTCACCCCGCGACCTGCGGATCCGCGAGCCCGACGCGGGCAGCAAGCAGCTCCCATCCCGGCCCGACGTCGACCTCAGCCCCCGGGCCCGCAGCGCGCCCCGCGCCCTCAGTACCGGCAACGCCCGCAGCCTCCCCAGCACCCCGGACGGTCAGCGCGGGAACCACGACGAGCTCCCCGGCCCCGCCCCGCCGGACGACGCCGATCTCGGCCAGCCGCCGTCGACCGCCGTCGCGCCGCAGGTGCAGGACCGCATCGAGCGCGCTCGACGCCTGGGCGGCGACCGATTCGCGCCCCATCCCGGCGAGCGCGGCCAGCGCCTCGAGCCGGGCGGGGACGTCGGCGGCGGTGTTCGCGTGCACCGTGGCCCAGCCGCCCTCGTGCCCGGTGTTCAGGGCCGTGAGGACCTCGCGCACCTCGGCCCCTCGACACTCGCCGAGCACGATGCGGTCCGGGCGCATCCGCAGCGCGTGGCGGACCAGATCGGGCAGCCCCACCTCGCCGACCCCTTCCACGTTGGCGCGCCGCGCGAGCAGCCGCACGACGTGCGGATGATCGGGCTCGAGCTCCCCCGCCTCTTCGATGCACACGATGCGTTCGTCCGCCGGCACGAGCGAGAGCAGCGTCGCGAGCAGAGTCGTCTTGCCGGTCCCGGTCGCGCCCGAGATGAGCACGTTGGCGCGGGACGCGACGAGCCCGCGCAGGACCGGTTCGAGCGCGGGCGCGACGCCGCCGCTCGCGAGCAGGTCGGCGAGGGTGAACGCCCGCCGCCGCAGCACCCGGAGCGACAGCAGCGTGCACGCTCCCCCCACCGGCGGCAGCACGGCGTGCAGCCGCGAGCCGTCCGGCAGTCGCGCGTCGACGACCGGGCTGGCGTCGTCGAGCCGTTGTCCGCCCGCGGCCGCGAGCCGCACCGCAAGGGTGCGGACCTGCTCCGCGGTGCCGAGATCGACGTCGACCTGCTCGAGCCGGCCCGCCCGCTCCACCCAGACGTCCCGCGGGCCGTTGACCAGGACGTCGGTGACGTCGGGCTCCTCGAGCAGCCCCTGCAGCGGCCCGGCGCCGAGCAGCTCCGCACGCACGACGGCGACCAGGTCCGCGAGCGCCCGACTGCCCAGCACGGCGCCGCACTCGCGCACCACCTGCATCACGTGCTCGGTCGACGGCACCCCGCCGGAACGCACCAACCGGCCGCGCACCTCCGCGAGCAGCGCCCCGTCCACCCCCTGGCCGACGTCGGTGGTGGTGCTCATCGCGGGCCCCTCACGCCAGACCACCCGCGAGCCGGTCCGCGGCGCGGGAGAGTGGCCCGCGGCGCCCGGGGCCGGGCCCGCCGCCGCGCTCGAGTGCGGCGTCGAACCCCCGCTGCGGGCGCATGGACGCCGCGAGCGGCAGGTCCACGACGTGGGCCAGCTCGAGCACCCCCAGGCCACCCGGGGCCGGTCCGCACACCACCAGCCGCACGTCCGCGACCGCGGTCCGCAAGGCCGGGCGCAGCGCCAGGACGCCGGCGACCGAGCGCAGATCCCGCGCGGCCAGCACCAGCACCGTCCCGCAACGGTCGAGGGGGCCCCGCCCCGCCAGGACATCGCCCCGGTCGAGGTCGAGGACGACCCGGTCGTGGCGCGCCGCGAGCGCGTCCAGCACGTTGGCGACGACCTCGGTACGCGGCCACCCGGGCCGGGTCCGGTCGGCACTGAGCACGGTCACGCCCGACCAGAGCGGCAGCAGCGCCGTCAGCTCAGCACCGGACACCGCACCGCGCGCACCGGTCAGGTCCGGCCAGCGCAGCCCGCCGACGCCCTCCACCCCGAGCAGCACATCGATGCCCCCGCCCGCCCCCAGATCCACCAGCGCCACCCCGCCACCCGTGCCTGTGCCCGTGCCCGGGCCCGGGCCACCGAAGCCGGGCCCGCCGCTCCCCGACCCGCCACGCCCCGACCGTCCGCGGCGCCCGCGCCCGCCCGGGCGCAGCTCCCGGGCCAGCCGCTGCGCGAGTGCGGCGGCGAGCGACGAGGCGCCCAGCCCGCCGCGCGCCCCCACCACGCCGATGAGTCGACCGTCTGCCATGCCGCACCCTCCTCCCGCAGACCCTCACGCGTCCGGGGTCACCCGCCGCGCACACCCCGCCCTACCCGCCCCGCCATGCCTGCCCCGCCATGCTCGCCCCGCCACCGGCCCCGCACCCCACCGCGCGTGCACGGATGTGCGTCGTCCGACGGCTTCGCCGACCTGGGGTCGGTCGGCGGCGGTCGTTAGGCTCGCCCGATGAGGATCAGCCCGCCGAACGGAGAGGAGAAGCCATGACCACACCGCTCCCGCCCGCCGCGGACGGCCCCACCGCGCACGGCCCCGCCGGCGGCCTCGAGCCTCTCCCCGGCGCCGCCTTCTTCGACCTCGACAAGACGATCATCGCGACGTCGTCAGCGACGGCGTTCTCCCGCCCGTTCCTCGCCGGCGGGCTGATCACGCGCGGCGACGTCCTGCGCACGGCCTACGCCCAGTTCGTCTATCTCGTCGGCCGGGCCGACGCCGACCAGACCGAGCGCCTGCGCGCCCAGCTCTCCGCCCTCGCCGTCGGCTGGGATGTGGCCCAGGTGTCGCAGATCGTCGCCGAGACCCTGCACGAGCTCATCGATCCGACCGTGTACGCCGAGGCCGTCGCCCTGATCGAGGAGCACCACGCCGCCGGCCGCGAGGTCGTCATCGTCTCCGCGTCGGGGGCCGAGATCGTCGAACCGATCGCGGCCGTGCTCGGTGCCGACCGGGTGATCGCCACCCGCATGACGGTCGCCGACGGTCGCTACACCGGGGAGATCGACTTCTATGCGTACGGGGAGAACAAGGCCGCAGCGATCCGGGAGCTCGCCGACGACGTCGGCCTCGACCTCGCCGTGAGCTACGCCTACTCCGACTCGATCACGGACACCCCGATGCTGGCCGCCGTCGGGCACGCGTTCGCGGTGAACCCCGACCGCGCGCTGCGCCGGATCGCGGCGAGCAACGGCTGGGGCGTGCTGACCTTCAGCCGCCCGGTCTCGCTGCGCTCGCAGTTCGCCCCGCCGACGCCGGTCATCACGGTCGGGGCGGTCGCCGTCGCCCTGGGCGTCGGCGCCATCGCCTGGCGGGCGGTCGCGCGCGTCCGGTCCCGCCGGGCCTGATCGGCCGGTGGACGCGGCGTCCATCATCCGGACCGGACCGCCGGCCGCCCTGCGTCGTTCACGACCGGCTCTTCCCAAGGAAGTCCCTCCAGGAGTACAAAGGCAGTACAACAGCACCGAGGAGAGAGAACCCACGCGCGAATTGTCCACGTGAGGACATGCCGACCGGGCTCGACCCGTAGCGACATCTGATGTTGCACGCTTGATAACTCTCTCTTCTTCGTTGTCGGCGACGGCGTCCCTCGGGGCGCCGTTGTTCGGTGCGGGCCCACCGGCCCCGACAATCCCGCACGACCCGCGGCCCGGATGTGGCCGCCCCCGGCGTGCATGGTGACGCTGGTCACACCGTCCTCGTGGTGCAGATTCATGTAACCCGGAGCGGCGCGACCGATAGGTGATGTACATCACCTCCAAGGAGTAGGCGGTGTACATCACCTCCAAGGAGCGCCACGTGAGCACGATCACCACCCCGTCCGTCCGGACCCCGCGATTGACCCGCGTCTCGGTGCGAGCCAAGATCCTCGGGCTCGTCGCCCTCTTCGCGGTGTTCTCGATCGTGCTCGGCACCTTCGCCGCCATCGGGATCGAGAAGGTCAAGTCCAACGCCGCACAGATGGCCGACACGCAGGCTTCCGTGAACACGTCGCTCCAGGGCCTCAAGGACGCGCTCTGGAACGTCCGGATGTACATCCCGCTCGTCGCCGCGTACGAGGGAGAGGGCAAGCAGGCCCAGTTCGACAAGTTGCAGGCCGCGTTCGGCGTCATGGAGACCTCGTCCACGGAGTTCGCCGCGGCGTTCGAGGCAGCGAACGGCACCAACCCGGAGAACTGGACCGAGTTCACCACCTCGTGGGGCAACTACCGCGCCGTGGTCGACGGCGACCTGATGGCGGCAGCCATGGCCGATGACCGGCCGACGTTCGCCGCGGTCCGGGCGGGCGGCGCCGCCGACCTGGGCGCCAAGATGATCGGCGACCTCACCCTGGTCAGCGACGAGGTGACCGCATCGATGGTCCTGCTCGCCGACCGATCCGAGGAGGAAGCGACCACCGCGGTCATCCGGACGATCGCGATCCTCGTCCTCGGGCTGCTCGCCGCCACGATCGCGGGCGTGGTGCTCGCGAACTCGATCCGACGAGCCGTGGTCGAGGTCAAGGGTGCGGTCGACGCCATGGCGCAGGGCGACCTCACGGTGCGGCCCGAGGTGCGCAGCGGGGACGAGATCGGGCAGATGGCCCAGGCCCTGATCGCGGCGCAGGACGCGCTGCGGGGCGTCGTGGCCGGTGTGATGGAGACCGCGCAGACGGTGGCGGCGGCCGCCGAGGAGCTGTCGGCCGCGAACTCGCAGGTCACCTCCGGGTCGGAGG
>NZ_SDWW01000084.1 GCF_004168625.1 Pengzhenrongella frigida
TGAACTCCTGGTTCACGCCCCACGCTGGCGGACTTGCTATGAACCACCGGCCTCAACTCATCCTGACCCGTAGGGAGTCGATCATCTTCATCGCTACATCTTCCAGCCCTAGTTGCTCCGGCTCGGTCTCGATACGGGACCCCTTCCCGAAGCGTGGGGGCTACGCCCGGATCAGGTTGCCCACCACTGTGAACGACGACGACGTCGACGAGTTCCCGCAAGGGTCAGCCTGTGGACAGCGCGCGACTGCGGGCTTTCCCTTTGCGGTTCGGGGTGCGTCCCCGGGGGTGGTGCTACTCGGGCACCTGATAGGTGATCGTGTCGATCCCGGTCGTGGAGGAGATGCGCACCTGCCCTCCGGGGTGGGACTCTCTCCGCGAGGTCCGTATCCCCCTGCGTATCCCCACGCGTATCCCCTGCGTATCCCAGGGTTGAGCTGCGTATCCCCTGGCGATTCAGGGCCGCGCCCTGGCCCTAAACCACATTCGCAACCCTTGGTCTGGACTTCTTGGGCTACTCACTTGACCTGGGCAAACACTGCGTATCCCCTAGGGGATACGCAGTTTGGGGATACGCATCCGACCACGCACGGTCGTCACTGTGGTGGGCATGGACAGCCAGATCAGAACCCCGCAGTGGACGTACGACACGCTCCCGGTCGCGTCGTCGCGAGAGTCGCTCGCGGAGGCGGCGCTCGGATTCGCGCAGGCGGGCATCGCGGTCTTTCCGTGCGTGTCTTTGGGCAAGGTGCCGCTGACCGCGCATGGGTTCAAGGATGCCTCGGCTGACCCGAACCGGGTCGAGTCGTGGTGGCGCAAACACCCGGACGCGAACGTCGGGCTGCCCACGGGTGCCGCCTCCGGGGTGGATGTCGTCGACATCGACGTTCACGGCCAAGCGTCGGGCTTCCCTGCGCTTGAGCGGGCGCGCGACGCGGAGCTCGTGAACACGTGGGTGTGGGTGGTGCGCACACCCTCGGGTGGGCTCCACGCGTATTTCCCGCATCCGCCCGGAAGCCAGCAGCGGTCGTGGCAGTCGCCGCGTACCCACATCGACTTCCGCGGGGACGGCGGATATGTGATCGCGCCCCCCTCACGCATCGAAGTCGACGGCGAGCAACGCCGATACGAGGTCGTCGCAATCGCGACGCACGCGCCCGGCCCCGTCGACGCTGCAGGGCTCCGCAGACTGCTCGACCCTCCCCTACCCCAACGCCCAGCGCGGACCTGGGCCACAAGCTCTGACGTGGATCCTGCGCGGCTGGCGAACCACGTGCGCTCACGCCCCCAGGGCGACCGCAACGGCGCCCTGTTCTGGGCAGCGTGCCGGATGGTCGAGGCAGGCTTCGACTTCACATCGACGCTCGGCTGCGTCGGCGCCGCTGGCGTGGACGCCGGCCTGAGCGCGCGTGAAGCCGAGACCACGGTGCGCTCAGCCTTCCGGCACACATCCGCCCGAACCGACCCCGGCGAGATGAGCCGGGACGACCCCGAGCACCCTTTCGGACCTGAGGCGGTGTCACTGTGAGCACTGGCGACTTCCGTGACCTTGAACCAGAGCCGACGCTGGCGGAACCGCCAGTTGCCCCGACGGCGCCGTCACCGCTGGCGGTGCATGGCGACCCCTCCCGCCCGGCACCCGACCCGGACCTCGCACTCACCCAGGCCACCGACCGCGCCCAGCGCGCGCAGGTCGCTTGGATGCGGCCGGCTGACATGCCGACGCTTGTCGGACGCGAGCTCCTCGGCCGCGCGGTCGAGGTGCAAGCGGCATTCGCCCATCGAAGCTGGAGTGCCCCGGCACGCATCACGCGGGCCGCGATCGGAACCCACGACCGCCCCCTGGCACCGGCACCGGACGCCGGACTCGAACCTCCTCCGGGCGTCGATGCTCGCGGCGCCGACGCCGACGAGCTCCTTGATGGTCCCGACCAGCAGGGGGTGCAACTGACATGAGCGCCCCAGCCTTCACCTCGCCCGGCGGACTGCGCGAACTGTTGCGCCGATTCGCCGATCCAACTCACCCATCCCAGTGGAATGGGCCAGAAGGTGACGCGCTCGCCCGGCACTGCATCGCACGCTTTACGCCGTTGGCTCGCAAGTACCGGCAGCCCCCGCAGGATGCTGCGTCGTTCGCGTTCGAGGTGATGTGCGACCCGCACCTGCTCGACGTCGATGACCCGTGGGCGGTGGTGACCACCGCGGTCAAGCGCTCCTTCAGTGCCCAGTTCACCGGCGACTCGCTGCTGTGCGGGGACCGCGCGGCGCGCCGCGCCGTCGACGTGCACGACCCGCAGCGGATCACCGACCGCGACTGGACCTTCCTCGAGGCCCAGCTCAGCCCCGAGACCGACAACGACGATGCCCCCGTCCCACGGACAACGAAAGCCGGCGACATCGCGCCGGTCGAACTGGACTCAGCCGTCAGCGACGCCGTCCGGCTGTTGCGGGCGTGCGGCTGGCCACCCGATGCCGCCCAGTTCGCGCTGGAGTACATCGGCGGCCGCCTAGAACTGGCAGGCAACCCGGCGACGGCATTCGAGTACCTGCGCCGCGACAAGGTCGCGCGCGCTCAGCTCGACATAGGCCAACATGCCTGGACCGCGGTGCTGACCGCTGTGCTGGGCAGCCCCGACACCGACCGAGGCCTGGGCCCGACCGGGAAAGGGATGCTCCTGCGGATCCTCGCCGGCTCCCCCCTCGACCAAGTCGCCACCGACACCGGCCTCGTATCCGCCCTGGCGTCATCCGCACCGCGAGAAAGACGGCCCAGCCATGTCTGACACCAGCGGATTCCTCCAGCTCGACCGCAGCGTGGATTCGATCGGCGTCGGTGCCCGGCACCGTAAGGACCTCGGCGACCTCGGGGTGCTGGCCCGCTCGATCGCCGACCGGGGCCTGCTGCAGCCGATCACCATCACCCCCGACGGCGCACTGGTGTGCGGGTTGCGACGGCTCGAGGCGATCAAGCAGCTCGGCTGGCGAACCACGAACGTGTGGGTGCGCCGGGTCTCCGACGGCGCGCAGCGGCTGCTCGCCGAGCAGGACGAGAACGCCATCCGCAAGCCCTACACGGACCTGGAAGCCGAAGAGCTGTACCGCGAGATCAAGACGCTGCTCGCCGAGGAGGCCGACCGCCACCAGGCCGCAAGAAGATTTGGCAGCCCGTCTGCGGACTCGGAAACCGCCAGGTCACGCGGGGTGCCCGATTCGGGCACCCCGCGTGACCTGGTCGGCAACTCCCGCAAGCGGGCCGCACTCCTGGTGACCGGCACCGCGTCCCACACCCGGATGGAGCAGATCGGACAGATCCGCGATCTGGCCGCCGACCCCGCCCAGCCGCAGCGGATCCGCGACGTGGCGACCAGGGCCCTGGAGCACATCCGCGCCGGGAACCCGGTCAACCCGGCCTACCAGTCGGTCCAGGCCGCACTGGGCAAGACCGTCGCCGCACCCGACCGCCCGCGCCCCACCGACGCCGAGCTCGAGGCTTTGGCCCAGGCCACACTCAAACGGAGCCAGGCCCCAGCCAAGGGCAAGTCCCGACCTCCGGCGAACCCGCCACCGTCAACGACGGGGTTCACCGGCTCGCGGCGGATGTGGGTGCTCACGTTCCGGGACCTGGACGGATGGCTCAGCGGGTACGACCCGGCGGACCTGGCGACGTCGGTGAGCGCCGCCGAGTGGGCCACGTTCGAGCGGGTCCTGGCGCAGATGACCGCCTTCGCCGAAGCGGGCCGCGCCGAGCGCGACGTCGTGCGCGAGATGGTCTAGGGCGCCGGCGATGCTGTACTCCCCCACCCGCTCCCGCCTGGTTCGCGCCGCACTCGTCGGCGTCACTGTCGTGCTACTCGTCGGCGTCGTCGGGCTCGCGATCTCCACGTTCGGCCAGCCCGACACACCCGCACCCGCACCCGCAGAAGAACCGACGTCATCGGCGGCCCCGGTCGACACCACGAGGCCCGCGTCCGCCGCGGCTAGGTCCCGCGGCGCACTGGCGCCGGTGGTGCCCTCGTGCGACCCGGTCGATTTCGCGACGTCGGCGGCGCGTGCGCTGTTCGAGTGGGACACCACCGTCCCGGTGGCCTTGGCCCAGTACAAGGGGCGCCTGTTGGTGGTCGCCGATCCGAGCGGCCAGGAGTCAGCTGGCCTGGCCTTGGACCTGGCGAGCTACCTGCCGAGCCCGCCCGCGTGGGAGCACCTGCGCGAGTACGACACCCGGCAATGGTTGGAGGTCACCGGCGCGCTGGTCCCGGATGCGTGGACGGACGCCATCGGCCGGGACCCGAACCTGGTCGCGTCCGGCACGTTCGCCGTGACCATCACCGGGATCCGGCACCGGGCCGGCACGTGGGATGGGGAACCGGTCACCGACCAGTTCGACGTCGCGTTGACCGCCTTTGTCGGGTGCGAGCCGACCTACCCCACCTGCTCCCTGCTGCGCCTAACGCAGCTCGACAAGCCGCTGCGATAGGGGGTGAACGCAATGCGCCGCATCGTGGTCGCCGCCTCGTTGGCAGTCCTGGCCGGCCCGAGTGTCCTCGTCATCGTCCTCGCCTTGTTCGTGGGCTCGATGGTGGGTGCCGCGTGCTCGACGGCCACGCCGGTCACGGTCGGCCCCGTTCCCGAACAGCTGCGGGCCACTGCGGCGGACGGTTCGCCGGCGCGATTGGACCGCACCCAGCTGGGCCACGCGGCGACGATCATGGCGGTCGGCTCACGCATCACCGGGGTGGGACCTGAGGGTCTGCTGGTTGCGCTCATGGCGGGGTTGACCGAGTCCGGGCTGCGGATGTACGCCAACACCACCGCCTACCCGACGTCGGCGAACTTCCCGCACGACGGTGACGGGGCCGACAACGACTCCCTGGGCATCTTCCAGATGCGCCCGGCGGCCGGGTGGGGCTCGGTCACCGACCTCATGGACCCGACCTATCAAGCGCGGGCGTTCTTCGGTGGACCCGACGGTCCCAACGGTGGGTCCCCACGCGGACTCCTGGACATCAGTTCCTGGCGGGACTTGCCCGCGGGCGCCGCGGCGCAGGCGGTCGAGGTGTCCGCCTATCCAGAGCGGTACGCCCGGTACGAGCCAGTGGCCGCAGCGATCCTCGCCGCGCTCACCATGCCCGTGGCGGCCGCCTCGAGTGAGCCGGCTCCGGTGGCCGGCTCGGCCCGGGTCTTCCCGCTGCCCGATGACACCTGGTCGCCGACCAGCCGGTACGGCATGCGCCGGAACCCGGTGACCCAGGTGTGGGCGTTGCACGCCGGCGCGGACCTCGCCGCCCCGGCCGGAACCCCTGTTCTGGCCACCGCAGACGGACGCGTCGTGGCGGCCGGGCCCGGCGGTGGGCTGGGCAACCGCATCACCCTCACGCACGGCACCGGCGCAGGGCCCGCCGCCAGCGACACCGTCGCCTCGGTCTACGGGCACCTGCTCGACGGCGGCATCCACGTCACGGTTGGCGACCTCGTGACCGCGGGCCAGCACATCGGCGATGTCGGCTCGACCGGCAACTCTTCCGGCCCGCACCTGCACTTTGAGCTGCGCCCCGGCGGGCCCGACCGGCCCGCGATCGACTCACAGCCGTGGCTCGATGGCGCAGCTCATCTGAGCGCAGGCGAACTGATCACGGCCGCCGCGCCGACGTCGTCCTGCCCGGCCAACGCTGCGAACAGCGGAGTGAACCCGTGAGCGCGCGACGGCTCCAGTGCCCGTGAGCGATCGCGACCCAGGGGTGCCGCGCACACCTAACAGTCGACAGCGGCTGCCGATCCGGCACCGCCCGGCAGTGGGAGGTTGCGATGACGATCCCTACCCAGACCTGCGTTGCTGGGTTCATCGTGTCGATGGGCGCGCTCGAGCAAACAGTCAAGGGCGTGCACTTCGTGCGGGCCCGGGTCGGCGTCGACGCGCCGGTGAACGACCCGGTCGGGCCCGCCCGACCCGTCAGCAGGATCTACTTCTTCCTGTACGTCTATGGCGACGCGGCCGAGCGGGTGTCGCGTCGTTTTCGTAGCGGCGACGTCTTTGTCGCCTCGGGCCGGGTGGGGTACGCCCCGTCGACCGGGAGCGTTTTCGTCGCCGAGCGGATCGGCCACGACGCCAAACGAACCACCTACCGGGTGGTCCGCACCCGTCAGCGCAGCCGGCGCCCCGCCCGCAGCCGCGAGCTAGACGAGCTGGCAACCTCGACCGCGCCGGCCGCGGGTGCGGCGGTCGCGGCCATCCCCGCGCCGGCCGGCGCGATCTAGGGGGCCCGCGAAGATGACCAGCGACCCCACCGACACCGCCGCGCGTCGGCCTGTCCCGACCGGCCAGCAGCAGCAGCCCCCCGATGGTGGCCCACAACCATCGCCCAAAGCGAGCGGTGACCAGCCCGTTTCGCTTCAACCGCCCAGGATCCCGGTGGTCAACTGGCATGACCTGACCCCTGCCGACGCCCGCGCGCAGTGGCACCGGCTGGACCGGTGGGTGACCCAGGTGCGCAAGGACTACGGCCTCGCCCTACGGGTCAGGATGAGTTGAGGCCGGTGGTTCACAGCAAGTCCACCAGCGTGGGGCGTGAACCAGGAGTTCA
>NZ_SDWW01000085.1 GCF_004168625.1 Pengzhenrongella frigida
GCGAGACGGTGGCTGGTCCCGGAAGGCAACCACCCCATGTCGACTGTTTCTCGGCGCTGTTGCGTCGGGGTACTGTTGCGGGGGTCGAACTCATGAGCTTCGAAGAGGTCCGCTGAGATGCGGGTTTGCTTGGAGCGGGAAGTTCGGGTAAGTTTGAACGGTTGCCTCGCGGCGGGTTGAAAGGCCCTGAGCGATGCGCGTTCGTTCCTTGAGAACTCAACAGCGTGCCAAATATAGTAGTCGATGCCATTTGGTTCATCGGCTGGTGGGGTCGGGCCTTTGGTCTGGTCGTGCTGGTCGGATGGATTTTATTGGCTGAAACAGGCGCACATCTTCCGTCAGTGGGGGTGTGTGTTTTATTGGTCAGTTCAACTGGTCCCTTCGGGGGTCATTTCGTGTTGTCGGTTTCCTTGCTGCTTCGGTGGTGAGGGGCTTATAGACATTTACGGAGAGTTTGATTCTGGCTCAGGACGAACGCTGGCGGCGTGCTTAACACATGCAAGTCGAACGGTGATATCAGGGCTTGCTCTGGTTGATCAGTGGCGAACGGGTGAGTAACACGTGAGTAACCTGCCCCTGACTCTGGGATAACTTCGGGAAATCGGAGCTAATACCGGATATGAGACGTCCTCGCATGGGGAGCGTCTGGAAAGATTTATCGGTCTGGGATGGACTCGCGGCCTATCAGCTTGTTGGTGAGGTAATGGCTCACCAAGGCGACGACGGGTAGCCGGCCTGAGAGGGCGACCGGCCACACTGGGACTGAGATACGGCCCAGACTCCTACGGGAGGCAGCAGTGGGGAATATTGCACAATGGGCGAAAGCCTGATGCAGCGACGCCGCGTGAGGGATGAAGGCCTTCGGGTTGTAAACCTCTTTCAGCAGGGAAGAAGCGAAAGTGACGGTACCTGCAGAAGAAGCGCCGGCTAACTACGTGCCAGCAGCCGCGGTAATACGTAGGGCGCAAGCGTTGTCCGGAATTATTGGGCGTAAAGAGCTCGTAGGCGGTTTGTCGCGTCTGCTGTGAAAACTCGAGGCTCAACCTCGGGCTTGCAGTGGGTACGGGCAGACTAGAGTGCGGTAGGGGAGACTGGAATTCCTGGTGTAGCGGTGGAATGCGCAGATATCAGGAGGAACACCGATGGCGAAGGCAGGTCTCTGGGCCGCAACTGACGCTGAGGAGCGAAAGCATGGGGAGCGAACAGGATTAGATACCCTGGTAGTCCATGCCGTAAACGTTGGGCACTAGGTGTGGGGCTCATTCCACGAGTTCCGTGCCGCAGCTAACGCATTAAGTGCCCCGCCTGGGGAGTACGGCCGCAAGGCTAAAACTCAAAGAAATTGACGGGGGCCCGCACAAGCGGCGGAGCATGCGGATTAATTCGATGCAACGCGAAGAACCTTACCAAGGCTTGACATATACCGGAAAAGTGCAGAGATGTGCTCCCCGCAAGGTCGGTATACAGGTGGTGCATGGTTGTCGTCAGCTCGTGTCGTGAGATGTTGGGTTAAGTCCCGCAACGAGCGCAACCCTCGTCCTATGTTGCCAGCGGGTCATGCCGGGGACTCATAGGAGACTGCCGGGGTCAACTCGGAGGAAGGTGGGGATGACGTCAAATCATCATGCCCCTTATGTCTTGGGCTTCACGCATGCTACAATGGCCGGTACAAAGGGCTGCGATACCGCGAGGTGGAGCGAATCCCAAAAAGCCGGTCTCAGTTCGGATTGGGGTCTGCAACTCGACCCCATGAAGTCGGAGTCGCTAGTAATCGCAGATCAGCAACGCTGCGGTGAATACGTTCCCGGGCCTTGTACACACCGCCCGTCAAGTCACGAAAGTCGGTAACACCCGAAGCCGGTGGCCCAACCTTTTCGGAGGAGGGAGCTGTCGAAGGTGGGACTGGCGATTGGGACTAAGTCGTAACAAGGTAGCCGTACCGGAAGGTGCGGCTGGATCACCTCCTTTCTAAGGAGCTCTGGCACCTGGCTTCCGCCTGTAGTGGGTGGGGGTCGGTGTCCAGGCCTGTGCCTCGGCCGAACGCGTCGGGGGCAGTGCTCACGGGTGGAACATCGACTATGGCTGATCGCTTCGGTGGTCGGTGGCTAGTACTCGTCTTGGGTTCGCCTGGGGGGATGGAACGTTGCCGGTTGCCTGTGGGGTGAGGGGTCTTGGCACGCTGTTGGGTCCTGAGGGAACGGACGAGAGTCCTTCTTTCAGGTCATCAGCTCCTCGAGGTCTGGGGAGGGTGACTGCTAGCGGATCACATGAGGACCGGTCAACGCCGGCTCGCACTGCTTGCCACTTCGGTGGCCGGCGGCGCAGGAGTCGGTGCGGTGTGGAGTGTGGGACCGCCCGTAGCTTGAGAACTGCACAGTGGACGCGAGCATCTTTGTAAGAATTATTGTGGTCAAGTTTTTAAGGGCACATGGTGGATGCCTTGGCACTAGGAGCCGAAGAAGGACGTTGTAGCCTGCGATAAGCCTCGGGGAGTTGGCAAACGAACCGTGATCCGAGGATCTCCGAATGGGGAAACCCCGCTGGAGTCATGTCCAGTGACCCGCACCTGAATATATAGGGTGTGTGGAGGGAACGTCGGGAAGTGAAACATCTCAGTACCGACAGGAAGAGATATTCCGTGAGTAGTGGCGAGCGAAAGCGGAACAGGCCAAACCGATTGCGTGTTAAAGCTGGCAGGCGTTGCGTAGTCGGGGTTGTGGGACCTTTCAGTTGATTCTGCCGGATCGACAGGGAGTCAGAAAGTCGCGTCATAGTCGAAGGGCATTGAAAGGCCCGGCACAGAGGGTGTGACCCCCGTAGACGAAATGGCGTGGCCTCCCGAAGGGGATCCCAAGTAGCACGGGGCCCGAGAAATCCCGTGTGAATCTGGACAGACCACTGTCTAAGCCTAAATACTACCTAGTGACCGATAGCGGACAAGTACCGTGAGGGAAAGGTGAAAAGTACCCCGGGAGGGGAGTGAAATAGTACCTGAAACCGTGTGCCTACAATCCGTTGGAGCCTCCCTAGCAGGGGTGACAGCGTGCCTTTTGAAGAATGAGCCTGCGAGTTAGTGGTATGTGGCGAGGTTAACCCGTGAGGGGCAGCCGTAGCGAAAGCGAGTCCGAATAGGGCGATTCAGTCGCATGCTCTAGACCCGAAGCGGAGTGATCTAGCCATGGGCAGGTTGAAGCGCGGGTAAGACCGCGTGGAGGACCGAACCCACTTGGGTTGAAAACCGAGGGGATGACCTGTGGTTAGGGGTGAAAGGCCAATCAAACTCCGTGATAGCTGGTTCTCCCCGAAATGCATTTAGGTGCAGCGTCACGTGTTTCTTGCCGGAGGTAGAGCTACTGGATAGCGGATGGGCCCTACAAGGTTACTGATGTTAGCCAAACTCCGAATGCCGGTAAGTGAGAGCGTGGCAGTGAGACTGCGGGGGATAAGCTCCGTTGTCGAGAGGGAAACAGCCCAGACCACCAGCTAAGGCCCCCAAGCGTATGCTAAGTGGGAAAGGATGTGGAGTTGCACAGACAACCAGGAGGTTGGCTTAGAAGCAGCCACCCTTGAAAGAGTGCGTAATAGCTCACTGGTCAAGTGATTCCGCGCCGACAATGTAGCGGGGCTCAAGCATACCGCCGAAGCTGTGGCATTCAGATAATAACCAGGCCTTCGTGGTCCAGGTGTCTGGATGGGTAGGGGAGCGTCGTGTGGGCAGTGAAGTCGCGGGGAAACCCAGCGGTGGAGCCCACACGAGTGAGAATGCAGGCATGAGTAGCGAAAGACGGGTGAGAAACCCGTCCGCCGAATGATCAAGGGTTCCAGGGCCAGGCTAATCCGCCCTGGGTAAGTCGGGACCTAAGGCGAGGCCGACAGGCGTAGTCGATGGACAACGGGTTGATATTCCCGTACCGGCGAAGAACCGCCCATACCGAGCCCGGTGATGCTAAGCACCTGAAGCCGTCTAGATCCCTTCGGGGGCGTGACGGGGGAGCGTGCGATCCGAACCGATATTAGGTAAGCGTATTAACAGGGGTGACGCAGGAAGGTAGCTCAGCGTGGCGATGGTAGTCCACGTCCAAGGTCGTAGGGTGAGAGGTAGGCAAATCCGCCTCTCGTATAGCCTGAGAACTGATGGTGACCGCTTATGCGGGATGATTGAGTGATCCTATGCTGCCAAGAAAAGCCTCGGCGCGAGGTTCTAGCCGCCCGTACCCTAAACCGACTCAGGTGATCAGGTAGAGAATACTAAGGCGATCGAGAGAATCATGGTTAAGGAACTCGGCAAAATGCCCCCGTAACTTCGGGAGAAGGGGGGCCTGAGGCGTGAACCCACTAGCTGGGGAAGCGTTCGAAGGCCGCAGAGACCAGGGAGAAGCGACTGTTTACTAAAAACACAGGTCCGTGCGAAGTCGCAAGACGATGTATACGGACTGACGCCTGCCCGGTGCTGGAAGGTTAAGAGGACGGGTCAGCCGCAAGGCGAAGCTCAGAATTTAAGCCCCAGTAAACGGCGGTGGTAACTATAACCATCCTAAGGTAGCGAAATTCCTTGTCGGGTAAGTTCCGACCTGCACGAATGGCGTAACGACTTCTCCGCTGTCTCAACCGTGAACTCGGCGAAATTGCACTACGAGTAAAGATGCTCGTTACGCGCAGCAGGACGGAAAGACCCCGGGACCTTTACTATAGTTTGGTATTGGTGTTCGGTGCGGCTTGTGTAGGATAGGTGGGAGACTGTGAAGCCGGCACGCCAGTGTCGGTGGAGTCAACGTTGAAATACCACTCTGGTCGCTCTGGATATCTAACCTCGGTCCGTAATCCGGATCAGGGACAGTGCCTGATGGGTAGTTTAACTGGGGCGGTTGCCTCCTAAAATGTAACGGAGGCGCTCAAAGGTTCCCTCAGCCTGGTTGGCAATCAGGTGTCGAGTGCAAGTGCACAAGGGAGCTTGACTGTGAGACTGACAGGTCGAGCAGGGACGAAAGTCGGAACTAGTGATCCGGCGGTGGCTTGTGGAAGCGCCGTCGCTCAACGGATAAAAGGTACCCCGGGGATAACAGGCTGATCTTGCCCAAGAGTCCATATCGACGGCATGGTTTGGCACCTCGATGTCGGCTCGTCGCATCCTGGGGCTGGAGTAGGTCCCAAGGGTTGGGCTGTTCGCCCATTAAAGCGGTACGCGAGCTGGGTTTAGAACGTCGTGAGACAGTTCGGTCCCTATCCGCTGCGCGCGCAGGAAACTTGAGAAGGGCTGTCCCTAGTACGAGAGGACCGGGACGGACGAACCTCTGGTGTGCCAGTTGTTCCGCCAGGAGCACGGCTGGTTAGCTACGTTCGGAAGGGATAACCGCTGAAAGCATCTAAGCGGGAAGCCTGCTTCAAGATGAGGTTTCCACGGGGCTTGCCCCGAGAGGCTCCCAGCTAGACCACTGGGTAGATAGGCCGGATGTGGAAGCGGGGACTGAAGACCCGTGAAGCTGACCGGTACTAATAAGCCGATAACTTGACACACTTACACTGTGCTACGCGTCCACTGTGCGGTTCCCGAGATACGGTCGGGAATTCACCGCAACCTGATATCTCCATAGAGTTACGGCGGTCATAGCGAGGGGGAAACGCCCGGTCCCATTCCGAACCCGGAAGCTAAGCCCCTCTGCGCCGATGGTACTGCACGGGAGACTGTGTGGGAGAGTAGGTCGCCGCCGGACAACCATT
>NZ_SDWW01000086.1 GCF_004168625.1 Pengzhenrongella frigida
TGCCATCGGGAACCAGCCCCCGGCCTCACGCCTCCACGCAGGCGTCACCAACGTCATGAGCCAGAACACCTAGGCGCCCGAACCCTTGAGTCCCGCCTCGATCACAGCGTCGGTGCTGTCGACCGCCGTTTGCGGGGCGTCGTGGCTGGTCGCATCTGCGTCCGGCGCGCCAACCACCACGGATCCCTCAAGAGCCTCACGTTCGCTCTCCTTGAGAGCCTCGTGCTTACCCTTTTCGCTCACAGGTCCTCCTCCATGTCGTTTCTCACCTCGTTGTGTCAAACGCACCTGCACTTCTTCGACCACCGCTATCGAGAGGCGCGCCCTCGATGCAGACGTAGTGAAGCTCGGTGGGGACCCATCACCACCGGGCCTCGGCCAGATGTCATCGGGGTCACCTACGTCGAGCAGGCCGAGACCATCGGAGCCCGTCGAACTCCAGCCACCGGGCCCGGGAAAACCGTCTTGGTCAACCGGCCAGCAGTCTGGGACGCAAAGCCTCACAAATCTGCCTACGCAAATGTCGTGGACGATGGGGCGGGTTCCGTCGTGCTTGGCGGCGGCAGCGTCTGGTCTTCCTCAGGTGAAGATGCTCACTCCGCCCGGACCGACGAGCAGCCCGACGACGATGAGGACTGCGCCCCATACGAGTTGTTTCCTTACAATCGCGACGATCCCGGAAATGACCAGAATGACGGCGAGGATCCACAGTAGCGTGACCACGGAGCAACCTTCCATTGTTCTACGGTGTGCCCCCTGTCCAAGTAACATACCGCGCATCAAGTCATATCCAAAATACGGTCAAGATCTCCCACCATCGGCCCACCGCACGGCGAAGCCCTCTTCAAATCCCCTGAGATCAATGCGGTGTCCGCCGCACGTAGGCACCCGATCTGCGGATTCTCGGCCAAAAGACGGGTGGTCCGGTCTCGAACATGAACGGCGTCAACGGCCGAGTCCGGCTGTCGCAGGGAGTCTTGAGCCCGATGATCGCTACGCCGGGGAAGCGGTCGGGCTCGAGGCATGCCGAAGGGGTTGCGGTGCGGGATCCGAGCCTGCAGCAAGGGTCTCGCCGCCACGACCTACCAACACGAAGGCGAAGGGTTGCGGGGAAGGGCACCGGCAGCTATCTCCTGACTCGGGGTGTTTCCTCGGTCGGTTGACAGCGTCATAAGTGTCGCCCCCGAGGCTGAGTCAACGTCGGGTCACGGCAACGAACGAGCCGGTCAGATGCTGTGTTCGACGAACCCGCAACGCAAGTGCCGTGCCATCCACGTGCCACCCGCCCTCATCGGGCAAAGGTTGTGATTGGGGCGAATCGAGTCCGTGTCCTTACGATCGGGTCCCCAGCGAAGGAGCACATCCTCGTGTCGGACGAGATCCGCGAAGACCCTCAGCACGAGACCGACCGCGCGCCCAAGCTGCCGTGGCACCCGATCGGCGCGGTCGAACCACCCGGTGGAACTGATGCCGAGAAGATCGACGCCGACGGACTCGAGGAGCCTGCCGTCGTTGCGGGACTGACGAACCCTGATCCGGGTCTGGCCACCGACGACGAGAGGATCGAGGCTGACGGCCTTGAGCGGCCCGCGTCCGTCGCGGGTCTGACGAACCAGGACGACGGCCTGGCCACTGACGCCCAAAAGATCGAGGCCGACGGCCTCGGCTAGTGTCCAGCCTGCGGACAGGTCAGCATTTCGCTGCCTTGGAGTTGGTGCCGAACCAGGGACGAGCGAAGTGCCCTGATCTTTCCTGCTGCAAGCGCTTTCTTTCGCTCGATCGCCGAGCCCGGCCGTCGTTGTGACGAGTGGGAATCTCATGACCGCTTCAGGGTTCATCACCGCCGTCGTCATCGTTGTAGTTGTCGGTGCGCCGGGGCGCTTGTTCGCAACCGGAAAGCAGATCTCTTCCATCCTCGCCACGATCGTCATCGGAGTATTCGCGGCGATCCTGGGTCCGGTCTTGGCGAGCGCCTTGTCCTCTGCGGACACCACCGGGATCGACTGGATCGAGTTCTTGTTCCAGGTCGTCCTCGCCGTCGTCGGCGTCACGCTGGCCGCGCGGACCCTCGGTGGCCGTCGTGGTTGAGCCTTCGACTCCGGTGCCCGGCGGTCGCGGCGGCCGGGCGCGTGTCGTGCGCGTCGCGCACCAGGCGGTGCGGCACGCCCGCGTACAGCTCGCCCTCAAGGGCGCGTTCGCAGCGGCCATGGCGTGGTTCGTGGCCGCCCGGCTCCTGCCCGACGACGTCGCGACCTACGCCTACTACGCACCGTTGGGTGCGGTCATCGCGATCCACCCGACGGTGCACCGATCGGCCACGGAGGCGGGACGCAACGTGGCGGGCATCGTCATCGGCGCCGTCATCGCGCTGGTCACCGAGGCTTTGCTCGGCGTGAGCGTCCTGACGGTCGCGCTGGTGGTCGCGGTGGGGATCCTCGTGGGCGGGATGCGATGGCTCGGCTCCCAGAGCGGATGGGTGCCCACCGCTGCGCTGCTCACACTGGTGGTGGGCAGCCACGACCAGCAGGACTACGTGCTCGCATACGCGGGCCTGACGCTGATGGGCGCGGTCCTCGCCGTGATGGTGAACCTGCTTCTGCCTTCCCTGCCGATGGTGCGCTCCGCACGCTCCCTCACCGACCTGCGCGACACCCTCGCCGGTGAGCTCGACGCGCTCGCTGACCACTACTGCCCGCCTGCCGACTCGGCCGCGCGCGCCGAGCGATCGAGCCGGCGGCACCTGGATCACCTGCTGGGGGAGATGCAATCCGCGGTACGCGAATCCGGTGAGGCGGCCGACGCGAACCGCCGCGCACGCACCCAGCGCGAAACGCTGAGAGGCCTGCACCGCCAGGCTCAGGCACTGGAGCAGCTCGGGTTCCTCGTCCAGGACCTCGGCCTGCTCCTCGATGATCACGACTCCGGCGGCCGCTCTCTCGGGTCGGCCCCACAGGTGCGGGCCCCGCGGCCCAGGCGCTGCGCGCCCTGGCCGACGCCGTTCGGCCGTTGTCGCCGGCAGGTCCGACCAGGACCTCACCGCCGCGGCCGCCGACGCCGTCGACCACCTCGCCACCACGCTCCGGGAACACCCGCCCGACGCCGACTCCCAGCCGGACCTCTTGGTCACCGGCACCGTGGTGACCGCCCTTCGCCGGTCGATCACCGTCATCCGCCGCAGCGACGAGGACGGAGCGCAACACGCCTGACCCACAGTCCCTGAACTCCACCAACGCACAATCGAGAAAGCGGTTAGCGCGTGTCGGAACCGGCAGCAGGCACGGCAGCGGACCTTGTCCTCGGTGGGCGGTACCGCCTGGGTGAGCCGATCGGACAAGGCGCGATCGGAACCGTCCATCGAGCTCACGACGAGTCGTTGGGTCGGGATGTCGCGGTCAAGATCCTGGCGAGACCGACCGCGCGGGCGCGTGAGGTGCGCGCGGACGACGAAGAGGTCCGACTCCTCACCCACCTGAACCACCACAACCTCGTAACTCTCCTGGATGCCGGCACCGACCTGTCGGACCCGGATCGCCCGCAGGTCTACCTGGTCATGGAACTCATCGACGGACCCGACCTGAAGAGCCGGCTCGTCGACGGGGCGATGACCCTGCGCGACGTCGCCCAGATCGGCGTCGACCTCGCCGAAGGTCTCGACTACGTCCACGATCACGGCGTGATCCACCGCGACGTCAAACCGGCGAACATCATGATGTTCGACTACTCCAACGACACCGACCGGGTGCGGGCCAAGCTCACCGACTTCGGTATCGCGACGGTGATGGAAGCCCCGTTGATCGGCGACGGTGCCGATGACGGGAGTTTCGCCGGAACCGCGGCCTATGTCAGCCCCGAGCAGGCTATGGGGAAGCCGATTGGACCACCGAGCGACATCTACTCCCTCGGCCTGGTCCTGCTGGAGTGCCTGACGGGGACTTTGGCCTACCCCGGACCACCCCTGCAGGCCGCGCTCGCTCGCCTGATGCACGCCCCGGAGCTTCCCCCGGGTCTCGATCCGCAGTGGACCCGACTGCTCGAGGCGATGACCGCCACCGACCCCGCCGCTCGCCCCACAGCAACGGTGTCGTGGTAAGCCTCGTGTTGCAGCGCCGATCGGATTTGGATCCGGCGGCGCGCCACGAGCCGTTCCACTCCATCGACGCCGATGTGCCTATCGGAATCGAGCTGTCGGACGGTTCGGTCGCGACGTCGAGCTACGGCCGGTCGTTCTTGAACGCGGAGTCGACAGATCTCGCGGGACCGCTTCTCCAGCCGCAAGGTGGTGGCGGCGGCGACCGAGAGTACGAGATGTCCTACTGGTTGACGCCGCTGCCGCCACCCGGGGATCTTGTCGTTATGGTGGCTTCTGTTCCGTTGGACCTTCCCGAGGGCAGTGTTGTCGTGCCGGCACACGCCCTCGCCGAGGCGGCCGATCGCCATCGGACCCTGTGGCCGCGGGAACCGGACCGACCACACGGACCGAGGGCTGAGCGTCGACCTGAAGTGCCGAGCGGCGGATGGTTTGCACGCGTGCTCGGCCCTGGGCAGACCAGGGAGGCCAACTGGTTCTGAAAGTGGTCTCGGAACTGAAGCTGAGATTGCGATGCCTCGGCGACAACTATGCGGCGCGGGCGGTCACAAGCCCGGATCCAGGACGTGGCGAGCGTGGTCGACAACACGGCGCAGCAGGGCGCCGTGCACGCAAGCATTGTCGACGAACGTTCGCCGCATGGTTGCCCCGGGACAGGACCTGGCCACGGGGCCCTCGATATCTCTTTCGACCTCGAGCTCACCGATGGCACACGGGCCGCAAGAACGTGCCCCGCACCGAACGACGACGCACCCCAGTGATGGAGTACCGCTTCGTCAACTCCTCGGTGGCGCGCTGAGAGACCTCCTCCTGCGGGTCGGCGCCCGAGCGGACGAAGCGCGGCATGACCGCGCGTCGAGGATGGCTGGACGGTATGAGTGTGATGGCGCGAAGTCGAGCTCTCTCTTGGCCGATGCCGACCGCCCGACGTGTAACGCTTCGGTCGAGCAGAAGCAAGAGGAGACATGAGCACTGCATCGGTGCCCGACCTCTCCGGCCTCTGCGCCGAGATCGGGCACGACCCCGACGCCTTCGAGGCGGTCTATCGTGCGCGACGTCGAACGATTCGTCGCGCGCAGGGTCCGTGACCCCTTCGTTGTCGCCGACCTGACGGCTGACGTGTTAGTTCGCACCATAGAGTCTGCCGCCACTTACCGTCCCGAAGTTGGCAGGCCCGTGGCGTGGTTCTTTGGGATCGCCCGGCACGTGGTAGCGGCGCACCATCGCTCGGTCGGGCGGGAGCTGGCGGCGATGCGTCGGGTCGACGCCCGCGCGCTCGTCGACGCCGACGCGTATGAGCGGTTACAGGAGCAGATCGACGCCACGGCCAGGGCTCGGGCGATGCACAAGGGCTTGGTGGCGCTTCCAGATGCCCTGCGTGACGTCGTTGAGCTGGTGGGACTGCCCCGGGTTTGGTTGACTCGCGGGGTTGAGTGGTTCAGGCCGCGAGAGCGACTTGATGGAGTGTCTCGTA
>NZ_SDWW01000087.1 GCF_004168625.1 Pengzhenrongella frigida
TTTTCCCAGGTCGGAAGGGCATTCTCACGTCACCACGCCCATCACCGACAAACCCCCATCGGTGGATCCAGGCTAAGCGACAGGTAAGCGGCGCTCGGTCGCGGCGACTCGTACACGAGTCTTAGGTCCGGTTCGGCCGCGTGGGCTGCGACACTGCGAGCATGTGGATCGACGATGCAGGGGTGCTCAACACCGTGGCGCTGCCGGATCCGACCGCGCCCATGACGTCGGGCTTCCGTGATGGGCTGGATGTGCTCATTGCAGAGCGCCGCACCGATCTTCGAACGACCCTCGATCTGGCCGAAGAGCGCGCCTTCGACTCCGACTGGTCGAACCTGCCCAAGGATGATGTCTACGTTGCGCCCCGCCTCCGATTGGGCTTTTACGGGGCGCCATAGTCACCCTGGAGGACGTCGCCCAGGTGATTGCGGAGGTCAACCCGCGCTGGCGTCTGGACGCGATCATGGCTATCGCCGACTACGTCGACCAACGAGGTTGCCCGAGCGGATGCTCTGGCACCGGCATGACACCCGCGCGATAGGCGCAATCGACAACTAGCGACGGTCGCGTAACGACAGGTTTGCGGTGCCAACGAACGGACTCTCGCGCCGCGCGTCCGTCAGGTCGTCAGCGGTAGAGACCCGTCTCGAATGCCGTGCGGACCAGATCTGTCGCGATCGCGTCGTCCCCGAGGCAGCCGAGGGAGCAGACGACGACGCCGGGCTCCAAAACGTTGGACCAGACACCTTCGACTCCGAGGAGGATCACCACGCCGCGGACTTCGCGGGGAGAGACACCGTGGCGCGCTGCGACTTCTTCCGCGACATCGCGGGTAATCGCCCAGGGAATGTAGGCCTCGCCCGGGTCAGGCGATCTCGTGTGGTCGCTCCAATTGTGTGCCTCCCGAAAGAGTTCGACGACGGCCTTCTTGAGGGTGGGGCTACCCGTGAGGGCGTCGAAGTCTGGCGGGTCGCCGACGGTGCGGGCACGCTCGGCAGCCATTGGCGCAAGCCAAGCAGCGAAGTCTCGCCGATCGGATGGTTCGTGCGTCCGAGCCTCGAGGCTCAGGATCGCCCGCCACCAACCGGGCCATTGCGCGCCAGCCTGGTCTCGCTCTTCTTCGGTCAGAACGCTCAAGCGGTCCGGGGGCCGGTGACTCAGCGGCGGCGGCGATACGTCATCGACGACGGGCTTCAACTCGAGCGCGTCGCGGATATACAGCGCGGCATGCGGCATCGCGTCCACCGAGGTGCTCAACGACCACGAAGCTGAACCGGCGAATCGCATGATGTGCCTCTGCCCTCGACCGTCGGATCGGAAACGCTCGGTCCCCATCATGCTCGGAACCGTTCACTGCGGAGCCTCCAACGCCGCTTGGCGACAGTTAACCGCTGGCACGCTTAGCGTGATGGACGTTGGCTCGCCTGAAGGCGGTTTTTCGCACCTCCACGGATACGGCGTGTGCGGCCGTCGCTTTCGAGTGCCTCTTGGACCGCGATGCTGGAGGTCGACTCTGCTGCTCTTCGCTGAAGCCAGTCCGACCATCGACCTACTTCTTCCGCCGACGCTCTCGCATCCGATGTTTGATGGTCGCGAAGTGTCGCCACGTCACGCGCCCGGGCCAGGACACGGTCTCGGTCGTTAGTTGGTGCAACGCCAACCCATGTGGCCGCCGCGCTGCCCGGTTCTCGCTCGAGCATCTCGAAGGCCACACCGACCGAGAGTGCAGGGTCCTCCTCCTCGAGTGCGGCGTCGAGAAGTTGCTCCCTCAGCTCGGCCCGCTCGAAGACGGCTCGGTAGACGGACCAGCGCCAGTGCTCGTCACCGGCGTCCCCTTTCATCTGGACTGCGCCGGCCAAGCGGTCAAGCGCCATGAGATTCGCAGCGTCCTTTGGGCTCATGAACTCATCCTCGCCGTTCCTGCAAGCTCCTGGCTCCGGGCTCGGATAGGCCACGGCACACCGGTCCGCGGGATGACCTCACGGGATACGCCCAACGACAGCTAGCGATCGTCACGTAACGACAGCAATGCGGTGTTGACCGTAGGTGAACGCCTCAGGGGATCCGGAATCAACGACGCAGGCTCCGGCGGCGTCCCTCCTTCTTCTCACGGCGGCGCCGCAGTTTGATTTCCGACAACAGGAGCACGGGGGCCAGCGAGTCAATCCGTGTGCGCTGGGCCTCGGCCTCGTCGTAAGCCACCGCCCCGCCTCAGAGGCCGCAAAGTGCGTTGAAGGTCCTCCCCCGGGAGCGGATCACGCCGTCGTCATCAGCGACAAAGGCTTCGAGCAGAGGAGCGGTGTCCTCGGTGCCGTCCCGCCACATCGCGGCTCGGGCGCCCGCAAGAAGGGTGGGGATTTCCTCTAGGTCGTCGTACATGACGTCGCGAGCACGGAGTGGACCCTCAGCCGGAAGCCACACGATTGTGACGCCTTCGTCCGATGGCAGGCTCGCGATCGCGGCGCCAACGTCGGGCAGGAGGTCAGGCCATACCCAGACCTGTGCGCGAGGGCGCAGAACAACGCGTGGCGAGTCGGCCGTGAGGCGGTGCCACCGCGTCCACGCCCCAAGCTCTTGCAGCAGCACGGCGCCCTCAGAGGCGCTGAGGCGGTCCACGTCCGCCCAGAACGTGTCACCGACCGGTACGGAACCGTCAGTTCCGTGGTCAGGCGTCCCGTCCGCGGGGTCGGCCGGAGACATGTCGAACGGCTCGGGGAACAGGCCTCCCGCGAGTGCGCCCGCCACGGCGACCGGACATGGCGTGGCGGCGCCGATGTACATGTAGACGTCCCACCCGACGTCGACGAGCATGCGACCTTCGGCTTCGAGCAGACACCGCTGCGCCGGCTCTCGGAGCATGTCCTGCACTAGCAGGCGTGCGCCGGGGATGTCGACGTGAGCACCGTCGACGTAGCCCGCGAGATCCTTGCCAAACAAGGTGGCGAGCATCTCGCCTGGCGCCCGCGGCGCATCGTCTGGGCTGTCGCCATTCAAGCGGGGTGACCGAATGGTTAGGCGGGTTACCCCGAGCTCGCACGCGAAGGCGTCGACGGCATCAAGGTAGGCGGCCTCGAGTGGTCCCTCGTCGCTGATCGAGTCAACCTCGCCGATGTAGAAGCCGTCCGTGTCGCGGTCCAGGGGGTCGTACTGCGTGACCCGATAGGTGAACGGAGTTGCACAGCGACGATCCTTTGCTCGAACAGCTCGCGCCCAGCGAGGTTCTTGGATCATCGCACCTGCCCGGTGACGAGATGGCGCAGCGCATCGGGGTTTGAGTGCGGTCCTCGCTCTCCTAGCCGGAGGGCAGGCCGAAGCGACGAGACCCCAAGTCACCGGGCCCGAGGACGTGAGGAGGAAACCATGGTGTCGCGATCGGGGAACTTCATGACCGCGCAGCCACTAACCACCACTCAGGACGCCGGCGACCCAGCACTTTGCGACAGCGAAGCGGCGGTCCCGACCTGGATGCCCGATCCCGGCTCAGAGTCCGAAAGTCTCCACGACTCGGTCGGTGAGGCCGTCTTCAATCATCGCGGTGTCGACTTCGATGATGGGCAGTCTGAGACTCGTCGCTTCCTCGCGGAGGCGATCGGTGAACATCCGGTCACGCTCGAGCAAGTTCTCCAGGGCCCTGGCCGGATCACTGGTCTTCCCTGCGATCTCCCACGATGAGCCCCGACTGGAGAAGGCGGCCCGACGAAAGTCCGGTGTCGGGAGCAGCCAGACGGCGTGATTCGGTGAGGCGAGCAAGGGCTGCACGAGGCGAGGGAGCAGGCGGAACCCCTCGGCGATAGCCGGTGGTCCTGCGGGAAGGTGCAGGAGGTCGTCGATGACCTCGCCGAAGCCCTCGCCCTGAAACCAGTGGAACGTCTCGAGCATCGTCTGGGGTGATCGGTTCACCCAGCGCTCGTCCATGTCCATGGCGAGGAACTCGCTCAAGAACGGCGCGTCTTCGGGCTCGCTCCGGCTGGCGTGATCGGCCATCACGTCATCGGACATGTACAGACCCAGACCGTGCCGGGCCGCGACACGGCGGGCAACGGTCGACTTGCCGGCGCCACTGCCGCCACCGATCCAGTAGACGTCGTGCAGCCGTTGGCGCAGCGCTTCGCCGTCGTCATCCTGGCCGCGCCGTCCACCGAGCATTCAGTCGAGCCCGTCTGCGGCACTCGGTTCGACGGACGGTGCCGCGTCGTCGGGACGGTGAGGATGATCGAGCGCCTCGGGCCACTGATGTTCGGGCAGGAGCTCGCGGAGCGGCGCAGACCGGTACCGCCCCAGGACGATCTCGGTGTCGAGGTTGGCGGGGTCGATCTGGCGGATGAACTCGCGGCACCGTCCGCAGGGTGGCAACACGTGCAGGTCACCTGTCTCGTTGCGCCACACCGCGACGATCCTGGCGATCTGGTACTCACCGGCCGTGACCATCGTGGCGATCGCACTGTGCTCGGCGCAGAAGCCGGTGCCAGAGCCCGTGTCGATGCAGACCCCGGCGTACTGGTTGCCGGCCACGGTGACGAGAGTGGCGCCCACGTCTCCGAAGAGGCGGTCACCGACGCGGTGCGGGCGAATCATTTGCTCAGCTGCCGCGATCAACTCATCATGTCGGTTTGCCACACGGCGACGCTACCGCGGGGCCGGTTGCGTCCTTTCCACGAGTTACACGCCAACCCGCCCCGAACGACGCCCGTGCTTCCCCGCCATGCCTACGAATGCTGGACGTCGATCGCCACAAAGCCAGTTGGGTGCTGTCCGAACCGGGCCCCATGAGGCGGTCACGGGTGGAGGCCGTGTCTTCGACGGGAATGGTCGGGTTGATCTTCAGGGCGCCGCTCGAACGCGTCGCGCCGGTTAGTGCGGCGCTCGAGGGACGTCTTCAGCATTGCTCGTGCAAGCCGCGGCGGGAGGAGCGAGAACTGGTTGCCACCGTCGAAGCGTGATTGCGGCCAGGGCCGTCGGAATCGTTGCGAAAGCAATGCTGTAGGCCAGAATCTGGGGCACGGAGAGGCCGTCGCTGGCGGTGAAGCGAATGAGGATGACACTGACGGCGATGGCGACTATCCCTGCGGTGAGGCTCGCTCGTATCAGCGCCGCGGTTCGGTGTGGTTCTCCCCGAGCAGGGAGGCGTCGGGCGAAGGCAAGCACGATGAGTCCCAGGAGAGCACCCAAGGCTGCGCCTGGCGGCGTGAGGAGCAGGAGTGAAAGCAGTATCGCTCCCAGCGATTGCACTGCGCCGTCCAACCCCATGCTGACCGCCACGACGAGGCCGGGCAGAACAACAAGCGCGGCTGGAATGACGGCTCCGGCCAGGATCCAGTCGCGAAGTCGAACCATTGATCCACCCTAGCCCGGATCTTTCACGGGGTGCCGGCGCGCGGTCGTGACGGCGCGGTGGCCGTCGTCGCGGTGTGATTTTCGC
>NZ_SDWW01000088.1 GCF_004168625.1 Pengzhenrongella frigida
AAAATCACACCGCGACGACGGCCACCGCGCCGTCACGACCGCGCGCCGGCACCCCGTGAAAGATCCGGGCTAGGGTGTGCTGCGTAGCCGCCCTGCGAACGGAGCCGCCATGCCAGGAACGGACCACGACGAGCAGGACCCTGACGAGCAGGAGCACCTCGAGCACCACCGCGACGGGAGCCTGCGGGCCCGCGGTCGACGCCGCGACGGGCTGCTCGAGGGCTACTGGGAGTGGTTCCGCACGGACGGGACACTGCTGCGCTCGGGCCACTTCGCCGCCGGTGAGCAGGTGGGCGAGTGGACGACGTACGACCGGGCCGGTCGCGTCTACAAGGTGACCCTCAAGTAGCCCGACGGACCCCCGTCAGGGGTTGCAGCGTGCCGCCAGCAGGGTGAGCACGTCGACCTCCGGACGCCACGGCTCGAGGTTCCAGCTGTCCTTGGTCGGCGCTCCGAGCGCGTGGCACGTGAGCTGGTCGTGCATCGAGGTCGAGTCGGCGTCCGGCGCCACGACGACGAGCGCCGACCACAGCGCGTCCAGGGCCGCGACGCTGCCGGCTCGGACCCAGGACGCCGGCACGACGGCGAGCGAGCGACCACCCTCGCGCTCACCCCAGTCCGCGCTGACCAGGGGCGTCGCGCCGAAGGTCAGGGCGGCGCTCCCCGCGGGTCCGGGGTCGACAAGGACGTCCAGCAGTCCGGGATCGGTCGCCCGCACCACCAGGTCAGCGACCAGCGGCGCCCCGGTGTCGTCCACGACGACCACCCGCGGCAGGGCGCCCACGACGTCTGGCCCGCTCCCGAGCACCGCGACGGATCGGTCCGACCTCGCCTCGAAGCGCAGGCCCGGCGGCGCGGCGAGGACGGCGGCGAGCCGACGCGGCACGGGTGCGGTGGTGCCGGGCGTGGACCCGAGGGGGTCGCTCGTGGCGCCACTGCTGGGGACGCCGGCGCCCGGCGTGCTCGCGGCGGGCACGGTCCAGGTCAGCACGACCGACCCGTCGTCCTGCATCGCGGCGGCGACCGGCGGACCCGGTGCCGCGAACGCGAGCGTCACCGCGCCCGACTGCGCCGGTGTCCCCCCGGACCGGGCGGCCGCCGCCAGGTCGCCCGGACCCGGATCGCCGGTCGGGCTCGCGGCGGCCGGCGCTGCCGAGGAGGACTCCCGGGGGGCTGGCGTCGAGCCGCCGAGCCAGTCGGGCAGCGAGCATCCGGTGGGCACCGTCAGGACCAGGGCCAGGAGCGCGAGCCCGAGGACCCGGCGGACGCGACCGCCGTCGGGCCTGCGGCGGGTGTCGCCGTCGATCGCGGGTCGTGCGGTCATGGCTGCACCGTACCGGGGCGACCCGTCAGGCCCGGTCCGCCGTCCCGCCGCGCAGGAGGGCCGGGTGTCGGGGGTCGTCGACGCGGATGACCACGTCGGCGCCCCGCTCGGGGTCGACCTCGGCCGCGTACCGGGCGAACGCCGGCAGGGTCCAGCGCTCGTGCGCGAGCGTGCGGCGCGCCAGCGTGGCCGGACGGACCGCGAGGTGGGCGGTGCGGTCCAGATCGAGACCGCGTCCGAGCAGGAGGCTGCCGTCGAGCACCAGGACCGCACCGGCGGGTGCCTGCAGGCGCGCGGCGCGCGTGGACCGGTCCCGCACCGGGTCGCGCAACGAGGGCAGGTAGCGGCCGGTGCCGCCCGGCCCGAACGGGGTGAGCACCTCCCGCGTCAGCGCGTCGAGATCGAGCCAGTCGTCGTAGAACGCGTCCGGGTCCTCGCGCCCGTGCTCCCAGCGCAGCGAGGCCGGGCGCAGGAAGTCGCCCGCGCTGATCCGCACCACCGGCCGGCCGGCGGCGCGCAGCGGACCGACCAGCGCATCGGCGAGGGCCCCGGGTCGGGTCGGTGGCGCACCGTCGATGACGATGCGCCATCGACGTCCGGGCTCGAGCGACGCGGCGAGATCGACGAGCAGGTCCACGACGACCTGGGGACTCACCGGTTGGACGACCACCCGGCCAGTGTGCGCGCTGGCGGCGGCCCGCGGGGTCAGGCACGTAGCCTCGGCCTCATGCCCGAGACCCCCACGCCCCCGCCCTCGCTGTCGGCCGGTGCACCCGCCGCCTTCTTCGACCAGGTCGCCCGGGTGGCCGGCGAGCGGGCGGGCGCGTGGGAGGCGTTCACCGCGGTCCTGGCCACCCCGGACCGGCAGACCGTGGCCCGGCTGCGCACCGGGGAGCTCGCCGGTGCCTGGCGGGCCGGGGTGCGTTGGCTGGGCGCGGACACCGAGATGTTCACCGCCGCGCTGATGAGTCTGGACGTGCACGCCCGCGGGGCCCGCCGGCGCGGCGCCGACGCCGATCTCCTCGCGCTCGAGGTCGACCATGCGGCGCTGGTAGCCCCGCACCTGCCGGTGCTCGCCCACCTGCCGGACGTCGTCGCGCTGTGCCGCGACGAAGCGGCAGCCTGGTCCGCCGGTGACCTCGTGCTCGGCAAGGACCTGCGCGCCCGGCAGCACGCGATCGTGGACGAGGCCCTCGTCCCCACCCTGCCGAACCTGGGCGAACAGCTGGCCGGTTCGGCCCAGGCCGACATCTGGCGGGTGATCGGCCGCCTGCTGCTGGGGTTCGTGTCGATCGAGACGGGCCGGGACTACCAGCGCGCGGTGCTCGGCGAGACCCGGGCGCGATTCCTGGACCCGACCCCCTAGGGACGGCACGCACCCCGGTTCATCGATCGGCCGACGGCGGCTCCGGTTCGGCGGCGGGGGCCAGGACCGCTCCCGGCGGCAGGGTCGAGCCGAACGGGTTGCGCCGCCGGTAGGTGCAGACCGGGCAGAGCTTCTCACCCGACGCGACCGGAAAGCTCGTCGAGCAGCGCGCGCACAGCGCGGTCGTGACCGTGACCACCGGATGTTCGTCGTCACTGAGCAGCCGGCTCCACGGCCACCGGTCGGCCACCAGCAGCACGTCCACCGGGCAGAGGTCGACGCACAGGGCACAGCCGTTGCACACCGCCGGGCGGTGCAGCAGCGTGCTGATCGACAGGTTCTCGCCGCCGGCGCCGTGCCGCAGGCTCAGCGCATCCGTCGGACATGCCTGCACGCACACCCCGCACGCCGTGCAGCCGCTCGCGACCAGGTGCGGCGTCGGACTGGCGAGCGCCGCCAGGGCCGCGGTGGGCACGACGAGGGCGCGCACCGCGGCGACCAGCCGGTCGTGCGGCTCGGCCGACGGCGGCGGCAGCTCACGCCCCGCCGGGCCGCCGAGCCCGAGGAGGCGGCGGCGCGAGACCGGCATGGCGGCCGCCTCGAGCACGGCGCGCCGGCGGCGCGGGCCACGGTCCCCCGGGGCGACAGGTTCGGGCGTGCTCCCGGCGCCGCCGTCGGGCAGCGGCGAACGGGGAGGGACGCCCTCGATCGTGAGCCGGTCGACCAGACCGGCCCGGAGCAGCGCGACGATCGGGGCCAGGTGGGCCGCGGCGTCGTCGATCTCGGCGCACCCGTCGAGCCGCACCGCGACCTGTCGCGCGCCGAGCCCGAGCAGCTCGACCAGCTCATGGCTCGCCAGCTCGCGCGCACACCCCGACAGGCGCACCACCGTGCGCCCCGGGATGCCCCTGACCGGGCCGGGGTGCTCGGCGCACACCAGCTCGAGGGCGACCTCCTCGGCCTGGTGGGACAGCCAGCGCTGCACCCCGGCGAGGCCCGACCCGTCGGTCACGGGAGCGGCAGGAAGATGTCCCTCGCGGACCGCAGGGTGCCGAGCCCGAGCGCGGCCACTCCCCGGTAGAAGAGCGTCGTCGCGCCCTCGGCGGCCTGGGCGAGGCACTGCGGACCCCATTCGAGCAGGTGCTCGTCGAGGAAGTCCTGGATCCCGGTGAGGACCCGGACCAGCTCGGGCTCGTCGCCCGCATCGATCGCATCCATGGCCTGCACGCACAGCGCGCCGAGGAAGCCGAGCTCGAGCCCGAGGTGGTCGTCGGGCTCCTTGTTCAGGCGGGGTGCGGCCAGGCCGAACGCGGCGTAGGCGGCCCGCACCTGCATGGTCTCCTGCTCGAAGACGAGGCGCTCCTCGGACCGGTGCACGGACTCGTACGGTGGGGCGATCATCGGGCCGGGGCCGTAGAAGAGCCGGTTGTAGTCCCGCCGGACCACGGCTTCGTCCTCCGGCGCCGCGCCGGACTGACGCAGGAGGTCCACGCCGCGCGCGCAGTCGACGTCGCCCGGCAGCGGCCAGTCGGCGAGCAGGTCCGGTGCGCGCACCCGGTCGAGCACGGCGGCGTCGGACGACGTCACGAGCAGGCCGGACAGCACGGTGAACGCACCGGCGAACCGGTCCAGGGTGACGTCCAGCGCGGCGCGGTCCGCCAGCAGGGCGACCAGTACGGTGTTCTCGGCCGGGATCGATGGGCCCGGCGTCGGGGAGTCGGTCGTGGTGACCATGTGGTCCCCTCTCATGGCGGCAGTGCCGCCCACGGTGAGGGCGGCAGTGCCGCCCACGGTGAGGGCGGCGGGGCCGCCCACGGTCATGCCGGCGGTGCCGTCGGCAAAGGTCCTGCCCCCATTCTCCCCGATCCCGACCGGTGGGCTGAGGTCCCGGGCGCGTCGTCGACCGGCCTCCCGGGTGTGCCACGATGCGGGAAAGACAAAGGAGCCCCATGCACGAGCATCTGCCCGACATCTATGTCAGCTTCCGCGACCGCTTCGGTGCGGTCGCCGCGCAGCAGGACGCGCTCGCCAGTGCGGTCGACGCGGCCGGCCCGCTCGACGCGAAGACCACCCGCCTGGTCAAGCTCGGGATCGCCGTCGGCGCGCAGGCCGAGGGCGCGGTCCGGTCCAACGTGCGCAAGGCCCTCGACGCGGGCGCGACGGTGGCCGAGATCGAGCAGGTCATCCTTCTCGGCCTGACCACCCGCGGGTTCCCCGCCGTCGTGGCCGCGTGGCAGTGGATGAACGACGTCGTGGGGGAACGGCGATGAGCGCCGACGAGACCGACAAGATGGCCGTGATGGCCCGGTGGCTCCGCGAGGTCAGCGCGGAGCTCGGGGTCGACGGGTCCGTCCTGGACGCGAACACGGTCGCGCTGCTCGCCCTGATCAAGGAGGTCGCGCACGGTCCCTCGCGGCCGGGCGCGCCGATGACGGCGTTCCTGGTCGGTCTCGCCGCCGGCGCGGCCTCGGCCGACCCCGCGGAGCAGGCGGTCGGGGTGACCGATCGCGTGGCTGCGGTGAGCAAGCTCGTCGCACGGTGGAACGCCACCGAAGCCGGCACGCCCGTCGACGAGGCCTAGGTAGACGGCTGAGCAGACCTCAGGCCCGCTCCGATCTCTCGGGGCGGGCCTGAGGTCTGCTCGGTCGGGCTACATGCCGATGCGGATCATGGAGTCGTAGAACAGGGAGCGGCCGATGAGTTCGCCGGCCAGGACGAGCAGGA
>NZ_SDWW01000089.1 GCF_004168625.1 Pengzhenrongella frigida
CACCCCCGGATACACCGGCGACGGCATCGCCCTGGTCAGCTACCAGTTCCGCGACCGGAACGGACACCCGATCGGACAAGAAACCGCACGCCATGGCGGGCACGCACACGCGCACGGGCAGGGGGATCCACCGCCGACCGGGGCACCACCGGGCTCATCGACGCCGGGCTCATCGGTGCCGGCTCCACCAGGGGCTCCGTCACCCGCGAACGACAACCCTGCGCCCGAGCGCCCGTTCTTCGATGCGCCCGATCAGTTTGACTTCACCGGTGCGTGAACCGGTCGCGGGCAACCTCCCGTCGCTCGACGACCCGCTCAACGCCCAGCCCGACCTGCGCGCACGCTTCGTCTCGCGGGCCGCCCGTTCGACGCCGCCCGCACCTGGGGCCACGCCAGCGGGTCGGCCCGCACCAGGGGCCACGCCGGCGAGTCGAACCGCACGTTGTTCGGACGGCGCGCCGAGAGCGGCGGGACCTGAGTCAGATGACCAGAGCCGAGACCCTGCCCTCGCCGTAGCCCTTGATGGTCACGGTGAGGTCGAGCCGGCGCACGTAGGCCAGCACCCACTGCGCGACGTCGGCCGGCAGCGGGTCGCCGGGTGCGTAGACCCGATCCAGCTTGAGGTGCGGCGCCCCCTCGGCGTTGAACATCGACGCCGCGATGTTGAGGATCTCGGAGCTGTTGTCGAACAGGGCCTGGGTCAGCGCGCCCTCCTCGATCGCGTACTCGGCACCCGCCGAAGGCACGAGCGCGATGGCCGCGCCCAACCGAGCCGAGAGCGGCAGGTCGAACAGCACGATGGCCGCCAGTTTGAGGTAGTTGTCGACGTAGATGCCCACCATCGCACCGTCGTCGGCCGTGGGGTTGACCATCGCCCCACCGGTCGTCACGTCGACATCGCGCCCGAGCAGACCCTCGAGCACCTCACGCACATCCAGTGCACCGGGCAGGGGCGTATCGATGCTCCCGTTGGCATTCACGCGAGCACCGGCTCGATGACGTCGCGGAACGACTCCGCGGTGAACGGCTTGGCGACGAGGAACAGCGCCCCGGCAGCCTCGGCCTCACCGCGCATCTCCGGCGACCCCTCCGAGGTGACGAAGCCGAACGGCACGTCGTCCCCGCTGGCCCGGAGGGCCCGCAGCAGCTCGATCCCGGTCATGTTCGGCATGTTCCAGTCGGACAGCACGAGGTCCGGCTGCTCCGCCGCGACGATCTCGAGCGCCAGTGCGCCGTCGGCCGCCTCCGTGATCTCCCAGTCGTACCCCGCCTGTCGCAGCGTGCGGATGACGATCTGTCGCATCACCCGACTGTCGTCGGCAATCACCACTCTCAACATGTCTTCGTCCTTGCCTGTTCGTCGAGCTTGTTCTCACACCGGATCACTGCGGTGACCGGTTCACAGATTCCATACCGAGATGACGAGGGGGCGCCCGCGCCAGGCGAGCAGCACCTCGTCGAGCTGGAACGCTCCCTCGTGCGACGGCGGCTGCCGGCTCACCAGGGGCATCGTCAGCTTTCCCTGCTCCGGGAGCAGGGCCTTGAGGTTCCCGCCGACGACGTTCGCGACCTCGCCGAACGCGTCGACCAGATCAGCCTCGGACACAACCTCGGCCGCGTCCATCCCGAGCAGCGCACGCGCCAGGTCGTCCGCGGTGGCGGCGTCGGTGGTGAGCAGCACCCGCCCGGTGTACGACGCGTGCAGATCGACCCACGCGTGCAACGGGTCGGTGACCGTGGCGGGCCCGTCCCACCACGGCAGCAGGAGGCCGGGCTCGCCGTCGACCATCGCGGCGAACACCTCCTCCGCGATCGCCGTCAGCTGAACTGAGTCAAAGATCCCGATGGCGCTCATACCGTCTCCTCGGCAGGAATCAGCCCGAGCAGCTCGAGCTTGTCCCGGATCGCGTCCGGGGTGAAGGGTTTGATCATGTATTCGTGGGCACCGGCGGCGAGCGCGCGGACGATCTGGCCGTGCTCGGCCTCGGTCGTGACCATCATCAGCGTCATCGCGCGCCAGTCCGTGCGGGCACGGGCTGCCATGACGAACTCGAGCCCGTCCATCACCGGCATGTTCCAGTCGATGCAGGCGAGGTCGTAGACCTCACCCGCCTCGAGGAGGTCGATGGCCTGCTGACCGTCGCCCGCCTCATCCGTCTCGTACCCGAGGTCCTGGAGGATGCGAGCGACGATCCGCCGCATAGTCCGGGAATCGTCAACTACCAGCGCCTTCATGCTGCCCTCCGGGCGTTCAGTCGGTAGACGGAGCTGCGCCCGACGGGAACCCGCTCCCAGGCGTCATCGACGCCGATGGTCGTTTCTGCGCCGCCCAGCAGGAGGAATCCCCCGGGGCGGACGACGGACTGGACGCGGCGCAGCACTTCCTGCTTCGTCGCGAGGTCAAAGTAGATGAGAACGTTGCGCAGGAAGACGATGTCGAACGGTCCCCCGGCCGGCGGGGCGTGCAGCAGGTTGTGCCGGGAGAACGTCACCCCCCGACGAATCTGCTGGCTCACCTCCCACTCGATCCCGACGCGGGTGAAGTGCTCCACGAGCATCTTGGCCGGCAGGCCGCGGTTGATCTCCAGCTGGCTGTACCGACCGGCGCGCGCGCGGGCCAGCACCTGTTCCGAGAGATCGGTCGCGGTGATCTGGACTGAGAGCTCCGGCGCGGAGTCGCGCAGCGCCATGATGATGCTGTACGCCTCCTGGCCGGTCGAGCACGCCGCCGACCACAGACGCAGCTGACGCGTGACCGGGCGTTCGCGGATCAGCTCGGGCACCACGTGGTCGGTCAGCGCCTTGAACGGGCTGGCGTCACGGAACCACGACGTCTCGTTTGTGGTCAGGGCCTCCACGACCTTCTCGTACTCGACAGGTCGCGGCACCGCCCGGAGCCCGCGCACGTACTCGTCGACCCCGGTCATTCCCGCGTGCCGTGCGAGCGGGAGCAGCCGGCTCTCGACCAGGTACTCCTTGCCTGGTTCGAGCTGGATGGCACTGCGTTTGCGGACCAGATCGGCGACGAATGTGAATGTCTCAGTGGCGAGGGTCACCGGGAACCTCCTGTGGGATCGAGGGCGGATTTGAGCACGGAGCCGACCAGGGCTGCCCCCACCTGGTCGAGCGGAAGAATGCGATGCGCGAAGCCCGCCATGGCGACGGCGCCGGGCATGCCCCAGACGACGCTCGAGGCCTCGTCCTGGACCATGACGGTCCCGCCTGCGCCGACCACGGCCTCGCAGCCGGTGCGGCCGTCCGCCCCCATGCCGGTCAGCACGACCGCGAGGAGGTCACCGCCGAAGGCCGTGACCGCCGAGCGGAAGAGGATGTCGACGGCGGGCCGGCAGAAGTTGACCGGGGGGCCGTCGCTGAGGAACGTGCGGGCACCCCGCGCCGTCTGGCGCAGCTCGAGGTGACGGTCACCGGGCGCGATGTAGGCGTGCCCGGGCAGCAGCTCCTCGTCGCCGGCCGACTCGACCACGGTCGTCGCGCCCAGGCGGTCGAGCCGAGCTGCGAGCTGGCGGGTGAACACCGGCGGCATGTGCTGCACGAGCACCATCGGAACGGGCAGCGGGCTGGTGATCGCCTGGAACATCCGCGAGAGCGCCTCGGGCCCACCGGTCGAGGAGCCGACGATGACCAGTCGAACCGGCCGCGGCTCCGATCGGGGAGCGAGGGTGATCGCGCCCGACGACGACGCGGCGGCGGGCGCCGCCCGGAACTCTGCGGTCCGGTAGTTCGCCCGGGCCGGGCCGGCGGCGCCGCCCGGAGCCGCGGTCGCCGGTGCCGGGCGCGGGGCCCCGAACGTGCGGGGCAGCGTGGGCCGGCCCGCCCCGGGGTGCGGCACGAGGGCCTTGATCAGCGGGACGAGGTCCTCGGCCACCTTCGCCAAGGACGCGGCGACGCTGCCCTGGTTCGCGGGCTTGGTGACGTAGTCGGTGGCCCCGGCGGCGAGCGCGTCGAACGTGGCCGATGCGCCGCGCTCGGTGAGCGTCGAGAACATGATGATCGGCATCTTGTCGCCGCGACGGCGCAGGGCCCGGACGGTCTCGATGCCGTCCATGACGGGCATCTCGATGTCCATCGTGACGAGGTCCGGGGCGAGCTGCTCGATCTTCGTCAGTGCGATGTGCCCGTTGGCCGCCGTGCCGATGACGTCGATCTGCGGTTCGCCCGCAAGAGCATCAGCGACGAGGCGGCGGACGACGACCGAGTCATCGACCACAAGGACCCGGATCCGCGTCACTCGTACCCTCCACACTTTCGTCGTTCCGAGTCCCGCGCTTGCGGGGTCAGGAGCCTCATCGACCGTGCACGGGGCGTGTTGAGTGATGTACCTCGACGTCCGTGGCAATTGCCCGATACGGCCGGTGGGCGCGCCGATGCCGCTGCAGGGGCGTCGCCATGGGCGCGCCCCTGCAGCCGGCGAGGCGCGCCCCCGAGGTCAGTACGTGAACGCAGCGACCCGCTCACGCAGGTCCGCGGACATGCGCGCGAGATCGTCTACCGAGGTGCCCATCTCGCCGAGGACACCGCTCGCCTCGGCCGCGGACGACGCGACCCGCAGCATGCTCGCGGCGATCTCCCCCGAACCGTTGGCCGCCTCGGTGACCGACCGGGACATCTCGTTGGTGGTCGCCGTCTGCTCCTCGACCGCACTGGCGATCGTGAGC
>NZ_SDWW01000008.1 GCF_004168625.1 Pengzhenrongella frigida
GAGCAGGTTGGCCCTCCCACGCCTCGAGCATCGTGGAGCACGACTCACAGCGATGTGGGCCCGTGGTTGCGCTAATGCGCGGCAGGACTTCGGTGAACTTGTGCGCTTTTCCGGCGACGGGTCTGCAAAGCCACCGTTGCCGGCGTTGAGGTTCGTTTCCGTACCAACCTGCGCGCACCACCAACGCGCCCGTGTGGCGCTTATCCCCGCATTTTGGTATCTCCACACGCTCATCATATCCACGCTAAGCGACACACTACATGTGTATCACTCTAGAACGAGCCACCCACACGCACCCGGCCGCGGCGGGAAGCGTCGTCAGGCCCGGCCGCGGGCCAGCGCGCGCGCCACGCCGCCGTCGGGCACCGATCGCACGAACCGCACCCGTCGCGACCTCCCACCCGTGTCAGCCGTAGCGCCAGATAGGCGGCGCTACGGCTGACTCGCGTGGACGAGCTAGATCTGGCTGTCCGGGAGGCTCCCGAGCAGGAACCAGCCCGCCTCGGCGTCATACCACTCGCCGCAGGGGGCCTGGCCGCACGACGTCGGCTGAGTGAAGGTCGGCGCGAACCGCGCGTGCACGTCGGCCAGGTAGCTCTCCGCATGTGCGGTCTGGCCCATCAACGCAGCAGCGCGGGTGATCGAGACCCAGGGGTAGGAGTCCGGGATCACCCCGGTGTGCCACGACGGGAACGACGCCGAGAACTGTCCCCATCCGGCCACGGCCTTCGGATCGCTGGGCGCGACCACCCCGAAGATGATCGGCCACAGCTGGGCGACCCCGGGCGCGTAGAACACGTCCGTGCTGCTCGGGCTGGCGTAGCTCGCGTCCCAGTTGTCGTTCGTCGGGTTCCAGAGCTTCGCGACGATCGCGGCCCGGGTCGACTCGGCCCACGACGCGTAGTAGGTCGCCTGCGCGGTCCGGCCGAGCAACGTCTCCAGTGCGGCGAAGTCGGCGAGCCCCGAGTACACCTCGGAGTTGTCCATCGTGTAGGCGACCGCGTACGTCGGCTTCGCGATCGTCAGGCCTGCCTCGGGGCCGGACTCGATCCGGACCCCGATCGGGGCGCCGTACGTGGTGAGGTTCGCGATCGCCTCGTACGTCCCGATGTTGGCCTCGACGAAGCCCTGCAGTGTCGGGTCCCCGCTCGCGTAGGCCCGATAGGCGAGGTTGAGTGTCGTCGAGGCGTAGCTGTCCACGGAGTCGAAGTCGCCGGTCGGCGTCTCGATGCCCGTGGCGGGGTCGAGGACATAGTCGAAGACGCTCTGCGCCGGCACGTTCGGCGCCGCCGCGTTGCGGTGGTCGAGGTACCAGCTCATCCACGACAGGACCCCCGCCCGAGCCGGGGCGGTGTCGGCGGCGAGCAGCCCGAGCGCGGCGATGTTGGCGAAGTAGGGCGTGATCTTGGTGCCCGTGCTGAGGATCGCGCCGCTGGCGAGCTGCTTCGACAGGATGAAGTCGACCTGTTCGGTGATCCAGCTGGCCGGTGCTGCGGCCGGTTCGGGGGTCACGGGCGGTGCTCCGTTCGCAGAGGTAGGCAGAAGAACGGCTCCGGTGAGGGCCGCGAGCGCGATGGCCGTACGGACCCAGTGCGTCCGCCGACCGGAGCTGATCGCGATGCTATGCGCTCCGCGCGAGGAGCTGTTCCCTGTCCGACGACGCCGGCTGCCGGCGCTCGGCGAGAGTGTGGCAGTCACGAGCAGTGCCCGTGCGAGCGCGAGCGAGCCGGTGCGCCCGCGGTCCGGCAGAGCTCGAGGCCGGCCGTCTTCGCGAGAAGGAACCACCCGGCCTCGGCGTCGTACCACTCGCCGCAGACGGCCGCGCCGCACGTGGTCGGCAGGCCGAAGCCAGGGGCGTACCGGGCATGGATCCCCGCGAGGAACGCGTCCGCCGGGGCGGGTTCACCCATGAGCTGGGCGGCCCGGGCGACCGAGACCCACGGGTAGGAGTCGGGCAGCTCCCCGTCGTACCAGGCGGGGAACGAGGCGACGAACTGCCCCCAGCCGGCCAGTGCGCGGGGGTCGGTTGGGGCGACGACCCCGAAGATGATCGGCCAGAGCTGCGCGGTGCCCTGCGCGTAGAAGACATCGGTGTTGCTGGCGTTCGCGTACGCCCAGTCCCAGTTGTCGTTGACCGGGTTCCAGAGCTTGTCGACCATCGCGCTCCTGGTCGCCGCGGCCCACGACTGGTACAACGCAGCCTTCGCGTGCCGCCCGAGGAGCGTCTCGAGCTTCGCGAGATCGACCAGGCCGGAGTAGACCTCGGCGTTGTCCATCGTGAAGGCGATCGGGTAGCTCGGCTTGGCGACGGTCAGCCCGGCGTCGGGACCGGTCACGACGAGCACACCGGTGGGCGCCGGAGTGATCACGAGGTCCGCGATGGCCTCGTAGACGCCGATGTTCTTCCGGACGAAGCCGCGCAGGGCGGGGTCCTTGCTCGAGTACGCCGCGAACGCGACGTTGAGAGCCGTCGAGGCGTAGCTGTCCACGGAGTCGAAGTCGCCGGTCGGCGTCTCGGTCCGCGCGACCGGGTCGTAGACGTAGTCGAACACGCTGTTGGCGGGCACGTTGACGGCCGCCGCGTTGAGGTGGCCGAGGTTCCAGGTCATCCACTTCAGCGTCCCGGCGCGGGCCGCGCGCGTGTCGGCCGCGAGCAGGCCCAGCGCCGCGAGGTTCGCGAAGTACGGCGAGATCCGGGTGCCGGTGCTGAGGATCGCACCGCTGGCGAGCTGCTCCGACAGGATGAAGTCGACCTGTTCGTCGACGACGCCCCGTCCGGCGCCTGGCGCATGCGTGGCCGGGCCGGCCGTCGCTGCGGACGTCGGCAGCAGGAGCGTCCCGGCCAGGGTGGCGACCGCGACCGCGGCACCGGCCCAGCGGGGGAAGCGAGATGTGGTGGGCATGAGTGCGGTCTCCTCGTGGGTCATTTCGGGGTCGGGCGGATCGACGCGGATGGCCGCGCCGTGCGGGTCGAGCGAGATGTCGCTGGTGGGAGCGGCCTAGAGGTAGGTGACGCGGTCGCGGTAGGCCGCGATCCAGCGGGCGTTCCACGCCGTCGAGTCGTCGAGGTTGGCGCTCGCGAACACGGGCGGGGTTGCGCCGCGTTCGGTGAGCCGGGCACTGACCTCGACCATGAGCCCGTGGAGCATCGCCGCGCCCACGGCGGAGGACGTCGGTCCGACCGGTGGCAGGTCGTCACGAAGGACGACGGTGGCGTCTCCGACGACCCCGGGCAGGTCGAGGACGACGTCGGCCACCTCGAACAGGCGCGGCCCGCTTCGGCCGTCGACGGCGGACGAGTAGGTGACGTTGGTCAGGGCGATGACCGTCGCGCCGCGTTGCTGGGCGAGCGTGCACATCTCGACGGTGACCGGGTTGCGGCCCGAGACGGACACGATCAGCAGCAGGTCGCCGGCCCCGAGCGGGACGTCGGCGAGGATCTCCGCCGCCGCCCCGGGAGTCTGCTCGAGGGTGCTCGTCGCGGTGACCGGCTCCACGTTGAGCATCAGGCTCGCCGGCAGGATCGGCCAGATCGGGACCAGCCCGCCGGCCCGGTAGAACTGGTCCTGCACGAGCAGGCCGGCGTGGCTCGCGCCGAACGCGTACAGGACGCGCCCGGCCAGGACCTGCTCGACGATGAGCTCCGCGGCCGCCGCCACCGCCGCCGCCACGCGGTCGGTACCGGCGCACGCGAGCTGCGCCTGCACGACGGCGAGATAGCGGGCGTAGGCGCCCCCGCTCACCGCCCGGTCTCCCGGTAGTGCGCCCGGGTCGCCGCGTAGGTCGCAGCGCCGCCGGGCAGGTTGTAGCTGGTGTAGATCGACGGCACGACCCCGGCCGCTGCGCACTTCTCGATGATCCCCACCGTGACGGCCCACATGAGCGCCGCGCCGGCGAGCCCCGACCAGGCCGCCACCGGCGTGTCGACGCCGTCGATGGCCAGCGCCGCGTCGCCGAAGGGCACGCAGTTGTCGAGCACGACGTCGGCGACCTCGAACAGGCGCGAGCCCGAGGAGTGGCTGCTGGTGAGCTCGGCGGAGAACGCTGCGCCGGTCACGGCCACGACGTGGACCCCGCGGGCGCGGGCCTGGATCGCCAGCTCGACGACGAGCAGGTTGGTCCCGGACACCGAGCTCAGCACGAGGAGGTCGCCGGGCAGGATCGTGCCCTGCTCGAACAGCCACTCGACGAGCAGCTGCGCCGACCGCTCCCCGCTCGCGTCGAGCCGGCCGCGCTCCGCGCCGATCCACTCGTTCCCGGAGTCGACGCTCGCCCCGAACCCGAGCGCCGTGTAGGCCGCGAGCCCCCCGGTCCGGGCGATGAACTCGTGGCTGATCAGGTGCCCGGTGTCGAAGATGTGGATCGGTCGGCTGTCGCCGATCGCGGCGGCGCCGAGCGCAGCGACCGCGTCGATGGCCCCGCCCTGGGTCCGCTCGAGATCGGCGAGGCGGGCCCCGGCGTCGGCGAAGTAGTCCGTGATGGCACTCATGCGGACACCGCGCCCCGTTGCGCCTGCGCCTGGCGGGCGGCGGTGACGAACCGGCGGGTGATGAGCTCCGGGACGGTGATCGCCGAGCCGATGATCAGGGCGTAAGCCCCACCGGCGAAGCAGGCGGCGATGTGGTCGGTGGTCCAGATCCGTCCTTCGACGACGACCGGCACCGGCAGGTCGCGGATCTCCGCGAGCAGGCCGAACGCCGGCCCGAAGCGGTCGAGCTCCTCGGTGTACGGCGTGTAGCCGGCGAGGGTGGTGCCGACCATGTCGGCGCCTGCGTCGACCGCGGCCCGGGCCTCGGCCTGGGTGGAGATGTCCGCCATCACCGGCACGCCGACCGCGTGCAGCCCCGCGATGATCTGCGCGAGCGTCTCGCCGAACGGGCGCTCGCGCTGGGTTCCGTCCAGCGCGACGAGGTTGGCCCCGGCCGCCACCACGTCGAGGGCGTCGGCGAGGGTGGACGTGATCCGCACGTCGTAGCCGTCGCGGTCGACCTTGTTGATGCCGAAGATCGGCAGCGGGCTGACCTGGCGGATGGCCGCGACGTTGGCCGGGCCGTCGACCCGGAACCCCTGGGCACCCCCGAGCTCGGCGCTCAGCGCGAGCGACGCGAGGATCGCCGGGGTGTTCAGGGGGCTCTCGGGGCCCGCCTGGCACGAGGCGATCACCGCGCCCCGCAGGCTCGCGACCAGCGTGCCGCGCTGGTGCTCGGACTCGACCTGTGTGATGTGCATGAGAAGTCTCCTCAGAGCGAATCTGTTGGGTGTGCGGGCGACGCGATCGCGGTCTTCGAGGTCAGGGCCGGCATCGCGCGGACCTGCTCGGTGACGCGGTCTCGAAGTGCGTGGTCGATCTGGATGCCGGCGAGGCCGAGCGCGAGGTAGTACGCGCCGATCACCGGGGGAACCTGTGGCACGACGACCCGGAAGGCGGGGGTCCGTACCGCGAGCTGCGCGATCAGCCGGGTCAGGACCCAGCCGCCGGGGCGCAGGACTCCCCCGGACGGGACGATCAGCCGCTCGTCCTCGTCGAGGAACGGCGCCGCCGCGACGGTGGCCACGACGAGGTCCGCCAGCCGGTCGGCGGCGCGGTCGAGGATGGCGGCGGCAACGGGGTCACCGGCCTCGGCGATCGCGACGACACAGGTGGCCAGCGCCGCGATCGCGGTGCGGTCGAGCCGCTGACCGGTGACCAGGTTGTACACGCCCCGCAGGTCGTTCTGCCCGAGCCGCTCGGCGACCTCGCGGGTGAGCGCCGTGCTCGGGGCGGTCCCGTCGACGTCGCGGGCGGCGGCCTTGAGCGCCTCCATCGCGATCCAGAACCCGCCACCCTCGTCGCCCAGCAACCAGCCCCAGCCACCGACCAGGACGTCGTCGGCCCCGCGGCCGTGCGCGAGGGCGACCGTGCCGGTCCCGGCGATCAGGCCGATCCCGCCGCCGCCGGCCGTCCCGCTGGCCAGCGCGGCGAACGTGTCGCTCGCCAGCGCCGTGCACCGCCGCGCCGGGACGAGCTCGCGGATCACGCGGTCCGCGAGTGCGGCCGACCCCGTCATGGCGAGGCAGCTGACCGCGACCACGTCGCCGTCGGCCGCGCCGAGCATCGCGGCGGCGACCGCGGCGCCCAGCCCGTCCCGGACGAAGCGCTCGGCGTCGGGCTCCTCGTGGTGCCGGATCGGCCCACCGCGCCCGACGCCCCGGATGACGCCGCCGATGCTCGCCAGGACGGCGACCGTGCCGGTCTGGCCACCGTCGACGGCCAGGATCAGGTCGGTCATCCCTTCACCGCCCCGGCCATGACGCCGCGGATGATGTTCTTCTGGAAGAGCAGGTAGACGATCACGATCGGCAGCGTGGTGATGGTGGTCGCGGCCATCATCAGCCCGTACTGGCTGAAGTAGCTGCCCTGGAAGGCGAGCAGCCCGACCTGCAGCGGGAGCAGGGCCTGGTTGCTGAAGACCACCGACGCGAGCACGTACTCGTTCCAGACCCCGAGCACGGTGAGGATCACGACCGTGGCCACGGCCGGGCGGGCGAGCGGGAACGCGATCTTGGTGAAGACCTGGACCCGGGACGCGCCGTCGATGAACGCCGCCTCCTCCAGCTCCTTGGGGAGCTGCTCGAAGAACGCCCGCAGGATGAACATCGCCACCGGCAGGCTGCCGTTGATCATCGGCAGGATGTAGCCGAGCTGGGTGTCGAGCAGGTGCAGCTTGGCCAGCACGAGGTAGAGCGGGATGAACGCACCCGGGATCGGGATGAACAGGAAGACGAGGAGCGCGCCGTACAGGGCCCGCTTGCCGGGGAACCGCATCCGGGCGAAGGCGTACGCGGACAGCGAGGCGAGGAACACGGTTCCGGCGACGACCGCAACGGTGTAGATCACGCTGTTGACGAAGTAGTCGCTGAAGGACGACTGCTGCCAGGCCTGGACGAAGTTGCTCCACTGCGGGCTCTTCGGGATCAGGTGCACTCCCCCGTAGATCTCCGCGTTGGTCTGCAGCGAGGCCGACACCATCCACACCAGCGGGAGGACCGAGGCGAGACCCCAGACCGCGAGGGCGACGTGCAGCAGGACCCGGGGGGCCTTGAGCCGCGGCCGGCCGCGACGGGCCGGCGGATCCTCGAGCAGGTCGGGGCGGTTGAGCAGGACGGTCATGACGGTTCGCCTCCCGATCGACGAGACAGGTACAGCGAGATCATCGAGACTCCGAAGAGCAGGACGCCGAAGATGATCGACAGCGCGGATGCGTAGCCGAAGTCCGGGCTCGGACCGAACGCGGAGCGGTAGATGTGCAGGATCGGCACCTCGGTCGCGTAGCCCGGACCGCCCTTCGTCATCGCGACGACCAGGTTGAAGGTCTGCATCGCCCCGAGGAAGGTCAGCACGCTGACGATGCCGATCACGGGCCGCAGGAGCGGGAGCGTGATCTTGACGAAGATCTGTCGACCGGTCGCACCGTCCATCCGGGCCGCCTCGTAGATCTCGCCGGAGATCCCCTGCAGCCCGGCGAGGAAGAGCAGGAACGGGTAGCCGACGCCCTGCCAGACCGAGACGAGCGAGATCGCCCAGAGCGCCGTGGAGGGGTCACCCAGCCACGGGTGGGCCAACGCGCCCAGCCCGATGCTGTCGAGGGTCGCGTTGATGACGCCGTTGTTGGGTTCCAGGAGCCACTTCCAGATCGTGGCCACGACGATTCCCGACAGGATCGGCGGGAGGTAGAACAGCGTGCGGTAGAGGGTCTGGCCCTTCATCTTGCGATCGACGCCGACGGCGAGCAGGAGGCCGAGCCCCTGCATGAAGACCAGGGCGATGACGGCGAGGAACACGCCGTTGCCCATCGATCCCCACCACACCGAGTCCTGGAGCGCCGCGACGTAGTTGTCCAGCCCCACCTGCTCGAACGTGCTCGACAGCCCGTCCCAGCTCGTGAAGCTGAGCTCGACCGTGCGCACGAAGGGATACACGCTGAACACCAGGAAGAGCACCAGCGTCGGCAGGATGAACAGGTACGCCGTGACCATCTCGATCCGGCGCGCCCGGCTGTAGCGCTTGGCGAGGCGGTTCGGAGCCGGAGTGCCGGCCACGGTGCGCCGTGGGCCGGGGGCCTCGCGATGCGCCGGAGCAAGGACGCGGGGACTGCTCATCGGTGTTCCTCTCGAAAGGGTGCGGGTGCGCTCGCGGCGTGGGGAGCGAGCGCACCCGCAGATCAAGGGACCTGCCTGTCGGCCTGCTGCGACCGACTACTGCGCGAGGTCGGTCTCCTGCGCGAGCTGCATCCGGGCGGCCACGGCCGCCGGGGTGTCGGAGCCCGCGATGATCAGCTGGAGCCCGGCGGTCATGGTGGTGACCACGGCGCCCTGCATCGCGACCGGCGACGCGGGGGTGAGCTTGTCGGCCCCTGCGGCGAACGCGGCGATGTTCTCGTCGAGCTCGAGCTCCTCGGCGACCTGGCGGTTCGCGGGGATGTTGAAGCTGGCCTCGGCGTACTTCTTCTGCTGGTCGGTCGCGGTCAGCCACTTGAGGAACGCCACGGACGCGTCGGCGTTCGGCGAGGTACCGACGACGAAGATCGTCGAACCGACGCCACCGGGGATGTAGAGCGTCTCGTCACCGACCGACGGCGGCATGAACACCCCGTAGTTCTTGAAGTCGGGGCTCGTCTCGTTGAACACCCCGAGCGCCCAGGAGCCGTCGAAGATCATGCCGACCTGGCCCGAGGCGAACAAGGTCTCGGCCGCCGGCATGTCGTAGCCGAGGATGCCATCGGCGAAGACTCCGCCCTCGGCGAGCTTCTCGAACACGGTGAGGAACTCGATCCACTCCGGGGTGTCGTACCGTCCGCTGCCGTCGTAGGCGGCGGTCCGGACGTCGGCCGGGACCACGTTGTCGACGTACATCGACGCGAGCGAGCCGAGCGGCCAGGACGAGAAGCCCGAGACGAACGGTTGGATGTCTGCGTCACGCAGCTTCTGGGAGACCTCGATGAACTCGTCGAGGTCGGTCGGCAGGTCCGTGATGCCCGCCTGCTCGAACAGGTCCTTGTTGTAGAGGATCTGCATGTTGTTGGTGTCCAGCGGCACCAGGTAGGCGCCGGGGTCGACGTCCCACTGGTTGTCGTCGGTGTAGGTCACGCCCTGGATGGCGGACGGCGCGAACTCCTCGAACCACTCGGCGGCGCCGTCGACGGTCGAGAGGTTGAGGATCTTGCCCTCGAGCGCGTACGGCGCGAGCTTCTCGCCGGCGCTGGTCCAGCCGGCGGAGATGTCGGGGAGCTGGTCGGCCTGGGCCGCAGCCTGGAACTTCTGCGGCAGGGCGTCGCCCGGCACGAGCTCGAGCTTGATCTCGACACCCGTCTCGTCCTCGTACTGCGTGGCGAGCTCCTGCAAGAGGTCGGCACGGTCCGTGAAGTAGTGCCAGAACGTGAGCGTCGTCTTCGGCGCCTCGGCGGCGTCGGCATCCGCGGCGTCGGACCCGCCGGCACACGCGGTCAGAGCGAGGGTGAGGCTGAGGCCGATCGCGGCGATCGCAGCAACCTTCTTGCGGCGCGGGTTGGTCGACATTCGTGCCATGGCGGTTCTCCTTGGACGGGGTTCAACGAGGGCCGAGTCGAGGGACTGGGCGAGGAAAGGTGCTTCCCTGCGGTACTTTAAGGTCTAGACCTTTCGGTGGGCTGAAACGTACGCCGCGAACCGGCGACGTGTCAAACCTCACAGCGAGATAGCCGGGTTGCGGTGAGATATCACCAGAAGGCAGACTGTTCAGCACCCGGTCCAGCGATACCGACCGATCAGTGGTCCGTACCAATGCGGGAGCGAGCATCCCGTCAGTTCGGAGTCGACGACAACAAGGAGACATGCGCGTTGAGGACGAGCAGGCGCACCGTCGCACCCGGTAGCCCCCCGATGCCAGCGAACGGCCTTGCGGGGTCGCCGTCGGCGGTACGCTCCGGCCGACGGCCAGGCAGCGCCGACACGCAAGCGCAGGGGACGTAGGGAAATGAGCCACGACACGGACATCGCCAGGAGCGCCGAGCTCGCCGACGCGCTCGGGGCGATCGCGCTCGATTCCGAGACCGCCAAGCACGAGCAGGTGCGCAACCGGTTGATCGAGGTCATCGAGCTGCTCCAGTCCGGGGATCGGCTGCCGCCCGAACGCGAGCTGGCCGCGCGGTTCGGGGTGAGCCGGATGACGCTGCGCCAGGCGATCTCGGGCCTGGCCAGCGCCGGCTACGTGGTGCGGGTCCAGGGCGACGGCACGTTCGTCGCCGATCCGACGATCTCGAAGAGCTCCGAGCTCACGGGGTTCTCCGAGGACATGGCCGCCCGCGGTTTCCGCCCGTCGTCCCGGCTGCTCGCGATCTCGCACGTCTCGGCGGGTGCAGCCCTCGGTCAGGAGCTGGTGATCAGCCCCGAGGAGATGGTGTTCCACCTCGAGCGGGTCCGCATGGCCGATGGCATCCCGATGTGCCTGGAGACCATCGACCTGCCGGCGCGGCTCACCCCCGGGCTCGACCAGCAACCGCTCGATCAGTCGCTGTACGAGATCCTCAGAGCCGTCTACGGCATCGAGCTCTTCGAGGCGGACCAGGTGATCCTGCCGACCGTCGTCAACCAGGAGCAGGCCGACCTCCTGCGGGTCCCGGTCCACAGCCCGGCGCTCATCGTCAAGCGGATCGGCTACGACAAGAAGCGGCGCCCCATCGAGCGGGCGATGTCGATCTATCGCGGCGACCGGTACGACATCCGGATGACCGTCCGGCGCAACCCCACCTGAGGCGCCCGCCCGGCAGGCGGCGGGGGACCTAGAGCCGCAGGTAGCCCGTACCGATCTGCCACCCGTCCGGGCCGGCGGCGCGGTCCAGGACGAGCCGCTGCAGCGCGGTGTCGCGCGGGAGCGTCGGCACCCGGCCGAGGTCACGGGTCCGGAAGACGAAGAACAGGCCCGCCGTGGCGTCGTCGTACGCCGGCGCGAGCGCGGTGAACCGCCGCCCGAACGCACCCATGTTGCTTGCCACCATCCCGGCAACCAGGCCGGGGTCCAGGAGCCACGACTCGCAGACGGCCGTCCGCACCGCCTCCTGCGGGAAGAGCTCGGCGAAGAACGTCACCGCGTGGGCCAGGCTGGCGTCCACGGCCGCCGGGGTGAGCGGACCGGACTCGGGGATATGGATGCCCAGGTACCACTCCCCCGCGGTCAGCACGCCGTCGATCGGCGCCGGCGCCGGGTGCAGCATGAAGTTGAGCCGCCCGAGCGCGAACATCATGCCGGTGTAGTGGGGGATCAACCAGTCCCACGTCTCGAGGCTGAACCGGCCGTGCACACTCCGGCTCTTCGCGAGGTTCCGGCCCACGTCCGCGAAGGTCGCCGCGATGACCTCGCCCGGGACGCCCCGATCGCGGTACCACCTGCGGACCGCGGGCGTCCGCCGGAGGAAAGCAGCCAGCCAGACCATCGGGTCGGTGCACGCCAGGTCGAGCGGCGCCGTGCTGAACGTCCCGAGCCGGGCCGCGAGCTCGGCCTCCGCGGCGACGACGGCCGGGTCGTGCGCAGCACCGGCGAGCAACCGCAGGCAGCCGGGGCGGTCGACGTCGGCGATGGCGAGCGCGTCAAGAATCGGGTCCACGGTCACGTCGCCAGGCTAGGGCCGCCGCCGGCGTGCCAGCATCGGGACATGCGCGCGATCAGCATCGACACCCCGCACGGCGCCGCGGTGGTGCACCTGCACCCGGTCGACCAGCCGCGCGCTGCCCTCGTGCTCGGCCACGGGGCGGGTGGAGGCATCGCGGCGCGCGACCTGGTCGCGGTGAGCGCCGCGGCCCACGAGGCGGGCCTCGCGGTCGCCCTCGTCGAGCAGCCCTACCGCGTGGCGGGCCGCCGCGCTCCCCCGCGCGCACCGACGCTCGACGCCGCGTGGATCGCGGTCGTGGAGCGGGTGCGCGACGACGAGTTCGCCGGCCTCCCGCTCGTGGTCGGCGGGCGCTCGTCGGGCGCCCGGGTCGCCTGCCGCACCACGGCGACCACCGGCGCGGTGGCCGTGCTCTGCCTGGCCTTCCCGCTGCGGCCCCCGCGCCGAGCCGGCGCTCCGGAGGCGCCGAGCCGGTTGTCCGAGCTCGACGCGGTCGAGGTGCCGGTCCTCGTCGTGCAGGGCGCGCGGGACCGCTTCGGGCTCCCGCCCGACGGCCCCACCCGCTCGGTCGTCGTCGTCCCGGGCGACCACGCGCTCACCACCGACCTCCCGGCGGTCGCGGCCGCGGCGCGGGCCTGGCTGGTGGGCCTCCGGGCTCTCTAGGCTCGGTGCGCCACGGCCGGGATAGGCTCGCGCGATGTCCATTCCCTCCGCAAACTGCCGGATCGAACGCCTCGTGGAGTGGGGCGACACGGATGCCGCCGGGATCGCGCACAACTCGGCCACGATGCGCTGGGTCGAGGCGTGCGAGGCCCAGCTGATGCGGGACCTCGACCTCCCGCTGTACTTCCCGACCGCGCCGCGGGTCCAGCAGACGGTCAACTTCACCGCGGTGCTGAGCTTCGGCCAGAGGATCTCGGTCGAGCTCACGGTGCAGCGCGTCGGGACGTCGTCGCTCACGTTCGCGTTCACGGTCGTCGGAGCGGAGTTCGAGGGCCGACCCGCGACCCAGGCGGCGCACGGGTCCGTCACGACGGTGCACGTTCCGCTCGGCAGCATGACGTCCGCGCCCTGGCCCGCCGACGTGCGCGCGCGGCTGGTCGGCTCGAACTGGACCGGCCTCACGCCCGCCGCCGACGTCGCCTGACTCCGTCCCCCACCCGATCGTCAGCCGGCCGGTCCGCGCCGGTCGTCAGCCCCGGCGCGCGGCCTCGTCGAGCGCCTCGTTGAGCCGGCCCAGCGACCAGGCGAGCGTGGCGACGTCGTCGGGCGCCCAGGCCGCGAGCGCCTCGTGGAGCCAGCTGCGCCGCGCGTCGCGGGCCTCGGCGACCAGCCGGGCGCCCTCCTCGGTCAGCTCGAGCTGCTGACCGCGGGCGTCCTGGGGGTCGGGCCGACGCAGGAGCAGGCCGAGCTCCTCGAGCCGGTGCACCTGTCGCGAGATCGTCGCCCGCCCGACGCCGACGTACGCGGCGAGGTCGCAGCTGCGCACGCCCGGGACGCGGGAGACGTGGACGAGCAGCGGGTAGGCCCCGCCGTCCAGGTCGGGGTGCACCCGCTCGGCGAGCAGGCTGGCCGCCGCCCGCGCGCGCCGCATCAGCAGGCCGAGCTCGCGCTCGACCCGTGGGTACGGGTCGGTGGCGGGACGCAGGTCGGTAGCGGGAGACAGGTCGGTAGCGGGAGGCGGGTCGGTGGCGCGGTCGCCGGCCGTCGCGGGGCTCATCGCTCCGCCCCGACCAGCCCGGGCGCCCCGGCGGACTCAGGCTCCGCCATCGCTTCCGCGACGCGTCGCTGCTCGACCCCGGACCGCGTCCCGAGCGGCACCTCCCGCAGGAAGAGCACCGCGACGAGCGCCACGAGCCCGAGCGGAGCGGCGATCAGGAACAGGTCGGCGATCGCGCTCCCGTAGGACGCCTCGACCACGGTGCGGATCGGCACCGGCAGCGACTGGACGTCGGGGATCGTGCCGGTTCCCGCGCCCAGCGCCGCCGGGTCGATCCCGAGCTTCGCCAGTCCGCTCAGCATCAACGTCGTGATCCGCGAGCCGAGCACGGCCCCGAGCGCCGAGACCCCCACCGCGCCCCCGAGCGTGCGGAAGAAGCCCACGGTCGCGGTGCCGCTGCCCATGTCCGCCTGTTCGAGCGTGTTCTGGGTCGCGAGCACGAGGTTCTGCATCAGCATCCCGACCCCGGCGCCCAGCACGAACATGTAGGTGCCCACGAGCGCGAGGTTGGTGTCGTACCCGATCGTCCCCATCAGGGCCAGACCCGCGGTGAGCACGACCGCGCCGGCGATCATGAACCGCCGGTACCGGCCGGTGCTGCTGATGATCCGACCGCTGATCGTGGACGAGATGAGCAGCCCGAGGACCATCGGCACGGTCAGCAGCCCGGACTCGGTGGGGGTCTTGTCCCGGGCGACCTGCATGTACTGGCTGAGGAAGACGGAGGTGCCGAACAGGGCCACGCCGACCGCGACGCTGGCGATCACGGACAGGACCAGGGTCCGGTTCCGGAACAGCCGCAACGGGATGATCGGCTCGGCGGCGCGGGACTCGACCCACACCGCCAGGGCCAGGGCGCCGGCCGATCCGCCGACCATCGCCGCCGTCTGCCACGACGCCCAGGCGAAGTCCCGCCCGGCGAAGGTCACCCACAGGAGCAGCCCCGCGATCCCGGCCGAGAGGAGCAGTGCGCCCGCGTAGTCGATGCGCACGGCGCGGCGCACGAGCGCCGGCAGGTGCAGGGTCTTCTGGAGCACGATGATCGCGGCGATCGCGATCGGCAGGCCGACGAAGAAGTTCCAGCGCCAGCCGGGTCCGTCGGTGATGACACCACCGAGGAGCGGTCCGCCGACCATGCCCAGCCCCATCACCGACCCCATCAGGCCCATGTACCGACCGCGGTCGCGCGGCGAGATGATGTCGGCGATCAGCACGGCGCCGAGTGCGGTCACGCCGCCGGCGCCGATGCCCTGGAACGCCCGCATCGTGATCAGCATGCTCACCGACCCGGAGAGCCCGGCCGCGGCCGAGGACACCACGGAGATCGCCAGCGCCAGCTGGATGAGCAGCTTGCGGTTGACCAGGTCCGCGAGCTTCCCCCAGATCGGGGTCGAGATCGTCGTCGTGAGCAGCGTGGCCGTCACGACCCAGGTGAAGGACGACTGGGTCCCGTCCAGGTCGCGGATGATCCGCGGCAACGACGACGAGATGACGCTCGTGGCAAGGATCGCCACCAGCGTCCCGAGCAGGAGACCGGAGAGCGCCTCGAGCACCTCCCGGTGGGTCATCACGGTGGACGACGGCGCGGTGGACGACGGCGCAGTGGACGACGGCGCAGTTCTCTGGGGACTCATTCGCACTTCTCACTCTCGATCGTTGCCTCAAGCAACCATACGACCGCTTTGTTGCCATAGGCAACCATCCGGTCACCGGAGTGACGCACGCCACCGAGCGTCAGCTCACGCGATGGCCACCGAGGACAGGATCGCGTGCGCGACCTCCCGGCCGGTCACAGCGCTGTGGTCGGCGATGAAGGTGTCGGCCCGGAGGTTGTACACCCGGCCCGGGGCGAAGGCGTACCGGCCCCCGATGGGCAGCAGCGCCAGCTGCTCGACCTCCGGGGTCAGCTGTGCCCCGTTCGCGCCGATGCCACCGAACCGGCTGCGCGGACCGCCCACCTCGGCGCCGACCTGGTTCGCGATCCTGGAGGCGATGGCGTACGCGATGCCCACCGCCCGGTCGTTGCGGGTGTGGGTGATGACCAGGGGCCCGGTGAGGCGCCCCTCGGTCAGGACCTTCCGGAAGGCGCCGTCGACGTGCGGCTCCCAGTCCTGGGCGAAGCCGTACTGGGAGAACGCGGCCTGCAGCAGCACGAGGGAGTCGACGTGCGCGACGCCGTCGTCCGAGGCCGCGGCCGCGGTCACGAGCCGGCCGCCGAAGCTGTGCCCGACGAGGTGGACCCGCAGCGGCGGGGTCACGACCTCCCGCAGCAACGGCGCCAGCCCACGCCCGCCGACCAGCCCGGCACGAGCCTTCATCTGGTAGTAGGTCGCGAAGTTCAGCAGCCGCTCGGCCGCCTTGACCATGCCCCCGAGCCCGAACCCCGCCCCGGCCCCACCGTCGAGCCCTGTGCCGGCATCCCCGCCGACGGCGGGGAGGTCGAGCACCGCCGCTCCGCCGCCACCCCCTTCTCCCACCGGGGGGAGAAGGGTCGGGTCGTCGAGCGTCGGGTCGTCCAGCTGGGCGAACAGCTGGTCGGCGTCGAGGTCGAGGAAGACCCGGGAGGCGTCCTCGTCCTCGCCGGCGTCGCCCGGGACGGCCGACCGGATCAGCTCCGCGAAGCGTCGTCGCGCCGCGGCGGAGTCCTCCAGGGATCCCGTGAGCGACCGCGCCTCGGCCAGCATCGCCTCGCCGTCCGCGGCGTCGAAGGCGTCGCGCAGGTCGTCGATCCGGCGTTCCAGGTGCTCGCGCGGGTCCGTCCCGAAGGACGCGGCACCCCCCGGGATCAGGTCCGTCTCGGCAAACTTCTTCGACGGCCAGAGGACCCCGACGAGCCCGAGCCGCCGGTTCCCGACCAGCGGGCCGTCCCCGCCGTCCTGCAGGGCGCGCAACGACCCGGCCAACGTGCGATACAGGACCCGAGCCTCGTCCATGTCGTTGTTCCAGCCGTGCGCGAGGACCACCAGGTCGGTCACGGCGTTCTCGGCCACCATCCGCTGCACGCCGATCCGGTCGCCCGGGTCGACGAGCCGCGCCGCCTTGTCGAACCGGACCTCGCTGTACGGGTAGCCCGCGAGCTCACTGGCCATGTCATCTCCTTTCGACCGCTGTCAGACCGACTGGATGGTGCGCATGAGGTCGACCAGGCCGGCGCCCTGGAACTCGCGGGTCCGGCCCAGGTCGGTGGCTGCGCTGGTGAACCGGTGCTTGATCTCCTCGGGGCGGCCGATGAACTCCTGGCGGACGGAGAGGAAGGCGGCGATCACCCCCGAGACGTGGGGCGCCGCCATGCTGGTCCCGCTGTTCTCGATGAAGTCGACCTCCACCCCCGCGCTCGCCGCGCGGTCGCGGAACGACCCCGTCGCGGCCGAGAGGATCTTCTCCCCCGGTGCGACGAGGTCCGGCTTGGCCCGCCCGTCACCGGTCGGCCCCTTGGACGAGAAGTAGGAGACCCCGTAGACGTGCGGCATGTCCCGATGGGTCGAGCCCACGGTGATCGCGAGCTCGGCATTGCCCGGGTCGTTGATCGTCAGGGGTCGCCCCGCGGCGATCTGCTGCTGCTTGCCACGGTCGAGCGCGTAGGCGTAGCCGGTGTTTCCCGCCGCGACCACCACCACGACCCCGGACCGGACCAGCCGGTTGACCTCGACGCACAGCGGGCTCTGCCCGCAGGCGAACCACTCGGGGTCGAACTCGTACCCGACGCTGAGGTTGACCCCGTGGATCTTCAGCGATCGGCCGTAGTTGTTCACCTGCTCGATCCGGTCCAGGGCGGCCAGGATGGCACTGGAGCTGCCGTTCCCGCGGTTGTCCAGGACCTTGTAGCTGACGAGCTTGCACTCGGGCGCCATCCCGAAGAGCTCGAACAGCGGCAGCGGCGTGTACCCGGCCTCGCCGTGGTCGTTGAGTGCGCGCCCGACGGCGTTCAGCGGGGTGTCGGCCTTCGCCGACCGGACGTGACCCGCGATGATCCCGGCCACGTGCGTGCCGTGACCGTAGGGGTCGGTCGTCGCCACGCCCTGCCCCGTGAAGTCCACATGCTCGAGCGGCGCCGGCAGGACGAGGTTGTGGTGCTCCTGGAAGTGGATGTGGTCGGCATCCACCCCGGAGTCCAGCACCGCCCAGACGATGTCCCGTCCCGCCGCGGCGAAGGACGCGCGCGCCGCGTCCGCCTTGACGGTGGCGTTCGAACGATTGATCAGGGCGTGCACCTCGAAGTCCGGCCAGACGTGGAAGATCGCGCGCTCCCGCTTCGTCGCGGCCGCGGCGTCGAGCGCCACCAGGCGCTGGATGACCGCCAGCTCCAGAGCCGTGACGATGTACTGGCCGCCGGGCCGGGCCGGGCTGCGTCCCTGCTCGATCCCGGCGGTACCCACCTCGGCCACCGCCTGCTCGATCAGCTCCCTGACCCGGGCGGCTGCCCCGTCGCGGCCCGCGACGAAGTCGAAGTTCAGGTCGATGACGACGGCGACCACCTGCGGCTCGGTCGGAGCGCCGCCGACGCCCCGCTCGGCGCTCACCTGATCCAAGAGCGGACCGGCGATCACCGAGCGGTCGAGTCGCCGCTGCAGGCGCTCGTGCTCTTCGAAGGCGTCGGACGGCGCAACCATGACCTCTCCCCGCCCGCTACGGGGCCCGGACCAGGCCGACGCCGCGGTCGGCGACGTCGACCCCCGGTGCCAGCGCGGTGATGTCGGCGTTCGCGAGCAGCCGAGCCGTCACCGTCTGGGCGTTGACCGGCAACGAGGACGCGGCGACGTCCTCCCACCAGAGCGCGGCGACCCCGGCGACGTGCGGCGTCGCCATGGACGTGCCGTTGAAGCTCACCAGGCCGCCGCCCGCCTTGGCCGAGATGACCCCGACGCCCGGGGCGCTGATCTGCGGGAACGTGTTGGAGAACGGGGCGATGGACAGCCCGTTCGCCCCCTGGCCCAGCGCACCGATCGACACGACGCCCTCCGCTGCCGCCGGGAGCGACACCCCGATCTCGAAGTCCGGGTTGATCTGCCGCTTGCTCTCGTTGCCCGCCGCGGCGATCACGAGCGTCCCCTTGGTGAACGGTGCGTTGCTGCGGATCAGCTGCATCAAGGCGTCGAACATCCGCAGGTTGGCGCGGTACGCCTCGAGGGCCTCCGACGTGGCGAGCTCGACCGGCCACCCCTGCCCCACCAGTGCCTTGACCAGCCCGGGGAAGTCGAAGCCGAGCGACATGGAGATCACCTGGGCGCCCTCCTGGACCGCCCACTGGATCCCGTGGAAGAGCATCTCGGAGTCCCCGCTGCCGTCGTTCCCGAGGACCTTGCCGATCAGGGCGGTGGTCACCCCGGGCGCGACGCCGATCCGGGTCCCCTCGACGTCCCGTCCGAAGATCGTGCCGGCGCAGTGGGTGCCGTGCCCCTGCACGTCACCGGTGCCTGAGCCGGAGAAGTCCGCCTCCTTCAGGGTGACGCCCGCGAACGCGGGGTGGGACGCGTCGATGCCGGTGTCGAGCACCGCGACCGTGACCCCCGCCCCGGTACGGGTCGACAGGTCGGCGCCGACCGCGCTGACACCCCAGGTGCTGCCCGCAGCTGCGGTCGCGCTGACGACGGCCCCGGCCTCGCTGTCCGAGACGGGGCGGATGAGGTCGGTCGGGATCGCCGCGGCGATCGCCTTGACCTCGGGGTCGCGGGCCAGGTCGCGCACCTCACGCTTGGTGAGGTCGGCCGTCTCGACACGGGGTTCACTCGGTATGTCACCGTGATCCAGTGCGGCGGCACCGCCGCCGAAGGGCTCCTGCAGCACGGTGAAGCTCTTGTCCCGCAGGACGATGTACTTGCGATCCATCTCTCCTCACTCCTTCACTGGTGGGACCTTCACTGGTGGGATTGCACTGCTCCGGCCCCTGCTTCGTCGGGGTAGGGAGTCGCTGTCGAGTCCGGCGCCCGGCTCTCCGGCCTCGCGGCGCGGCGGCGCCGGAGACGGGCCGGGCTCGGGCTTGGTCGGGACCGCCTCGAGGATGCGCTGGGCCCGCTCGTCGATGAGCCGGGTCGCGATCTGCTGCGCGTACCCGAACACCAGCGCATACGCGAGGATCTGCCGCTGGGTGTCGAGCTCCGACAGGCCCGGCACGAAGCCACCACCGAGGAGCAGGATGCCGGCGACCGCGGTCAACGAGCCGGACGGCACCTTCAGCATCGCGAGGGCCACCGGCACGTCGTACGGCAACGACGTGCCGCGCAGGTGGCGGATGGAGAAGGCGGCCGCGAGCGCGCCGCCGAGCAGCCCCAGCCCGGCGATGATGAAGACGTCCGCGCTCGTGGGTCCGTCTTGGCCGCTCGGGCAGACCTGCACGGCATCACCGGTCGTCGGGTCGGGCAGCGTCGAGCCCGGGGTGAAGCAGAACGGCAGCCCGTCCGGCCGGATGGAGACAGCCACGCACAGCCCCACCATGAGGACGGCGATCAGCGCGGCACTCGTGTACAGCACGTTGCGGAAGTCCCGAACCCGCACGTAGGCCTGGTCGGCCGCTCCGTAGATGAGAGCGAGCAGGTTGCGCAGGTAGGCCCGCCGGGCGTCCGGTTCGAGGTCGGGCAACGACTCCAGCGCCACCCACCGTGGATCATCCCGCGCGAGCACCTCAGCCGCGCGCGCCATCAGCTGAGGGACCATCGCGTCGACCTCGGCGTCGGGCAGCACGTCCAGGAGGAGGATCTCGGCCGCGTGCAGGCTCTGGTAGGCCTGCCCGACCGAGGTGCCCCGCCACGAGTCCTTCAACCCGCGCCGACGACGGTCCCGGGTCGTGACCGATCGGCTCCGGTCGATGAGCTTCATGATGGCGTCGGTGGTCACGGTCGTCTTGGCATCGGGCGGCCGGACGGCGAGGGCCTGGTTCAGCTGGCTCTCGATGCTGTCGGCCTTGACCGAAGCGTCGACCGCCCACTGCTCTGCCCAGAGTTGCTTGGAGAGTCCGTTCTTTCCCGCCATGGTGCACGCACCCGCTCTCCTGAACTGACCGCGGACGCGACGTGCTCGTCGACGGCGACCTCAAGTAATTCGAAGCATGGTCGCGGTCTACCTGCGCTGTCAACGGATCATTTCCAGGGCGTTGCGAACCCTTGACACCGCCGGAGCCGCCCTCGCTAGATTCGAAGTCCAGCAATGTCGAAGTCCAGCAATGTCGAGGCGCAATCGAGGCACACGGGCCACCTTCGGGGGCACCAGTGTTCGGCCCGAGTGCGTGGGCGCCACCGTCGGCCCTGCGGCCGAATGTCCATCGAAGGTAGAACCCGACAGCGACAGAGGTGCGACACGTCATGACGAATGAAACCGCTCCTTTCGGCTCAGACTCGGCCGGAGCAGGCCAACCCGAACTGATCACCATCCTCAAGCCCGACGCCGACATCCGGGCCACCCACGAGGGCCTCATCTCGCCCCGGGTCGACACCGCGTCGCTGCAGGCCGTCCTCGATGCGCACGATGCCGTCGCCCAGCCGCTCTTCGGCCTCAGCGAGGAGCGCCTGCGCGCCCAGCTCGACGAGCTCGGGGCGCTCGTCGTCCCGGCGGCGTCCGCGGAGTCGCCGGAAACCGCCGAGCCAGGCGAGCGGCCGCAGGAGCTCGCGGTCCCCGATCTCGCGCAGTACTACCGGGTCACCGCACCGGCTGACCGGCTCGAGGAGCTCGCCGCGGACCTGCGGGCCCAGGACCTCGTCGAGGCCGCCTACGTCAAGCCCGCCGCCAGCCCGCCGCAGGACCTCAGGTCGCGGGAGCGGATGGCTTCGATCAACGACATGCAGCCGGACGCCGCCGACGCGCCGCCGGCCACCCCGATCTTCACCGACCGGCAGATCTACCTCAACGCCGCCCCCGCCGGGGTCGACGCCAAGCTCGCCTGGGTCGTGCCGGGCGGCAGCGGGCAGGGTGTCCGCATCATCGACTGCGAGTGGGGGTGGCGGTTCACCCACGAGGACCTGCTCAACAACCAGGGCGGGGTCGTGGCGGGGACGGCGAGCACGGACACCAACCACGGCACGGCGGTGCTGGGCGTCATCAGCGCCGACCGCAACGCCGCCGGAGCCACCGGCATCGCGCCCGACGCCGTCGTCAGCGCGTCCTCGTTCCGGGACCAGTCCAGCTCGGTCGCCATCAAGGCCGCGGCGGACAAGCTCAAGGCCGGCGACATCATCCTGCTCGAGATCCACCGCCCGGGGCCGAACGCACCCACTCCCCTGCAGGGCCAGCTCGGGTTCATCGCGATCGAGTGGTGGCCGGACGACTTCGCCGCCATCAGGTACGCGGTGGCCAAGGGCATCGTCGTGGTCGAGGCGGCCGGCAACGGGTCGCAGAATCTCGACGCCGCGATCTACAGCACCGCCCCTGCCGGCTTCCCCGCAGGCTGGACGAACCCGTTCAACCCTGCCAACCCGTCCTCGGGCGCCGTGCTGGTCGGCGCCGGCGCGCCGCCTCCCGGCACCCACGGCCGGGATCACGGGCCGGACCGCTCGCGTCTGGGCTTCTCGAACTACGGCGCGCGGGTCGACGCGCAGGGGTGGGGCCGTGAGGTCACGACCACCGGGTACGGCGACCTGCAGGGTGGTGGCAATGCCGACCTCTGGTACACGGACACGTTCTCCGGCACGTCGAGCGCGTCCCCGATCGTCGTCGGGGCCCTGGCCAGCGTCCAGGGCGTGCTGCGGGCCCGCGGTCGGCGTCGGCTGAGCTCGCCCGACGCCCGCCGGCTGGTGCGCTCCAGCGGCTCGCCCCAGCAGGACGCCCCCGGCATGCCGGCAAGCCAGCGGATCGGGATGCGTCCCAACCTGCGCGCCCTGATCCCGCAGGCGGCACGGTTTGCCGCTCGGAGCGGGGACTTCGACGGCGACGGGCGCGCCGAGATCCTCGTCAGCAGCCCGTGGGGGGTGGGGCTGCTGCAGCAGTCCGGCGCCACGATGACGGCGCCGACGATGGCACCCAACGGCACCCGGTTCGGCGGCTGGCTGCTCAACACCGCCGACAACCTGCTCGGCCCCGTGGCCGACTTCGACGGCGACGGGCGCGCCGAGGTCCTCGTGTGCAGCCCGTGGGGCCTGGGCATCTGGGAGAAGGCGGGAGCGTCGATGGGGGCGCCGATGATGGCGCCCAACGGCACCCGGTTCGGCGGCTGGCTGCTCAACACCGCCGACAACAGCTTCGGCCCGGCGGCTGACTTCGACGGCGACGGACGCGCCGAGGTGCTCGTCACCAGTCCGTGGGGCGTGGGGATCCTGGAGCAGGCCGGATCGACGATGGCGGCGCCGATGATGGCCCCGAACGGCACCCGGTTCGGCGGCTGGCTGCTCAACACCGCCGACAACGCGTTCGGCCCGGTCGGCGACTTCGACGGCGACGGCAAGGTCGAGATCCTGGTGAGCAGCCCGTGGGGCGTGGGCGTGCTGCGCCAGAACGGGAGCACCTTCGACGTCGTGATGATGGCCCCGAACGGCACCCGGTTCGGCGGCTGGCTGCTCAACACCGCCGACAACTCGTTCGGCCCGGTCGGCGACTTCGACGGCGACGGGCGCGCCGAGATCCTGGTGACCAGCCCCTGGGGGGTGGGCGTCCTCAAGCTGGCAGGCAACACCTTCGCCGCTCCGATGATGGCGCCGAACGGCACCCGGTTCGGCGGCTGGCTGCTCAACACCGCCGACAACGAGTTCGCCCTCGCGCGGGACCTCGACGGCGACCGGCGGGCCGAGCTGCTGGTCACCAGCCCGTGGGGCGTGGGCATCCTCAAGCAGAACGGGGCCACCCTGACCGCGCCGATGATGGCGCCCAACGGCACCCGGTTCGGCGGCTGGCTGCTCAACACCGCCGACAACCGGCTCGGCAGCGCCCGGGACTACGACGCCGACGGGCGCGCCGAGATCCTGGTCACCAGCCCGTGGGGCGTGGGCATCCTCAAGCAGAACGGAGCCACCCTGACCGCGCCGATGATGGCGCCCAACGGCACCCGGTTCGGCGGCTGGCTGCTCAACACCGCCGACAACGACTTCGGTCACGGGGTCTGATCCGGCGGGCCGACGAGGCAGGCAGTGAGCGGAGGTCCGATGGAGGTCCCCGGTCCGGCCGTGGTGCCCGAGGGGGTCGGGTGGGAGCCCGAGTCCCTGGGTGCGACCGCGGCCGGGCCGCGGGACCTCGATCCGGGCTGGCGCTACGTCCTGGTCGAGGAGATCGTCGGCGAGACCGCGGTCCTGGTCAGCTGGCCGTGGCCGTCGGCCGATCTGCACGGTCGCCTGTTCTGGCCGGCCGACCTCGACGAGGCCGGGCTGGAGGCGGCCGTACCGGTCGCGCTGCTCCGCTCGCAGCTGTACTCGGCGAACGGACTGCTCCGCGCGCCGCGCTGCGGCGACACCTTCGCCGCCCGGGTCGACGGCGCGCTCGACTGGGGCACCGAGCAGCCGGTCGCGGATCTGCGCCGGTTGTTCCCGGGCGCCGTCTTCGACATCTCCGCCGATGCGCATGCGGCCGTCCGGCTCACGCACAAGGCATCGACGGCGCCCGTCCAGCACGGACCGCCCGGCGGCGAGGCCGGCTCCCCCGGCGCCGGCGCGGGCGCGACCGCGAGCGCGAGCGTGCGGCGGTCCGCCGAGCCGGCGCCCCTGCTGGAGCTCGGACCGCCGTCTCCGTTCGAGAGCGAGGGGTGACTGATGGTCGCCGTCGCGCCCGTCGAGGAGTCCACCCTCGAGCCACCGGGACCGGGTCGTGGCACGTTCGTCGACGCCGTCGACGCCGACCCACAGGCGCTGCTCTACTTCCTGCTCAACGTCGGGGACGGCGACACCCAGCTGCTGGTGCTGCCTCCGAACAGCAACGACTCCCACCGGCGGGTGGTCGTCGTCGACGTGGCGACCCGCGCGAAGCTGCCCGCCCTGCTGGAGGCGCTCGCCGCGACGGGGATCCTCACCGAACCGCCCGGCTCACCGGGGCAGATCCAGCTGCTCGTCGCGAGCCATCCGCACCGGGACCACATCGGCGGGTTCGACGACCTGCTCGATCGCTACAACGGGCCCAGCGGCTGCATCGACCAGTTCTGGGAGCCCGGGTTCTCGTTTCCGAACCCGTCGTTCTACAACCTGATGCGGCGCCTGGACACGAGTCCGTGGATCCGTCGGCTGCAGCCCACCGGCGGTACGGCGATGTACCTCGACTCGGTCAAGGTCACCGTCCTCGGCCCCGGCGTCGGGCTGCGCACCCGGTTCGACACGCACGGGGTCGGGGTCAACGACGCCTCGCTGACGATCATGATCGACTACCCGGGCACCAGCATCGTCGCCGAACCCGACCCGGACCATCCCGGGCGGATCAACCGCCGGGCCACGACCCAACGCAGCCGGCGGCTCCTGCTGGGCGGCGACGCACAGTTCACGTCCTGGGCGCAGACCACCATCGACTTTCCCGACCTCGTCCAGGAGTTCAACCCTGACCTGGCGCGCGAGCTTCGAGCGGCCCGTGGCCGCGACTACCTCGCCGCCGACGTCCTCAAGGTCTCCCACCACGCCTCCAAGCACGGCGTCACGCTCGAGCTGCTCGAACGGGTCGGTGCGAGGTACGCCCTGGTGTCCGCCGTCGCGGGCGGCGGCAAGTACAACTTTCCGCACGCCCTCACGATGGACGCGGCCAGGGAGGCCCGGACGGCGACCGCGACCAGCGGCGCCGCGTTCGCCAGCGACCACGAGCTCGGCATCCATGTCACCGGCGCGGTGCTGGCCGGCGCGCCCGGCCGACCGGCCGGCAGCATCGGGCTCCTGATCCCGGCGCGTGCCCAGGCTCCCCTGCGCATGTTTCGATTCCTGGACGCACCCAAGGAGGCCATCACCCTCGCCGCGGCCCGCGAGGTCCGCCGCTGAGCCCGTCTGCGTCCGATATCATCGCCCCATGACGATGCGAACCGCGACCAGGGCGACCGCCCGACCGACCTCAGACGTCGACGAGGTGACCGGGCTGTCCGCCGCGGCGTGCATGTTCCGCAGCCTCGGTGATCCGGCCCGGTTGGCGATCCTGCGCCATCTGGCCCTCGGCGAGCACAACGTCAAGGACCTGACCGCCCATCTCGGACTGGCGCAGTCCACGGTCTCCGCCCACCTGGCGTGCCTGCGGGACTGCGCGCTCGTGACCTTCCGCGCGCAGGGCCGGGCGACCATGTGGTCGCTCGCGGCGGGCCCCGAGCTCCTCGCCGTCCTCGCCGCCGCCGAACAACTCCTGGCTGCGACCGGCAGCGCGGTCACGCTGTGCCCGACCTACGGCGATGCGACCAACCGATGAGCACCCAGACTCCGCACGCCTCGCCGCGACTGTCGGCGGCCGAGCGGGCTCGGTTGGGCCGCCGCGCGCAGCTGCTCGCCGGGGTGAGCGTCACGTACAACGTGCTCGAGGCCATCGTCGCGATCACCGCCGGACTGGTCGCCGGTTCGGTGGCCCTGGTCGGGTTCGGTCTCGACTCGGTGGTCGAGGTCTCCAGCGGCCTGATCGTCCTGTGGCAGTTCCGTCATCCCCTGCCGGAGAGCCGGGAGCGCCGCGCACTTCGCCTGATGGCCTGGTCGTTCTTCGCCCTGGCCGCCTATGTGACCGCCGAGTCCGTGCGGGCGCTGCTCGGCGCGACCGTGCCGGAGCCGTCAACGGTCGGCATCGCCCTGGCGGCCGCATCGCTGCTCGTGATGCCGTTCCTGTCGTGGGCGCAGCGCCGCACCGGCAGATCCCTCGGCTCGGGCGCGGTGGTGGCTGACTCCACCCAGACTCTGCTGTGCACCTACCTGTCGGGGGTGCTCCTCGTCGGCCTGGTGCTGAACGCGACCCTGGGCTGGAGCTGGGCCGACCCCGTCGCGGGGCTGATCATCGCCGGTGTCGCCGTGCGGGAGGGGCTCGAAGCCTGGCGCGGAGAGTCCTGCGGCTGCGGTCCCGGCGGGTCGAGCGCGGCGGGTCCTGACGGCTGCGAGTGCGAGGCGGGCTGCACCGACGCGTGCTGCACCTCGTCAGACGCCACCGCCGAGCAGGAGGCCTGATGGGCGCGGGCCACGGTCACGGCCCGAGTCACGGCCAGGCCCACCCGCACGGTCCCGCCGACGGGCATGTCGGGGCGCGCTACCGCCGGCGGCTGACGGCGGTCTTCGCCCTCACGGCGGGCTTCTTCTTGGTCGAGCTCGTGGCCGGCCTGGTGTCGGGCTCCCTCGCGCTGATCTCCGACGCCGGGCACATGGCGGCCGACGTCGTCGCGATCGGCGCGAGCCTGGTCGCCACCCGGGTCGCGAGCCGCATCGACCGGTCCGGGCGGCGCACCTACGGCTCCTACCGGGCCGAGGTCTTCGCCTCGGGACTGACCGTCCTGATCATGCTCGGCGTCGGTGTCTACGTCCTCGTCGAAGCCCTCGGCCGGATCGGCGACGCGCCGCCGGTCGCCTCGACGGCGATGCTGGTCGTCGGTGCGACCGGGCTCGCCGTCAACCTCGTCGCCGTGCTGCTGCTGCGCACCGGCTCGCGGGAGAGCCTGAATGTCCGCGGCGCCTACTTCGAGGTGGTCGCCGACGCCGCCGGCTCGGTCGGGGTCCTCATCGCGGGGGCGCTCATCGCGCTCACCGGCAACCCGGGCTGGGACATCGCCGTCGCGCTCCTCATCGCCGTGTTCGTCCTGGTGCGCGCGGTCACCCTCGGCCGCCAGGTGGTGACGGTCCTCGCCCAGCACGCCCCGACCGGCGTCGACCCCGACGAGATCGCGCTCTCCCTGGCCGCCATCCCGGGCGTCGCCCAGGTGCACGACCTGCACCTGTGGGCCCTGACCTCGGGGATGAACGTCGCCACCGCACACCTGGTGGCACGGGCCCAGGCCGACCACCACGACGTCCTGGACGACGCCCGCGACCTCCTGCGCGACCGGTACGGCATCGCCCACGCCACCCTGCAGGTCGAACCCGCCGACCACCACGGCTGCCAGGACCTCACCTGGTAGACGCGTCCGCACGGCGATTTGCCGCGAATGTCAAGGCAGGCTTGACGATCTCGGTTCGTCAAGACATAGTTGACGGTATGCCGAGCCTTCGAGTCGACCCGCCCGCACCCGATCGCCGGCCAGCAGCCGCGACCCTGCTCGAGATCGGGCACCTGTCGAAGAGGTACGGCGCCGTGCGCGCACTGCACGACCTCACGTTCGAGGTGCGGTCCGGCGAGATCTTCGGCTTCGTCGGGTCCAACGGGGCGGGCAAGACCACGGCCATGCGGATCATGCTCGGGGTGCTCGCCGCGGATTCCGGGACCGTGCGGTGGAACGGCGCCGAGCTCGACCTCGACAGCCGCCGTCGGTTCGGGTACATGCCCGAGGAGCGGGGGCTGTACCCGAAGATGAAGGTCGGCGAGCAGCTGCGCTTCCTCGCCGGGCTGCACGGCATGAGCCCGGCCGACGCCGCCGACGCCGTCGAGCGCTGGACCGACCGGCTCGGGGTGGGCGACCGCCGCAACGACAACGTCGAGAGCCTCTCCCTGGGCAACCAGCAGCGCGTCCAGCTGGCCGCCGCCCTGGTGCACGACCCCGCCGTGCTCGTGCTCGACGAGCCGTTCTCCGGGCTGGACCCGGTGGCGGTCGACATCATGAGCGACGTCCTGCGCGAACGGGCGGACGCCGGCGTGCCCGTCATCTTCTCCTCCCACCAGCTCGACCTGGTCGAGCGCCTGTGCGATCGCGTCGGCATCATCCGGGCCGGGCGCATGCAGGCGCTGGGCACGATCGATGAGCTGCGCACGACCGACCGCCTGCAGTGGCTCCTCGAGGTCGAGGCGGATCCCGGCGCGGTCCTGACCGCCGTGCACGCCGTTCCTGGTGTGCAGGCGCACGCGCTGGACGAGCGCCCCGGCGCGGTCCTGGTCGAGCTGGCCGCTGCCGGACCCGGAGCAGGCGCCGCCGGCGCCGAGCAGGACGTGCTGCGAGCCGCCCTCGCGGTCGGTGCGGTGCGCAGCTTCGGCCCCGTGCGACCGACCCTGGCCGACCTGTTCCGCGAGATCGTCTCGGGCGACGAAGCCCCGGACGCCGTGCACAGCCCAGACGGCTCGTCCGGTTCACGACGTACGACGGCGGAGGCCGCAGCATGAGCGGGACCCGTGTGGTCTGGATGGTCTCCCAACGGGAGTTCAAGACCCGCATGCTCACGAAGGCCAACATCATCTCGTTGGTCGTGATGGTCGTCGTCATCGCGATCGGCGCGGCAGTGGGCAGCTACTTCCTCGACCGTGACACCGAGGAGCCGGTCAGGCACGTCGCCCTCGCGCGGGAGGTCGCCGAGCTACGACCCGCGCTCGAGGCCGCCGCGACCGCCGGCGCGCTCGACCTGGAGATCACCACGATGACTGCCGACGACGCGACGGCGACGCTCGACGGCGACGACACCACCCTGGACGCGTTCCTCGACGGCGAGAGCGCCGCCCCGCGGATGCTCGTCGCGACCGAGCCGGACACCGCGGTGCTGGCCGTCGTCAGCCAGGCGGTCCGCGACCATGCCACCGCCGAGCAGATCGGCGACCTCGGCGGTGACCCGACCTCCTTCGCGGCGGCCATCGCCCAGGCCGTGCCCCACCTCGAAGCGGTCCACGAGCCCGAGGACAGCACGTTCGACGATGCCGCCTTCGGCGTATCGATGGCCATGATCTCGATCCTGTTCGGGGCCCTGGTCGGCTCCGGATCGATGATCGCGATGGGAGTCGTGGAGGAGAAGACCTCACGCGTGGTCGAGATCCTGCTGTCCACCATCCGGCCGAGCCAGCTGCTCGCCGGCAAGGTGCTCGGCATCGGCGCCTACGGGCTCTTCCAGGTGCTCGTGCTCGGCGGGTCCCTTGCCGTCGCCGCCCTCACCCTCGGGGTGGACGCCCTCGAGATCGACGTCAGCATCGGCTCGGCGCTGGTCTGGCTGGTCGTGTGGTTCCTGGTCGGCTACGCCATCTTCGCCGTGCTCTTCGGCGGTTTCGCCGCCCTCGTGTCCCGTCAGGAGGACATCGGCTCGGTCACCACCCCGCTGCTGTTCGTGCTGTTCGTCCCGTTCTACACGACGATGTTCCTCGTCCCGCACGACCCGGATGGCACCGCCGTTCGGGTCCTGTCCCAGATCCCGGTCTTCGCGCCGTTCATGATGCCCGTGCGCGGTGCCTTCGGCGCCCTCGAACCCTGGGAGATGCCGCTCTCGCTGGCCATCGCCGCGCTGACCCTGCCCGGTCTGGTGTGGCTGGCCGCGCGGGTCTATCAGCGCGGGGTGCTGCACACCGGTAGCCGGATGAAGCTCCGCGAGGCCCTCCGCTCCTGAGGCTCAGCGCGAGCGTGAGCGCTGCGCGGCCAGCTCATCGAGGATCGTGCCCAGCCGGACGGGGAAGTCCGCCGGGACGTCCGCGGGCAGCCGGTCCACGGCGAACCAGGCGACCGCTTCGCTCTCGTCGCTCGCGACGGGCACGGCAGCCGCCTCGGCGAACGCCACGAAGCCGATGTCCCAGTGCACCCGGCACGCGCCGAAGCGGTTGCTCAACGCGTGGCGGTGCAGGTCGACGGGCGCGGCTCCGAACGGGCGGAGGTCGGCGATCCCGCCCTCCTCCCTCGCCTCCCGGAAGGCCGCGGCCGCGACCGACCGGTCCCCGGGCTCCACGTGACCGCCCAGCTGGACCCAGAACTGGCCCTTGCGGTGGAAGCACAGCAGCACCTGGGACAGGTCCTCGGTCAGCACGAAGCAGCTCCCGGTCAGGTGCTCGGGGCCACCGTCCCGGTCCAGCGCCGCTCCCTGCCCCGCGCGCACGAAGACCTCGAACTCGCCCTTGAGCCGCGTCTGGGCGGGTGCCACCGGCGACCACCCCGCAAGCCGCTCGAGGATCTCGCGTACCGCCGACTCCTGCATGCGGCCGAACCATACGGGCAGCTGCGCCGGGGGCGAGCGGCCGCCCGTGCACCTGGGCCGGGCCCTGCCGGTGCACGGATCGGGCGCCGGCAGATCAGGGCGGTAAAGTTGAGCCCTCGTGGTCGAGGGCAGCCCCCTACGGCACCCCCCAGACCTCCGATCGGACCCCACCCTTGGCGCAGCACCAGACTCGGGCGCTCTCGCGCCTGGCGGGTTTCGAGCGCGCGTCGGCGCGGCCGGAGATGACCCTGCTCCGGGCGCACAACCTCGAGTGGATCATGAGCATCCTGGCCGAGCACCTCGCCCACGGCCCCGTCGAGGTCTCGCGGTTCCACGAGATCGTCGACCTCGAGATCCAGGACATGCGCTCCGCGACCGCGGGCCCGGCCGAGACCGCTCGCACGGGCCGCGAGTACTGCAACGAGTGGGTGACGCGGCAGTGGATCAACCGTGCGCTCGTCGAGCGGGTGGAGCAGTACACCCTGACCGCGTCCACGTTGGACGTCCTCGCCTTCACCGACCGGCTCGTGGACCACCGCTCGACGGTCTCGGAGTCGCGCCTGAAGCAGATCCTCGACTCGGTCTCCCGCCTGGCCGGCGACGCGAACCCGGACCCCCGCGCGCGCATCGAGCGGATCGACGCGCAGATCGCGGCCCTGCAGTCCCAGCGCGACCTGCAGCTCAGCGGCACGGCCGCCCTGCCGTCCGGCTCGGCCCTGCACGAGCAGCTCAACAACATCATGGATCTGTCCCGGCACCTGCCCGCGGACTTCAAGCGGGTCTCCGACAGCGTGTACGAGATGCACCGGCGGTTCGTCGGTGACGCCCAGGAGGGACCCGTGAGCCGGGGCGAGGCGCTGCGCTCGTTCTTCGCCGAGCACGACCTGCTCGAGACCAGCGACGAGGGCAAGGCCTTCCGCGGGCTGATGCGGCTGTGGGGAAACCACCGTGAGCAGACCGCCCTGCGCCGGGACATCGACGACCTGCTGCGCCAGGACTTCGCGGCCGGGCTGACGGTCGAGCAGCGCCGCGCCCTGCGCGCCCTTCCCCGGGTGCTGGTCGACTGCGCCGAGGAGGTCCAGGAGACCTACCGCCGGCTCACCCAGTCGCTCGAGCGCTACGTCCAGAGCCAGAACAGCTCCGATCGGGACCTGCGCTCGCGCCTGGGCCGCGCGCAGGCGGCGGCGCACGCGCTGTTCGACCGGCGCACGCACCGCAGCAGCGTCGACCTCCAGATCGGCGCCACCATGGCGCGGGTGCGGTCGATCTCCCAGCTCCAGCTGATCGACCCCCGGCTGCACGAGAGCCCGGCGGCGCTGGAGCCGGACCGGCTGGCGCTCGTCGGCGCCCTCACGCCGGTGCAGATGCGCGAGCTCGGCGGACCCGCGCTGGAGGAGATCCGGCTCGGTGTCGAGCTCGCCGCCGGCCAGAGCGAGTCCGGGCGCCCCACCTTGCGCGAGGTGTGGCTCGCCCTGAGCCCCGAGCTGCGCCGCCCGAAGAACGTCGTCGGCCTCCTGCACGTCGCCGTCGAGCAGGGCGCCGTCTTCATCGAGCCCGTGACCGAGCGGCTCGAGACGCTCCGCCCGGACGGCTCGACGATGGTCCACACCGTCCCCGCGGCGGTCTTTCCCGACCGTCGCGAGGCCACCCCTGGGGTGCCCCCCGCCGAGAAACCCGAGGTCCGCCCGTGAGCCCGACCGAGATCGAGATCGAGATGACCGAACCGAGCTCGCCGTCGGCGACCGGATCGACGAAGGCCGCCGACGGCGCCCGCGACGTCCTCTTCGAGGGGGACGAGGGGCTGCTGCCCGCGGAGGTCCGCAACACGCTGGCGCGGCTGCTCTCGACCCGCTTCGTGGACGGCGTCCGCAACCCGGCGTGGTGGGCCCGGGTGCAGCGGCACGAGGACATCTTGCGGTCGCGGCTCAACGACGTCTACCTCGAGCTGGTGCTGGATCGGCGGCACGAGGTCGCCTTCACCCAGCAGGTCGAGCTGGGCGAGGACGTGCCCGTCCTGCTCCGCAAGGACAAGCCGCTGTCGCTGCCGGCGGCGATCCTCCTGCTCCACCTGCGCCAGGAGTACGACCGGGGTGCGGTCGAGGGGCGTGACGTCGTGGTGGACCACGCCGACCTCCTGGATCACCTCGAGGTCTGGAAGAACGTCGACGACCAGAACCCGGCGACGTTCCGCAAACGGTGCGAGGCGGCCATCACCACGGTCCGCGAGAAGGGGATCCTCGTGCTGCTCACCGCCGAGCGCTACCGCATCTCCGGGGTCATCCACGCCCTGCTCACGGCGGAGAAGGTCGACGCGATGACCGCCGCGTTCGAGGAGATGGCCGAGAACGGCGCCGAACCGGCCGCGCGGGCCGCAGACCCCAGGGAGGACGACTGATGGACCGGACGATGGAGGGCTTCGACCCCGCGCTCGCCCAGTTCCGGCTGGTGCGGATCCAGCTGGTCAACTGGGGGCCGTTCCACGGCTACCACTCGATCGAGATCCACCGCGACGGCACCCTGGTGACCGGACCGTCGGGCTCGGGCAAGTCCACCCTGCTGGACGCGATCTCGTGCGTGCTGATGGATCGCTCGGTGACCTTCAACGCCGCCGCGCACGACGACGGCGTGGGCAGCAAGGAGCGCACGTTCTACTCCTACGTCCGCGGCAAGAGCGGCGCCCGCCGGGACGCCAGCCGCGGCAGCAAGGCGATCTACCTGCGTGAGGGCGCGACCTGGAGCGGCGTCGCCCTCACCTGGGAGAACAAGGCCTCGGCGTCGGTCACGGGCTGCCGGGCGATGCAGATGTCCCGGGCGGCGACCGGCGACGGCGAGATCACCCACTCGCTGCTCGTCACCGAGCAGCCCTTCGACCTGCGCGCCCTCGAGACCGCGGCCACCCAGCACCTGCGCCAGGACGCCGTCCGCCGGGCGGTGCCGCACGCGTCGACGTTCGGCAACGAGTACGGGCGGTACATCGCCCGGCTCTCGACCCTGATCGGCATCCGCGGGCAGGACGGCGACAGCGCCAAGGCCATCCGCCTGCTGCACAAGGCCCAGTCGAGCAAGGGCGTGCACAACATCGACGAGACGTTCAAGCGGTTCGTGCTGGACGACTCGGTGGTGCTGGAGCGCAAGGACACGGCCGTCGAGCAGTTCCAGAGCCTGCGCAACGGCTACGACGACATGACCCGGGCCCGCGACCAGATCGGCGCGCTCGGCGACCTCCCCCAGCTGTGGGACACCTACCTGGCGGCCGGCGGGTCCGGTGTCGAGCTGCGCGGGCTGATCGAGACCGACGAGCAGGTCACCCCGGTCGAGGCCTACGTCCTGCGCCTGCACAAGGATCTGCTGGCGGTCCGCGCCGCGCAGGAGCACGCCGAGCGTGGTCGGCAGAAGGCGCTGCACGCCACCGCGACGGCGGACTACGGACGGCTGGTGACCCAGCTCAAACAGCTCGAGCTGCGCCGCGACGAGCAGGGGGGCGCGACCCTCGATCGGCTCGACGCCGAACGCACCGCGCTGTCGGCCGAGCATGACCGAACCGCCGAGCGGGCGACGAGCACGGCAGCCGCGTGCTCGCTGCTCGGCGTGACCCCACCCGGCAGCCCCCAGGCCCTCGCCGCCCTCCTCGGGCAGCGGCCGGCCGGCCCGAACGCGGACGATCCGTCGCTGCGCACCGCCCTGCACGCCAGCATCGCCACGCACAGCGAGACCGGCCGCCTGCTGGCCACCCGGCGCAGCGAGCTGCTCTCGTTCGCCTCCCGGCGCTCGAACATCCCCGTGCGCGCGCTCGAGCTGCGACGCCGGATCCTCGAGGGGACCGGCCTGTCCGAGGCGGACCTGCCGTTCGTCGGCGAGCTCATCGACGTGGCCCGCGGCGAGGACGAGTGGCGCCGGGCCGCCGAACGGCTGCTCGGCGGGTTCGGCCTCGGGCTCCTGGTGGCCCGCGGGTCGTACCCCCGGGTCGCGGAGTTCGTCGACACCCATGACCTCAAGGGCCGGGTGCGGTACACCCCGGTGGACACCGGGACCGCGCCCACGACGGCGCCTGCCGCCGCCGGGACGATGGCCGCCAAGATCGACGTCGCCGAGTCCCCCTTCGCTCCCTGGGTCGGGAACCAGCTGGTCCACCGCTTCTCGCACCAGTGCGTGCGGGAGGCCGGCGAGCTCGCCCGCCTCGCCCAGGCGGTCACGCTCAACGGCCAGGTCAAGCACCGCAGCGGCACCCACGAGAAGGACGACCGGGACGACTCCCGCCGGGACCGGGTCATCGGGTTCGACAATGCCGCGACGGTGGGCGAGCTCGAGCGGGAGATCTCCGCGCTGGAGCTGCGCCTCGCCGATCACGACGTCGCGGTCACGACGGCCGACGCGGCCCGCGACCTGGCCGCCCGGCGCCACGACGCCTGGGCCCGGCTCGCGGCGATCACGTGGGCCGAGATCGACGTCGCCGCCGCCGCAGCGCGGCTGACCAAGGTCGAGGCCGAACGGGAGCGGGTCGCGACCGGCGACGGGCTCGCGGGCATCGCGGACCAGCTCGCCTCGCTGACCGAGGCGCGCGACGAGGCGAACCACGTGGCCCGCACCGCCCTGGCCGCGAGCGGGGAGGCCGAGAAGCGGTGGTCCGCGCGGACGACCGAGGAGGACGCCGTGACCACCCGCCTCGACGCGGCGCCGGAGCTGAGCGTCGACGAGACGCGACTGCTCGACGAGATCGCCCCGGGCTGCAACCCCCACCCGACGGTCGAGACGATCAGCGCGCTGCGCAAGGCCATGGTCCAGGCGGTCGAAGCGCGGCTGGCGACCGTCCGGCTCGCCGAGACCAACGCACGCGGCAAGATCCAGCTGATCCTGGCGGACTTTCTGCACCGCTGGCCCGACGAGGCCGGCGAGCTCTCGCCCGAGGTCGACTCGGCGCCGGAGTACCTCGACCGGCTGAAGTACCTGCGGGAGGACGACCTCCCCGGGGCGCTCGACGCCTGGCGTCGGTTGATGCACCGGATCAACCAGATGGGTCTGTCCTCGCTGATCCAGACCCTGCGCGACGAGCGGCACATGATCGACGACCGCATCACGCCCGTGAACGACGTGCTGCGCCACGTCCCGTTCGGGCACGACGGCTATCTGCAGATCTCGACCTCCGACGTCGAGCCACCGGCGTCCCGGGCCTTCAAGGCCGAGATCGACGCGATCCTGGAGAACACCCTCGGGCAGGACCTCGACGACCAAGGGCTCGAGGAGCGGTTCCGCCGGATCCAGCGGCTCATGACCCGGCTCGACGGCACCGAGCCGGCGGACCGGGAGTGGCAGCGCGACGTCCTCGACGTCAAGCGGCACGTGCGCATCGCCGCCGAGGAGCACCGGCGCGGCGAGACCTCGGCGCGCGTCTACGAGGGTGTCGGGGCGACCTCCGGTGGCGAGGGGCAGGAGCTCATCGCCGCGACGTTGGGCGCCGCGCTGCGCTACCAGCTCGGCGGCATCGAGGAGGTCCCGATCTTCGGGTCCGTCACGGTCGACGAGGGTTTCGTGAAGTCCGACCCCGACGTCACCCGCCGGGCGATCCGGGCGCTGCAGTCGTTCGGGTTCCAGCTGCTGATCGCAGCCCCGCTGGACAAGTACCAGTCGATGGAGCGCGAGTTCGGCTCGGCCTACCTGATCGAGTCGGACCCGAACCTCGGCCGCGCCCAGGCCAAGGGGTTCGCCATCGGGTTCGGCCCCGACCGCCCGGGGCACGAGCCGGCGGTGCGGACCACGGACCTGCCGTGACGCCCGATCCCGCCCCCGGCCGTCCCGGGTGGCGGGCGGCGGTTGTGGCAGAGTCCGCGTCGTGACTCGCTTCCAGGTCGTGCCCGCCGCCTATGTGGTCTTTCGCCGTGCGGGCACGTCCGGTGAGCAGGTGCTCCTGCAGCTGCGCCAGAACACCGGGTACCGGGACGGGTTCTGGGCGAGCGGGGCGGCGGGGCACGTCGAAGCGGGTGAATCGGTCCTGGCGGCAGCCCGCCGCGAGAGCCGCGAAGAGCTCGGCGTGACGGTCGAGATCGCGGACCTTCGTCCGCCGTGCGCCATGCACCGGACCGCCGGTCCCGGCTGGATCGACGCCCGGGTCGACTTCTTCTTCGAGTGCCGGCGATGGACCGGCGAGCCCCGCCGGCTCGAGCCCGACAAGGCGGCCGACCTGCGCTGGTTCGATCTGGCGGCACTGCCCGAACCCGTCGTGCCCCACGAGCTGGTGGTGCTGGAGTCGTTGACCAGCGGCGGGGTCGCGCCGGTGGTGACGTTCGGCTTCTGACCGCCCGACCGCGGCCCGGAACCGGGACCTCGTCCTCTGGGTGGCACCCGGCTGCGGGGCGAGCATGGAGTCTGCGCTGAGTGGAGTCTGCACTGAGGAGGACGCCCATGCCGCAGACCACGCGACCGACGACCACGCTGGCCCTCGCGGGAGACACGATGCTCGGCCGCGGGGTCGCCGAGCACCTCGCCAGCGATCCGGTCCGGACCCTGTTCGGCGAGGAGCTGCTCGAGCTCGTGTCCTCGGCCGACGGGATGCTGCTCAACCTCGAATGCTGCCTGTCCGAGCGCGGGGAGCCGTGGCCCGACCGCGTCTTCCACTTCCGCGGGCCGTCGTCGGCCGTCGATGCGCTGACGCTGCTGGGCGTGCGCTGCGTCACGCTGGCGAACAACCACGCGCTCGACTTCGGCCCGCAGGCGCTGCTCGACACGCTCTCGACCCTGCGCGCCGCAGGTATCGCCGTGGCCGGTGCAGGCGAGGACCAGGCGGCAGCGCGCACCCCGGCCCGGCTCCGCGTCGGCCCGCTGACGGTCACCGTGGTGTCCGTCACCGACCATCCCGCCGAGTACGCCGCCACCCCCGATCGCCCCGGGGTCGCGCACGTCGACCTGCACGACGCCGTCCCCGCCTGGCTGACCGCGCAGGTCACCGAGCTGGCGGCCGCCGGCGCCGGGCCGGTGCTCGTCAGCCCGCACTGGGGGCCGAACCTGACCCGCGAACCACCGGCCTACGTCCGGCGCGCGGCCGCGACCCTGGTGGCCGCCGGCGCGACGCTGATCGCCGGGCACTCCGCCCACGTGTTCCACGGCGTCGGCGGTCGGGTGCTGTTCGACCTCGGCGACTTCCTCGACGACTACGCCGTCCACCCCGGGCTCCGCAACGACCTCGGCCTGCTGTGGCTGCTGACCTTCGACGACGCCGGGCTCCCCCGCAGCGCCGAGGCCGTGCCGCTGCGGTTGACCTTCAGCCGCACGACGCTCGCGCACGGCGAGGACGCGGGGTGGATCAGCCAACGCCTGCGTGCCGCCTGCCGGGCGCTCGGCACGGACGTGACCGACCGGGACGGGCGGCTCCGGGTGGAGCTCGAGCGGTAGTCAACGCCCCTGCGTCACACCGAGCGCCGTCACACCGAGCGAAATCACACCGTTCGACGCAGGACGGCGACCCCTCGTGGGGCCAGCCGGACGGGCGCGACACCGGACCCGGTCGACGTCCCCCGTGCGCCGACCAGGACGTCGCCCTCGAGGTCAGGAACCTCGAGGTCCTCGGCGGTCCGGTTGACGAGGAACCAGAACTCGTCGGCACCACCGGTACGGATGGCGAGCTCCACCCGACCCCGCACGGCGGCGGGCAGCTCACTGGGGACCTCGGCACGCAGCAGGACGGACCGCAGCACCGGTCCCAGCCCGTCGGCACCGAGCCGGGTGGACACGTACGTCGCGACCCCCTGCCCGCAGGGACGGCTGGTGACGGCGGGCCGACCGGCGACCTCGCCGGTGAGGTAGCGGACGAGCACCTCGACGTCCTCGGCCACCACGTCGATCCGTTCGGTCCACATCGTTGCCCGGGTCAGGTTGTCGAGCTCGACCGACTCGTGGTCGAGCAACGGCGCGAACTCCTGGATCCGGATGCCGAGCAGCGAGCGGAGCGCGCCGGGGTAGCCGCCGAGCCACACGTGGTCGTGCTCGTCGACGATCCCGGAGAAGTAGGTGGCCACCAGGTGGCCGCCCTGGGTCACGTACGCGGTCAGCTCCTCGGCGAGCGCTGCGGTGACGACGTGCAGCACGGGTGCGATGACGACGTCGTAGCCTCCGAGGCGGGTGCCGGTGGGCACGACGTCGACGCGGACGCCCGCGCCCAGGAAGGCGGAGTACCAGTCCAGGGCCTCGGCCCGGTACCGCAACCGGTCGCTCGGGTGGGAGTCCTGCTCGCACGCCCACCAGGACGGCCAGTCGAACAGGATCGCGGCCCGGGCCGGCCGCTGCCGCGATCCGACGACGGGGGCGAGGGCCTGCAGGGTGGAGCCGAGCCCCACGACGTCGCGGAAGACGTCGCTGTCGCGGCCCGCGTGCGGCACCATCGCCGAGTGGAACTTCTCCGCCCCCGCGGCGGACTGCCGCCACTGGAAGTAGCACACCGCGTCGGCGCCGTGCGCGACGTGGGTCAGCGAGTCCCGGAGCATCTCCCCGGGCTTCTTCGCGACGTTGACGGGCTGCCAGTTGACCGCGCTGGTGGAGTGCTCCATCAGGAACCAGGGTCGGCCGCCGGCGAGCCGGCCGGTGAGGCTCGCGGAGAAGGACAGCTCGTCCAGGCTCTGCGGGCCCGGGAGCACGTAGTGGTCGTTCGAGACGAAGTCCACCTCGCCTGCCCAGTCGGCGTAGTCCATCCCCTTGGTCTCCCCCATCACCATGAAGTTCGTGGTGACGGGCACCTCCGGGGTGAGCCGCCGCAGGAGGTCGCGCTCCGCGGTGAGGTGCTCCTTGAGGGCATCGGAGGAGAAGCGTTTGAAGTCCAGCTGCTGGGTCGGGTTGGGGTGGGCGGCGGCCAGGCGCGGGGGCAGGATCTCGTGCCAGTCGCCGTAGCGCTGGGACCAGAACGCGGTGCCCCACGCGTGGTTGAGGGCGTCGACGGTCGCGTACCGGTCCCGCAGCCACGCCCGGAAGGCCTGGGCGGCGTCGTCGGAGTAGTCGTAGAGGTTGTGGCAGCCGAGCTCGTTGGACACGTGCCAGGCCACCAGCGCGGGATGGTCGGCGTACCGGGTCCCGATCGCCTCGACGAGCGCGAGCGCGTGCCGACGGAACACGGGCGACGTCGGACGCCAGTGCTGCCTGGCGCCGGGCCAGAGGGTCTCGCCGGTGCGCGTGACCGGCAGGATCTCCGGGTGCGCGGTCGTCAGCCACGGCGGCGGCGACGCGGTGGCGGTCGCCAGGTCGACGCCGATGCCGTTGGCGTGCAGCAGGTCCATCGCGTCGTCGAGCCAGGCGAAGTCCCACCGATCCTGGGCCGGCTGGATCCGCGCCCAGGAGAAGATCGCGAGCGAGACGACGTTGACCCCGGCCTCGCGCATCAGCGCCACGTCCTCGTCCCAGACCTCCCGAGGCCACTGGTCCGGGTTGTAGTCGGCACCGTAGGCGAGCGCGGCGACGCTCCCGGCGGGGCTGCGCAGCCAGCGGTGACCGGCGTCGGGTACGAACATCTGGTGCTCCTCGAAGATGGTGGTGCGGACGGTCACAGACTGAGGGCGGGCTCCGGGCGGTGCACCCCGCGGGGACGGTAGCCCAGGGCGTCGGCGCATCCGAGCAGGTCGGCCGCGTACCAGACGACGGCGAGCCACATCTCGGTGCCCTGCAGGGACGGCTCCCGGCCGGGGGCGAACGGCACCCCGCGCCCGGGCACCCACGCCGAGAGCGCGCGGGCGAGCACGGCGGACGGCACCGCGTCGATCTCGGCCCGGCGGTGCTCCGGGCCGGTCGACGCGGCCCACCACAGCAGGTGCACGACGTCCAGCGCGTCACAGGCTGTCGTGCCCGACGCCCGACCGATCTGGTCGGCGCGCTCGAGCACCGTGTCGATCAGCCGGTCCTGACCACCGACCGGCACCCCCCACTGGGCCAGGGTCCCGCGCACGGCGCGATAGGTGCCGTTCACGGGCTCGAGGAGCTCGCCAGCCGCCGATCCCCACAGGCCCGAGGCGGGTTCGCGGTGGGTCGTGAGCCACCCGACCAGGGTGTCGACCAGACCGGCTGGCGTGGGGTGTCCCCCGAGCCGCGCCCAGGTCAGCGCCGTGCCCACCGAGTCCACCAGGGCCCCGGCACCCCAGGCGTTGGTCCGCCACGGCAGGCCGTCGAGCAGACCGACGAGCTCGCCGGGCGACAGCACGGTCACCGCGCGCACCGGGTGCTCGAACGAGGAACCGAGCAGGTCCAACGCGTACCCGACGCTGAGCACGTGATAGGCGCGGGATTGATCGGGCAGCTGCGGCTTCGCCGACGACGCCGGCTCGGCGTCGGGCACCGGTTCGCCGGCCCCGCCGCGCTCGGCGACCAGCCCGCTGACCGGGTCCTGCAGCGCGCGCAGGCGCGCGACGTGCTCCGCACGGGTCAGCTGCGCCGGCGGCCCGCCGAGCAGCAGGTCGGCCAGCTCGACGGCGTCGCCGTGGGCGCGCACCGTCGCCGGTGCCGAGGGCGCGTCGCGGTACAGCCCGTCGACCCAGGCGGCCGCGAGGATCTGGGGCAGCTCGGCGGTGGCACGCTGCGCGAACCCGCGCAGACGGTCGGTGAGCGCGTCCGGGCCGCCCGCGGCACCGGCGGTACGAGCGGTGCCAGCGGTGCCCGCGGTGCCCGGTGCCGAGGTACGCCGGTCCCGCACCACTCGAGCGGGGTTGCCGACGACCACCGCCCACTCCGGCACGCTCTTCGTGACGACCGAACCCGCGCCGACCACGGCGTGGGACCCGATCCGGACGCCGTCGAGCACGACCACGTGGCTGCCGAGCCACACGTCGTCGCCGATCGTGATGCCCGTCGAGCTGAGCGGCTGGCGGAAGATCTCTCGCTCGAGGTCCGCGAATCCGTGCTCGAAGCCGAGCACCGAGGTGTGCGCGCCGATCCGCACCGCACGGCCGATGCGCACCCGCCCGCGCACGGCGGCGGCGACGTTCACCGAGCAGTCCGCGCCGAGGACGACGTCGCCGGTCAGGTGGGCGTGGGCCGCCACAGAGCTGCGGTCCCCCAGGACCAGGGCCTCCGGGTGCACGGCCGCCAGACGGGAGACCACGCAGTCCGTCCCGATCGTGAGGCCACGGCCGCGCAGCTCGGCGATCCGGTCGCCCTGGTCGGCGCGCTGCTCGGGCGACGCGGTCTGCCAGTACTCCCACGGGGCGAAGTCCGCCCGCAGGTCGTCGTCGGCGGGTGTCATCGTGCGAACCACCTCCTCGTGGTCGGGACCGTCAGCTCGTGCCTCGCTGCCACCGCGCCTACCAGTAGGGGATCCAGGTGGGCTTCACCGCGCGGGTCAGGGCCTCGAGGTAGAAGTAGTCGCCCCAGAGCGTCCCCTCGTCCACGCCCACCGACTTGGGCTTGTCGTAGATGCCGTGCAGCAGCAGGGCGTTGGACTCGGGGTGGCCCGCCGTCGAGTAGCCGGCTGCCAGCGAGGCCAGGATGTCCCGGGCCGCCCGCTGGTAGCGCTGCTTGCGCGGACCGTCGGGCAACCAGGTCGCGAGCTCGTCCAGGCCGCAGACGGCGATCGCTGCGGCCGAGCTGTCGCGCTCCTCGCCGCTGCCGTCGGCGAACGCGAGGTCCCAGTACGCGACGTGGTCGGCCGGCAGGTGGTCGAGGAAGTAGTCGGCGCACCGCTCGGCGGCGCGCAGGAACGTCTCGTCCGACGTGTGCCGGTAGTTCAGCGCGAACCCGTAGACGCCCCACGCCTGGCCGCGCGCCCAGCAGGAGTGGTCCGCATGCCCCTGCTCGGTGCCGCCACGCAGCGGCTCGCCGGTCACGACGTCCCAGTAGAAGGTGTGGAACGTGGTGTTGTCCGGCCGGATGATGTGGTCACGCAGCTGGATGGTGTGCCGGTGCGCGGCCTCGCGGAACCGCGGATCGCCGGTCTGCTCGGTCGCCCAGTACAGCAGCGGCATGTTCATCAGGCTGTCCACGATCGTGCGGCCGCGCTGCTCGGGGCTGCTCAGGTCGCCCCACGCCTGGATGATCCCGGCCGGCTCCAGGAAGCGGACCATCAGGTGCTCGACGGCGTCGAGGGCGGCCTGCCTGGCCTGCGCGTTCCGGGTCACGCGCCAGGGGGCGACGCACGCCAGCGTGTACAGGAACCCCAGGTCATGGGTGTCCAGGTCGATCCCCCGCCCCACCCGGTCGGCGAAGCTCTGCACATGGCGCTCGCCCGCGCGGCGGTACGCCTCGTCACCCGTGTGCTCGTACGCCAGCCAGACCATCCCCGGCCAGAAGCTGGTCGTCCAGCCGTGGTTGCTGCCCTCGGGGAAGCTGCCCTTGGCCGCGCGCGCCTGGTAGACGTCCGCGGCGGTGGTGTCGTCCGGGTAGCGGTCACCGAAGGCCGCGACGTTCGTGGCCACCGTGCTCAGCGCAGCCTCCAGGGCGGGGGCGAGCCCGTCCTGCTCGGTCGCGCGATCTAGCTCGGTCGGAATCATCGGTGTGCTTCTCTCTGTCAGGCAGGGGGCGTTCAGGAAGCCGGCGCACGGACCGGGGCGTCACCGGGGTCCAAGGCCGGACGCAGGGCGTACCTGCTGTTCGCCCACACGACGTACAGCAGCGGGGCGGCCGCGAGACCGAGGCCGACCGCCGGTCGGGCGGCGACGAGCATGACCAGCAGCACGAGGGCGAACAACGACACGACGGTCAGGTACCACCGGCGGACCGCGAGGAACAGCGACGCGCGTGTCAGGTCGCGCAGGCGAGCCCCGGGCCGTTCCGCGACGCCGACCAGGGCCAGGGTCGCCGTCGAGAGCACCAGCACGGCGAGACTGACGAGGACCGGGATCGCGACGGCACCCCACCGGTTGCTCCACACCAGGCGCCCATCGACGCCCAGCACGACGAGCGAGCCCGTCGCGAGCGCACCGATCGCGGTGGCCCGCCGGAACAGCGACCGCCAGGCCGCGACGAACGTGCGCACCACCGCCGTCGTGCCGTCGGCGGAGAACGCCGCGAACACGGCGAACGCCGCGGCGAACGCCGGCGTGCACAGCGGCGCGACGACCGCCAGCAGCGGCCAGGACCGGGCCGGATCGGTGACGACCAGGCCGACGACGAACGGCAGGCAGGCGACCACCAGCAGCAGGTTGGTCATCAGCACCATGTACGCGGTGCTGAAGACCTGGTTGAAGGTCTCGTGCTTGGGACGCATCGTCAGCCCTTCAGCCCGCTGGTGGCGATGCCCTCGACGAAGTAGCGCTGGCCGACCATGAAGATGATCGCGATCGGCAGCACCGACAGGACCGAGCCGGTCATGATCAGCGCGTACTCCGCGTTGTACTGGCTGACGAACGACTTCAGGCCGAGCTGGATCGTCCACAGGTTCGGGTCGCGCAGGTAGATCAGCGGCCCGAGGTAGTCGTTCCAGGTGTTCACGAAGGTCAGCAGCGTCAGGCTCGCCAGCGCCGGCACGGACAGCGGCAGGATGATCCGGCGGTAGATGCCGTACTCGCTCAGCCCGTCGATCCGGGCGGCCTCGCTGAGCTCCTCCGGCACGGTCTCGTAGAACTGCTTCATCAGGAACACCCCGAAGGCGCCGAACGCCTGCAGCGCGACGATCGACCACAACGTGTTGGACAGGTGCAGCTTCGACATCAGGATGAACTGCGGAATCATGTACGCCTGCCACGGCACGGCGATGGTTCCGACGTAGACGAGGAACAGCACGTCCCGGCCGGGAAAGCGCACCTTGGAGAAGCCGTAGGCGGCGAAGCTGCCGGTGAGCAGCTGCAGCGCCGTGACCGCGAGGGACAGCACCATGGTGTTCTTCAGCCACGTGGACATGTCCGACTTCTGCCAGATGTCGACGTAGTTGCTCCACACGAAGGTCTCGGGGATCCACTGGATCGGCACGCTGAACACGGCGTTGTTCGTCTTCAGCGACGACATCACCATCCAGAAGAACGGCAGCAGGACGCCGGCTGCGGCGAGCCCGAGGGCGACATAGCCGAGCACCCGGCCGACGGTCTTCTTGGTGGAACGGGGGCGGCGGCGCGGGAGCGGGCTCCCGATCTCGGGGATCGGCCGGACCGCGGTCGTGATCGCCATCAGGCTTCACTCCTCTTGTTCACCAGGAACTGCACGACGGTGATGGAGATGCAGATGAGGAACAGCACGATGGAGACGCTCGACGCGTAGCCGAGCTGGTTCTCCACGAAGCCCTTCGTGTAGATGTACTGCGACAGCACGAGGGTCGACTGGCCGGGGCCACCGTTGGTCATCACGAGGATGAGATCGAAGACCTTGAAGCTGCCGATCGTGAGCATCACGGTGATGAAGAACGTGGTCGGTCGCAGGCACGGCACGGTGATGTTCCGGAACCGCTGCCACGCGCTCGCGCCGTCCACCCGGGCGGCTTCGTACAGCTCCGGCGGGATCGTCTGCAGCCCCGCGAGGAAGAGCAGCATGTAGTAGCCCATCTCCCGCCAGGTGCCGACCAGGATCACGGCCGGCATCGACCAGTCGGCCGACGTCGTCCAGCCGGGGGGATTGCTCACCCCGACCATGGTGAGGAACTGGTTGATCGGGCCCGACTCCGGGCTGAAGAGCATGTTCCAGACCACGGCGATGGCCACGATCGACGTCACGTACGGAAAGAACGCCGCGGTGCGGAAGAAGGCGACGCCGCGCATCTTGCGGTTGAGCAGCAGGGCGAGCGCCAGCGAGAGCCCGAGGGTGAGCGGAATGTGAAAGACCGTGTAGTAGACGGTGTTCGACAGGGCGACCAGGAAGCTCTTGTCGCCGACCATGCGCTGGAAGTTCGCGAGCCCCACCCAGTCGGCGGTGCCGAAGGCGTTCCAGTTGGTGAAGGCGATGTAGAAGAGGGCGATCACCGGTACCAGCGTGAGCACCGCGAACCCGAGGAAGTTCGGCAGGATGAAAGACCAGCCGAGCATGGTGTTGCGCCATTTCAGGCGGCTTCCCGGGCGTCGGGCCTCGAGGGTCGTTGCCATGCGTCTCTCCGTCAGGTCGCGTCGTTCGGTGGGAGGAGCTCAGGGGTGCCCCCGGGGTTCTGGCGGGCGACGCGTAGCCGCGCGCCAGACCCCGGGGGTGATCAGTGGCCGGCAGAGGGCTACTGGTTGAGGACCTCGTTCTCGGCGCGGCTCTCGGCCTCGGCCAGCGCGTCCTCGACGGTCGAGCTGCCCGACATGATGATCGAGTGGGCGTCGTTGAGGATGTTCTGGATCCCGGTGGTGTACTTCGAGACCGGGTTCTCCGGCTTCGTGTCGTGCGTGGAGAAGGCGAACCGCGACAGGTCGTCGGTCGGGACACCCTTGAGGCCGAAGTACGCCTCGGTCACGACGTCGGACGCGTAGGCCGGCGTGATGCCGATCTTCGCCAGGGCCAGGGCTGCGTCCTCGCTACCGACGTACGCGAGGAACGCCTTGGCTGCGGCGGCCTTGTCGTCGTCGATCGCCGGGTTGATCCCCAGGCCGGTCGGGTCACCGAAGGTCACCGGGTTCTTGACGGTGCTCGAGTCGAGCTGCGGGGCCGGCGCGATCCCCCAGTTGAAGGTCTCCGAGTCCCCGCTGGCCTGCTGGGCGATGAGCGTGGCCACGTACCAGCTGCCCATCGGCATCATTGCGGCCTTCTGGGTCCCGAACTGCGCCTGGTAGGTGAGGCTGTTCGTCGTCGCCGTGCCGTACGAGGCCTGGGCGCCGCTGTCTTGCAGCGCGATCCGGCTCTCGTAGTACGGCGCCAGGTAGGAGAAGTCGCCGCTGAGCAGATCGGCGTCGGGCGTCTGGGCGAGCGCGAAGCCCTGCACCGGCGACTGCCACGTGTGCTGGTAGGTGCCCAGCGCGGGGCTGCCGGCGGCGGCCAGCGCCGCGGTCATCTCGTCGGCGTTGGTGGCGTAGTCGTCCCAGGTCCACGAGCCGTCCGGGTACTCCATCCCGGCGGCGTCGAACAGGTCCCGGTTGTAGTACAGGTACCAGGAGTCCTGCCGGTAGGGGATGGCGTAGGTGGCGCCCTCGACCTCGTAGGCGTCGAGGCCGCTGAGGGACTTGTCGAGGGTGTCGGCGACGTCCGACAGGTCCATCAGCTGGGCGCCGTTCTGGTACGTGAAGAAGTTCTTCAGGTTCTTCTGCACGTAGATGTCCGGTGCGGTGCCGGCCGCGAGGTCCGCGGTCATCTGCGTGTCGTAGTTGGTGGCGTCGTACTCCTTGGCCTCCACGGTGATGTCCGGATTGGCGGCGTGGAAGGCGTCGGCCAGCGTCTGGAACTCCGGCGTGGTCGCGAGGCTCCACCCCGCGAGGGTCACGGTGACCGGGCCCGACGGGGTCGTCTCCGGCGCCGACTCCGCATCAGCATCGCTGCTGCAGCCGGCGAGGGCGAGGGAGAGGGCCGCGGCGATGCCGAGGCCTGTCACGATCGAGCGCTTCATGCTGTCTCCTTAGAGATCGAATCCCACCGTTGGGTTCCGAACGACGATCGGGCGGCCGGATTGGCGTACCCGGAAAGCTGCGAGTCGAGCAAGGTGCGGGTCGTGACGCCGTCGGGCCAGCCGACGCTGACGGTGCCCGACCCCTCGATCTCGGCGGTGCACGGGACCTCGCGTCCGGCCCTGTCGGTGCCCGCGAGCTCGACGAGCGCGGCGACCCAGACCCCCACCTGGACCGGGAACTCGAGCCACGGCACGACGGCGGCGAGCCCCAGGGGGGTGGCGTCCATCCGACGCGTGGTGCCCGCGATCGGCGCACCGAGGACGGCGGCGATCCGGGACGTGACCCGGCCCGCCCTCGCCCCCGCGCCCGGTGCGGCCCCGGCGCTCGCGGCGACCGGCTCCGCAGCGAGCGGCTCCGCAGCGAGCGGCTCCGCAGCGGGACCGGACACCGCCCAGCCGCCCACGCGGAGCCGCAGCGCGGCGGCGTCCTGCCCGGCCGCGAGGTCCTGCACCCGCACGAGCCGCAGCTCCCAGGGCCCGCGGACCAGCGAGAGGGTCGTGACCCGGCCGGCGGGGGTCGTCGTACCGACGTAGCCGGAACCGTGGTGCTCCTGCGCCGCCGCGGGGGTGAGCCAGTGCGCCGTCGCGACCGAGGCGCCGACGCCGAGGTGGCCGCCGTCCGCGGTGTCCTGCAGCTCGACCGAGAGCGTGCGCAAACCGGTGCGGTGGGTCGCCCGGCCGCCGTCGTCCAGCAGGACCACGGACTGGTCGAGCGGGTCGACCCAGCCCGCCTCGTCCAGCAGCGGGCTGGTCGCGGTCGAGTAGCCGAGCCGCGCGTACAGCGGCGAGTCCCCCGACGTCGAGCCCTCCTCGGCGTGGTCGGTGCCGTGGTTGACCACCCGGACGATGCCGTCGGCCCGCGTACCCGAGACGAGCCAGCCCGGCGCCCGGACGGCGAGCAGGGTGTCCGCGCGCTCGACCGGCAACGGCTCCTCGGCGGCGGTCCAGACGGGGTGGTCGGCCGGCAGGGCGAGACCGAGCATCCCCTTGCTCGCCCAGTACGGCGAGCCCGGTCCCGAGTACGACTGCGCCAGCCGTGGCCACGACCCGTGCCAGCCGAGCGTGAGCAGGCCACGCTCGTCCAGCGCACCGTGGTCGGCGAAGTGGCCCATGATCCCGGACGCGGCGCGGCGCAGCAGGCCGGGCGACAGGGACGGCACCTCGGCGATGGCGCCGACCCAGAAGGGCGCGGCGGCGGCGAACCGGTAGGCGAGGCTGCGGCCCTGGATCAGCGGCGAGCCGTCCGCCCCGACCAGCTGGATCGCGTCGGTGAGGAACCGGTCGAGCTGCGCGGTGTCCGACGCGCGACGCGGCGCCGCAAGGTCTTCGGCCCCGGCCATCCGCGCCCACAGAGCGGGGTACAGGTGCAGGGCCCAGCCGACGTAGTGGTCGTAGGACCGCTCGCTGCCGTCGGCCATCCATCCGCCCGGCCGGCGGAAGCTGTCGTGGGTGGCCAGGTCCTCGGCCATCTCGCCGGCCGACCAGGGGCCGCCGACCGACCTGAGGAAGGTCTGCACGACGAGCCGGAACCAGACCCAGTTGATCCGCGGGTAGGTGTCGTCGCCGACGGCGGGGGCGAGGTAGTCGATCACCTGCTGCTGGACCAGCGGAGTGAGCCGGTCCCAGATCCACGGCCGGGTCAGGTCGAGCACCAGTGCGATCGAGGCCGCCTCGACCTTGGCCTGCGGGTGCTCGTCCAGGCGGACCCAGCGGTCGGGCGAGGACGGGTCGGTGCCGGCCGCCAGGCCCTCGGCGTACCACTGCGCCAGGTGCCCGGGATCGGCGCCGCGCTCCCCCGCGAGCCGGAACCCGGCGAGCAGGAAGGTCCGGGCGAAGCCCTCCAGGCCGTCGACGGCGCGACCGTAGCCGCCCTCCGGGCCGGGCAGCGTGATCCGGGCGTGTCCGGCGGAGGCATAGGGGCGGACGGCGGTCAGCATCCCGTCCGCGAGGTCGGCCCACTGCTCGCGCGACCAGCCGCTCGACCCGGATACCGGGCCGTGGGTCGGGTGCGCCGCGCTGAGGTCGATTCTCACGTGTCCTTCTCCATCGAAGTGACCGGGCCTTGGCCGCGGCGTTGCACGATCTCGATGTGAACTTGATCACCGAGGCGCCCATTGAGTACAACGCGCAGAACCGAACATGTCAAATCTATCTCGATCTGATACGATCAGATTCGATCACGACTCCTCGTCGGGGAGTCCTGACAAACGGGCTGAGATCGCTCGGAACTGGACTCGATGGGGAGACATGCCAGACGCAGACCGCTTCACCGGCCCGCTCGCGCAGGCCTGGCCGCAGGCCGCGAGCGCACTCGAGGTGCAGGCCCTCCTGCTCGCGCCCGACCACGCCCTTCCGGTGCCACCGGCCGATGATCGCTCGGTCTGGGGCAGCGCAGGCTCCGCCGATCCCCCGACGATCTCCGACCTGCGGCGGCGGGCCGAGCGGGGAACCCCCTGGCCCGAGCTCTCCGCGCGCGCCTACTCCCGCTACTTCCGCGACGGCGAGCGCGACGAGTACGAGCAGAAGCTCTTCGCCCGCCAGCACCGCCTGAGCCGGGCGGCCGTGATCGCCGCCGCCACGCTCGACCCGGCCTGGATCGATGAGGTCGCGAACGGCGTCACGGTGCTGTGCGAGCAGAGCACGTGGTGCTGGCCGGCCCACGACGACACCCGCACCGCCCACGGCGCCGTCGTGCCGACCCTGACGGACCCGTACCTCGATCTGGGTGCCGGCGAGGTCGTCGGCCAGCTCGCCTGGATCGACCACCTGCTCGGGCGGACCCTGGACGAGCAGTACCCCGGGCTGCGCGCCCGGATCCGGCACGAGGCCCAGGTCCGCGTGCTGGAGCCGTTCACCCGCCGGCGCGACTGGCACTGGCTCGGGCTCGACGGCGACGTGCACAACTGGAGCCCCTGGATCCACGGCAACGTGCTGGTCGCGGCGCTTCGCCTGGTCGACGACGCCGCGGCCCGCGCCCGGATCGTGGCGATGGTCATCGAGGGCATCGACCGCTATGTGGCCTGCCTGCCGCCGGACGGCGCGATCGACGAGGGCTACTCGTACTGGTGGCACGGTGCCTGCCGTGCGCTCGAGGCCCTCGACCTGCTGCGGCACGCGACCGCCGGCGCACTGGACGCCACGGCGGTGCCCGCCCTGCGGGCGACGGTCGCCTTTCCGCACCGCATGCACCTGGGGGGCGCCTGGTACGTCAACCACGCCGACGGCCCCGCCCGGCCGCCGGCCGACCAGCCGTGGGACGCCCTGCACCGCGCGGCGCTGCGCTGCGGGGACGACGCGGCCCGGCGGCACGCGACCGCGCATCGCCGGCCGGGCACGCCGGTCGCGACCGAGGGCCAGGGCCTCGGCCGGCTGCTGCGGGCCCTGACCGACCAGGACTGGCTGACCGCGGCACCGGAGGTCTCGCCGCTGCCGCGCGACGTCTGGCTCCCGTCGACCCAGGTGCTGGTCGCCCGGGAAGCCACCGGCACCGCGCGCGGCCTGACGCTCGCGGTCAAGGGCGGCCACAACGGCGAGCACCACAACCACAACGACGTCGGCAGCGTCCTGGTCGCCCTGCACGGCGTGCCCGTCGTGGTCGACGCCGGCCGTCCGACGTACACCGCGCAGACCTTCAGCCCGGACCGGTACGACCTCTGGACCATGCAGAGCTCCTGGCACAACGTCCCCGAGATCCGCGGGACCGCGCAGTCCCCCGGCCATCAGTTCGCGGCCACCGACGTCACGGCCCGGGCCGACGGCGAGCGCGCGCAGCTCAGCCTGGACCTCGCGCGCGCCTACCCGCGCGCCGACGTGCGGACCTGGACGCGGACGGCCCGGCTGGACCGACCCCTGCCTCGATCGGTGGGCAGCACCACCGCCCGGGTCACGATCATCGACGCGTGGGAGCTCGACCCGGCCGACCAGGCCCCGCCCTCGGTCCTGCACCTGCTCCTCGCCGGCGACATCCGCCTGGAGCCGGGCCGCGCCGTCGTGACCCCCGTCGGGGGGGTCGGGACGGTCCTGGTGCGCTGGGCCCCCGCAACGGCCGCGACCGCGACCGAGGTGCGCGACCTGGACGACCCGATGCTCAGCGACGTGTGGGGCGACCAGCTCACCCGCCTGTCGATCAACGCAGGTGAGGCCGCATCTGGCAGGCTCACGGTGACAGTGGAGGAACAGTCATGAGCACGCTCGACACGCGCGGCCCCCTGCCCGTCACCCGGCGGGCCCAGCTGCTCGAAGCCCTCCAGCGCGGTGGCACCGTGCGGGTCTCCGAGCTCACGGACATCCTGGGGGTCACCCCGGTGACCGTGCGGCGGGACATCGCCCAGCTCGCCAGCGAGGGCCTGGTCCGCCGGGTGCACGGCGGCGCGACCCTGATCACCCCGGGCGAGGAGGCGGCCGACGTCGGCCCCGGGGCCGCCTTGAGCACCGTCCCGCTCGGGCTGCGGTCGGTGGGGGTGTTCGTCCCGTCGCTCGACTACTACTGGCCCGAGGTCCTGCGCGGGGCCGAGGAGGAGGCCCGCATCCATGGCCTGCGGATCGTCCTGGGTGGTTCGTCGTACGAGACCGACGACGACCGACCCCAGCTTGCGCGGCTGATCGAGCAGTCCGGGGTCGACGGCCTCGTGATCGCCCCCCGGATGGAGGCCACGACGGCTCCCGAGATGATCGCGTGGCTCGCGTCGACCGGCGTCCCGGTCGTGCTGGTCGAGCGATCGGCCACCGTCGGCCCGCACCATGCGGCGATGGAGTCGGTGGTCTCCGACCACGCCCTCGGCGCAGCGATGGCCGTGCGGCACCTGGCTTCGCTCGGGCACCGCAAGATCGGCCTCGTGCTCAGCCGGCAGAGCCCGACCGGACCGCACCTGCACCGCGGCTGGCTCGAGGCCGCGGTGGAGTGCGGGTTCGAGGCCGCCGACACCGTCGACGCCCGCGTCCCCAGTCCCCGCTCCCCCGAGTGGGACGCCACCCTCGACGGCATCCTCGACGAGTGCGTGCGCACCGGCACGACAGCGCTGCTCGTCCACGCCGACGCCGAGGCGATGGCGATCGTCCAGCGGTGCGAGACGCGCGGCCTGTCCGTGCCCGGTGACCTGTCGGTGGTGGCGTACGACGACGAGGTGGCCGGGCTGTTCAGCCCCGCTCTGACCGCCGTCCGCCCCCCGCGCCAGTCGATCGGACGCGCGGCCGTCCAGCTGCTCGCCGCCCGGCTGGCCGAGCCGCAGCGGCCCACCCACCGGGTGGTGATCAGCCCGTCGCTGAGCGTGCGGGACTCGTCCGCCCCGCCGCGGCCCCCCGCCTGACCGCTGCGCGCGGCGCACCTCTCCCTCGCGGCTCGCGGCCGCCCGAAATCCCCGCTTTGGTGGCCGCACCGTGCACAGAAGTGCGCGCGATTTGCTCATTCTTGCGCGCCGGGCCAAAGTCGCTGTGCCGCGCGTCCGACCTTTCGACGCTGATGTCGTGAGCCATGCGCGGCATTTGAAACACATTCATTGAAATTGGGGTAGATCGTGCCTATTGGCGATGCATTTGTGTCGGAACTGCTCGGCACCGCCGTCCTGATCCTGCTCGGTGCGGGGGTGGTGGCCACCGTGGTGCTGCCCCAGAGCAAGGGCTTCAACGGTGGCTGGCTGCTCATCAACTTCGGGTGGGGCTTCGCGGTCTTTGCGGGCGTGTACGTCGCCTTCAAGTCGGGCGGCCACCTGAACCCCGCCGTGACCCTGGGGCTCCTCGTCGCCGGGATCGACTTTGCCAAGGGAGTCGACCCGACCGTCTCGAACATGCTCGTGTACTGGGCGGCGCAGCTGCTCGGCGCCATCGTCGGTGCCGGCCTGGCATTCGTCGCCTTCAAGAAGCACTTCGACGAGGACGCCGACCCGGCCACCAAGCTCGGCGTGTTCGCGACCGGCCCGGCGATCCGTTCCTACGGCTGGAACATGGCCACCGAGCTGATCGGCACGTTCGTCCTCGTGCTGTGGGTCGTCGTGAACGGCAAGACGCCCAGTGCGCTCGGCCCGCTAGCGGTCGCGCTGATCATCGTCAGCATCGGTGCGAGCCTCGGTGGACCCACCGGGTACGCGATCAACCCGGCGCGTGACCTCGGGCCGCGCATCGCGCACTTCCTGCTCCCGATCAAGGGCAAGGGCTCCAGCGACTGGGCCTACAGCTGGGTCCCGGTCGTCGGACCGCTCGTCGGTGGCGTCCTCGGCGGACTGCTCGGAGCCTGGTACATCGCCTGAGCCGGTGGTGCACCACCACTCCCCACCATCATCACGTCGGCCCCGGCAGCGCGCACCAGGCGCGCGGCCGGGGCCGACGTGTGACAACTCGAGACCGCTCAGTCACCCCCGAGGGAGCGAGTCAGGCCGGCTCACACCGTGAGGTCGACCCCACCCCGTTCCGCGATGACCTTGATCAGCGCCGACGCGTTCTCGGCACCGTAGCCGCGCGAGACCGCCTGGGTGAGAGTGGACTCCACCAGATCGGTACCGGCCACCGGAGCGTGCACGATCGCGGCGAACTCCTGGATGAGTCGAGCATCCTTGAGCATCAGATCGAGAGCGAACGACGGCGAGTAGTCGCCGACCAGGACCGACGGCCCGACGCCGTCGAAGATGGGCGAGCGGAAGTCCGTGACTGCGAGCACGTCAAGCACCCGCGAAAGGTCCAGGCCGGCTGCGCGCGCGAGCGTGAGCGCCTCACCGAGCGCCTGCAGCTGCGCGGCGACCACAAGGTTGCCGACCAGCTTCATCCGCGCACCCGAGCCGGTCGGTCCCATGTGGTGCACTGTCGCACTCACTGCGTCAAGCACCGGACGCACCCGCGCGAACACGTCGACGTCTCCACCGACGACGACCCAGAGACCGCCGTCGGCGGCCTCCCCCTTGGATCCGAACACCGGTGCGTCGAGGAAGGGCACTCCCCTCTCCCCGAAGGCCGCGGCCTCCTCGTCCGACAGCCCTGGGCTGATGGTGGACATGTCGACGACCACCGTGGTGTCGGCGACATGTGTGAGCAGGCCATCCGGCCCGAACACGACATCCCGCACCGCCTGGTCGTTGGACAGGCAGGAGATGACGACGTCCCGTCCGGCGACGGCCTCGGCGATGCTCTCGGCAACCCGTACCCCGCCGAGGCCGTCAGCGCGCGCCGCGGTGCGGTTCCATACGGTGACGTCGTGACCGGCTCGGACCAGGTTCGCGACCATGCCGCGCCCCATCGTGCCCAGGCCAAGATAGGCGATCGAGGTCATGCCAGTTCCTTCCCCTTGGCAGCAACGGACTCGGCCGCACGCCAGGACTCGAGATACCTCCAGAATGCGGTCGCACCCGGATCCTGCAGGCCGATGCTGCGCTCCTGCATCCAGGACGCCCTGCCGCGCCGGGACTGGAGGTCCCGGGTCTCGACCACGGCGCGCTCGGCGCCCGCGATGGCGGCATCCAGACCGGATGTGCCGTCCGACGCCACCTCGAGCGCGTCGGCCGCCGGCATGATCGCGTCGAGGATCGTCTTGTCGCCGATCTGGGTCTTGCCGCGCTGTCCGATGTTCTCCCCGGCGGCGCGGATGAAACGCCCCGCGTCGGCCGTCCCGATCTCGGTGAGACCGGCCCAGGTCTTGGAACCCGCAAGGAGGCCACCCGCGACCAGTGCGGCCATCGTCGAGGGATTGGCGTTGGCGAACGCTTTGGCGCACGTCTTGGCGATCTCGGCGGGGGTGGCGTCGTCGGCCAGGGTCGTGAGCGACTCGATGACGGCATTGGCGCCGAGGGAGATGGTGACGCCAAGGTCACCGTCGCCGAGCGCCTGGTCCAGATCGCGCAGCTCGTCCGCATAGCCGACCAGCTCGGCAAGGCTCCGGCGGATCGATTCGTTGAGCTCTACAGGTCGCATGGCAGTCAGACCTCCTCGAAGAACGGGGACTTCGCGGGCGCCTGAAGCAGGGCCAGCCGGGCGTCGTTCACCTTCAAGAACGAGATTGAAGCGCCAGCCATCTCCAGGCTCGTGGCGTACTCCCCCACGTACTTCTTGGCGATGCTGATGTTGAGTCCGGTGAGGATCTGGTGCACGCGCCGGTAGAGCACGTACAGCTCTTCGAGCGGGGTGGCCCCGAGGCCGTTCACCAGGACGGCGACGCGGTCGCCCGCGGTGAGGTCGAGGTCGGCGATCAGCGCGGTGACAAGCCGATCGGCGATCGCGTCCGCGGTCTCGAGCGGGCCCCGGTGGATCCCCGGCTCACCGTGGATGCCGATCCCGATCTCCATCTCGCCCTCGGGGAGGTCGAAGCTCTTCGCGCCGGTGGTGGGGAAGATCGTCGGCGACAGGCCGACGCCCATCGTGGCGGTGTGCTCGACGACGTCCTCGGCGATCGCGGCAACTTCCTCTAGCGTGTCGCCGCGTTCTGCAGCCGCCCCGGCCGCCTTGTAGGCGAAGAAGATCCCGGCGACCCCGCGACGATCGGTCTTGCGCTCATTCGGCTGGCTGGCGACGTCATCGCGGCCGACGACGGTCTGGGTGGGGATGTCCTCGAGCTCGGCCAGATCGCCCGCGAGGTCAAAGTTGAAGACATCGCCGCCGTAGTTGCCGTACAGGTAGAGGACCCCCGCGCCGCCGCTGATCGCCTTGGTCGCTTCGAAGATCTGCTGCGAGCTCGGCGAGCTGAAGACGTTGCCGATCGCGACCCCGGAGCACAGCCCCATGCCGACGTACCCCTTGAACAGGGGCAGGTGGCCGGAGCCCCCTCCGGTGAGGATGCCGACCCGGCCGGCGAGCGGCGCGTCCGCGCGCACGAGCACGCGGGGGTCGGTGCCGGGCGTCTTCACGAGGTCGGGATGTGCGAGGAGAATCCCCTCGATCATCTCGTCGACGAATCGATCCGGTTCATTGATGATCTTCTTCATTTCATTCCTTCGGACTAGTTCAATGCGGAAGTGGGCAGTCACGTGCGTGAGGCGAGGACCCGGGCTCTTGTTGGCGCGCGCCGACGCCGGCGCCGCCAGGTCACCTGGTCGGCGACCATGACCACGATCAGGATCACGCCCTGGGCGATTGCGTACTCGGACGACGAGAGGCGGATAGCCGTGAATCCGCTGGAGACGATCTGAAGGGTGAGCGTTGCGAGCACCACCCCTGAGACCGTTGCGAACCCACCATTGGGGTTGGTCCCGCCCAACACCGCGATGACGATCACCAAGAGCACGTAGGACGCGCCGTAGTCCGCCGATGCGGTGGGGTTGCGGGCGAGGAAGAACACGCCGCCCAAGCCACCGAGAAGCCCCGCAACCACGTAGGTGCTCATCAGGACGACGTGGCTGTTGATTCCCGAGTAGCGCGCAGCAATGGGATTTGCACCCTGCAGCTGGATCTTGAGCCCGACCGGCGTCTTGTTGATGACGACACCGATGGCGATCGCGACGAGGACGAACATCACGAAGAGCACGGGTATCCCCGCCACGGTGGCCTGACCGATCACCGTCAGGCTCTCGGGTGAGCCGTAGAGCGTGCGCCCCCCGGTCCAGGCGATCGCGATCCCGTTGTAGATCTGCATGGTGCCGAGCGTGGCCAGGATCGGCGTGATGCCGACGTAGGAGATGAGGAAGCCGTTGATCAGACCACCCACGAGTCCGACCGCGATACCGACCAGGATCAGCACCGGCATCAGCTCTTCGGCCATCGCCGGGTTGTCTGCAGCGACGGTGGCGTAGAGGGTCGACATGGCGATCGCCGAGAGGTTCGCGATCGAGACGAGCGACAGGTCGATCCCGCCGGTCAGCATCGCCAGCATCATCGCGAGGGCGATGATGCCGATCTCCGGAGAGGCCAGCGCAATGTTCTGCAGGTTCAGCAGGCTGAGAAAGACGCTCGGGTTCAGCGCGGTGAAGAACGTGAACGCGATGAGAACGAGCAGAACCATGCGCCCTGCGCCATGGCTGACATGGATTCGACTGATGACGGCCGACGTGCGGTCCTGTACCTGGTCGTTGAAGCGGGTCAGCGTGCTCCCCGACGTGGGCTTGCTGTTCATGCTGGCACCTCTTCCTTGACGAGAGCGCGTATCTCGCGGGAGGAGCGCTTGGCTGCGAGCGCCTGCACACCCACACCCACGATCAGGAGCAGGCCGACAGCGGTCCGCTGCCAGGCGCTCGGCACCCCGGCCAGAATCAGGCTGTTGTTGATGACCTGCACGAGCAGGACGCCCAGGGTCGTGCCGAGCACGGACCCGCGGCCGCCGAAGATCGACGCACCGCCGAGGACGACGGCGGCGATGATGTCGAGCTCGCCACCGACGAGGTCCCGCGGGTTGGCGCTTCGCCCCATGATCATGTAGATGATCCCCGCGGCGGCTGCCATCATGCCGACGATGACGTAGATCCACATCTGGGTTCGCATCACCCGGAAGCCCGCACGACGGGCCGCCTCGGGATCGCCACCGATGGCGTAGATCCCCCGCCCGAACATCGTGTTGCGCAGGACCCACGCGACGAGGAGGCAGAGCAGCACAGCAGGTATCACCATGATGTGCAGGGATGCACGACCGGTGTCGGTGGTGATCTGGAAGACATTCATCGTCGACACCGCGGCCAGGGATGCCGGCAGGTCAGCGATGTACTGGGACCCGATATAGGTGAGCAGGATGCCCTTGAAGATTCCTTGGGTACCGAGCGTCACGATGAGCGTGGGCAATCGGAACCGGGCGATCACCGCGCCGTTGACGAGGCCGAGCAGCCCGCCGATCGCGAGCGCGATGGCCAGCATGCCGATGAGCCCGGGGTCGAAGTCCGCGCTCTGCGAGAGTCGGACGGTCGAGTAGGCGGCGAAGATGGCGATCGTGGCGAAGGAGACGTCGATCCCGCCCGAGATGATCACGATGAGCACGCCCAGCGCAAAGATCAGGGACACGATCGAGCTTCTGACGATTGCGAAGAACGTCGTGAGGGTGAAGAAGGCCGGATTCGCGATCGACATCCCCACGATGAGGGCCAGCAGGATGATTGCGAGGACGCCCTCGTTGTTCGCCCCACGGAAGCGCTGCACCACCCCCATGACTTTTGACAACTCGAAACCGTTCACTCCGCCATCCTCTCGAGAATGGTATTCACGGTGATGTCTTCCGCCTCGAGGGTGTGGACCAGATGACCCTGGCGGATGACGAGCACCCGGTGGCAGCTCGCGACGAGCTCGGGCGCATCGTCGGAGATGACGATGATCGACATGCCACCGGCGGCCTCGCCGCGCAGGATGTCGAGGATCTCCTCCTTCGAGCCCACATCGACGCCGACGGTCGGCCCGTTGAGCATCAAGATCTTCGGCTTGTTCGCGAGCCATTTCGCGAGCACCACGCGCTGCGCGTTGCCGCCCGACAACGATCGGACGGGCGCACTGACGTTCGGTGCCTTGATGTGGAGGCGATCGAACAGCCGCTGGATGGTCGCGCGGACCTTGCCCGTGTCGAGACCGCCCCAGCGTGTGCGGTGGCTGTCGAGCGACCCGGCGATCATGTTGTCCGCGATCGACTTCTCCATGAACAACCCCTGTGACAGCCGATCCTCGGGCACATAGCCGATGCCGGCCGCGATGGCGTTGTCGATAGATCGCAGGCTCACCACCTCGCCGTCGACGCGAACGGTCCCCTGCTCCGCCGGTGATGCGCCGAACAGCGACTCCGCGATCTCGGTCCGACCGGAGCCGAGCAGACCGGTGAGCCCGAGGATCTCGCCGCGCCGCAGGGCGAAGCTGATGTCCGTGTAGGCGCCTCGCAGCCCGAGCGCCTCGACGTCGAGCACGATCGGAGTGTCCGCAGCGAGCGTGCTCACGACGCGAGCGTCGTTGATGTCTCTGCCCGTCATGTGCTTGGCGATCGAGCGTCGATCGAACTCCGACGACGGGCTGGTGATGACGTGCTTCCCGGAACGCAGGATCGTCACCCGCTGCGACACCGCGAGGACCTCGTCGAGCTTGTGCGAGACGAACATCAGGGCCACGCCTCGACCCCGCAGCGTCTCCACGAGTGCGAACAGCCGCTCCACCTCGGTGTGGGTCAGTGCCGTGGTGGGTTCATCCATGACGATGATGCGCGCGTCGTGGACCAACGCTCGGCAGATAGCCGTCAGCTGCTTGTCGGCGACGGAGAGGTTCACGACGTCGGCGTCGAGGTCGAGGGTCAGGCCGAGCTCATCCACGATCGCTTTCGCGGACGGGCGGGAGACCCGTCTGGAGTAGATGCGCTTGCGCTCCGCGACGGCGGCGGTGAGCACGATGTTCTCGGCCACGCTGAGGTTGGGAAAGAGCGAGAAGTCCTGGTAGATGACCTGGATGCCGCTCTTGATCGCGGCCGAAGGATTCATCGCGGTGTGGGCGATCCCGTCGATGATGATCTCGCCCGAGTCAGGCTTCTCGGCGCCGGAGATGATCTTGATGAGGGTCGACTTGCCGCAGCCGTTCTCGCCTGCCAGGCAGTGGACCTCACCGGCGACGAGGTCCAGCGAGACACCGCTGAGAGCAGTCACGCCACCGTAGGTCTTGACGATGTCGCGGACCTGAAGCACCGGAGCCTGCGCGTACGTGGAAGTGGGTGATGTCATGGCCGATACTTTCCGGCACCGACCGCGGGGCAGGCGGGCAAAGGGCCGCCTGCCCCGGGGTGGTGCCTAGGACGGGTGAGGACTCAGAAGTCGTACTTGGCGGCTTCGGCAGCGTCAGCCGCCACCGATGCCTCGCCCACGAAGACGTTGTCGTAGCCGTCCAGCTTGTGCAGGGCGTTGTATCCCTCGATGCCGAGGTCCGTGCCCTCTTCGATGACGCCGCCCTGGGCGAGAATCATCGCGATCTGGAGCTGGGCCTCGCCTGCGAGGGCCGGGTCCCAGAAGAAGATCTTGTCGATCGAGCCGTCCGCGAGGTACTTGGACGCGACCGACGGAATCGAGGTACCCATCACGCAGACCGAGTCCTCCAAGCCGGCCTCCTGGACCGCGCGAGCGATGCCGGGAACGTCGTTACCCGCAGAGCCCTGGAACCCCGCGATGTCGGGGTACTTGGCAAGAATCTCCTTGGCCTTCTCGTACGCGGCGTTCTCGTTGTCGGTGCTCTCGATCGGGTCCTCGACCCGAGTCATCTCCGGGAAGTTGGCAACCTGGTTGTCGTACGCGGCTCCGACCCACTCCATGTGGGTCTTGGCCGTGAGGCCTCCGACGAACTGGACGTACTTACCGGTCTCCCCCATGCACTCGCCGAGGTTGTCCATGATCTCGGAGCCGTAGGCCTCGTTGTCGAAAGCCTCGATGTCGATGTCGACGTTCTCGATGCCGGTGGCCTCGTGAGCGACGACGATGATGCCCTGGGCGCGAGCCTTCGAGAGCACGCTCGAGAGCGCCTCGGGCGAGTTCGGGACCACCGTGATGGCGGTGGGATTCTGCGGAATCAGGTCCTGGATGATCTGGATCTGCTTCTCCGGGCTGACGTCGTCCCCACCCTCGGGACGCGCATCGACGCCCGTGCGAGCTGCGAAGTCCCCGACACCGACCTCCATGCGATCGAACCACGCGATGCCCCGGAGCTTGACCACGGTCACCATGGTCATGTCCGCCGGCGCGAGCGTCTCGTCGCTCTTGCTGGTCGAATCCGTGGTTGAGGCCCCGACCGAGCTGCAACCGGCAACCAGCGCCGCTGTTGCCGCGAGCGTCACGAGAGATACAACTCTCTTGTGCTTCATTCGTCACTCCTTTGTGATCGCCCGCGGTGCGCTTCTGTGCCCACCCGACGGACTGCTTCCCCGACGTGCATGACAGTAGACCGCCAGATGCGCAAATGTCGAGCGATTCGCGCAGGGAGTTGCACGGCTTGCGGCAGAACTCTGCACGATAACGTGCAATACTCGCTGCTACAGTGACCAACGAGATGACAGAGAGGTCAGCCCATGTCACGCCGCGCGGACATCATCACGATGCTTCAAGATCGTGGCTTCCAGAGTGTCAACGACCTCGCAAGCAACTTCGGCGTCGACTCCTCGACGATCCGGCGAGACCTCGACAAGCTCGAGGCACAGGGGCTCGTTGAACGGACCCACGGCGGGGTGATCCTCGCCCACGGCGGCACGCTCCCAGCCACGCAGCCCGAAACGCTCCACGCAGCCGAGAAGGAAGCCATCGGCGCCGCGATGGCCGAGCGCGTGCTCGACGGTCAGACGATCTTCGTCGACAGCGGCGCGACGACACTCGAGGTCGCCCGGCACCTCAACCACGCACGCCTGACCGTCGTCACGAACGATCTACGGATCGGGCTCGAGATCTCGAGCAAGCCGTCGATGCATCTGGTCTTCATCGGGGGCGAGCTCCTCGCCGGGAGCTACGCAATGTGGGGCCCGATCTCTATCCAACAGATCGAGAACCTCCGGGTGAACGTCGCGATCTTCGGCGCCGACACCGTCATGGAGGATGGCATCTACTCGACATCGAGCTATGAGATCGAGCTCAAACGCAAGATGCGTTCCATCGCGAGCGAGGCCTTCTTCGTCGCCGACAGCTCCAAGTTCGGTCGAGAGGCCCTGTTCAAGGTCTTCGGCTTCGAGGACTTCACCGCCGGCATCAGCGACGCGACGCTCGACCCGATTCGCGCCGCGAGCTTCCCAGTGCCCGTGATCCGCGCAGCGGTCCGGTCCCCGAAGGTCGGTGCCCGCCCTGGAGCGTTGGCGACCGCGCTCCGCTGATTCGTAGCAACCGATCGGATGCGCTCCGGCACGAACGGCCGGACGATCGCGATGTTCAGCGGGGAGTTGGGCGTCGCGCATGGCGGCCGCGATCACGATCCGCGAACACGCGTAGGCGAGGGCGGCGTGACCTCGGGCCGCGCGTCGCGCACTTCTTGCTCCCGATCAAGGGAAAGGGCTCCAGCGACTGGGCCTACAGCTGGGTCCCGGTCGTCGGACCGCTCGTCGGCGGCACGCTCGGCGGACTGGTTGGCGCCTGGTACATCGCCTGAGCGCTGAACCTCCGGTGCCCGGCGGCCGAGGGCGGCCGTCGGGCACCAGTCGAATCGCACCACGCAGGTCCCCCGTTCGCGAGCCCCCTTCCGCCGGCGAGCTCCGGGGGGACGTTACGGCCGGACGACGTCCGCGTCACCGGAGATCCGGACGTCCTCGCCGTTCCCGCGGACGGTGTTGTCGATGAGGCGGACGCGTTCACCTGCGTCGATGCGCAGGCCGCCGGAGTTGCCGGCAACGACGTTGCGCTCGAGGAGAACGTCGGTCGGCACGCCGGAGGCATGCCCCTCGTCTCCCTCGTCGAACAGCAGATGAATGCCCCAGAAGCCGTCCGCCCGGTTTCCGCTGATGACGTTGTTGCGCACGACCGTCCCCGGCGCGTTCCGTAGCTCAATGCCGGCCCGCGCCGGTGCGGCCTGGCTACCGGTGATGACGTTGCGCTCGATCAGGGTGTCGGGCGTCCCGAGCATGACGATGATCCCCTCGCGGTTGCCGCTCAGGACGTTGTCGTGCAGCCAGTTGCCCGGGCCGGCGGCGTCGTGCTGGGTCGCCGATCCCCCCGTGTTGCCCAGGGCGATCCCGGCCGCCTGGCCCCCCGTGACGGCGTTGGAGCGAATCTCGTTGAGGTACTCGTCCTCACCGTGCAGGTCGATCGCATCGAGGACGACGCCGGTGATCGAGTTCCCGCTGACGAGGTTGTTGTGCGTGAAGTACTGGAGCAGGATCGCGTGCCTCAGGTGCGTCCCGTCGAATGTGTTGCCGACGACGGCGTTGTGACGGGAGTCGTCCTCGTAGGCGAAGCGGTCCTGGCCGGGCGCGCCCTGGATCGCTATCCCGTAGCCCGAGCCTCCGCCGCCGACACTCGTGGCGTCGCGAAAGTGGCTGTCGCGGACGACGACCTCCCGGCTCTTCTCGATGCGCACGCCGATGCGCTGGAACCGCTCGACGGTCACGCCCTGGACCAGGACGCGCTCACTGGACCGGGCACCCAGGTGTGCGAGGTAGATGCCGTAGGCCGGACCGCCGCCGGCGTCGTCGTCCCGCGAGTCGGTGCTGAACGGACCGTCGTAGGTCGACGAGACGGTGAGGTTCGCAACGACCACGTCGCGGATGCCGTAGCCGCGCAGGACCTTCCCGGAGCTGGTCTGCGGCGTCAGCGAGGAGCGCAGGATCGTGACCGCCGCGCCCGCTCCGCGTAGGTGCACCCCGCTCCGCAGGGCGATGTTGGTCGAGGAGTCGGCCGCCTCCGTCGTCATCAGGTCGAAGGTGCCGGCGGGCAGCACGACCTCGTCCCCCGGCTCCGCCGCCGCGATCGCCGCCCGCAGTGCGGCGGCGTCGTCCCCGGTCGACGGTGCCGGGTCCGCGCCGAAGTCGAGGACGTCGATGCTGCGACCGGTCATCGCGGCCGGGTCCGTGATCACGAACTGGTCGCCGTCGGGCCCGACCAGCCCGGGCTCGGTCCAGGCGACGGCATCCGGCGACGGTGCAGGCAGCAGGGCCGAAAGGTCGTCGACCACGGCCCCGCCGGGATGCGCAGGGTAGGCGCGCACCTCGGTGAGGCTGTTCCAGCCGGACAGCGTGTTCCCGTGCCCGATGTATCGAATGAAACGCGCGTGGAGCCCGACGGCGACGGCTACCCCCAGCTCGACAGGCTCGAAGTTGAGGGTGGTTCCCGAGCTCACGCCGCCCTCGACGGCGACCGTCCACGACTCGCCGTCGAGGGAGGTCTCGACGTCGAACAGGGAGGGACGCCGATCGCCCTGGTGCCACGCGATCCCGAGGTAGCCCACCGGCTGTGCGCTCCCCAGATCGAGCTCGAGCCACGGGGGTGGGGCGGGGGCCTCGGTGAGTGCAGACCATCGTGTGCTGGGATCGCCGTCGACCGCGTTCTCGGGCACGTTGCCGTCGCTGCCCGAGGCGGTCACGGAGCTCACGATCAGGTGGTCGGGCGCCTGGGGAAGCCCTGCGGGAGCGGCCTGCGCGGCGACGTCGCCGCCCGCCCCCGGAATGGTCGCCGCGAGCACGACTACCGCGAACCAGCGCAGTGCAACGATTCGATGGGGTTTCATGACGTGACCATAGAAGGGGTCCGCGGCCGCCGTCAAGGGGCAGCATTGCCATCGCGATTCCGAACGTGGATGGACATCTTCGCAGGTCAGAGGCGCTACGAGAGGGCGCCAGTGCTCTCAAGGCGGCTGCAAGCGGCGAGGAACTCTGTGGTGCATCGTTACATCAAATCGCCCACTTGACCGGGACAGGCGAGGTCGTCGGGGCAGGGTTCAACCTCACCCCTGCGGCCGCGGGCTGCCGCGACGACCTAGCGAGAAGGCGGCTTGGCCGTCGAGTCGCGGACGACGAGCTCGGGCCGCAGGAGCACGGACCGGCCGGACTCGGTCGGCGCCGCCCCACTGTGGGAGGCGACCTCCGCCATCGCCAGGCGGGCCATCTGCGCGATGGGCTGGCGAACGGTGGTCAGCGGCGGGTCGTAGAGGTCGGCGAGCACGATGTCGTCGAATCCGACGACGGAGACGTCCCGTCCGACCCGCAGCCCAAGGTCCCGCAGCCCGCGGCACAGGCCGAGCGCCGTCATGTCGTTGACCGCCACCACCCCGGTGGGCCGGTCGTCGGTCGAGAACAGGTCGTGCGCTGCCCGGCGTCCGATCTCGGCGGCCTCGACGTCACCGAAGGGCGCGCCGTCGGAGGTCGGCCAGACGGCCATGTCCGCGACGTCGAGGCCGGCGGACTCGACCGCCGAGCAGAAGCCCTGAAAGCGCCCGGTCCGGTTCACCGAGCGCAACGAACCGGAGACGAACGCGAGCTTGCGATGGCCGAGGCGGGTCAGGTGCGACGCGGCGAGGAAGCCGCCGACGTTGTTGTCGATGCTGATGCTCACCACGGAGGCGGGATCGTCGGGCTGGGTCGGGCGGTCGAAGGTGACCAGCTGCAGCCCGCGGTCGATCACGGGGGCGAGGTGCTGGAGCGAGGGCAACGAGGTGCACAGCACCACTCCGCGCACACCGTCGTCCCACAGGTCCTCGACGTACCGCCGCTCACGCTCCGGATCGCGTTCGCTGTTGCAGAGCAGCACGTTGTACCCGTCCGCGAGGGCGGCGTGCTCCAGCTCGCGGGCGAAGGCCCCCCAGAACGGGTTGCCCACCGACGGCACGATCAGTCCGACCGTGCGGGTGCGTCCCGTCCGTAGCTGCCTGGCCGCGCGATTGGGCCGGTACCCGAGCTGCTCGATCGCCGCGGTGACGCGTGCGCGGGTGGCCGGGAGCATCCGTTCCGACCGTCCGGTCAGCAGGTTCGAGACGGTGCTCGGCGAAACCCCGGCCGCCCGCGCGACCTGCTGGATGGTGACCGCTCCCATGGTGCTTCCGCTCGATCGAGGTGGAACAGCAATCTATCGATGTCTTGGCCGAGTATATCGATGCACCGCTGATGACGCCACCTTCGACAGTTCGGGATGGGGTTCGGGAGCGAGGGTGCTCAGGTTCAGGCTTGACGCCGTGATCCGCGGCACATAATGTCGGTGCATCGTTACACCAGCAGTCGTGCTCGATCATCGAAGCGGCCAGCCCTGGTGCCACCGGCAATGACGCCGACGTCGACAAGCTCGCGGCAGCGTCGCCACCAATCCCGACCACGTCCCGCGGATGGAGCACAGCATGAGCACGAGGACCACGAGAGGGAAGACCGCCGCGATGAGCATCGCGGCCGCGCTCGCCCTGACCTTGACCGCCTGTGCCTCGGACAGCCAGGGCGCCACGACGACGACGGGGGGCGGCGAGGTCAGCGGCGAGGTCGCCCTGCTCACCCCCATCTACGAAGGCACCGAGGGGCAGCGCCTGCTCGAGGACGAGCTGCTGCCGCAGTTCTACGAGAAGTACCCGGACGTGAAGGTCACGGTCGACTACACCACCTACAACAAGCTCAACGAGAAGCTCACCACGTCGGTCGCCTCCGGCCTGATTCCGGACGTGATGATGATGGGCGTCGGCTGGGTGGAGGGGTTCGCCGAACGCGGGGTCCTCGCCGATCTCAGCGAGCGGGGCATCACGCCGGAGTCGCTCGAGGGCGACTACAGCGACGAGATCGTGCGCGCCGGCATGTGGGACGGCGATGTCTACGCGGTGCCGATCATGCTCGACACCCGCTTCGGCGTGGCCCGGATGGACCTGCTCAGGGAGGCCGGCTACGACGCGCCGCCGACGAGCTGGGACGAGCTCCTCGAGATGTCCGAGGCCCTGACGATCCGGGCGGCGGACGGCACCCTCGAGCGCACGGGGTTCGACATCCTCTCGCTCGACCCACGTCAGATGTTCGAGACGATGCTCTTCTCGGCCGGCGGCGACCTGTTCACCGAGGACCTCTCGGCACCGGCGTTCAACTCGGAGGCAGGCGTCGACGCGCTCCAGTTCGTCGTCGACCTCGTCCACGAGAGCAAGGTCGAGGACATCGGCTTCTCGTCCGCCAACGCCGACGTCAACCCGCTGATCAGCGGCCGCGCAGCCATGGCGATCACGCACAACAGCCTGTGGACCCAGACGGAGGAGGCTGCGCCCGAGCTCCTCGACCAGCTCGAGCCGTTCGTGATCCAGGGCGAGGCGCCGGGGATGTTCTTCGGCGGGACGCTGGCCACGATGGCCAAGAGCTCCAAGAACCCCGCCGCAGCGCAGGCCTTGCTCGAGTTCCTGGCCAGTCCCGGCCCCGCCCTCGCGGCGAACGAGCAGCGCGGAAACGTGCCGGCGCTGACGGAGCTGCTCGACAGCGACTACGTCAAGGGCAACCGCCTCGTGCAGTTCGCGATGGAGAACCTCGACTCCGCCAAGCGCGAGGGTGGTCCGTCCCAGTGGCTCGAGATCCGCGCCGAGATCAAGCCCGCCGTCGAAGCGGCCCTCCTTCGGCAGAAGACACCCCAGGAGGCCCTTGACGATCTCGCGGCCACCGCCAAGACCGCGATGGACCGCTGACGATGGGCTACCGACGCTCCCTGACCCGGGGAGGTGACCCGCGTGACTGACCTCCGGGCGGCGCCGAGCAACGCGTCGCGCACGTCGGACCGGGCGGCGGTGCCCCGGGCCCTGCGGTCGGCAGCACCCCGGCAGTCTCGATCCGGCCGGAAGATGCGCCGAGCCGGCTGGTTGATGGTCGCTCCGTCGATCGCCCACATCGGGCTGTGGACCGCCATCCCGGTGATCGCCACCTTCGCGCTCAGCCTGACCGACTACAACGTCTTCAGCGCCCCGCGGTGGATCGGGCTCGAGAACTACGTCGAGATCTGGGGCGACCCGACGTTCCGCAAGGCGACCTGGAACACCGTCGTGTACACCTTCTGGACCGTGCCCGTCTCGATGGCCATCGCGGTGGTCATCGCGGTGGCGCTCAACCAGAAGCTGAAGCTCCAGAACTGGTACCGGGCGGCCTTCTTCCTCCCCCAGGTCACGGCCACCGTGGCCATCGCGATGGTCTGGCTGTGGATCTACAACCCGCAGCAGGGCCTGCTCAACGCGGCACTGGCTGTCGTCGGCATCCCCGGTCAGGCCTGGTTGGCCGATCCGGACTGGGCGCTGTGGGGGGTCATCCTCGTGGGGGTCTGGCAGGGAATCGGCATCAAGATGCTCATCTACATCGCCGCCCTGCAGAACATCGACGAGAGCCTCTACGAGGCGGCCTCGATCGATGGGGCCTCGGCCGTGCGGAAGTTCTTCTCGATCACGTTGCCGATGCTCAAGCCCGCCACGTTCTTCGTCTTCGTGATCTCGATCATCGGCGCGTTCCAGGTCTTCGACCAGGTCTACGTCCTCACCGACGGCGGACCAGCGAACTCCACCACGATGATGACCTACGAGGTCTACCGCTCCGCCTTCCAGAACTTCCGGATGGGGATGGCCTCCGCGCAGTCGGTGCTGCTGTTCGCGTTCCTGCTGGTGGTCACGCTGGTCAGCCGCCGGGCAACTCGGAGTGATGCCGAGTGACCGCCACCACGGCCCGCGCCGCCATGACGGCAGCAGACCGGGCGGCGAACCCGCGCACGCGCCGGGCCCGGATGCGGAAGAAGAAGAGCTGGCAGAGCCGCGCGATCCTCAACCTCCTCCTGGGCATCGGTGCCCTGACGATGATCGTGCCGTTCCTGTGGATGGTCGTCACGTCGCTCAAGTCGCCGGCAGAGCTGGCGCAGTTCCCGCCGACCCTGTGGCCGCAGGAGTGGCGCTGGAGCAACTACTCCGAAGCGCTCCGCGCCGCCCCGTTCCATCTCTACTTCCGCAACAGCCTTCTCATCTCGGTCGGTCACACCGTCATGACCCTGACCCTCGCGTCGATGGCCGGCTACGCGCTCGCGCGGATCCCGTTCAAGGGGCGGGAGCTGATCTTCATGAGCTTCGTCGCGATGCTCATGATCCCGACCTACACCAAGATCGTGCCGCAGTTCCTCATCGTGAAGTTCATGCCGCTGTTCGGCGGCAACGACCTTCTCGGCCAGGGGGGCATCGGCTGGCTCAACTCGTGGTGGGCGCTGATCATCCCTGGCGGGCTGAGCGCGTCGGCGATCTTCCTGTTCCGCCAGTTCTACCTGTCACTGCCCAAGGAGCTGGAGGAAGCCGCCCGCCTCGACGGACTCGGAGAGTTCCGCATCTTCGCCCAGATCTACACGCCGCTGATCAAGCCGGCGGTGGCCACGGTCGGGCTCCTGACCTTTCAGGAGAGCTGGAACAACTTCCTGTGGCCGCTCCTGGTCACCACCCGCGACGACCTGCGCGTCATCCAGGTCGGCCTGGCCGTCTTCCAACAGCTCGAGAGCACGTCCTGGCACTACCTCATGGCGGGTACCACGTTGGCCACTATCCCGATGGTGCTGCTCTTCCTGTTCTGCCAGAGGTACTTCGTCGAGGGCTTCACCCATGCCGGGATCAAGTAGCTCCGGCTCCACCGCTCATCCGCCCGACCAGCCAAGGGAACCCCCATGCAGATCGACCTGAATGGCCGCCGCGCTCTCGTCACCGGCGCGGGCAGCGGTATCGGTGCCGCGATCGCCCGCGCTCTCGGCGCCAGCGGCGCCGATGTCGCCGTGCACTACGCGAACAGCAAGACCGGGGCCGACGACGTCGTCGACGAGCTGACGGGTCTGGGGCGGCGCGCCGTCGCAATCGGTGGCGACCTGACGGACCCGGCCCAGGCGTCCGCGACCGTTGCCGCGGCGGTCGCGCATCTCGGTGGTCTCGACATCCTCGTGACCAATGCCGGTCACCTCGTGGGACGCGCCACCGTCGCCGAGATGTCCGACGCGCACTGGGCCCAGGTCATGGCGGTGAACGTGTCCAGCACGTTCTTCGTCACCCGCGCCGCCGTTCCCCATCTGACCGACTCCCCCGCCGGCCGGGTCGTCCTGATGTCCTCCCTCGCGGCCGAGAACGGCGGCGGGGCCGGGTCGGTCGCCTACGCCGCGGCCAAGGCGGCCATCGTCGGCTTCGGCCGTGGCCTGGCCAAGGAGCTCGCCGGCGCGGGCGTGACGGTCAACGCGCTCGCCCCCGGCTTCATCGGCGACACCGCGTTCCACAACACCTTCACCCCGGCACAGGCCCAGCAGGGCATCGTGTCGGGCATCCCGCTCCAACGCGCCGGCACGGTCGACGACGTCGCCGGGGTGTCGGTCTTCCTGGCCTCCGGCCTGTCGTCCTACGTCACGGGTCAGGTCATCGACATCAACGGGGGGATGAACTTCCGGTGAGCACGATCCGGGCGGCCCGGGCCGGATGGTGGCACGACTACGTGTGCCCGACCCACGGCACCGAGCTCGATCCTCCTGAGCGCGATGCCTACCCCTGCCGGCACGGCTGCCGGTTCACCGGCGAGCCCTATGCCGCCGCCTGGCTCGTGCTCGAGCACCAGGCCGCGGCACGTGGCGCCCGGCTGCGTGCCCGCCGACACCTCACGGTGGGGTCGGCGTCCGACCGGGAGCAGGCGACCGAGACGGTGCGGGACTTCGCCGCCTACTACCGCGAGGTCTCCGCGGGTGGCTGGAGCGAGCACAGCGAGGCCTGGATGCTCCAGGGCAAGCTGTTCTCCCAGGCGTTGACCGAGGCCATCTGGGCGGTCCAGATCGCCGACGCCGTGACCTGCCTCGCGCTCGACGAGGTCGCCCGGAACGCCCTCGGCGAGGACGTCGGCGTCATGCTCGGCGGGCTGCTGGACACCGTGAGCGCAGCGCGGCAGATCCTCGTCGTGGATCGCTCGGAACCCGCGAGCAACTACACCGCCTGGCTCGACGCCGCCGGCGGATCTCTCAGCCGTGCGCTCGTCGCGCTCGGCCGGCCGGGCGACGTGACCGCCTGGGTCGACCGCACGCTCGAGCACCTGTCGCTGGCCGTGCTGGCGGACGGCTGGGAATGGGAGGGCTCCACCTACTACCACCTGTTCGTCCTGCGGGCCTCCCTGCTCAACCTCCGCGGCACCGACCCGGCCGCCCTCCCGCAGGACGCCGTCGAGCGCCTGGCGGCCATGGTCGGGGTCCTCGCCAGCCTGGCCGCACCCGACGGTGCGCTGCCCGTGCTGCACGACGGGCCGTACGACCGGACCGGCATGGACCTCGAGGTGCTCGAGGTCTGCGTCCTCGCCGGGCAGCTCTGGCGCACGACCGGCCTGTCGACGGTCGAGGCCCAGGTGCGCCTTCGCCTCGGCGAGAAGGACGACGGCCTGGAGGATCTCCTCGGGGGATGGTTCGCGGGCTCACCCCTGCCCGGCCTGACGCCGGCCCGCGCGTCCATCCACTTCGACCAGGCCGGCTACGTCGTGCTGCGCGACCCGGACGACTCCTGGCAGGCGGTGCTCGACGCCGGGCCGCACGGGGGCTCGCACGGGCATCTCGACAAGCTCGGCCTGTACCTCTACGGCGACGGCGTGGCCTGGCAACCGGCCCCGGGCGTGCCCCCGTACGCCAGCCCCCTGCGACACGGGTACTACGCCCGCACGCTCGCGCACCCCACGGTGCGCGTCGATGGTGCCGACCAGGACCCCACCACTGGCGTCGTCGAGTCGTGGCAGCCGCGGGCGAGCGCCGACCACCCGGGGCCCCACGTGGTCGCCCGGGCGGACGAGGCCATCGCCGGCGTCACCCTCTCCCGCGAGCTCCTCATGACCTCCCGGTATCTCCTCGATGTCGTGCGTGCGGTCGTCACCGACGGCCAGACCCGGGAGATCACCCTCGCGCTGCGGCCGGCCGTGCCGATGGCGATCACGGCCGCGGACGGAGGTTGGCGCTCGACCTGGTCCGGCCCGCCCGGGCGCGCGTTGCACGGGGTGCACCGCACCTCAGCGCCGGCCATCCTCGCGCTGGTCCCGGGCCGGGGCACCTCCGACGATCCCGCCGTGGTCCTTCCTGTCGGCGACTGGACGGCGCACGCGAGGGACGTCACGTTCGTCTCGGCCTACGCGCCGGGCGAGAGCGCGGTCGTGACCGGCATCGACCTGGTGGGGGCCGACGGCGTCGTCGCAGCCGTGCGCGTCCACCTCGCCACCGGCCTGACGATCGAGCACGAGGTCGGCCGGTGAACGGCCCGCTGCTCCTGGCCGGGCGGGAGGAACGGCTCCGCCGGGAGGCTAGCGGCGTGCGGGCGCCTCAGTTCCGGCGCCTGCTCGACGAGTGCGAGCGGTATCGCGGACAGACCCTCGCCACCGTCCATCCGGAGGCGTCGATCACCTACTTCGGTCCCGCGGCCGCCAACCTCGCCCTGGCCTATCGCCTCACCGGTCAGGAGCACTACCTCACCGAGCTGCGCCGCTGGCTCGCCCCGCCGGTCTCGTTCTCGCACTGGGGCAAGGCCCACATGCCCGACCACGACCTCGACGCCGGGTGGCTGCTGCACGGGCTGTCGCTCGCCTACGCCTGGGCCGGGGACGCCCTGCCCGACGCGGAGCGCACCGCGCTGCGCGACAAGCTGATCCTGCAGGGCACCCGGATGTACGAGTTCGCGGTCGCGTCCGAGGGCGGCTGGTGGTCGTCGTCGTACTGGCAGAACCACAACTGGATCTGCTACGGCGGGCTGGCCACGGCGGGCTACGTGCTGGCCGACGAGCACCCGGCCGCGGCGACGTGGGCCGCGCGCGCCAAGGACAACTTCGACCTCGTGCTCGACCTGCTCCCCGAGGACGGCTCGAACAACGAGGGCGTCGTGTACTGGCGCTACGGGGTCCCCTGGCTCGTCAGCTACCTCGATGTCCTGAAGTCTGCTGAGGGGGTCGACTGGTTCCCCCGCAGCTCGTACCTGCGTGAGACGTTCTGGTACCGCCTGTACCAGGCGGCACCGGACTTCGAACGGATCGTCGACCACGGCGACTGCCATGACCGGCGCAGCGGCCATTCGGTGGCCCTGTACTACAAGCTCGCCGCGGAGTACCGCGTCCCGCAGGCGCAGTGGTTGGCGGCGAAGGTCGTCGACGGCTTCCTCTGGCGCGAGGCGTACGAGAGCGGGGTCAGACCCGGGGTTCGCCCCGAGGCCTACCAGGAGCTCCTCTGGTACGACCCGACTGTCATCGCGACGGGTCCCGAGACCCTGCCGCTGAGCCGGTACTTCCCCGATCTTGGCCTGGTGGCCGGCCGGACCTCCTGGGCGAAGGACGCCACCCTGGTGTCCTTCAAGGCCTCGCCCGGCGGGGGGCACAAGGCGTGGGTGACCTCGCACCGCATCGCGATGGACCGGGGCTGGACGACCCTCAACACCGGGCACCACCACCCCGACTCCGGCAGCTTCGTGCTGCTCGGGCAGGGCGCGTACCTCGCGGTCGACGACGGCTACTCGTCCAGCAAGCGCACCGCTCACCACAACGCGGTCCTGGTGGACGGCACCGGGTTCGTCAACGAGGACCGCTACGACGTCTTCAAGGGTCTCGGCGCCGAGCACACCGCGCACATCGTCACGACGACCTTGGGGCGAGGGTGGGTGCACGCCGTCAGCGAGGTCGCCGCGATGTACGCCCCGGGTCTGGGCGTCCTGCGGATGCGGCGCCACCTGGTGATGACGCCGTCGGGCGCCGTGGTGGTCGTCGACGACCTGGAGGCGACCGAGCCGCGACGGTGGACCTGGCTGCTCCAGACGGAGCATCCCGCGATCGCCGCCCGAGACGGACGATGGCTGGCGCCGGCCGGCAGCGGACAGCTCAGGGTCACCGCCCTGGAACCGGAGGGCACCGAGGACACGGTGACGCCCACGCGGGTCCACGCCAACCCCACGTCGTCGACCCCGAGCCTGGCGATCGTGAAGCTCCAGCACACCCTGCGACGCACGACTGCACCACGGACGGCCGCCCGGTTCGTGACCGTTCTCGAGGCCCGGACGTGGGACGACGACGGCGACGGCGACGTGCGCGCCTCGAGCTCCGGCCGAGAGCTCCTCGTGGTGGTCGAGCGCTCGGGGCTGGTCGAGGAGGTCGCGCTGCGGCTCGATGGCGTCACCGCGGTCCTCGCCGGTGCCGACGTCGCGGGTTCCGGCTTCGCGGGCCGGACGTCGCACGCGGGCCGCGGGCGATGAGCGCGGCGAGCGGGCGGCGCGAGCGCAGGTCCTGGGAGCAGGGGCTGCTAGCAGCACTCGCCTATCCGGCGAACCTCGCCTTCGCCGGCGTCGCGACCTTCCTGCTCGCCCTCCCCCTGGTCACCGCCCTGCCCGCCGCGATCGCCGGCGCGCGGGCGATGGACGGGTGGCTGCGGCACGGCGACGACACGGTCTTCACCGCGACGTTCCGGGAGTTCGCCGCCACCTGGCGGCGCACGCTGCCGCTCGGGGCGCTCAGCCTCGTGGTGGTCGCCCTGCTCGGGGTCGACGGCGCCTTCCTGTGGAGCCGGCTCGTCGGCGGAGGCTCCGCGGCGCTCCTCCTGGCTGCGGCGACGATCCCGGTGACGGTCACCGTGGCTCTCGTGCTCCTGGCCGTGCCGGTGGCAGCCACCCGCAGCCCTGACGGGTCGTGGCGCAGCTGGCTCGTGGAGGCGGGCTACCTCGTCGCCCGACGTCCGGCGCGGGCCGGCGTGCTGCTCCTCCTCACGGTCGCGTTCGCACTCACCTGCGTCCTGGTGCCGACGGTCATCCCCTTCTTCGGGCTGTCTGTCCCGGTGTACCTGGCCCTCGTCTCGCTCGGGCCCAGCAGTCCGGGCTCCGCCACGTGATCGTTGGTCCCCGACGGTGGTCCCCGCTGCGCGACACCCCGGCGGCCCTGTGGGTGCTGTACGCCGACACGTTCACCATGGCGGTCGGGTTCTACATGCTGATCCCGCTCCTGGCCCTGCACTTCCTCGACGACCTCGGGATGTCGATCGCGCTCGTCGGTGTGCTCGCCGCGGTCCGCAGCGCCTCCCAGCAGGGGCTGATGCCGGTGTCCGGGTGGATCGCCGACCGGGTGGACTATCGACGGGCGATCTGCGCTGGCGTCCTGGTGCGGGCGGGCGGGTTCGCGCTGCTCGGCACGGTCGGCAGCACGCCCGGCCTGGTCGTCGCCTCGGTGCTCACGGGGGTCGGCGGGTCGCTCTTCCACCCGGCGAGCTACGCCGCGTATGCGGCGTTGGCACGGGGACGCGACCACGTCCGCGTCTACTCCACCCGCGAGCTGGTCTCCAACCTCGGATTCGTCGTCGGCCCCGTTCTCGGCGGCGCCGTCGCGGGGCTGAACTTTCAGTGGGTGAGCTACGGCGCGGCGGCCCTGTTCCTGATCGCCTTCGTCGTCACGGCCGTCGGCCTCCCGGCCGGGCTGTCGGGGCCCGGTCGAGCGCGGCCCGACCTGCGGGCCGTGTTCACCGACCGCGCGTTCGTCCGCTACTGCGTGCTCGCCGGGGCGTTGTGGCTCCTCATCTCGCAGCTGTACCTGGTCGTGCCCGTGCGCGCGGCAGTCGTGCTGCCGGGCACGTTCGGGGTCGGCCTGGTCTACTCCGCCGCCGCGGTGATCATGGTCCTCACGATGCTGCCGCTGACCGGCTTCGCCTCACGCCGGCTCGAGGCCGGGCAGATCCTCTCCTGGGGGGCGTTCGCCCTCGCGACCGGGATCGCGGTGATGGGCCTGTGGAGCTCGCTCGCCGGGCTGCTCGTCGGGGTCAGCCTCTTCACCGTGGGACAGATGCTGGCCCAGCCGGTCATGAACGCCGCCGTCGCCGGCTACTCGAGCGACGGGTCCGTGGCCTCCTACTTCGGGGTCCAAGGACTGGCCCTCGCCGTCGGCGGTGTGGTGGGCAACCTCGTCGGCGGCGCGCTCTACGGCCTCGCGGCCCGGGGCGGGTGGGTCGCGCTCACCCCCTGGGTCGGCTTCCTCACCTGGGGCCTCGTCCTTGCCCTCGTCCTGCGGCGCCCGGGGTATGTCCGCTGACCCGCGCGCCGACCCTGGGCCGATGTTCCGTCCTTCCGTTCCGACCTTCCGTTCCGCCACCGCCAAGGGAGCTCCCCTGTGTTCGTCGACAAACCGCTCGACCAGCTGGTCACCTACCGCCCCGAGCCCGAGGAGCCGGCCGACTTCGACGCCTTCTGGCAGCGGTCCCTGGCAGCGTCGCCGGTGGGTGCGGCGACCTTCGTCCCGGTCGAGATGGGGCTCGCCACCGTCGAGGTCTTCGACGTCACGTTCCCGGGTTGGGCGGGCCAGCCCATCAAGGGCTGGCTGCTGCTCCCACGCGAACGCAGCGGACCACTGCCCGCGGTGGTGCAGTACATCGGGTACAACGGCGGGCGAGGCATCCCCTACGAGTGGCTGACCTGGAGCGCGGCCGGGTACGCGCACCTCATCATGGACAACCGCGGTCAAGGCGGTGGCGGAAAGACGATCGCCCATACCGACGACGTCCACCCCGAGGGTCACGGCTCGTCGTCGCCCGGCTTCGTCACCCGGGGGATCGAGGATCCGGAGCGTCACTACTTCCGCCGTCTGGTCACCGACGCGGTCCGCGCCGTCGACGCGGTGCGACAGGCGCCCGGCGTCGATCCCCTGCGGGTGGCCGTGCTGGGCGGGAGTCAAGGGGCCGGGCTCGCACTGGCGGTCGCCGGGCTCCGAACCGACGTGGCCGCAGGGATCGTCGACGTCCCGTTCATGTGCCACTACCGGCACGCCTCGACCATCACGGACACCGGTCCCTACGCCGAGATCCGCCGATTCCTGTCCGGGCACCGCGACCAGGCAGAGACCGCGATGCGCACCCTGTCCTACTTCGACGGCGTGAACTTCGCCGCCCGGGCCACGTGCCCGGCGTGGTTCTCCGTGGCGCTGATGGACAACATCTGCCCGCCGTCCACGGTCTTCGCCGCCTACCACCGGTACGCCGGCACGGCCCAGATCGAGGTGTTCCCGTACAACGGGCACGAGGGCGGCGGCCCGTACGACGTGCCCCGCAAGCTCGCCGTCCTGGCCGCCGCGATCGGTGTGCCCTGCGCCCTCTGACGGCGAGGGGCCCGGCCGGGCCGGCCGGTCCGGGCGGTCGACCCCGACGTCCGCACGGCGCCCGTCGTCGACGATCGCGACGGGCGCCGTGCGTCACGCCCTAGCTCAGGAGCGTCGGCGCTCCCGACCCTCCCGTCCGACGCCGCATCCCGACCGCGCCCCCACCCAGGGTGACCAGGGCCCCGGCGAGCAGCAGCATCCGGAGGGCGTCGAACCCGGTCGAGCTCAGCAGGCCGGACCGCACCCGCGCCACGACGGGCACGGCTGAGGCAGTCGACGGCGCCGCGGAGCCACCCCCGCCGCTCACCGGCGGGGTCACGCCGGCGCCGGGCCCCGCGCCCGGTGCCGCCGGAGCACCGAAGGCGACCGAGGTGAGCAGGATGTCGCCCGCGCCGGCGTTGGTCGCGCCGTCGGCCGCGCCGTAGGTCAACGCACCGACCCACGCGGTGGCCGCGCCGTCGTAGGCCACATAGAGGTTGCTGTCGTAGTCGTCCATGCCGTCGCGTTCGATCGTGCCGAACTGCGTGACCGGCCCCGCTCCGCCGGTGGGCGTGATCGCGACCCTGAACAGGTCCACGCCGCCGACCCCACCGGCAAGTCGCCCGGAGGTGTGTCCCAGCACGAGCAGCCGGCCCGTGGGCTCGGCCACGACCGCGACCGCCCGGTCGTCGCCGGTCGTGCCCACCTGGGTGGACCAGCGCACCGTCCCGTCGGTCCCGAGCGAAACGACGAACGCATCCTTGTCCCCCAGCGGGTGTGCCCCGAGGGTGCCCTCCGTGTCACCGACGGCCACGACCGCGTCGGCGGTCGTGGCGAGCCCGAGGACCTGATCGCTTGCCGCCGTACCGACCGCGGTGACCCACTGCCGTCCGCCGGCGGCGGTGTACCGCGCGACCCAGCCGTCGTTCGCACCGAGACCGGTGGCGCCCGGCAGCGCTCCGCCGGCGACCCCGGCGACGTACGCCCCGCCGTCCGCGGCGAGCGAGATCGCAAGGGCCTTGTCCTCACCCGGGCTGCCGATCTGGTCCGACCAGAGCAGGGTGCCCGCACCGTCGAACCGGGCGAGGACGGCGTCCTTGTCGCCGGCGCTCGCCGTGCCGTCGAAGCTGCCGGACGTGTAGCCGGCCACGTAGATCCCGCCGGCGCCGTCGGAGGCCGTCGCGTACGCGCGGTCGGCCTTCAGCGGGTCACCGAGCTGGCGCAGCCACTGCCGGGTGCCGGTGGAGTCCATCGCGGCGACGAACAGGTCGTCCGAGGCACCGCTCGGGTGGGCGCCGTCCAGGTCCCCTCGGGTGTACCCGGCAGCCAGGACCGCTCCCCCGGCGCCGGGCACCAGTCCGTATGCGCGATCGTTCGCCACGGTGCCGAGCACGTGGGACCACAGCGTGTCGCCCGTCGCTGACCGGGCCTGCACGACGGCGTCCATGCCACCGACCGCGCCGACCCCCGGCAGCGCGGACGCCGCGTTGACGGCCACGATCACCGAGCCGTCGGGCGAGGCGACCACACCACCGGCGCGGTCGTCACCAGCACTGCCGAGGGTCGCACCCACGAGGGGATCCGGCACGGTCGTTCGGAGGTACGCCGCCACGTCCACGAGTCCTTCCCGGAAAGCGGGGCGCCACACCGTCCAGTCGTGACCGCCGTTCAGCACGCGCAGCTCGGCCGTGACCCCGGGGACCCGGCGGGCGGTGTTGTACAGCTGCGCCGATTCCAGGTCGAGGTCGTGGCTGGCGTCCGCGGGTGCCGGGTTCGCGTACTCGTCGTCACCGACGGCGATGAACAGGTGCACGGGCAGCGCGGGATCCAATGCCGCCAGCCCGGCCGGGTAGTTGAGCGCGTCGTACCGCGCCTGGTCGAACAGTGCGGTGCCCACGCCGTACGCGCCGTAGTCCCGGGTCGACGAGTCCGCCGGCGGGGTCGGCACGTAGACCGCCGGGCTGAGCACGATCGCTGCCGAGAACACGTCCTGGTGGGCGAGCGTGTACCGCAGCGCACCGGCCCCGCCCATCGAGTACCCGCCGACCGCCCGCGCGGAGCGGTCGTCGACCGTCCGGTAGGTCGCATCGACGTACGTCACGAGGTCCCGGGTGAGCGCGGTCTCCACCGCCTGACCGGGTCCGTCCGCGGCGGGATCTGTCCCGGTGTACGTCGAGTCGACGTACCAGCTCCCCCCGCCGCTCCAGGGCGCGTCCGGCATGACGACCACCATGGGCGGGACGGAACCGTCGGCGATCATGGCGTCGAGCTCGCCCGCGACCTGGGTCCACGCGCTCTGCGTGTCGCCTCGGCCGTGCAGGAGGTACAGGGTCGGATAGCTCTCGGTCGCGGCCGCGTATCCGGGCGGCAGGTAGGTCGTGAAGCTGATCGCGCCGCCGAGCGCGGCGGAGGGCGCGGTTCCCGGCACGAGGGTGCCTGCTGGTTCCGCGGCGGCGGCCGGTGGGCCGGTGACCGTCCCGAGGGTGAGGCCTAGCGCGCAGGCCAGGAGGAGGGTCGGGCCGCGCCGCGGTGACCTCCGGGACCGTCGGTGGGACGTGGATGTGCTCATGCTCGATCTCCTCGTTGAGATGGGGCGCTGCAGGGAGCTCAGGACAGGTCTGGCCGCGGGCTCGGGGTCGGTTCAGCGAGCGCCACCGTGCGCCGGGCGCGTTCGACCATCGCGACGTCGAGGAACGTGCCGTCGGGCAGCACGACCGTCCCGTTCCCCGCCCGTTGGGCGTCGCGCATGGCGGCGACCACGAGCCGGGCGCGGGCGACCTCGACCTCGGTCGGGGCGAAGGCCGCCACGATCACCGGCAGCTGCCGGGGGTGGATGGCGGTCCGTCCGAGGAAACCGAGGCTGCGCCCGATCGCGCACGAGCGCGCCAGGCCCGCGTCGTCGCGCACGTTCGGGTAGACCGACATGGACGGCGCGGGGAGCCCGGCGGCCCGAGCCGCGATCACGATCCGCGAACGCGCGTAGGCGAGGGCGGCGTCGTCGTCGATGCCGAGGTCAGAGCGGAGGTCGGCCTCGCCGAGGCCGAGGCTGGCGACCCGGGGATGTGCCCGCGCGATGTCGTGCGCGGACTCGATGCCGCCGGCGGTCTCCAGCAGGACGTGCAGGGGCCGGTCCCCCACCGCCAGCGCGACGCGCTCGAGGTCGGCCGGTGAACCGACCTTCGGGATCCGGACCGCGATCTGGGCCGGAAGGGCGGCGAGTGCGGCGAGGTCGAGGGCACCCCAGGGGGTCTCGAGGGCGTTGACCCGTACCTGCACGCGCCGATCGAGGTGCCCGGACAGCAGGTCGACGAGCGCCGCCCGGGCCGCTTGCTTGTGGGCGGGGGCGACCGCGTCCTCGAGGTCGACGATCACGACGTCGGCGGCGGAGGCCAGGGCCTTGGCGACCAGGCCGGGGCGGTCCGCCGGCGCGTACAGGAGCGTCACGACCGGGCGGTGCGCCGGGGCCGGGGTCGGATCCGGGGTCGGGGCGCCGTCCTGCCTCACAGCACACCCCGCGCCCGGAGCGACGCGAGCTCCTCGGCGCCGAGGCCGAGCTCGCCGAGCACCGCGTCGGTGTCTGCACCCGGCGCCCGCCCCGTGAACCGGATCGGTGCGCCGTCCCGGGACATCCGGAACAGCGGCCCCTGCATCGCGATGCGCCCGAGGTCGTCGTCGTCGACGTACGCGATCGTGCCCAGGGCGTTGAACTGCGGGTCGGCGACGATGTCACCGGCGTCGTAGACGGGCGCGATGGCGGCCTCGGCGGCCTCGAAGGCGGCGATGACGTCGTCCCGGGTGCGCTGGCCGACCCACGCTGCGACCGCTCCGTCCAGATCGTCGGCGTGGGCCGCACGGCCGGAACCGGTGGCGAACCACGGTTCGTCGACGACGTCGGGCCGCCCCACCAGGCGCATCACCCGCTCGGCGATGCTCAGCGCGCTGGTCGAGACCGCGACCCAGGCACCGTCGGACGTCCGGTAGGTGTTGCGGGGCGCGTTGTTGGCTGATCGGTTGCCGGTGCGGGGTTGGACCGATCCGAGCTGGTCCCAGCGCGTGATCTGGGGACCGAGCATGGCCAGCATCGGCTCGATGATCGCCAGGTCGACGACCTGGCCGAGCCCGGTCCGGGAGCGGGCGTGCAGGGCTGCCATCACGGCATAGGCCGTTGCGAGCGACGCGACCCCGTCCGCGAGCCCGAACGGTGGCAGCGTGGGTGGCCCGTCGGGTTCCCCCGTCAGCGAGGCGAAGCCGCTCATCGCCTCGGCGAGGGTGCCGAACCCCGGTCGGCGCCGGTAGGGACCGACCTGCCCGAAGCCGGTGACCCGAGCGAGGACCAGACCCGGGTTCTGCGCCGAGAGCCGCTCGTAGCCGAGGTTCCAGCGTTCGAGGGTGTCCGGGCGGAAGTTCTCGATCATGACGTCGGCCGTGGCCGCCAGGCGGACGAGGAGGTCCTGGCCGGCGGGCTGCGACAGGTCCAGGCTGACCGTGCGCTTGTTGCGCCCCAGCGTCTTCCACCACAGGTTGTGCCCGTCCTTCTCGGGGCCGTGGCCGCGGGAGGGGTCGGGACGGCGCGGGTGCTCGACCTTGATGACCTCGGCGCCGAGGTCACCCAGGTGCATGGCCGCCATGGGACCGGCGAACAAGGTGGAGACGTCGAGCACGCGCAACCCGGCGAGCGCGCCCGCGCCGACCGCCGTGGCCGTGGCCGTCGCTGTGGCCGTGGCCGCCGCCAGAGGTTCTCCGGTCATGGCCGCGCCTCCGTGTCGGTCCGGGTCGTCCAGGCGCACCGGAAGCCGATGCTGGCCGACCGCGCGAGCCCGAGGCCGGGCATCAGGTACTTGGCCGAGAAGTCGGCGGACCGCGGCCCGCCGTCGAAGTACCACTCCGAACCCGGGGTGGCGTGGTCCGCGCCGCCCTTGAGCAGGACGAACCGGGTCCGCCCGTCGCTGTGCTCGCTCTCGGTCCAGTTCCAGACGACCGGGCGGCGACGCGTGAAGCCCGGGCGCTCGGCCGCGAGCTGCCACTCGTCCTCGCTGGGCAGGCGCCCGCCCACCCACGCGGCGTACGCGCGGGCGTCATCGAGGTCGACGAGCGTGACCGGCTGGTCGTCGGCCCCCGGCCACGGTGCGGGGGCGGCGCCGGCCAGGCCTGCGACCCAGTGCGCCAAGAACCGGTTCGCGGTGCGCGGGCGATATCCGGTGGCAGCCAGGAAGCGCGCGAACTCGCCGTTGGAGACCTCCCGGGCGCCCACCATCACGTCGCTCGAGAGCCGGACGACCCGCTCGAGCGTGCGCTGGTCGTGCAGCCGCGGCGGCAGCGGCTTCCACTCCTCGACGTAGGGCGCGCCGTCGTACATCCCGGTCTCCCGGGCGCGGAAGCGCGCCGTGAGGACGTGGGTACCGGCGGGCACGACGACGCCGTCCGGGCCGCTGTCGGGCGGACCGCTCGCGCGGGCCACCGGGTCGAGCGCCCGGAGCCGCCGCGAGCGTGCGTGCGGGAAGGTGCCGTCGCGGGTGTCCCGGACCGCGGAGGTCAGTGCGAGCGCCTCGTCCAGTCCGCCGGGCTCGGTGGCGCCGGGCGCGAGTCGCAGGAGCCCGGCGATCCCGTGGGCGGGCACCAGGGTGCGCACCGGGTCCGGCTGCGCCAGCCGTCGACCCCCGGTCAGGTCCACGAACCGGTCCCCGACGGGCGAACGCACGTCGAGGTCAGCGGCCCCGAGCAGCGGCCCGGTCCAGTCGGCGTCCCCGCGGTTGACGAACGTCCACGCCGTCACCCCGTCGCGCTCGAACCGGGACGCGTAGACCCCCGCCGCGGTGGCCGCCGGGTCGAGTGCGGCCAGCGGGGTCCAGTCCCCGCCGTGCAGGACGTCCGCGAGCGCGCGCTGCACGGGGAGCATCCGGCGCAGGGTGGCGGAGTCACGCGCGTTCCAGCCCACCCAGGTGCCGAAGACGACCTCCCACACCATGAGTCCGACGCCGTTGATCCAGGCGCTCTGCAGCTCGACGGAGTGGTCGCGGTTCCAGCGCCGGACGTGATGCTGCATGTGGCGGCGCTCGTACCAGTGCGCGCGCAGCACCCCGGGCACCGGGCTGTCGGCGAACCACTGCGCCCACGACAGGGAGTGGTCGGCGATCCGCGCGAGGGGCAGCTTCGACTCGCCCTCGAGGGCGATCCCGGGCCGGGCCGCTTCGAGGGCGTCGACGAGGGCGGGGTTGGCCTCCTTGAGGGTGTCGAGGAAGACGCCGTCCGCGTTCAGGTCCCGGACGAGCGCGGCCAGCTCGACGACGTCGTCCCCGGTCCGGCGGGTGCCGGTGTCCCACGGGTTGTAGTCGACGAAGACGCGCACACCGGCGTCGTGCAGCGTGGCGACGAGGTCACCGAGGCCGGGGACGTCGCGGTAGAAGTCCCACTGGTTGCGGTCATCGATGCCGATGACCGGATAGGCGTGCCACAGCACCAGGCCGTCGAGGCCGCCGAGGCGGACCCGCGCGTCGGCGAGCAGCCGCTCGGGGGTGAACCGGTGCGTCTCGAAGTCGTAGAGCAGCTCGTCCCAGAGCCAGACCTGGGCGACGGCGAAACAGCCCGCCGACCAGGCGCCCTCGGGGCGGTCGTAGGCGGCGCCGGTGAACCCCAGGCGGGATCGGGCGTCGGTCCGCCACTGGGTCAGGCGGTCCCGCCAGGCCGGCCACTGCTCGGGGTCCTGGGGTGCGGCGAAGATCTTGGCGTCGTCGAGCGACGCGAGCTCGACGGGGCCGAGCGGCACGGCCGTGGGCAGGTCGATCGCGCGCGGGACGAGGGGGTCGAAGCCGAAATCGATCATGCGCGGGCCTCCTGCGGAGCGCGGCCGGGCGGCGGGTAGGTGACGTCCCGCTGGGCGCGGGTCTCGGCCTGGGTCGGGACGGAGTCCTGCGCTCCCGTCCGCTGGACGGCCAGGGAGGCAGCGGCGCTCCCGAGCCGGACCGCCTCGAGCAGATCCTGGCCGCAGGCGAGCGCGGCAGCGACGACGCCGCAGAACGTGTCGCCCGCCGCCGTGGTGTCGACCGCCGTGACGGTCGGTGCCGGAACCGTCACGGGGGCCGCCCCGCGGCGGGCCAGGACCGCGCCGGCGCTGCCCAGGGTGAGGATCACGACCGGGACGCGCTCGAGCAGCGAGGTCGTGGCGCGCTCGAGGTGGCCGGCGACGGTTCCGCACAGGTCGAGCGCCTCGTGCTGGTTGACCACGAGGATGTCGATGAGCGACCAGAGCTCGTCGGGCAGCGGGGCCGACGGGGCCGCGTTGAGGATGAAGGCGGTCCCCGGGGTGCGCGCGCGGGCCGCGGCGATGACCGCCGCCTGCGGGATCTCCAGCTGCGCGAGCAGCACGTCCGCGGCGGCGATCCGGGCGCGCTGGTCGGGGTTCGGCGCACGGACCACGGCATTGGCCCCGGGCACGACGACGATCGCATTCTCGCCGCGGTCGTCGACGCTGATCAGTGCGGTCCCGGTGGGCGCGCCGACGGTGGCCAGCAGGTCCGTGCGCACCCCGGAGGTGGTGAGCGCGACGCGCAGCCGGACCCCGTCGTCGTCGTCGCCGACGCAGCCGAGAAAGCTCGTGTCGGCGCCGGCCCGGGCCGCCGCGACGGCCTGGTTCGCGCCCTTGCCACCGCCGGAGCGGCTCATGCTCGAGGCCAGCAGGGTCTCCCCCGGACCGGCGATGCGGGGTACCCGCACGGCGAGGTCGAGGTTCACGCTGCCGACGACGACGACCGTGCCCGCGGCCGTCATGCCCGACCCCCGGTCGCGAGGGCCACCGTGCGTCGCGCGAGCGCGGCGATCGACCGCTGGCCGCCGCCGGGCAGGCTGGTGGCGATCCGGTCGTGGAGCGGTTCGATCCAGGCGTCGGGCAGCTGGACAGCCCCCCGCACCGCACCGACCACCCCGCCCACGGTCGCACCGGCGGAGTCGGTGTCCCAGCCGGCGCTGACCGCCAGGGCGATGCTCGTGCCGAGGTCACCGTCCCCGGCGGTCAGCGCGTACGCGACGGTGGCGGCGTTGTTCAGCACGTGCACCCAGTGCAGGTCACCGAACTCGGTGTGCAGCGCATCGAGGGCGTCGGGCATCGGTTGCCCGGCGCGGCCGAGCTCGACCCCACGGCGCACGGCGTGCGCGAGCCTGCTGTCGGGGGGCACGACGGCGAGCCCCGCCTCCACCGCGGTGCCGACGTCGTCGACCACCACGGCAGCGGCGCACATCCCGGCCACCCACATGGCGCCGTAGACGCCGTTGCGGGTGTGGCTGAGGCGGGCGTCGGTCCACGCCAGGCGCGCCGCGGTCTGCGGGTCGCCGGGGTTGGTCCACCCGTAGACGTCGGTCCTGATCTGGGCGCCGATCCACTCCCGGAACGGGTTGTGGTGGGTCGCGGTCGACGGGACCGGGCGGGCGTCGAGCAGGTTGCGGTACGCGGCCCGTTCGGCGGTGAACACGCGACCGGCGGGCAGGTTCGCCAGCCACGCCTCGGCGACGTCGTCGGTCGTGAAGCCGCGCCCGTGGGCCTCGAGGATCCCCAGCGCGAGGATCGGGAAGTTGAGGTCGTCGTCCTCGGGCATGCCGTCGATGTTCTCGACCAGGCTCGTGGGAGCGCTGCGCCGGTTCCAGGGCCAGCGTGCCAGGACGTCGTCGGGCAGGCCGACGGCGGTGAAGTAGCCCGCGAGCGGCCAGCGCCCGGTCGCGCGCAGGATCTCCTCGATGCCCTGGCGAGGGATCTTCTCCACGGGCTTGCCCAGCAGGCAACCGGCCGACCGGCCGAGCCACGCCCCGTGCACCCGGTCGGGGAACGTGGCCGGCACGGCGGTCCGCTGCGCGGGCGGAGCCGACCAGAGTCGCTCGATCGCGACCAGGTCGTCGGGCTCGTGCGGGTGCGCCGGGGTCGTCAGCGCGTCGAGCGCCACGAGCAGCTCCCGAGCCAACGCCCGGACCTCGGGGGTGGCGGGCCGCGGCCCGGCCCCGCTCACCGGCGGGTGGGGGTCTCCCCCGCCGTCGACCCAGCGCTGCGCGAGCGGGGCGACGTCGCGCCCCTCGGCCGCGGACTGGACGAGCTCATGGGCCACGAGATCTTCGGGCTGAGCCCACGTCAGCCTCATCGCGCGGCTCCGGCCCGCGGTGCGTCGACCTCGCTCCGGTCGGTGAGCGCCGCGATCCGGCGCAGGTGCGCCTGGGCCCGCCCGGCGTCGCGGGTGGCGATCTGGTGGGCGGCGGCGGCCATCTGCTGGCCGACGGCGGTCAGGTCGACCCGGCTCGCGGCCTCGATCGTCGTGATCCACTCCTCGGGGATGACGCCGCGCCCACCCAGGGCCGCGGTGATGGAGCCGGCCATCGTCGCGATGGAGTCCGCGTCGCGCCCGTAGTTGACGGCACCGAGAACCGACTCGACGAAGTCGCCGTCGTGCGCGAGCACGAAGCCGAGGGCCACCGGCAGCTCCTCGATCGACTTGGTCCGCGAGGGGAGCCGGGCGTCCATGGCGGGCTTGCGGTACTCCGGTCCGACCGTGTCGAACGGCGCGATCGCGGCGCGGAGCACGGGCGCGAGCTCGTCCCCCGGCGTGAGCGTCCGCACCGCCTCGACGACCGCCTCGATCGCGTGAAGCGTGCCGTCGCGCGCCACCGCCAGGCACGCCTCGACCACGGTCTGCGCGGTCGCGCCCGGCGTCATCCCGGCGGCCACCGCCGCGGCGAAGACCCCCGCCGCTTCTCGTCCGTAGCTCGACTGGTGCGCTCCCGCGACATCGATCGCTTCGGCGTACGCACCGCGGGGGTCACCGGCGTTCGCGATGCCGACCGGTGCCATGTACATCGCCGCTCCGCAGTTGACGATGTTCCCGACGCCGGCCGAGCGGGGGTCGACGTGGCCGTAGTGCAGCCGGGCGACGATCCACTTCTCGGCGAGGAACACGCGGTGCAGCAGGATCGTCTCCTTCTCCAGCTCCGGGATCCATCGGACCTCGCCGACGAGCAGGGGCACGAGGTCCTCGGCCACCGCGTAGGCGTCGAGATGGTCGCCCCGCTTGGCGTACACCTGGACCAGCGCCTGCGTCATCAGGGTGTCGTCCGTGATGTGCCCGTCGCCCTTGTGGTACGGCGCGATGGGTCGGGCGTCCTGCCAGTTCGGGTAGTACGGGGGCACGATGCCGGTCACCGGTCCGCCGTAGCGCGCCACGATCTGCTCCGGCGTCCAGCCCTCGGTCGCCCCACCCAGGGCGTCTCCGACGGCGGCGCCGATCAGCGTCGCCACGGTGCGGTCTTCGAGCCAGTTCACATCGTCTCCAGGTTCAGTTCGAGCGTGCGTTGCGGGGGTGCCGGTGGGGTGCGCCGACAGGGGGGCGCACCCCACCGAGTCGATCAGCGGTTGACCTGGTCCCACCCGTCCGTGAGCTCCTGCGCGAGCTGCTCTGCGGTCGTCTGCTGCGCGAGGAACTTCTGGTACGCCGGAGTGGCGACCGTGTCCTTCCACTGCGTGTAGGTGTCGACCGACAGGAACGGCGCCTTGGTGAGGTAGGCCCCGGACTTGAGGGTGACGTCCCAGCCGTCGGCACCGGCGGTGTCCGTCGCGATCTTCTCCTGGGCCGAGGTCGACGCGGGGATGAGCGCATCAGCCGTGTTCAGGGCGGCGAGGTTGTCCGTCGAGGCGAAGTAGTTGATGAACTTCGCCGCCTCGGCGACGTGCTCCGAGTCGATGTTGACCGAGAGCGTCTGGGGGTTGGCGGACTGCTCGGCGCCCTCGGTCCCCTCGAGCGGCGGCAGGACGACCCAGTCGAAGCCGGCCGGCGCGTCCTTGGCGATGTTGGCCGCCTGGAACGAGCCCTGCACGGTCATCGCGACGTTGCCCGCGTAGAACGAGGCCAGCACCTCGGAGCCGGACTGCGTCAGGCTCACGGGGTCGATCGACTTGTCGGTGTACGCCATGTCGGAGATCCGGGTCGGGACGGCCATCTCCCCCTCGCCGATGTTGATCGTCGCTTCCGTGCCGGTGCCGTCGAAGTACGTGCCCCCGAACCCGAGCCCAAGACTCATGAAGGTCGCCGTCGGGCTCTTCAGGCCCCACGCCACGCCGAACTTGCCCTCCGTCGAGGTCGCCTTGGCGATGTCCTGGAACTCGTCCCAGGCCATGGTGTCCCCGGTCGGGATGGTCACGCCCGCCGCCTCGAGCAGCGCCTTGTTCGCGAACACCATGTACGACTGCAGCTCGGTCGGGACGGCGATGATCTGCTCGTCGACGGTCACCGACTCCCAGATGCCGTCGGAGATGTCCGCCGTCAGGTCCTCGTCGACGAGGTCGGTGAGGTCGGCGATGTAGCCGTCCACGGCGAACGGGATGATGCTCGCGGCCTCGTAGTGGATGATGTCCGGCGCCACCCCGCCGTTGAACTGCGCGACGAGCTTGTCGTAGACGCCGTCCCAGCCGGCCGGCACCACCTCGACCTGGATGTCCGGGTTCTCGGTGTTCCACGTGTCCACGATCGTCTTGGTGGCCGCGATGGCGCCCGGCTGGTCGGACAAGGACTGGAAGGTCAGCGCGACCGGCTCGGCAGGTCCCGTGTCCGTCGCGTCCGCGCCGGGGTCTGAGTTCGAGCCACACGCGGTCAACGAGATCGCGGTGAGGGCGAGGACGCCCATGGCGGCGATGCCACGGATCTTCATGAGGTGCCTTTCGATGTGGAGGGTGCTGGACGGCCGAGAAGACTCAACCCTTGACGGCACCGGCGAGCAGACCGCCGGTGAGCTTGCGTTGGAGGAAGGCGAAGAAGATCAGGCTCGGGATGGTCGCGAGCACGGCGCCGGCCGCCAGCGGCCCGAGGGCGACCTTGCCCTCACCGCCGACGAACATCTTCAGCGTGATGGGGAGCGTGTAGTTGTCCGGCGACTGGATCAGCACGAGGGCGAAGAAGAACTCGTTCCACGCCGAGACGAAGGAGAACATCGCTGTCGCCACCACCCCGGGCATGAGCAGCGGGAGCACGATGATCCGCAGCACCTTCAGCCGGCTCGCGCCGTCCATCGACCCGGCCTCCTCGAGCTCGACCGGGATCGATGCGATGTACCCCTGCAGCATCCACAGCGCGAACGGCATGGTGTAGGTCGTGTAGACGATGATCAGGCCGAACAGGTTGTCGACCAGGCCGATCCTCTTCAGGATGAGGAAGAGCGGGATGATGATGAGGATCACCGGGAACACCTGACTGACCAGGATCCAGCCGGTGCCCGCCGTGCGGATCTTGCCGCGGAACCGAGCCAGCGCGTAGGCCGCCGGCATCGAGATCACGATGACGAGCACCGTGGTCGACACGGCGACGAACAGGCTGTTCGCAGCCGAGTGCAGCAGCCCCTGCTTGGCGAGGGCATCGGAGAAGTTGGCCCAGTGGAAGCTCTCGGGCACGAGCTGGATGTTGAGGGAGTTGAGCTCGCTCGACGACTTCATCGACGCCGAGACCAGCCACAGCAGCGGGAAGCCCAGGAAGACCAGGTATCCCGCCAGAGCCACGTACTGCAGGGGTCGCACGATCCGGTTCGTCCCGGTGACGGTGGTGCTCATTTCTCGCGTTCCCCTCGGAATTGGGCCCACAGGTAGACGGCGAGCAGAAGAACGACGACCAGCACCAAGACGTCACCCATCGCGGCCGCATACCCGAGGTTCCGGTTCTTGAAGGCCTCGATATAGGTGAAGAGCATCGGGAGCATGGTCTTTCCGCCCGGTCCGCCCTCGGTCATGACGTAGACCAGGCCGAACGAGTTGAAGTTCCAGATGAAGTTCAGCGACGTGATCGACGCGATGATCGGGCGCAGGCTCGGCAGTGACACGTTCCGAAAGCGCGACCACGCGTTCGCCCCGTCGATGGCCGCGGCTTCGTGCAGCTCCTCCGGAATCTGCTGCAGGCCGGCCAGGAGCGTGATCGTCGTCTGGGGCATGCCCACCCAGATCCCCACCACGATCACCGCGGGGAGGGCGGTGTCGAAGTTGCCGAGCCAGTTGGTGTCCGACGGCCCGCCGAAGAAGCCGATCACCGCGTTGAGCGGACCCGTGGTCGGCGAGTAGATCATCCGCCACATGATCGCGACCACCACCGGGGGCATGGCCCACGGGATGAGGGCCAGCAGCCGCGTCAGCCACTTGAGCCGGAGGTCCGCGTTCAGGAGCAGGGCGAGCCCCATCCCGGCCAGGAGCTGCAGGACCGTCACGGAGACGGCCCAGATCATCCCGATCCGGAACGACTCCCAGAAGAACGTGTCGCCGGCCAGCCGGACGAAGTTGTCCAGCCCGACGAAGTTCGACTCGGCATTGCGCTTCAGGGTGGAGTCCGTGAAGGCGAGGAAGATGCCGTTCAGCAGCGGGTAGATGCTGAAGGCGAGCACCGGGATCAGCGACGGGATCACGAGCGCGATCGCCTCGCGGCGCTGCGCGCGACCGATCCCGGACCGCCGGTTCGGCTGCGGCTTCCCCCGTGTGGGCGGCGCGGCTGATGGTGCCGCTTCCCTGGTGAGAGTCACCGCACAGTCCCTTCTGGGGTGGGGTCGGTCTGGGTCGACGCGCGGACCACCAAGGTGGGCTGCACCACGATTCGACGCGTGGGGCGGGCCGGGTCGGAGAGCCTGGCGAGGAGCAGCTCTGCGGCGTGCCGGCCGCGCTCGGCCGAGCCGAGGGAGACGCTCGTCAGGCCCGGGTTGAAGAAGCCGGCGAGCTCGGTGTCGTCCATCCCGACCACCGCGAGGTCCTCGGGCACCTGCAGGCCCAGCTCGAGCGCGGCGTGGATCGCACCGACGGCCAGGAGGTCGTTCGCTGCCACGAGCGCATCCAGGGCGAGAGCTCCGCGCGCATCGCGGTGCCGCGAGAGCAGGTCAAGAGCGGCGCGCCGTCCGGCCGCGACCGTGAAGTCCGCCGCGACCTCCTGGACGGACCCCGCCGCGGGGGCGAGCTGATGCGCGGCGTAGGCCTCGACAAAGCCCCGCCGACGAGACATCCCGGGGGTGGTGTCGAGCGGTCCGTTGAGGAATCCGATCCGCCGGCGACCGCTCTCGACGAGATGGGCGACGGCCAGGCCGACGCCACGCGCGGAATCGGTCTGGACGGTGTCGAGCTGCACGGTGTCCGGGAGGGTACCGACGACGACGACCGGCACGGCGGCCCGCTTGAGCTCCACGATGAGTTCGTCGGTGACCCGCAGCGGGCTGATCACGAGCCCGTCGGCGTACCCGCGCGCCAGACTCCGGACGAGGTCGACGGTCTCGGCGGGGTCGGTGCCGGTCGAGGACACCTGCAGGCGGTAGCCCGAGCCACGCACCACCGTCTCGATGGCACGCATCATCTCGACGTACACGGGGTTGCCGACGTCGTCGACCGCGAAAGCGAGCTGGAGGGAGTGCCCGAGCTTGAGGGAGCGCGCCGTGGCATCGGGGATGTACCCGAGACTCAGCGCGGCCGCCCGCACCTTCGCGACGGTCTCGGGGCTCGCGACCATCCCGTTGAGCGCCCGTGATGCCGACGCGAGCGAGACGCCGGCGAGCTCGGCGACATGGATCAGGGTGGGGCGTGCCGACATCGGCTGAACTCCCTTCGACGGTGAAGAGCGAGCGAGTGGAAACGTTTCCAGTGGCGAGATGTTCTGAGCATGCACCGGTAGTCCCAGGGTTGTCAAGGCCTCGAGAACCGGCCTGAGGTGAGCGGCGCGGTCGGCAGTGACCGCACACCGAGGCGCCGCCGCGCGCGCGGTGCCACCTGCCTTTTGACGCAAGATGAGCACCTTGCAGAAAGGGCATGGGATGGCTCACGGAACGCGAATCGGTACCGTCGGGGAATCGCCGTCCGATGGGCCGTCGGCCACCGGCCGAACTCGTCCCGCATCGATTCGTGGAAAGCGGCTGGGCGTCGTCGCGACGGTTGAATCAATGGGTCCCGTCTTGTGCTGGACCGCACGGTCGCCGTCAATTCAGACCGGCCCACTTCTCGCATTCTGCAGGCCGAGCACAGCACCTTGCGACGGCCAGCTGGCCTGTCGACACGCTGACGGAACGACGAGCGACGACGCCCTCTGCGGCGACCATGCCAGCGACGCGGTTCCGCATGATGGACACGCGCCTACTCCTGCGCGGGCCACATTCATCCTGTTGCACAGGGTCGCGGGCACCCCGCAGATCGCGCAACCGGCGACCCGGTTGAGGAGCAGTCATGGCACCCGGTTTCGCCACGCCGGTCGACGACGCCCGCCTCGGGCTCGAGTTCGCTTGGACTGCCTGGGCGGACTCCTGTCGCGACAAGTACTCCCTCGCGCAGTGCTGCCGACGGCCGAGCGGGCATGACGGGAACCATGCGTCGGGGTTCGGCGAGGGCCGCCAGCAGTGGCTCCAGGACGCTCCGCCCACCTGACCAGCTGCACCACTCCTTCCTGACGGCTCGCCACCTCCGTCCTGCCGTCCCTCCTCCCCCAATATCGCTCCCGAGAGTCCGAAACCTCCCTTCTGGGTTAATTTGGGTAACGAAGGTGCAACGGTCACGAGCCCCGCTGGACGACGGAGGCGGACCCACACCCCGCTCGTGACGCTCGAGGAAGAGACGGTCAGAGAAGAGGAGCAGTTCATGGCAGGCAACAAGGCAGTCGTGTACCAAGGGCCCGGCAAGGTCTCGGTCGAGACCATCCCGTACCCCACGTTGGAGCTGCAGGACGGCCCCGGCGTCAACCCGGCCAACGTCGGTCGCAAGGTTCCCCACGGAGTGATTCTCAAGGTCGTGTCGACGAACATCTGCGGCAGCGACCAGCACATGGTGCGCGGCCGCACCACCGCCCCGGTCGGGCTCGCGCTCGGCCACGAGATCACGGGCGAGGTCATCGAGGTCGGCCCGGACGTCGAGTTCATCAAGGTCGGCGACCTGTGCTCGGTGCCGTTCAACATCTCGTGCGGGCGATGTCGCAACTGCAAGGAGGGCAAGACCGGCATCTGCCTGAACGTCAACCCCGACCGGCCAGGCTCGGCGTACGGCTACGTCGACATGGGTGGCTGGGTCGGCGGGCAGTCCGAGTTCGCCCTGGTCCCGTACGCCGACTGGAACCTGCTGAAGTTCCCGGACAAGGACCAGGCGATGGCGAAGATCCTCGACCTGACCATGCTGTCGGACATCTTCCCGACCGGGTTCCACGGCGCATTCACCGCGGGCACCAAGCCGGGCAGCACCGTCTACATCGCTGGCGCGGGCCCCGTCGGCCTCGCAGCCGCGACGTCGGCCCAGCTTCTCGGCGCGGCCGTGGTGATCGTCGGCGACCTCAACGCCGAGCGGCTCGCGCAGGCCCGGAGCTTCGGGTGCGAGACCGTGGACGTCTCGAAGGGCGACCCGCGCGAGCAGGTCGAGCAGATCCTCGGCGTCCCCGAGGTCGACTGCGCGGTCGACGCCGTCGGGTTCGAGGCGCGCGGGCACGGCGCCGGCGCGGCCCACGAGGCACCGGCCACGGTCCTCAACTCGCTGATGGAGCTCACCGCGGCCGGCGGCGCGCTCGGCATCCCCGGGCTGTACGTCACGGGCGACCCGGGTGCGGTCGACGCCGCCGCGAAGGTGGGATCGCTGTCGATCAGCCTGGGCACCGGCTGGGCCAAGTCGCTCAGCTTCACGACCGGGCAGTGCCCGGTGATGCGGTACCACCGCGGGCTGATGCAGGCGATCCTGCACGACAAGGTGCAGATCGGGAAGAACGTCAACGCGACGGTCATCCCGCTCGCCGAGGCGCCGCGGGGATACTCCGAGTTCGACCAGGGCGCTTCCAAGAAGTACGTCCTTGACCCGCACGGCCTGCTGAGCTGAGCAGCTGCTCACCTCGGTACCGAAGCGGCAGGTGCGGCCTCCCGGATCGATTCCGGGAGGCCGCACCTGCGCCCGAGATGAACCCGACGGTCCCGGTCAGCGGGCAGCGCGGGCGGCGTGGGCCGAGCGCGCTGACTAGCGCGGCGCGGCCGTCGAGCCCCGGACCACCAGGGAGGTCGGCAGGCGCACGTGCGTCTGCTCGACCGGACGGCCCTCGAGCAGGGCGATGAGCATCGTGATCCCGGCCGCGCCCATCTCCTGGATCGGCTGGTGCACGGTGGTGAGCGGAGGCGTGGTCCGGATGGACTCGGGGATGTCGTCGAACCCGACGATCGACAGGTCACCCGGCAGGTCGAGGCCCAGCTCCCGCGCGACGTCCATCGTGCCCATCGCGGACAGGTCGTTGGCGGCGAAGATCGCGGTCGGCCGGTCGGGGTGGGTCAGGAGCGCCGTGGCCGCGGCGCGCGCGGCGTCCCGGCGGTAGTCGGCGACGCGAATGAGGTCCGGATCGGCCTCCAGACCCGCCTCGGCGAGCGCCTGACGGAATCCTGCCTCGCGCAGCCGGGACGACTCCAGGTCCGGGCGGCCGGCCATGAAGCCGATGCGTCGGTGGCCCAGGTCGATGAGGTGTCGCGTCGCGAGCACGGCCCCGGCGAGGCTGTCGGCGTCGACCATCGGCAGCCCCGCCGGGCCGGCGTGGGGGTCGATCGACACGAGGGGCACGCCCGGGTCGGCGTCGACGACCGACGGCGTGACGATGAGCGCCCCGTCGATGAGGGTGCCGCTGAGCCGGGACAGGGACCGCCGCTCCCACCCCGCGCCGCGGCTCAGCCGGCTCCCGGTGTAGGCGAGCAACTCGTAGTCCGTGTCGGCGAGCGCAGCCGCGGTCCCCTTGAGGATCTCGGCGCTGAACGGCTCGAACTCGGCCACGAGGATACCGATCACGTTCGTCCGGTGCGAGCGCATGCTGCGGGCGACGAGGCTCGCCTCGTACCCGAGCTCCTTGACGACCTCCTGCACCCGCGCCGAGGTGGCGACGGCGATGCCGTACCTGCCGTTGATCACCTTGGACACGGTCGAGACGGAGACGCCGGCCGCGAGGGCGACGTCGGTGATCGTCGCTCGGCGTGTCATGAGCGGAAGCCTACCGTTAGGAAAACGTTATCGATATCGATTGACGTGTCCGTGTCGGGTCTGCAACAGTGGCGCTTGCGCCCCACTGTCGACGAAGACGAGGTGTCGACGACGACGAGGCGTGTGTGCAGCACGGCTGGCACGGGCGGATGCACCGATGGCAGTTGCGGTCCTCGGTTCGCCCGGTATGGGCCGACCTTTCAACTCTGGGTTACTCAACGAAGAGGACAGATCTCATGAATTCTCGGAAGCTCCTGGCGGTCTCGGCTGCCATGTTGATGGGTGTCGCGGGGCTCACAGCCTGCGGCGGCGGCGACGAAGGTGGCACCGACTCCGCCGATGGCGACGTGTCGATGACGTTCTGGCACAACTCCACCACGGGTGAGGGCAAGGCCTACTGGGCCGCCACGGCCGCCGACTTCGAGGCGGCGAACCCGGGGGTGACGATCAAGATCCAGGCCATCCAGAACGAGGACATGGACGGCAAGCTGCAGACCGCCCTGAACTCGGGCGATGCGCCGGACATCTTCATGGCGCGCGGCGGCGGCAAGCTGGCCGACGTCGTCGCGGCCGGGCAGGCGCAGGAGGTCACGATCGACGAGGCCACCCGCACCGCGGTGGGTGACGCGGCGTTCAGCGCGTTCACCGTCGACGACACGGTCTACGGCATGCCGATGTCGATCCTCCCGGGCGGCATCTACTACAGCAAGGACCTGTTCGCGCAGGCCGGCATCACCGAGACGCCCGCCACGATCGAGGACCTCGAGGCCGCGGTGGACAAGCTCAAGGCCGCCGGGATCTCCCCGATCGCCCTCGGCGCCAAGGACGCGTGGCCCGCTGCGCACTGGTACTACTTCTTCGCACTGCGCGCCTGCTCGCAGGACACCCTCGACAAGGCCACCGCCGACATGACGTTCGACGACCCGTGCTGGGGGACCGCGGGCGACAACCTCGCGGCGTTCTCCGAGACGGAACCGTTCAACGACGGCTTCCTGACCACCACCGCCCAGCAGGGTGCCGGCTCGTCGGCCGGCCTGCTGGCCAACCACGAGGCGGCCATGGAGCTCATGGGCGCCTGGAACCCCGGCGTGATCGCCTCCCTGACCCCGGACACCAAGCCGCTGGCCGACCTGGGCTGGTTCCCGTTCCCGGAGATCGCGGGCGGCGAAGGTGAGGCCGGCGCCATGATGGGCGGCCTCGACGGCTTCTCCTGCTCCAAGGACGCCCCGGCTGCGTGCTCGGACTTCCTCAACTTCGCGATGCAGCAGAAGTACCAGGAGGGCTACGCCAATGCCTTCCACACGCTGCCCGCCAGCCAGGACGCGCAGAGCGTCGTCACCGAGCCGGCCCTCGTCGAGGTCCTGGCGTCGTACAACGAGGCGCCCTACGTCTCGCTGTGGCTCGACACGCTGTACGGCCAGAACGTCGGCAACGCGCTGAACGCGGGCGTGGTCAACCTGCTCGCCGGTCAGGGCGACTCGGCGGCCATCGTCGAGTCCGTGGTCGACGCCGCGGCGAAGGAGTAGTCGCACACCATGAGTGACTCCTTGGGCGAGGGCAAGCTCGCCGTGATGTCGTCGCCCGAGGGGCCCGCTGCGGGCGGGGACGGTGCCGGTCCGGCGCCGTCCCCGGCCCGGCGGTCGAAGGGGCCGGACTGGCGCAAGCGCCTCGAGATCGTGCTCCTGGCCGGTCCGGCGATCCTGATGTTCGTCACCTTCGTGATGTTCCCGGTCGTGCTGGCGGCGTACTACGGGTTCTTCAAGTGGAAGGGCTTCGGCCCGCCGACCGATTTCGTGGGCCTGCAGAACTACGTCACGATCTTCCAGGACGCCACGTTCCAGGACGCGCTCCGGCACAACGCCGTCATCGTGGTGCTCTCGTTGGCCCTGCAAGGTCCCGCCGCGGTGCTGCTGGCGCTGCTGCTGAACCAGAAGATGCGCGGCCGCTCGCTCGTGCGGGTGCTGATCTTCGTGCCGTACGTGGTCTCCGAGGTGATCGTCGGCACGGGCTGGAGCCTCATGCTCCAGACCAACGGCGCGATCAACGACCTGCTCACCAAGGCCGGGCTGCCGGGCTGGACGGTCGACTGGCTCTCCGACCCCCAGGTCGCGATCTGGTCCCTCATGCTCATCATCACCTGGAAGTACATCGGCTTCGCCGTGATCCTCTTCCTGGCCGGCCTGCAGAGCATCCCCACCGAGCTCTTCGAGGCGGCCGCCATCGACGGCGCCACCTACTGGCAGACGCAGCGGCGCATCACCCTGCCGCTGCTCGGCCCGACGATCCGGATCTGGGCGTTCCTGTCGATGATCGGCGCGCTGCAGCTGTTCGACCTCGTCTACATCATCTGGGGCCAGTACGTCGCCGCGACGGCCGGAACCTCGACGATGGCCACCTACATGGTAGTCAACGGCCGCAACGCCGCGAACTACGGCTTCGGCAACGCCGTCGCCGTGGTCCTGTTCCTGATCTCGCTCGTCATCGCCCTCACCTACCAGCGGTACGTGCTCAGTCGCGACACCGAGGGTGCCCTCACGGAAGGAAAGAAGTGATGGCGACGATGACCGCGCCTCCCCTGAGCCCGACGTCCCCGCGCCCGGAGGGCTCGCGCAAGCGGCCCAGCCTGGACCGGGCCAGCTGGCTCACGTACGTGATCGCGTTCGCCCTGGTCGGCATCTGCATCGGGCCGGTGCTGTACATCATCATCGGCGGCTTCCGGACGAACGCCGAGATCACCACCGACCCGTCGGGCTGGCCGAGCACGTGGCAGTTCGTCAACTACGCCGAGGTCCTGGAGAGCTCGATCTTCTGGCGCCAGGTCGCCAACTCGGTCATCTGCGGTGTGTTCACCACGCTCGGCGTCGTCGTCCTGGGGGTGGCGGCCAGCTTCGTGCTCGCCCGCTACAACTTCTCGGGTCGCAACGCGATGTACGCACTCTTCGCCGCCGGGCTGATGTTCCCGATGACGGTCGCGATCACCCCGCTGTACATCATGATCCGGGGCCTGGGCCTGAGCGACAGCCTGGCCGGCATCATCCTGCCGCAGGTCGCGTTCGCCCTGCCGACCACGATCATCATCCTGGTGCCGTTCCTTCGGGCCATCCCCAAGGAGCTCGAGGAGGCCGCGGCGATCGACGGCGCGAGCCGGCTCGGGTTCTTCTTCCGGATGGTCGTGCCGCTCTCGCTCCCGGGGGTCGTGACGGTCGGGATCCTGGCCTTCATCGCGAGCTGGAACAGCTACATGCTCCCGCTGTTCATCCTCAACAACGAGTCGATGTACACGCTGCCGCTCGGGGTCCAGGCCTTCGCCTCGCAGTACTCGGTGGACACCGCCAGGGTCCTCGCGTTCACGTCCCTGTCGATGATCCCCGCGCTGGTGTTCTTCTCGCTCTTCGAGCGACGGATCATCGGCGGCCTGTCCGGCGCCGTCAAGGGCTGAGGCCCGAGCCCGACGACGGCGGACGCACCGCCGCCGTCGGGCAGACCCCGCACGCCACCACCGCTCCCCTGCCCCTGTTGGACGCCCGCGCGTCACGACGAAAGAGAAGGCCACCCGTGTTCGACGCCGCCCCCGCCCTGCCCCGCGTGTCCGAGCGCGTGCGTGCGCTCCACGCGCAGATGACCCTCGAAGAGAAGCTGGCCCAGCTCGTCGGCTACTGGCTCGACCAGAACGGCACGGTCGCGCCGATGCAGTCCGAGATGGCCGCCGGCCAGCTGGGCTCCAGCGCCCTGGGCGAGATCACCGAGCACGGCATCGGGCACTACACCCGCGTGTACGGCACCCGCCCGGTGGACCCGGCCGAGCGCGCCGCCTGGCTGTGGGCCGAGCAGCGCCGCCTCAAGCGCGAGACGCGGCTGGGGATCCCCGCCCTGATCCACGAGGAGTGCCTCACCGGCCTGGCCGCGTGGAAGGCCGCCACCTACCCGACCCCGCTCGCGTGGGGTGCGTCGTTCGACCCCGAGCTGGTCCAGCGCAGTGCGCGGGCGATCGGCGACTCGATGCACCAGCTCGGCATCCACCAGGGCCTGGCCCCGGTCCTCGACGTCATTCGCGACCCGCGCTGGGGCCGGGTCGACGAGTGCATCGGCGAGGACCCGTACCTGGTCGGCACCATCGGCACCTCCTACGTCCGCGGCCTGCAGGAGGCCGGGGTGCACGCCACGCTCAAGCACTTCGTCGGCTACTCGGGCTCCCGGTCCGGCCGCAACCACGCGCCCGTGAGCGCGGGTCCCCGTGAGGTCGCCGACGTCTTCCTCCCGCCGTTCGAGATGGCGGTCCTCGACGGCGGCGCCCGGTCGGTGATGAACTCCTACAACGACGTCGACGGCGTGCCGATGGCGGCGAACACCGAGTACCTCACGACCATCCTGCGCGAGCGGTGGGGCTTCGACGGCGTCGTCGTGGCGGACTACTTCGCGGTCGCCTTCCTGCAGGTCATGCACGCGATCGCCGCCGACCGCGGCGAGGCGGCCGCGCTCGCGCTCGAGGCCGGCATCGACATCGAGCTGCCCACCGGGGACGCCTACCTGCAGCCGCTGGCGGACCGGGTCCGCGCCGGCGCGCTCGACGAGGCGTTCGTCGACCGGGCCGTGCTGCGGGCGCTGGCGCAGAAGGAGGAGCTGGGCCTGCTCGACCCCGAGGCGTTCGAGGACGAGCCGCCGAGCGCGATCGACCTCAACTCCGCCACGCACCAGCGGCTGGCCCGCCGCCTCGCCGAGGAGTCCGTGGTCCTGCTGTCGAACGACGGCCTGCTGCCGCTGAACCGGCCGGAGCGGGCGCCGGGGCGCATCGCCGTCGTCGGCCCCAACGCCCATCGCGCCGAGGCGCTGATGGGCTGCTACTCGTTCGCCAACCACGTGCTGGCCCACAATCCCGAGGTCCCGATCGGGTTCGAGATCCCGACTGTCCTGGAGGCGCTCGGCACGGCGTTCGCCGACGTCGGGCGGCGCCAGCCCGAGCTGGTGTTCGCCGAGGGCTGCACCGTCGAGGGTGACGACACCTCCGGGTTCGCAGCCGCCGTCGCCGCCACCCGGGACGCCGACGTCGCCGTCGTCGTCGTCGGTGACCAGGCCGGCTTGTTCGGCCGCGGCACCGTGGGCGAGGGGAACGACTCGGAGTCGCTCGAGCTGCCGGGCGTGCAGCGTCAGCTCGTCGAGGCGCTGCTGGCGACCGGTACGCCGGTGGTCATGGTGCTGCTCACCGGGCGCCCGTACGCGATCGGCTGGGCGCTCGACGGCGCCGGTCAGACGGCGAAGCCGGGCGCGGTGCTGCAGGCGTTCTTCCCGGGCGAGGGCGGCGGGCTGGCCATCGCCGACGTCCTGACCGGGCGGGTGAACCCGTCGGGGCGCCTGCCGGTGTCGATGCCGCGGTCGACCGGCGCACAGCCGTACTCCTACCTCCAGCCGATCCTCGGGGGGCCGTCCGACGTGACATCGACCGACCCGACGCCGCTGCGCCCGTTCGGCTTCGGCCTGTCGTACACCCAGTTCACCTACACCGATCTTGTGGTCGACCCGTCGGTCGAGGCCGGCGGCACGTTCACCGCCACGGTCACCGTGACGAACACGGGCACCGCGGCGGGCACCGACGTCGTCCAGCTGTACGGGCACGACGTGCTCGGCTCGCTCCCCCGGCCCGTGGCGGCACTGCTCGGTTACGCGCGCGTCGAGCTCGAGGCCGGGCTGTCCAGCCGCGTGACGTTCTCGGTGCCGACCACCCGGTTCGCGTTCTCCGACCGCCGGGTCGTCAGGATCGTCGAGCCCGGCGACGTCGAGGTGTGGGTCGGTGCGCACGCCGCGGCGTCCCTCGCCCGCACGAGCATCACGGAGTCCACCGGCGGCGTGATCTCGAACGGCAAGGCCACCGAGAAGCGGGAGATCCCGGGGACTGCCACGGCCCGCGCCGTCGTCGCGATCACGGGCACCGTGCACGAGGTCACCACGGCCGACCAGCGCTGGGTCGAGGTCAAGGCGGTCGAGGCGGCGGTGCTGGCGTCGTGACGGTTGCGCGCAACCCCCTGCTGCCCGGGTGCTACCCCGACCCGACGATCTGCCGCGTCGGGCCGGACTACTACCTCGTGACGTCGACCTTCGAGTACGCGCCCGGCCTGCCGGTCTTCCACAGCGTCGACCTGGTGAGCTGGGAGCAGATCGGCCACGTCGTCGACCGGCCCGGCCAGCTCGACTTCGCCGGGATCGGCTCCTCCGGTGGGCTGTACGCGCCCACGCTGAGGCACCACGACGGCGTCTTCTGGTTGATCTGCACGCTCGTGACCCGGCAGGACGACGCCCGGGACGGCAACTTCGTCATGACCGCGACCGACCCGGCCGGTCCGTGGTCCGACCCGGTGTGGCTCGACGCCGACGGCATCGACCCGTCGATCTTCTTCGACGACGACGGTCGGGTCTGGGTGCACGGCACCCGGCTGGCCCGCGAACCCGCGTGGCACGACCAGACCGAGGTGTGGGTGCGGGAGCTCGACCGCCGGACCATGACGCTCGTCGGACCGGAGCACGTGGTCTGGAACGGTGCCCTGAAGGACGTCGTGTGGGCGGAGGCGCCGCACCTGTACAAGGTGGAGGGCACGTACTACCTCCTGGCGGCAGAGGGCGGCACCGAGTTCCACCACGCCGTCTCGGTCGCACGGGCCGACTCGGTCACGGGCCCGTACACGGGCAACAAGGGCAACCCGATCCTCACCCACCGGCACCTGGGCCGGGAGTCCGACGTCGTGGGCACCGGGCACGCCGACCTCGTCCAGGCCGTGGACGGCAGCTGGTGGGCCGTCCTGCTGGGGATGCGCCCGTACGGCGGCTACCACTACAACCTCGGCCGCGAGACGTTCCTCGTGCCCGTCACGTGGGAAGACGGCTGGCCGGTGTTCGCCCCGGGGGTGGGGCGGGTCCCCACCGAGGTCGACGTGCCGTTCGCCGGGCCGGTGCACCTCGGCCTCGCCCAGGGCGGCGCCTCCGGGGTGGTCCCGCCCGGTGACCTGCGGTGGACGTCGCTGCGCCGGCCGGCCGCCGAGTTCGCATCCGCGTCCGGTGACGGCTGGGACCTGACGATGCGACCGACCACGCTGGCCGACCCGGAGACCCCGGCGTTCCTCGGCGTGCGCCAGCAGCACATGGACCTCGACGTGCGCGCGACCGTGCGGGCCGACCTCGCCGACGGGGAGGACGTCGGCCTCGCCGTGCGCCAGTCGGAGGACGACCACGTGCGGGTGTTCGTCACCGGCACCGCCGGCACCGCCAGCACAGACGACACCGCCGGCACAGACGGCACCGCTGGCACAGACGACGAGGCGCGCAGGGTCGTGGCCGTGCTTCGCCGGGCCGGCGTCGAGACCACGCTCGGCGAGCTGACCCTCACGGGGGCCGCCGACGCGCCGGTGACGCTGACCGTGAGCGCCCGGGGCCAGGACTACGCCCTGCTCGCCGGCGTCGCCGGTGACGAACCGCGACCGGTCGCGGTCGCCGACGCGCGCACGCTGGACAGCGGCGCGACCGGGGGGTTCCTCGGGTTGTGGATCGGCGTGTACGCGACCAGCAACGGCCGCCCGACGGCGACGATCGCGCAGGTGCAGCGGTTCGAGTACGTCCCGGCGACATGAGTCCGGCCCACGCGATGCGGCACCGCATCGGCGAGGCGACGGTCACGGTGCTGCGCGCGGACGGCCGACCGCTGGCCGGTCTCGAGGTCACGGTCGCGCAGCGTCGGCACGCGTTCGGGATCGGCAACATCGGGTTCGACCTCATCCCGCTCGCCAACGGGGAGCCCTCGGCGCCCGGGTCCGCGGGCGCGTCTGCGGTCGGTGGGCTCGAGCACCTGGCCGACCTGTGGTTGGACGTCTTCAACACCGCGACGCTCCCGTTCTACTGGGGTCGGTTCGAACCGCAGCGCGGACGGCCAGACACCGAACGACTGCGCCGCACGGCGCAGTGGTTCGTCGAGCGCGGGGTCGCGGTCAAGGGCCATCCGCTGGTGTGGCACACGGTGACCGCGCCCTGGCTGCTCGACCTGTCCACGGACGAGATCGAGCAGGCCCAGCGGGACCGCATCCGCCGCGACGTGAGCGAGTTCGCCGGGCTGATCGACACCTGGGACGCGATGAACGAGGCGGTGATCATGCCGATCTTCGACAAGGAGGACAACGGCATCACCCGCCTGTGCCGTCGCAACGGCCGCATCCCGACCGTGCGGCTCGCGTTCGAGGAGGCCCACGGGGCGAACCCGGGCGCCACGCTGCTGCTCAACGACTTCGACCTGTCGTCCGCCTACGAGTGCCTCATCGAGGGCGTGCTCGAGGCCGGCGTCCAGATCGACGTCATCGGCCTGCAGAGCCACATGCACCAGGGGTACTGGGGCGAGGAGAAGACCCTCGCGATCCTCGACCGGTTCGCGCGCTACGGCCTGCCGATCCACTTCACCGAGACCACGCTCCTCTCGGGGCACCTGATGCCGCCCGAGATCAAGGACCTCAACGACTACCAGCTCCCGGCGTGGCCGTCGACGCCCGACGGCGAGGCGCGGCAGGCCGACGAGGTGGTGCGCCACTACACGACCCTGGCCGCCCACCCCGCCGTCCAGGCCGTCACCTACTGGGGGCTGACCGACGACGGCGCCTGGCTGGGGGCGCCCGGCGGGCTCGTGCGGGCCGACGGGACACCGAAGCCGGCCTATGACGCGCTGCGGGCCCTGGTCAAGGACGCGTGGTGGCTCGCCCCGACCAGGATGACGACCGACGACGTCGGCCGCGTCACCGTCCGCGGCTGGCTCGGCGACTACGAGCTCGCCGTCGGCGGTACGACGCAGGGGTTCGCCCTGACCGGCGCGGGCGAGGTCGAGATCCGGCTCGAGTGAACCTCTGCCCGGCCCGGATCACCCGCGGCGCTCGACGGCGCATCCTGGGTTCCGAGACGAGCCGCAGGGCGTCAGTCCGGGCACCTCTGGAGGAGCCGATCAATCTCCGTCGCCCGATTGCTGGTGTCGTTGCGCCGCTGCGCCCGCCTCACGACCGTGCTCTTCAGGTCGAGCAGGCGGGCGCGTAGCTCCGGACCAAGCGCGTCGCAGTCGTCCCCGATCGTGGCGGCGAGGGCTCGGATCCCCATCTCTTGGGTGAAGCCACGTGCCCCGAACATCGCTTCGGCCACCTGCGTGGCCCTGCCGGGGTCGCGATGGGTGGAGGCCCACGCGAACCCGGCGAGGCGCATCCCCTCGTCCTGGCTCGCGAGGTGCCCGGCGAGATCGAACTCCGGCTGGTCGCGCAGGTCCTCAGCCATCTCGTTCCACGCATCGGTCTGCTCCGTGTCGCGCTCGGAGGTTCTCGCCTTGAGATCGCGGCGGACTCGCTCGTACCTGGCCGCGGCCGCCAGCGCGTCCCGGGCCTCGCTCTTCGCGGCCGTGGCCGTCTCGTTGGCGCGGCCCGCCTCGTCGGTCGCCCAGTCCGCCTTCCGCTCGACGAGCTCCAGGCGGCGCTTCACGGTCAGCCCCGACACGGAGACCTCGGCGAAGAACGCGCTCATCGCGAGCACGACCAGCGCGCCGACGACGACGACCGGCGGGTCGTTCAGCGCCAGGTGCCGGCAGACCGTCTCCACCTCACCCGCGTCCGTCAGGTGCTGGTCGCAGACGCGGACGAGCGGGAACATCACGAGCAGCGCCGTTGCTCCCAGCACGATCACCGCGACGGCGATCCAGTCACCCACGGATCGCTTGGACACGAACTGACGCAGGCTGGCCCGGACCCCAGCCGAGGTCGCGTCGGCGTCGGACGGCGTCGCGGGCTGGCTCATGTGAGTCACCGCCGGTCCCTGCCCATCACGCACCACCCCACGAGACGATGGTCCCGCCAAGCCGGCGAGGTGGCATCCCGGGCGTACCTCGACCTGGTCCGTGACCTTCGGCCCTGTGTCCACTCCCGGCGGCGACCGGAGGCTGGAGGTGCCGCGGACCGGTTCAGCCGCACGTCCAGGGAAGGCAGGCACCGCGATGAGGGCACAGCATCCCCGTGAGATCGCCCCGGGCGTCTACCTGGCCCTCGGTCGAGGCCTGACCAAGACGAACGTCTACCTGGTGCGATCCGGTTCCTCCTGCGTGCTCGTCGACGCCGCCTGGCCCGGAAGCGCAGCGGCGATCCGGGCCGCGGTCGAGTCGGTGTGCGGGCGGGGCGCCCGTCCGAGCGCCATCGTGCTGACCCACCTCCACCCCGATCACGCCGGCTCGGCGCGGGAGCTGGCACACGACTGGGCGGTGCCGGTCTACGTGCACCCCGACGAGCTGCCGATGGCTGGCCCCGACTACCCCATGGAGTACGCCAACCCGGTGGACCGTCGGCTGAGCGCCGTCCTGCTGCGGGTGCTCCCGGCCAGGTCCAGGGCGCGGCTGCGGGCGAGGAACGACCTGACCGGCGTGGTGCAGGCGCTCGACTCCCAGGGGGTCGTCCCGGGGCTACCCGAGTGGTCGTCCGTACCGACGCCGGGTCACACACCGGGCCACGTCGCCCTTCACCGTCCGGGTGACGGCGTCCTGCTCACGGGCGACGCTGTCCTGACCGTGAACGCCAACTCGGTCTGGGACCTCGTGCGCGGCCAGCAGCGGCTCGCCGGTCCGCCGCGCTACTTCACCTGGAGCTGGGCCGGCGTCACGGAGTCCGTCGCGACCCTGGCCGCACTCGAGCCACGAGTGCTGGCGACCGGCCACGGCACCCCGTTGAGCGGCGCCGGGACGGCCGAAGCGCTGCGCTCCCTCGCCGCCGAGCTGGCCGGGGGCAGTTCCCGAGCGACGTGGCCGCACGTCGACTGGCGAACGAAGACCGGCCTCTTCAAAGCCGTCGACTACACCGCCCGGGTCAGCTACCGGCCTCCACCGGCCGTCTACCGGCGCGTGCAACGGTGGGCACCGATCGTCACCCGGCTGGGTGTCAGCCCGGACTACGTGGTGACCCTCGAGGTACCGGGCCGCCGTTCCGGCGTGATCCGGCGGACCAGCCTCGTCCAGGTCGCCCAGGGCTCGGCGCGCTACCTGGTCGCCCTGGCCGGCGAGTCGGAATGGGTCCGCAACGTGCGAGCCGCCCGCGGTCGCGTCGTCCTCGGTCGGCGGGAGCGGCGGATCGCGACCCTCGTCGAGGTGCCACCGGAGGAGCGAGCTCCGATCATCCGGGCGTACCTCCTCCGGGCCGGGCGACGCCCGGGCTCGACGGCGGTCGCGAACGAGGCCCGCGGCTACTTCGGCGTGAGCGCAGACCCGAGGCTGGACGAGATCCGGCCGATCGTCGAGCGCTACCCGGTCTTTCGCGTCGAAGACGGCCGGGACCCGGGTCCGGCCTGACGGAGGTGCCTTCGTGAAAGGATCTGCGCGTGCACGCAGATCCTCACCCCGTCCCGCTCGCCACGACGAGCGGGGACGTCGACCTCGCGGGTGACAGAGCGTGATGCTGGTCAGCCTCCGCAACCGGGGGGTCCAGGCGGCGCTGGTCTCGGCGGCGCTGTTCGGCGCCGGGACACCGCTGGCCAAGCTGCTCCTCGGTGATGTCAGCCCGTGGATGCTTGCGGGGCTGCTCTATTGCGGATCCGGCCTCGGCCTCGGCCTGATCCGGGTCGTCCGTCGCTCACCACGGGTGCTGCTGGCACGAGGTGAGCTTCGCCCGCTCGCGGGCGCGATCGTCTTCGGCGGGATCCTCGGGCCGGTGTTGCTGATGCTCGGGCTGTCGAACCTGCCCGCCTCGGGGGCTTCCCTGCTGCTGAACGCCGAGGGCGTGTTCACCGCGCTGCTGGCGTGGTTCGTGTTCAAGGAGAACGTCGACCGACGCGTCGCCCTCGGGATGCTCGCGATCGTCGTCGGCGCCGTCGTGCTCGCCATCCCGACCGGCGCGGACCTCGGCCGGGTGTGGCCCTCGCTCGCGATCCTCGGCGCCTGCCTGTGCTGGGGTCTGGACAACAACCTGACCCGGAAGGTGGCGCTCGCCGACGCGACCTGGCTCGCCGCCGTGAAGGGCGCGGTCGCGGGACCGGTGAACATGGTCCTCGCGTTCGCGCTCGGGGCGCAGCTTCCGGCGACGCAGCACGTCGTCGCGGCCATGGGGATCGGGCTGTTCGCGTACGGCGTGAGCCTCGTGCTCTTCATCGTCGCGATGCGCCACGTCGGCACGGCCCGCGCGGGCGCCTACTTCTCCATCGCGCCGTTCTTCGGTGCCCTGCTGGCGATCGCCCTCGGCGAGAGCCTCACCTGGCCGCTCGTCGTGGCCGGGATCTTCATGGCGGTCGGGGTCTGGCTGCACCTCACCGAGCGCCATTCGCACGAGCACACCCACCACGCGCTCACCCACGAGCACCGGCACACCCACGACGCGGAGCACCAGCACGAGCACGCCGAGCCCGTGCCCGCGGGGGCCTGGCACACCCACGAGCACACGCACCCGGCGATCACCCACACCCACGAGCACTACCCCGACGCGCGCCACCGCCACGCCCACTGAGCCGACGGAGCTACCCCGCGGCGCCGTCCCGTGCCACGGGGAGCACCACGGTGAACACGGCGCCACGTCCGGGTCCCTCGCTCTGCGCGGTGATCGTGCCGCCATGGGCCTCGGTGATGACCTTGGCGATCGCCAGTCCGACCCCGGACCCGCCGTGCGCGCGGTCGCGGGCGGTGTCGACCCGGTAGAACCGGTCGAACACGTGCGGCAAGTGCTCGGCGGGGATGCCCTCGCCGTCGTCGGCCACCACGATGCGGACCGCACCGCCCGCTCGATCGACCATCAGGTCGACCCGCCCACCGGTGGGGGTGTGGCGCAGGGCGTTGTCGAGCAGGTTGGTGAGCACCTGCGCGATGCGGTCCGCGTCGGCGTCCACCAGCGCGGCCTCCGCGGTCGGCGCCACCCGGACGCCCAGGTTCACGCCGCCGGTCTCGTAGCGACCCGTGGCCTGGGCCGCGGCGTCGGCGACCATCTGCGCGACCGCGACCGTGGTGCGTCGCATCGTCAGGCGCCCCTCCTCGGCCGTGGTGACCAGGGCGATGTCCTCGCTCAGACGCGACAGCCGGGCGACCTGGTCGCGCAGCATGGCCAGGGTCGGCGCGTCGGCCTGCTCGAACCCTTCGGCGATCGCCTCGAGGTAGGCACCCAACGTGGCGACCGGGGTCCGCATCTCGTGGGCGAGGTCGCCGAGCATCTGCGAGCGGCTCACCTCGATCCGGCCGAGGTCGCCGGCCATCGTGTTGAACGCCTCGGCCAGGTCGTCGAACTCGGTGCCCATCCCCACCGCCGGGACCCGGGCGGCGTAGTCGCCGTCGGCCACCCGCCCGGCGGCCTCGGTCACCGGAGCCACCGAGCGGGCGATGCGGCCGGTGAGGAACAGGCTCACCGCGATCGAGGTGAGCAGGGCCGCCAACAGCGCGAGCGCGAGCGACAGGGCCGAGGCGGTCCGGAACGCCTCCTCGGCATGCAGGGTCGCGAAGGCGGTCGCGCCCCCGAGGTGGGTCATGTGGTCGCGGAAGATGGCGGGACCGACGACGGCGACCACCACCCAGGCGGTCACGCCCCCGACGACGACCACCAGCACGATCGCCAGCAGCAACCGGGTGCTCAGGTCCCGCCGACCACCCAGGCCGGGCCAGCGCCGGCTCATCGGCCCGGGCCCATCCGGTAGCCCACCCCGCGCACGGTCCGGATGAACACCGGCGCCGCCGGGTCGTCGCCGAGCTTGCGGCGCACGTGCCCGATGTGCACGTCCACGAGGTGCTCGTCCCCCAGCCACACCCCTCCCCAGACCGCCTCGATGAGCTGGCTCCGGGTGAAGACCCTGCCCGGCTGGGCCGCGAGCGCCGCCAGGACGTCGAACTCCGTGCGGGTGAGGTCCACGAGGGCACCGGCCACCCGGACCTCCCGGCCGACGACGTCGATCGACAGCTCCCCGAAGGAGGTCGCCTGCTCCGGGGAGGTGGCGGGCACGTCGATCCGCGGTCGGCGCAGCATGGCGCGCACCCGCGCGACCAGCTCGCGGGGGGAGAACGGTTTGGTGAGGTAGTCGTCCGCCCCGACCGACAGGCCCACCAGCTTGTCGATCTCGTCCACCCGCGCGGTGAGCATGACGATGTAGCAGTCGGAGAAGGTCCGCACCGCGCGGCAGACCTCCACGCCGTCCACGCCGGGCAGACCCAGGTCGAGCACGATGACGGCCGGATCCCATTCGCGGGCCTGGGTGATCGCGTCCTGGCCGTCGCCGGCGGTCCTCACCTCGAAGCCGTCGCGGTCGAGGTAGCCGGCGACCAGCCGCGCGAGCGGCACCTCGTCGTCCACGACCAGGACGCGCGGCCGTGGCACGGGAGCGGGACGTGGCCCGGTGGCGGAAGCTGGCATGTGCTCATCTTGACGCCCCGCGCCGGCCGACCACCGCACGCCACCGGTGCCGTGCCGGGGCTTCATCGAATCTTCATCGACGCCGGGCGACCCCGCTCGGGCCTAGCGGGCCTGGAGGAGCTGCTCCATCTCCGTGATCTCGGCGTTCTGCGCCTCGATGATCGCCCGCGCGAGCGCGAGCGCCTGCGGGCTGGACCCCGAGGCGAGCTCGGCGTCGGCCATCTCGATCGCGCCGCGGTGGTGCTCGATCATCAGCTCGAGGAAACGTCGGTCGAAGCCCTCGCCGGTCGCCGCCGTGAGGTCGGCCATCGCCTCGTCCTGGCTCAGCCCACCCATGTCCATGCCGCCCATGTCCATCCCGTCCATGTCGACGTCGGCCGCGCTCTGCTCGCCCCACGCCACGAGCCAGGACGTCATGTCGAGGATCTCGGGCTCCTGGGCGGCGGCGATCCGCTCCCCGAGGGCCTTCACCTCCGGGGCGCCGGCCACCCGGGCTGCGAGGTCCGCCATCACGATGGCGCCCTCGTGGTGCACGACCATGTTCTGGGTGAACTCGACGTCGACGTCGTTGTGGGCGTCCTCGATGCCCGAGGTCGGCGCCGTGGGCGCGGAGGCGCTCATCGAACCGGCACTCGCGGCGGGTTCGCCGCCCTGGCTCGCGCAGCCGGACAGGGTGACGGCGAGGACGAGGATGCCGCCAAGGACGCTCGTGCGGGTCGTGAGGTTCATCGCGGTTCTCCCAGGTGAGGTCCTGACTGACCCCGCGGCGGCGTGCACCACCGGCGGTCGCGCCCCGCTCGGAGCAGGACGGTCCAGGGTCGTCGGCCCACCCCGCAGGGACCATCGAGGTTCGATGAAGTTCCCATGAAGATCCGGCTCCGTGGGGCCCCGGGGCTGGGTTGTCGGGCCCCGTCGTCCTACGCTCGAGTGATACCCCCTGCGGTATGAAGGAGCGGTCGGGGCGTCGGTGCAATCGGTGGGTCGGACGGGAGCGGACATGGGCAACGGCTATGGCATGAACGGCGGCATGGGCTGGGGTTGGATCTTCGGTCTGGTCGCGCTGATCGGGATCGTCCTGCTCGTCGTCCTGCTCGTCCGGCTGGTCGGCGGCGGGAGCCGGCCCGGGCCCTCCCCCACGCCGCCGACGCCGCCCGCAGACGCGCCGGCGCCCGTCGGGCGGAGCCGCGCCCGCCAGGTGCTGTCCGAGCGGTACGCCCGCGGGGAGATCGACACCGCGGAGTACCAGGAACGCCTGCAGCACCTTCAGGACGAGTAGCCGTGGAGCCGATCGATCGCCGTCAGGCGCTCCAGCTCGGCCTGCTGGGCGTGGCCGGAGTCGTCATCGGCGGTGCCGGGCTGTTCGAGATGCGCACCCAGGCGCCGCCGTGGTCCGGCCCGTCGTCCGTCGCGGGGTCCGGCGGCCCGACGTTCGTCGAGCCGTCCGTGCTGAGCAGCCGCGACGGCGTCCTGCGCGTCGAGCTGCAGGCGGCCGAGGGGGAGGTCACCCTGGCGGGGCGACGTGCCACGGCGCTGAGCTTCAACGGCCAGGTGCCCGGGCCGACCCTGCGGCTGCGGCCGGGCGAGACGTTGCAGGTGGCGATGGTCAACCGCCTCGCCACCCCGACGAACCTGCACGTCCACGGGCTGCACGTCTCCCCGCAGGGCAACAGCGACAACCCGTTCGTCACCGTCGGCCCGGGTGAGAGCGTCGACTACGAGTTCCAGATCCCGACCGACCACCCGCCGGGCACGTACTGGTACCACCCGCACCGGCACGGATCGGCCGCCGACCAGGTGTTCGGCGGCCTGTACGGCGCGATCGTCATCGCGGGCGATCACGACCCAGCGAGCGCGCGCGATCGGCTCCTGGTCGTCTCGGACCTCACCCTCGACGGCGCCGGCCGCGTGGCCGAGGCGTCCACGGCTGACTCGATGATGGGCAGGGAGGGCGACCTCGTGCTCGTCAACGGCCAGCGCGACCCGCACCTGTCGGCCCGACCGGGCGAGCGTGAACGGTGGCGGGTGGTGAACGCGTGCACGTCGCGCTACCTGCGCCTGGAGCTGCCCAGGCAACACGTCCAGCTGCTCGGCCTCGACGCCGACGCCCGCGTCCGCCCGCTCGACATCGAGGAGGTCCTGCTCGTTCCCGGCGGCCGCGCCGACCTGCTGGTCACCGCGCAGGCCGGCACCAGCATGCTGCGCTCGCGGGGCTACGACCGCGGCTCGCCGGGCATGGGCATGATGGGCGGCCGCGCGTCGTCGTCGGGCCCGGTCACGCTCGCGACCCTGACGGTCGCCGGCCGCGCGGCCGCGGCCCTGCCCGACGTGCCCGATCGCGCCCGCCCGGCCGACCTGCGCGGTCGGGAGCCGTCGCGGCGGCGCGAGCTCACCCTGGGTGCCGGGATGGGGGCCGGCATGGGCGCGGGGATGGGCATGCGCTTCACGATCGACGGCAAGGAGTTCGACCACCGCCGCACGGACCAGGCGGTGCGGGCCGGCGCCGTGGAGGAGTGGACCCTCCGGAACACCGCGCCGATGGACCACCCCTTCCACCTGCACGTGTGGCCGATGCAGGTGGTCGAGCAGGACGGCGCCCCGCTCACGGAACCGACCTGGCGCGACGTCGTCAACGTCCCGGCCGGCGGCCAGACCGTCGTGCGGATCGCGTTCGACGACTTCACCGGGCGCACCGTGTACCACTGCCACATCCTCGACCACGAGGACGCCGGGATGATGGGCGTCGTCGAGGTCACCTGAGCCCACGAGCCCCGGGGATCAAGGACTGACATGCGAACCATGAAGGTTCCTTGAAGGTCCGGCCCGGCGCCCCACCTGTCCCGCTCCGGCGGCAGATCGGCGGCCTACGGTCGGCAGCGTCGACGGCAACGCACTGACCTCGCCCGCGACGACCGTCCGCGACCGAGGAGCTGCACGATGACGACGACCACCCCCGACGTGACCGGGTCGCGCGGATGACCGGCGCCGAGACCGCCGCGGCCGGTCGTCCCGGTGCGCTCGCGATGCGGCTGGCTCACGCCGCGGTGATCGTCGGACTCACCGCGCTGCTCACCGCAGGGGTGGCCCCCACCGCGGTCGCGGAGCCCCGGGCGACCTCGACCCGTGGGGCCGCCACGGCGCCGACCGAGAGCGGCGATCCGATGCCCGGGATGGACATGCCGGAGCATGACACGGCACCGGAGCACGCACCGGCGCAGGAACCGCCCGCGCACGATATGGAGGGCATGACCACGCCGGCCGAGGACCTGCCCGGGGCGGTGGACGAGCACACCGGCGCCGTTGCGCGACCACGGGGCCTCGTGCTCGGCACCTTCGCGGCGGTCAACGCCGCGGTGCTGCTCTCTGCCGCCCTCGTGCGTCGGCGCACCAAGCACGACCCCGACCGCCGCCGTGCCGCCCGCCTGGCCGCGCCGGCCACCGCCTGACTCCCGCCTGACTCCCGCCTGACTCCCGCCTGACCGCCGCACGGAATCCCAAGGACCTCCCCATGCCCGCACCCGCCCCGGTTCGCCCGCACGATCACACCGTCGACCCCGACGGGCGCGAGGACCTCTCCCTCGCCCCGGTGGGCCGCAACCTGCTGACGATCCCGCTGGTGCGCCGAGCGCTCCGCAGCCGCTGGTACCCCGGCATCCTGCAGCTCCCGGTCGCCGCCGTGTTCGGCCTGGTCGCCTACCAGCTGCTGCTCGGACCCGACGCCGCCCACGACAACCCCGGCACCGCCCTGATGTGGGTGCTGTGGTGGCCGCTGATCCCGATCGTGTTCGTCCTGGTCGGACGCTTCTGGTGCGCGGTCTGCCCGTTCGGCGCCCTGTCAGACCTGGTGCAGAAGCTGGTCGGCGCCCAGCGGCCGGTCCCGGTCTTCCTGAAGAAGTACGGCATCTGGATCATCGACGCCTCGTTCCTGATCATCACCTGGTCCGACCACGTGTGGGGGGTCGTGGAGTCGCCCTGGGGCTCCGGGGTGCTGCTGCTCATCCTCACCACCCTCGTGATCGCCTCCGGCGCGTTCTACCAGCGGCGCACCTTCTGCCGGTACCTGTGCTTCCTCGGCGGAATGGCCGGCAACTACGCCCGCGTCGGCATGGTCGAGCTCCGCGCGGACAGCGCCATCTGCAAGACCTGCACCGCGCGGGCGGTCTGCTACAACGGCAACGACAAGGTCGCCGGCTGCCCGCTGTTCAGCTTCCCGCGCACCATGGACGACAGCGCCAACTGCAACCTGTGCGCCAACTGCATCAAGTCCTGCCCGAACGACGCCATCGAGCTCCGGGTCCGCAAGCCCGCCAGCGAGCTCTGGTTCATCCGCAAGCCCCAGCTCGAGCAGTCGTTCCTCGCCGCAGCGATCATGGGCATCGTCCTGATCCAGAACGTCACGATGCTCGAGGTCTGGCAGGACGTGCTCGACGCGATCGAGCGGACCACCGGAGTGACCAGCTACCCGGTGATCTTCACGGCCGCGTTCGTGATCGCCGTCGGCCTCCCGGTCGCTCTGCTCGCCGGCGCGTCCCGGCTCGCCGCCGCCCGCAACCTCGAGAGCACCCGGATGAACTTCGCGCGCTTCGGGTACGCCCTGATCCCGCTGGACGTGGCGGCCCACATCGCCCACAACCTGTTCCACCTGCTCGCCGAGGGCAAGTCCGTCTACTACACGCTCACCGCCCTGCTCGGGGGCCAGTCCGACGGCGGTTCCACGGCCCTGGTGAGCACGGGCACCATCCAGGTGCTGCAGTTCGTCCTGCTCGCGGTGGGCATCGTCGGGTCGCTCTACACCGCGCGGCGCATCGCCCACCGTCGCTACCAGACCGCCGCCCGACGACGCACCACCCTCGCGCCGTACGTCGCGATCATCGGCCTGCTCGGCGCGCTCAACGTCTACTTCTTCCTGCTGCCGATGGCCATGCGGATGTGACCTGAACACCGGAGCACGCCGTCGTTCGCCACCGGACGGCTGCGCGCCCGACGCGCGGCAGCATGACGAGCAGTGCGCCCGGGGTGACTTCGGCCACGGACCGGGTCGTGTCGCCGCCCTATGGAGCGCATGCCGTCCTTGGAGCGCGAGACCGCGGGGTGGGGCTGGCCGAGGTCGGCCGGCTCCACCCCGCGGGGTGTCGTGCAGGCTCAGGCGGTGGTCGGCCGGGTCGAGCCCGCGTCCGCGCCCACGGGGTGTGCGGCGGCGTCGAGCGGATCGCTGTCGTCGTCGGCCTCCGGGGCGCCCTCGACGGACAGGTGCGGGGTGAGGCGGTCGGCCCAACGGGGGTAGGCCCAGTTGCGGTCGCCGATCAGCTTCATCAGGGCCGGGACCAGGGTCAGGCGCACCACGAACGCGTCCACGAGGACCGCGACGGCCAGGCCCATGCCGATCATGGCCACGATCCGTTCGCCGGTCAGCGCGAAGGACGCGAACACGCAGAACATGATCATCGCGGCGGTCGTGATGACCCGCCCGGTCTCGGCGACGCCCACCCGCACCGCGCGAGCGTTGTCGCGGGTGTGAGTCCACTCCTCGTGCATGCGGCTGACCAGGAACACCTGGTAGTCCATCGAGAGCCCGAACATGATCCCGACGATGAGGATGGGGATGATGTAGATGATCGGCGCCCCGCCACCCACCCGCAGCAGCTCGGTGCCCCAACCCCACTGGAACAGGGCCGTGGTCACGCCCATCCCGACCAGGATGGTCGCGATGTTGCTCACCGCGCCGACCAGCGGCACCAGGATGCTGCGGAACGCCATCGCCAGGAGCAAGAACCCGAGCAGGGCGATCAGGGCGAGGTACAGCGGGAGCTTGCTCATCAGCGCGTGCGCCAGGTCCATGCTCACCGCGGCGGTCCCGGTGACGCTGACCTGCAGGTCGGTGCCGGTCTCGGCCGCGGGGATCACGTCGTCGCGCAGGGTGGTGATCAGGTCGGTGGTCTCGTTCGCCTGGGGGCTGGAACCCGGGGTGATCGAGGCGACCGCGACCTGCTGGCCCGGCACGTACGGAGCCGCACCGACGGTCGTCACGTTGTCCACCGACGACAGCTGGGCCACGAGATCGGTGAACGCGGCCCCCGCGGCGTCGTTCGGCGTGGTGGCCACGAGCAGCACGGCGTTGTCGTACCCGGCGCCGAAGCCGGTGGACATCAGGTCGAAGTACTCCCGGGTCGGCGACCCGGCCGGGTCCGCGCTCGCGTCGGCGTCTCCGACGTTCAGGCTCAACACCGGCGCGGCCAGCACCAGCACCAGCAGCAGCGCGCCGGCAGCCATGCGGCGCGGGGCTCCCTGGACCTTCAGGGCCCACCGGGTGGACCGACCGGGCGTGACGGCGCGGCCAGCCACGGTCGACGGGACCGCGGTGCTCGCCGGGGTCGTGCCGGCGGTCAGCTGAACGAGCTCGGCGCGCTGGCGCTTGGACAGGATCTTCGGCCCGATCATCGCCAGCAGCGCGGGCAGCAGGGTGACCGCCGCGGCCACCGTGAACAGCACGGTCAGCGCCGCGGCCCGGGACATCCCGGTCAGCACGCCCAGGCCCACCACGAACATGCCGAGCAGCGCGACGATGACCGTGAGGCCGGCGAAGATGACCGCCCGCCCGGAGGTGTCCAGCGCCTGCGCGATGGCCTCGGGGACGCTCTTGCCTGCCATCAGCGCCTTGCGGTGGCGGTTGACGATGAACAGCGCGTAGTCGATGCCCACGCCCAGACCGATCAGCGCCCCCATCGTCAGGCTAGTCGCGCTCAGGTTCATCCAGTTCGAGGCCAGGACCACGATCAGCATCGAGACACCGACGCCGGCCAGGCCGGTCAGGATCGGCAGTACCGAGGCCCACATCGAGCGGAACATCAGGAACAAGATGGCGAAGGCGGCGATGATCCCCAGCGCCTCCGGGCCGTGCGAGCCGCCCGGCTGCACGTAGAACGCCTCACCGCCGACCGCGGTCTGCGTCGTGGAGCTGTCCAGGCCGTGCGCGGCCGCCGAGATGGCATCGATGTCGACGCCGTCCTCCACGGTGACCGTGGCGAACGCGGTCCCCGTCGCGGCGCTGATCTGGGTCGTCGCCGCCGGGTTGGTCGCGTCGTAGGGGCTGGCCACCGCCTGCACCCCGGGGATCGCGGCGACCTCGGAGGCCATCGCGGCTACGTCGGCCTGCACCGAGGGGTCGTCGATCGAGAGCCCGTCGACCTGCCACACGATGTTCCCGGTCGTCGTCGAGGACTCCGCGTACAGCCCGGCCTGCGCCAGGATGCCGTACGCCGTCGTGGACTCCGCGGCCGGCGCGTCACTGGAGTCGTTGAAGCTCGCCCCCACCCCGACGGTGAGGCAGACGAGCCCGATGAAGGCCACCACCCACAGCCCCAGGACGGTGCGCTTTCGCCGGGAGCACCACAGCGCCAAGTTCTTCACGAGAGGACCTTTCAACGGATCGGACAAGGTGTCGGATCCATCCTCACGACAACGGATACGCCCGGGCATCGGCCCAGCGCGGTCGCCGTGTACCGCGGTTGACGTACACCCCGTAGCCCGGACGCGGGTCACGTGCAGCGAGCCGACCGGAAGCTGCCGATCGTGCCGAGCGCGGGTCGAGCTACGACAGGTCGAGCTGAGCCAGCTCGCCGCGCGACGTGACGCCGGTCTTGGCGAAGCAGTTGCGCAGGTGGAAGGCGACGGTCCGGGGCGAGACCCAGCACCGTGCGGCGACCTCCTTGTTGGACAGGCCCTGGCTCACGAGCTGGGCGACCTGGAGCTCCGTGGGCGTGAGCCGCACGAGCGTGGAGACGTCCCGCCTGCGCGCTGTCTCGCCCGACGCGCGCAGCTCGTGGGTCGCCCGCGTGACCAGGGGCTCGGCGCGCAGGTCCTCGAAGGTCCCCAGGGCCCGGCGCAGGTGCGGGCGCGCCTCGACGCGTCGCTGGGAACGGCGCAGGTGCTCGCCGTAGGCCAGCTGCGTGCGCGCGAGGTCGTAGGGCCGGTTCGCCCGCGCGTAGTGCGCCAGGGAGCTCTCGAAGAACGCAGCGGCACCTGGCCCGGCCGACACCAGGGCCCGCCCGTGGTCGACCGCCCCGAGCGCCCAGGGCCACTGGGTCGCGTCGGCGAACGGGACCAGCTCGTCGACCCACAGCGTGGCCTGTCGAACGTCATCGGCCCGCACCGCGGCGCCGATGCGATCGAGCGCCGCCATCCGGGTGAGCGCGGGAATTGTGATCCGGCTGAGCTGGTGATGCGCGGCACCGGTCGCCCCCGCCTGCGCGGATCGCACGCCCGCCGCCCATCGCCGGAGGTCGCTCGTCGGGCCGGAGAGGATCCCGAGCGGGTGCCGTTCCGCGACGTCGTCGAGATCCACCCGCGGATCCTCAGGGGCGTCCGCGCCCCGCAACGCAGCGAGGAGGTCCAGCAAGGCCAGGGGGGTCGCCGAGAGCGCCGTCTGCCCGGCGCCGACGCTGAGCGCGAGCGCCTCGTCGGCCACGCTCCGGGCCGCCGCCCATTGCCCGGACAGGAGCAGCGGGAACGCCAGCCGGGGCAGCGCGTAGAGCACCGTCATCCCCGCGCCCGTCTCGCGAGCGGCGCCCAGCATGCCGGCGAAGCACCGTTCGGCCGCCAGGTCGTCGCCGAGGTGGAGCGCGGACTGGCCGAGGTGCGCCAGGACATCGGGACGGGCGTCGGCGAGCCTGTGGTCCAGGGCCTGGTGAAGCCCGTCGACGGCGTCCGCCCAGCGTCCCCGCGAGGCCGCCGTCATGGCGACCAGCAGCAGCTTCAGGGTGGCCGTGGAGGGGCTGTCGCCGGTGACCGGGTCGGTGGTGATCGCGCCGGCATCGAGCACGAGGCCGCTGTCTGCGCCGTAGGCGGCGAGCCCGGTGGCGGCCACGGCGAGGTCGAGGGCGCGCTCCGGCGAGTGGTCGGCGACGGCCGCGGCGGCCGTGACGAAGATGCGGTGCGCCGCCGCGCCGGATCCGACGTTGACCTCGATGCGCCCCCGGAGGCGGTCGACGTCGGCTCGCAGGACGGGGTCGTCCGTCTGCTCCCGCGCCGCTGCGGCCAGGGCGCGGGCGCGGGCGGGCTGCGCCGAGGCCCAGGCGTTGCGCCCGCCGGCGAAGCAGCGCTCGGCCCGCGGTCCGGCTCCTGCCGTCA
>NZ_SDWW01000090.1 GCF_004168625.1 Pengzhenrongella frigida
TTCCCCAAGGGGACGAACCTCGCCGTCCACTCCGCAGAACGCCTCCAGCAGGTCCAGGACGAGCTCAACAATCGCCCGCGCAAGACCCTGGGATGGAACTCCCCGACGCAAGCATTCGCGCAGCTACAGTCGACACATTCGTGAGGCCACTGTTGCGACGTTCGCTGGAATCCGCCGACTTCCACTTGGCCATTGACACTCGCCCACGGGTCCGGCGCGCAAAGGTCCATCGCCCGTAGTCGGCCGACGCCGCCCTACTGTCGCCAGGCGCCGACTTGAGTGTCGGTCTGCCGACGACGGGCGGGGAGATGCGGCCGTCGTCGTACCGGGGGTGCAGGATGCTTGCGTCGGCGCAATGCGCAGCAGAATGGTCCTCACATACAGGCGGCTGGCCGCCCGCCCCTGGATCTACAGCCCGATCGACACCACCGCGTCGACCCGCACGGTCGCCGCACTGAAGGAGAGCACCATGGCTGAACACTTCACCCTCGCCAACGGCGACCAGATTCCCGCGATCGGCTTCGGCACCTGGCAGATCCCCGACGGGGACGCCGCCTACGACGCGGTGACCGCCGCACTCGCGGCGGGGTATCGCCACATCGACACCGCTCGCACCTATGGCAATGAAGCGAGCGTTGGCCGCGCCATCGCCGACAGCGGCATTCCCCGCGCCGAGATCTTCCTTACCACCAAGCTGCCCGCCGAAGTGAAGTCCTACGCCGGGGCCGTGGCTAGCTTCGAGGAGACCATCACCGCGCTGGGCATGGACTATGTCGACCTTTACCTGATCCACGCGCCCTGGCCATGGTCCGCGATCGGCACCGACTGCCACGCTGGCAACGCGGAGGTGTGGCGCGCGATGGAGGAGATTCACGACGCTGGCCGTGCCCGTGCGATCGGCGTCTCCAACTTCAAGGTCGCCGATCTCACCGCGCTGCTCAGCGGTGCACGCTTGTCGCCGCAGGTGAACCAGATCAGGTTCTTCATCGGCCACTCGCAGCCGGAGGTCACCGCGTACTGCCAGGCGAACGGGATGGTCGTCGAAGGCTACTCACCGCTCGCGACGGGCGCCATCCTCGGCAATGCCGAGGTCCTCGGGATCGCGGAAAGGTACGGGCGGTCTGTCGCGCAACTGTGCATCCGCTACGTGCTCCAAAAGGGAGTGCTGCCGTTGCCGAAGACGACCACACCCTCGCGGATGAGCGAAAACGCCGACATCGACTTCGAGATCTCGGCTAAGGACATGACCTTCCTCGACGGACTTACCGACACCACGGCCTAGAGCCACACACCAACGCACAACTCACAAGCGCCCTGGAGGGGCCGGAAACGCGGAAGCGCGCCTTCCGGTCCCCGGGGCGCAACCCTTGTCAGCCAGCGGATCGCGGAGGGTAAGTCCTGGCCCCCGAATACCCCGATCATGATTGCTTCGCCGCGCGCGAACGACTCGCGCTCGAGTACTTCACGGACATGGTGCGCGGCCACGTCGAAGACCCCGAAAAGGGGTGTCGAAGTTAGCCAGGCAGTGGGACGTCATCGTCGGCGCTCGCTACTGGCGCAATTCATGAGACCCGGACGCGTGTTGAGAGGTCGTCGAGGTCGTCAATCTGTTCAGCCCTGCTGGCACGACGGCGCACGGGTCAACTGGTCCGCTCGCGACACCCACCTCAACCCAGACGCGAGTGCCGCTCGTCTCGCTTGTGCCATCGTCGTGTTGCAAGTCGGGCAGCAGGATTCGGGACGCGGCCACGACAAGCACGGCGCCGTCCGGCACTGCCCTGGCGGGACGGTGACGCGGAACGAGCGGTCGCTGCCGGTACGGACCGTGAGCCCTCTACTGGGCGTGCCGAGGGCGGTGTACCGCCCGGGCGCGCACTGGCCCCCGTCCCGAACGTACGTAACGTCCGCGGCGATACCGTCGGAGCCCAGTTCGCGTTCTAGGCCATCGGAGTCCTCGATTCGGTTGACCTGCACATCGACGCTGCCGTTGCCGCTGCGGCTCACCGCCCACGCGGGATCGGACTGCAGCGTCGGGACGAGACCACGGCGCCGGCGACCGCTGCCATGTCCGCGATCGCTCATGGGCCGCGGTGTCGAGCCGTATGCGAAGCGGGGGGCGCGGGCCGCTGCCCGTCCTGCTCAACCACCGTGTGGAGCTCGGCGAGGAGCCGGCTTTCGAACGCGTCCAGCTGGCTCATGTCAGTCCTCCGGCGGTAGCGGTAGCGGTAGCGGTAGCGCCCTGGCGCAGGCGCACCCGGGCACGATGGAACCGCACGCGCGCGGCGACTGGTGTGATCCCGAGCACTTCTGCGACCTGCGCGAGCGCAGCGACCGGCGCCCGAATGCGTCGTGGTGCTCCGTCGCGACGTCGCGGCCTATGAGTTGTCCACTCCCCGTCCTGGCGATCGCACTCCCTGGGTGGGGTGGTCATGGGTTGCGTACGCGTTGGTCGACGACGCCCCGCAGGGGGCTGCGGGGCGTCGCCGCGCGCCCAACGCTAGGTCGGATCGCCCGATTCTGTCTACGCGCGGGTTCCGGCCGGGGGTGAAACTTCGAGGTTGCGCACGCACTGGTACCGGCGGCGTGGCAGGTTGTGGAAATGGAGTGGGATATTGACGTGTCGAACAGCGACATCCTCGCGGCAAAGAGCGCCTGGTTGGCTGCCCAGGGCAGTGACGCCCCGCCCCCGCGGGTCGACCAGCTTAGGCGCGGGTACATCCAGCTCTTGCGGACACAAGCCCGGCAAGTGGCCAAGGATTTGCACGCGGAGTAGCAGGCAGCGCCATGTCGCCAGGGTGCGTCCCCTGGGGTGGTGTAACTCGGGCTCCTGATCGGTGATCGTGTCGATCCCGGTCGTGGTGGAGCCATCGCGTGATTCTTTGTGGGTACCGACCAAGGAACTCACGAAAGGACACCACGCGATGGCCCTGGATACGTCTGCCCTGCTCGAGCTGAGCGATGCCCTGCAAACTGCCGACGACGGACAACTGATGCGCCGCCTCCTGCACACGATCTTGCAGGCGCTGATCGACGCCGAGGCGTCCGCGCACATCGGCGCCGACCCGCACGAGCGCTCCGATACGCGCACCACCCACCGCAACGGCACCCGCGACAAGACCGTCACGACCACAGCCGGGGACCTGACCGTCAAGATCCCCAAGACCCGCACCGGGTCGTTCTTCCCGACGCTACTGACCCCGCGCCGGCGCATCGACGTCGCACTGCACGCGGTGGTGATGGAGGCGTACGTGCACGGGGTCTCCACCCGCAAGGTCGACGACCTCGTGCTCGCGCTGGGCGGGGCCGCGGGGATCTCCAAGAGCGAAGTCTCGCGGATCTGCGCTGACCTGGACGCGGACGTGAACGCGTTCAACACCCGCGACCTGGGCGAGCAGGCGTTCCCGTACGTGTTCCTGGACGCGACGTACTGCAAGTGATGGCGCTCACCGAAATTCCCCAGGGGTGCTCATCGAAGTTCCCCACCTGGTGACGGTGTCAGGTTAGGGGTTGGCGGGTCCCGGTGGTGGTTCTGCGCAGGGTGTCGTTGGCGGCGTGGTGGGCGCGGAGCCGGTAGGAGTCGCCGTCGAGGTTCAGGACGACGGATCGGTGCAGGAGCCGGTCGAGCATGGCGGCTGCCACGGTGGTGTCGCCGAGGATCTCTCCCCACGACCCCACGCCCCGGTTGCTGGTCAAGACGATCGAGGTCTTGAGGTAGCGCTGGGAGACGACCTGGAAGATCGCCGCGGCGGCCTCGGCGGGCAGGGCCAGATACCCCAGTTCGTCGATTGCGAGCAAAGTCGGGCCGGCGTAGAACCGCATGGTCGTGGCCCAGCGGCCTTCGATCGCGGCGCGGTGGCAGCGGGCGGCGAGGTCTGCCGCGGTGGTGAAGTAGGTCCGGTAGCCGGCCTCGGCGGCGGCCCGGACCAGCCCGACCGCGAGGTGTGTCTTTCCCGTGCCCGGCGGACCGATAAGCAGGACGTTGGTCGCGGTCTCGAGGTAGCGGCAGGTCGCGAGCTCACTGATGAGGTTGCGGTCGACCCCGGGCGCGGCGTCGTAGTCGAACCCGTCCAACGTGGCCGGGGTCGGCAAGGACGCGAACCGCAGCCGCCCGGCCAGGCGCCGCGCTTCGGTGGCTTCGACCTCGACCGCCAGGAGCCGCTCGAGGGCCGCGGTCACGCTCAGGCCCTCGGCGAGGGCGGTGTCGAGCACGGCGGGTAGGTGCTCGGCGGCGTCGTGGAGCTTGAGCACCGCCAGGTGGGAACGCAGCTGCTGGTAGAGGCTGGCCTGCGCCGCCGTCGATGGCGGCGGGGTCGGGCTGGGTCGGGTGGTTCTCGTGGTGGTCACAACTGTCGGTCTCCTTCGGGTGGGGTTCAGCGCGGGGGCAGGGTGTTGCGGCCGGCAGCCGCGGCGGCATAGACGGCCAGGTCAACGACCACCCCGGCCTGTCGTGGTGCTGTGGTCTCGGTGCCCGTCGGGGCGACCAGAGCGGCCGCGGCGTCCAGGGCGGCCGGGCTGGGTGGGCGTCGGACCTTGCCGCGGTGCGGGGCCGCGGAGGTGGCCGCGGCCATCGCTGCGCGTTCCAGGTCCAGGACGTGGCCGTCGTCGCGAATCATGGCCCCGGCCCCGGTGGTCGCCAGCCGGTGGCGGGCCATCACGAT
>NZ_SDWW01000091.1 GCF_004168625.1 Pengzhenrongella frigida
TCGCACTTCACATCCTGCCGACGGGGACCCGTCCTCGTCTCACGACCCCCGCGTCACCAACCTCATGAGCCACAACATCTAGTTGTACTGACCCGCAGCGTTGTTGATGCGGTCGATGGGGCGTTGGCCGCCGATGCCGAGGTGTGGTCGTTCCAGGTTGTAGTGCTCGAGCCAGGTGGGCAAGAGGTTGGCGCGTTGGGTGTTCGAGGTGAAGACCTGCGAGTAGGCCCATTCGGTGGCCAGGGTGCGGTTGAGGCGCTCGACCTTGCCGTTCGTCCAGGGGCAGTGTGGGCGGATGAACTTCTGGACGATGCCGAGCAGGGCTGCCGCGGCGCGGAAGTCGCGTGAGATGCGGTAGTTCTTGGCGTTGTCGCTGAGCACGCGCTCCACGGTGATGTCGTGGGCGGCGTAGAAACCGGCCGCGCGGGTCAGGAACCCGGCGCAGGTCGTGCCCTTCTCGTCGGGGTGGATCTCGGCGTAGGCGAGCCGGGAGTGGTCGTCGATCGCGGTGTGGACGTAGTCGTAGCCGACCTTGAGGTGGCTGGTGGTGTGGTTGCCAGCGCTCTGGGTGGGGTCGCCGCGCCACCCGCCGCCGTCCGGGATGCGGCCGAGCTTCTTGACGTCGATGTGGATCAGCGACCCCGGGTAGGGGTGCTCGTAGCGGACCGCGGAGCGGCGGGAGGCGCGGATGACCTGCCCGGTCACCGGGTCGCACTCGCGCAGCAGAGGGACCTGGTGGCGGGCCAGGACCCGCCCGACCGTCGAGGCCGGCACACCCAGGTGGTGCCCGATCCAGACCGGTCCGCGCTGGGAGAACATCCGGGCGATCCGGATCCGGGTCTCCACACAGGGCGCGGTCCGCGCCGGGTGGGTGCGGGCGATGCTGGACCGGTCCACCAACCCAGCCCGACCGTCAGCTTGGTAGCGGCCCCACCACCGCCAGGCCGTCGTGCGCGACAGGCCCATCTCGGACGCGACGTGCGCGACCGGGCGACCCACCTTGATCCGCTCGACCAGAACCAACCTGCCCGCCGGCGTCAACCGGGCATTAGCGTGAGACACGAGAGACCTCCGAGTTCCGAGAGTGAATGCCTTAGACAGCTCCACACTCGACCCGGAGGTCTCTCGTCATGTCAACAACGGTCTTGGTCAGTACAGCTAGTCCCACGGGGAGGTCGGGGCGGTGCATCAGTCGCGCGAGCGCGCTCTGCAGGGGTGGCCCCGGATAGGCCACGATCCCCGTCAGGCACTCGAGCAGAACGAGACCGAGAGAGTAGATGTCGCTCGGTGGTCCGAGCTGCTCCCCTTTGGCCTGCTCCGGGCTCACGTAGGCCGCAGTCCCGGCGAAACTCCCGTCACGGTCACCGAGTAGGGGGGACTCCATCATCATCGCGATGCCGAAGTCGGTGAGCTTGGCCCGCACCCGGTCGGTGTCGTTGGAGTAGTCGAACAGCATGATGTTCGCGGGTTTGACGTCGCGGTGAATCACGCCGCGATCGTGGACGTAGTCGAGGCCTTCAGCGAGGTCGACGCCGACGTGCCCTACCTCGCGGGAAGTCATCGCCCCGCTGGAGAGCCGGCTTCGCAGGTCGGGTCCGTTGATCAGTTCCATGACCAGGTAGATCAGCGGGCGATCCGGGACCAACAGGTCGGTGCCGGCATCGAGGAGGGTCACGAGACTGTGGTGGCTCAGGTGGGTGAGGAGCCGAACCTCGTCGTCACCCGTGCGCAGGTCACCGGCGTTCGCGGTCGGGGTGGCCAAGATCTTGACCGCGACGTCCCTCCCCAGGGACTCGTCTCGCGCTCGATGGACGGTTCCCATCGCCCCACGCCCGATCCGCTCACCCAGGCGATACCGCCCACCCAAGACAGTGCCTGCTGCCGCTTTCGACACGTGCTTTCCGCTTTCTAGATCGTGCGCTGGTGAGTTCAGGGACAGCGGGTCACGCGTGGTGCTGGTCGTCCTCGTCGCCGCGGCGGATGACCGTGAGCGACCGTCGAAGGGTGGTCACCAAGTGCCGGTGACCAACAGGTCGGGATGCGAGACGGCGTCGGGCGGGTGGGCCCGAAGCGTGGCGGCAAGGTGGTCGACGGCGTCGACAGCCCGGGCGGTGAGGTCCGCGTCGGACCTACCCCCGGTCACCGCACGCACCGCGGACGCGAGGGCGCGCAACGCCTGCGCGGCAGGGAGCCGGACCTGCGGGGCCGATCCGAGTGATCCCCCGACGGCGTCGTGGTCGTCCAGGAGCAGGCCGAGATCCTGGACGAGGAACCCGAGCTGCTCCAGGGCCTGCGCCTGGCGGTGCAGGCCTCGCAGCGTCTCGCGCTGATTCCGCGCACGCCGATTCGCGTCCGCCGCCTCGCCTGACTCGCGCACGGCGCAGCGCATCTCTCCCAGCAGGTGGTCCAGGTGCCGATGGCTCGATCGTTCGGTGCGCGACGTCGAGTCTGCTGGCGGGCAGTAGGAGTCACCGAGGGCGTCGAGCTCACTCGCAAGGGTGTCGCGCAAGTCCGCGAGGGAACGCGCGGACCGCTGCAGCGGGAGCGCCGGCAGGAGCAGGTTCACCCCGACAGCGAGAACCGCACCCATCAGCGTCAGGCCCGAGTACGCGAGCACGTAGTTCTGCTGGTTGGAGCTGCCGACCACGAGCGTGAGCAATGCGGCTGTCGGGACCCACGCCCCCTGAGATCCCAGCCACCGCATTCCAGCGGCGAGGATTCCTACGGCAACCACCAGCGCGACTGTCAGGACAGAGACCCCGAGCACGGCCTCGGTCAACAGCGCGATGGACGCACCCAGGACAATGCCCGCCACGTTGCGACCGGCCTCCGTCATCGACCGATGAACGGTCGGATGGATAGCGATGACCGCACCCAGCGGGGCGTAGTAGGCATACGTCGCAACGTCGTCGGGCAGGAGCCGGGCGGCCACGAACCACGCCACCGCCGCCGCGAACGCACCTTTGAGGGCAAGCTGCACGCGCGCGTCCCGCACGGTGCCACTCACGACCAGTGCCCGGCGGCCCAGGCCGCCGGGCACTTGCGTCAGAGACTCAGCGACGACGACCACCGAGCGTCCGGGCGGCCAGCGTGACGCCGATGACCGCGAGCACGACCTGGAACAACAGCTCGATCCAGTCGATCCCGGCGGTGTCCGCAGACGAGACCGCGTTCGCCAGGACCGTCCCCAGGAGCGCCGCAACGATCCCGATGAGGATCGTGACAAGGATGGAGATGTTCTGCTTTCCGGGTGCGAACAAGCGCCCGAGCGCTCCGATGATGGCGCCGATGACAATGGCGGTGATGAATCCTGAAACGGTCACGTGAGTCCCTCTCGCGAGAAAATGAGGGCCGGGCTCGGCCATCGAGTAGGCGTAGTTTCGCGAACAAGGAGCACTCACGAATTTGTTGATCGTCCGTCAAGGCATTAGAGCGGGCCGACCACGAGACGACAATCTGCACTCCGGGCGGCACGCTAGCCATCGTGGATCCACCGTCGTGGAACTCCTCGTCGCAAAGGTCGTCCCGTACACAGAGTTAGACGCGGATCCCACGGAATCGTCACGGTCTCGCAGGTGTGATGTGGGTCACACCTCTCACCAGGTCGCAACAGCGCCGGGATAGCCAGGACCTGGGGTTCCTCGGTCGACCGGAGCACCCTTTGCGGGCTCAAGAGGATCGTCGGCGGCGGTCTGTGACATTCATCACCAGTCGTGGACCGTGACGGAACGCGCGCGACGGCGTCTAACCAAGGGGAACCAGCACAGCAGATCCGGTCAGGGAGGCACGATGAACAGCATCGCTGGGGTGGGCGAGAGTCGAATTTCCGTCATCGAGGGGGTTGGTTCGACGGTCGCAGTGCTGGGAGGAGACGTGGACAGCGAACTTCGGTCTCAGGCTGGCGAAGCGTTAGCGATCGCCCTGGACCGGGGGCTACCACTTATCCTGGACCTTACAGATGTTCGCTCCGTCGACTCAGTCGGAATCGCATTCGTGGTCCAGTGCTGCACCATCGGCAAAGAAGAAGGCCTGTGCGTGATGCTGCGCAACCCCCCGCCGGCGGTCTCTGAGGTGCTGGGCCTCCTAGTGGCGTGTCACATAAGTTTCTGATGTGTTCGCTATGCTCTGGGACATGCCGAATCGGGTGAGAGTGTTGG
>NZ_SDWW01000092.1 GCF_004168625.1 Pengzhenrongella frigida
AACTTCGAAGAGCCGGCTTTGACGGTCGTGACTGCGTCGCCGACCTGCTCGACGATCCCGACGTACTAGCGCCACGAGGAAGGCCCTGCCAGTACCTCCTTGAGCGCAATCCGGCGTCGGGCCCGTGGGATCAGGGCACGAGTTCGACCCCGCACTCTCGCAAGATCTTGATCGCTCGTGGGCCGACCCCGTGGAGAGCAAGAAGCTCTCGCTCGCTGGCTCCGTCGAGGTCAGTCATCGTGCGATATCCGGCCGCCTCGAAGGCTCGGGCGGCCGGACGACCCACTGCGGTCGGTATCGGCGTGGGTGAGTCGGGCATGCCCCCAGCATTCGGAACGAGCCGAGACACCGCAACAGGTCGAGGCCGCGGACGCAAAAGTAGCCACCCGCGTCAACGGATGGCTACCTCTGTGTCAAGCGTGACCTGCGTCGTGCAGGTCCAGGGGGTGGAGGTGGCGGGAATCGAACCAGCCCAACATGCGGGGTTTTGCCCGTCGAGGCATCGCTACCTGCGGCGATACCGCGACAGGGCGTGTTCAGGGCCCGGCTCGTCGGTAGCAGCGTTGACGCTGTCAACAGGCACAGGGCCATCCCACAGTCGAGGAATCGCCACATGGACAACTCCGGCGCCCTGCGATCCAAGCGGGCTCGGGGAGACTATATTTCGTCCAACTCTCGAACCACGAACGAGTGGAACTGACCAACCGTCCAAGTTTCAAACGGCACGCTCGTGAGGGCCTGCACTTCCGCTACCAGTACCGGATGCGGTTTCCCCTTTGTACTCCAGTCCTTCTTTACGTCATCTGTAACAAAAATCGCTCGATTGAATGCGCGACCGCCCGAGCGCGCAAGCAACAATCCATGCAGGAACTCTGCCCAGACAAAAAAGTCCCCGTGCCCCTCGTCTTTGAAACCCGGAGGCGTCTTGGTCTTCTTTCTCTGTTCGGCGATATCGAACAAGAGCTGCCGCGGAATGTCTGGCACGATAGCACTGCCAGACAGGGCATCCATCAATGCACTAGCCCGCCGCAACGCCGACCCATCCATTATATCTCCGTGCGCTGACCTGAATTCCCCCATGAGCCTAATCGACGCAGCTCCCAGGGTTGACGCATAGACGGGATCAATTCCATCTACGATCCTGGCGAGCTCGTCGAACTTCAACTTGACGGATTCAGCCGTTCCTCTTATCAGGCTCAGGTGGTTTTTCCAAAATTCCTGTATTGCTTGAGCAGGGACGATTACTGGACCACGATGCTTCACGCCTAAGTAATCCGCAACATCTTCGGCGCGGCTCATCTTTCCAAGTTTCAGCAGTACATTGGCATCGAGGCCAAGAGCAAGCAGTTCGCCAGAGCCGTGTTCCGGAGAAGGCAATGAACCCGACTCTCGCAATGACGAGCGGAGTGCGGCGAGAGAATCTACGGGAGTCTCACGGCAAAGAACAGACACGACCCGCGCGATATTTCGATTCTGGCGGACAGTCTCGCGCTGACTAATCAAAACCATATCTCTCTTGCACTTTCGCCTAGGCGAGTACCGAATTCCTCCACGACCCTGCTGTTCCACTCGATTACGTCTTGAAACAACTCGACGTGCTCATTCTCGAGCGCCAGTGGCAGGAGATTCTGTTTGAAGCCGTCCCAAGTACCGGCGCCCTTCGGGCGCCGTTCCACCGATGCCAAGAACGTATTGCCGAGCGTAGAACCCCAATAACTGAAGTCTGTTTCCGGGAAACCCGACCACTCCGCAGCTTGCCGCGGCCTCACCAGATGCAGGGTTCCGCGTGCCTCAGGAGTCGTCGTGCGCTGCACAACGGAGCGCCTAACGAACGTGAGGGTTCCCTTGTTCAGCGAGCGCTTTCGAAGTTGTTCAACAAACTCGCTCGGCGGAGGATTCAGGTCCGCCAACTCATCGAGCGCGCCCACCCACGAACCGTCTTGCACAACCTTTCTTGCAGCCTCGCCGAGACGGCGCTCAACGTTTCCGGTGCCCAGATTGCCTACCACAATCCGGCGCAGCACCAGCCTTAGAACCGCCTGCATTCCCGCTTCAGGCTCATCTGTTCGGGATATGGCCAACAATAGGGGTCGTACCGAGATGACGCTCAGTTCAGACAGCGCCGAGAAGACCTGCACCCACGATGGGTCGCCGGGCCCGTCAAGCGTGGGATCGATCATCTGCAGGTACAGCGGCAATTCTCTTTCGAGAGAACCCATCAACTCGTCAGGAGAGGGCGCCCTCCGTTGGAGTTCACCAGTGGCAGACGGCGAGCGACGCATGCTATCCGACGACTTCCGCCTTTCAGCAAGATAGTCAAAGAGATCACGGGGCGCAATATGCCCCGCCGTAAGCGTCACTACATGCCGAATGTACTGAACGAACGCTCCGCTACCGGCCGATCGAAACTGGTTTGAAATCTTCTTCCACTGTTCGTAGCGCTCGTCGCGCGCGTGAATCGCTGTTTGACTCAAAACAAAGTTCTTTAGAAGATCCGCCGTTGTGAGCTCACGGCCTCGGGTGTTCACAACCTCGAATACTCTGTACGCCGAGGCTCGGTCAGGATGAACGAACACAGCAAGGTGAACCTGGTTCGTTAGAAAGTCGGCCCAAATCCCAAGCCTTCTGAAAGGATCGGGTGACAAGTCTTCCCGCAACTTTTTTGCGATGTACTCATATGCTAGCGAGAGTTTATCTGAGATCCCGTCGAGCGCCACCGGCAGATCTTGCCCAGTTTCGGGGGAGATCAGAAGCGCCTGTAGCGCGGCATTATCACGGCGGTCGCTCAGAATGACACGCGGATTGGTTTCGTCTGTAGAGTAGTCGATTGAACGCAGAAAATCGGCTTGAACTCGATCGGCGAGGGCTTTTCGTCCCGCCCTAACCGCTTCATGGTAAAGCGCCGCCGCCAGCAACGTCATGGTTAGGATCCGTTGTTGGCCATCGACTACATGCTTCCGCTCGTCTTCCTCAGTAAGAATGATGAGTCCGAGAAAGTACGAGCCTTCGTCTAAGGCTCCTTGGAGATCAGACCAAAACTCCCCAACTTCTTCCTCATTCCAGGCATACTCGCGTTGATAGGGCGGAACCTCGAAAGTCGAACTCGACATGAGAGCGCCCGCGGAAGTCGCTGAGGCATTGAGTGGTGTCTGCACCGAGAGTGCCTGTCAGTTTGGGAAAGATGGACCTGGGCGGTACTCCTTGAGTGTACCGACCTGCTCA
>NZ_SDWW01000093.1 GCF_004168625.1 Pengzhenrongella frigida
CACCCGGCCATCGGATCGCAGGCTCCGTTCGGACTGGATGTCCGGCACGTGCTTCACGCACACCACGATTCTCATCAGGACAATCCCCCTTCTGCGGCGCCCGGCGGGCGCGGGCTCCTCGTCCTCGTCGAACTTTCGCCGACGGGCAAATCACTTGGTACTGACTACCTCACATCCGCATGGCCATCGGAAGCAGGAAGAAGTAGACGTTGAGCACGCCGAGCAGGCCGATGATCACGACATACGGCCGAAGAGTTGCGCGGCGGCGGGCAGGGGTCTGGTACCGGCGGCGAGCGATGCGCCGCGCGGTGTACACCGACCCGGCGATGCCTACCGCGAGCAGGAGGAACTGCAGCACCTGGATGGTGCCGTTGCTCACCAGGGCCATCGATCCCTCGCTCGACGGGCCGCCGAGCATGGCCGTGAGCGTGTAGAACACGGACTTGCCCTCGGCGAGCAGGTGGAACAGGTTGTGCGCGATGTGTGCCGCGACGTCCAGCGGGATCAGGGCGTACCCGAACCGGGCGAAGTTCATCCGGGTGCTCTCGAGGTTGCGGGCCGCGGCGAGCCGGGACGCGCCGGCGAGCAGCCCGACCGGGAGGCCGACGGCGACCACGAACGCGACGCTGAAGATGACCGGGTAGCTGGTCACCCCGGTGGTCCGCTCGATCGCGTCGAGCACGTCCTGCCAGACCTCGAGCATCGTGACGTTCTGGATCAGGACGATGCCCATGATCGCTGCGGCGAGGAACGACTGCTCGAGCTGGGGCTTGCGGATGAACCAGAGCTCGCTGGCGGGCTTGCGGACCCGGAGCTCGATGGCGTCGTTCGGGCAGGACTTGATGCAGTTGGCGCACAGGTTGCAGTTGGCGCTGTCGTCCATGGTGCGCGGGAAGCTGAACAGCGGGCAGCCGGCGACCTTGTCATTGCCGTTGTAGCAGACCGCCCGCGCGGTGCACGTCTTGCAGATCGCGCTGTCCGCGCGGAGCTCGACCATGCCGACGCGGGCGTAGTTGCCGGCCATCCCGCCGAGGAAGCACAGGTACCGGCAGAAGGTGCGCCGCTGGTAGAACGCGCCGGAGGCGATCACGAGCGTGGTGAGGATGAGCAGCAGCACCCCGGAGCCCCAGGGTGACTCCACGACCCCCCACACATGGTCGGACCAGGTGATGATCAGGAACGAGGCGTCGATGATCCAGATGCCGTACTTCTTCAGGAAGACCGGGACCGGCCGCTGGGCGCCGACCAGCTTCTGCACCAGGTCTGACAGGGCGCCGAACGGGCAGACCGCGCACCAGAAGCGTCCGACCAGGACGAACACGATCGGGATCAGCGGCCACCACAGCACCCACATCAGGGCGGTGCCGGGGTTGTCGTGGGCGGCGTCGGGACCCAGCAGCAGCTGGTAGGCGACCAGGCCGAACACCGCAGCGACCGGGAGCTGCAGGATGCCGGGGTACCAACGGCTGCGCAGCGCCTTGCGCACCAGCGGGATCGCCAGCAGGTTGCGCCCCACCGGAGCGGGGGAGAGGTCCTCGCGCTCGCTGGGGTCGACGGGGTGATCGTGCGGGCGAACCGGGGCGGGTGCGGGCATGGGGAGGTCCTCGAGGGTGTGGGGCGGGCTCAGGCGGTGGCGGGCGTGGTGACCCGGGTGCTGCGCTTGGGGTGGTGGGTGTTCTTCGTCTTGCGACGCAGCACCGCCGCGCTGATCAGGACCGCGGCGTTGAGGCCGGCGAACGTACCGAGCACCGCGCCGCGGGGCCGGGAGACAGTTCCGGCGTGCTCGTCTCCATCTGAGGTCATCTCGTCCGCGGGCATGTCCATCCCCGGCATGTTCTCGGCCGGGTCGTCGTGGCTCGTCTCTTCGCCCGCGGGCATGTCTTCCGCCGGCATGTCCATCCCCGGCATCGCCTCGTGGCCGTCGCCGGGGTCTGTGGTCGAGTCGGCGAAGACGGCGGCGGCCGCACTGGACGGCGGGGCTGAGACCGCGACGGCCGGAGCGGCACCCGCGATGAGCAGCACCGCGACACCGACGGTCGGCAGCGCGCGGTGGAGGTACCGCTTCACGATGTCGTCGGTAGTCGTTCTCATGGTCGATCTCCTGAGTCGTCGAGGCCGTGGTCTTCGCACAGATGGAGAGGCGGATGTCGTGGCGCGTCATGACCGTACGGCGCGAAAATCCCGCAAACCCGGGCAGAGGCGGGACCGACGCAGATCTTCAGGGAATCTTCATTGTTCGGCGATCGGTTCTTGATGGTCTCTGTCTCGCTCGGGCGAAATTTGCCTGTATGGGCGGATCGTTCCTCGCCTGTGTCGGGCGTCATCAACCGGCGCGGAGGCTGAATCGCGAGATCGCCTTGGACGCGCACTGGCCTCTCCCCGCCATGGTTGATCGACTTCCCTCGAGCGCAGCCATGGCCTCCTGGTCGACCTTCATTGGATCTTCATCGAACAATCGTCATTTGAGCCACATTCTTCGTGGAGCCTGGACCAGGCCCACTGGTGCCGGTGGCGGGGTGATGCGTCGTCCCCCGAAAACCTTGAACGCCAACTGATGGAGGAGCGCATGTTCGTCGCGATTGCCCATTTCCCGGAGGTCTCCGCTGAGCGGCGGGCTGGCCTCGAGGCGTGGTTCGCCTGGTCCAACGACGAGTTGCGCGAGGTCGACGGGTTGACGGGTCGGCGCCTGCTGCGCGCTTCGGATGGCACCTACGTCGCGGTCGTCGAGCACGAGAGTGCGCAGACGTTCGCGGCCATGAGCGCCACCGGCGTCGCTGCTCACGTCCAGTCGCGGCTGAGGAAGATCCTCAAGGAAGTGCCCCAGACCGCAACGCTAGAAGTCGTCGTCGACCTGGCGACCTCCGGATCCTGTTGCGGTGGCACGGGCGACGATGGTGGGGGCGCCCATCAGAGGCCCGCACTCGCGGTGGTGACCGCGGCAGCCGGGTCCGGAGGTTGCTGTCGGGGCTGACTCGCCCTCGTTGCTGCTCCCTCACTGCGGCTCGGAACCTGAGTCCGGCGGCGAGATCACCCGCTCCATCGATGCCTGATCAGATCTGCGCGGCCCAGTTTGGTCGACGCGGTCTGATACAGGGCTCACACCCACCGAAAGGCACCACCGCCCGTGAGCATCCGATCCTTGCGTGTCGCCGTCGTCGGCGCCGGCCCGGCCGGCATCTACGCCGCTGACATCCTCTCCAAGACGGA
>NZ_SDWW01000094.1 GCF_004168625.1 Pengzhenrongella frigida
ACCATCGCCCGGTTCAACGCCGACGCCATCTGACCCACCTCATCACGGGTATCGACCTCCAACCGCAGATCCAACCGCCCCTCCGCCAGACCCTCCAGCACCACCACGGCCTTGGCCATCGGACCCGCGATCATCCGGCCGATCCCGACGGCCAGCGCGATCGACACGGCGAGGGCCACGAGGATGAAGGTGATGATCATGGTGCGGGCACTGGCGTAGTCCGCCGCGCTGTCGGTCAGCGCCTGCTCGGCCGCCACGTCCTCGATGGCCAGCAGGTCCGTGAGGTCCTTCTCGACCCTGACGACGATCGGGCTCACGAGCTCGTTGCGGACGGCCAGGAACTCGGCAAGATCGTTGTCCTTGGCGAGCGGCATCAGCTGCTCGTCCACGACCTTGCGGTAGGCGGCGACGTCCACGATGAAGGCGTCGCGAGCGACCTCGCGGCCGCGCATGTCGGTGCCCGTGTACAGCGTCCACTTCTCGTCGACCAGCGCCCAGTTCGCCGTGATCGCCGCCTCGATCGCGTCCATCTCCGCCGGGTCCGGCGTCAGCGCGTAGTTCACGATCTGGCCGCGGATCAGGTTGAAGGTGGTGTCGACGGTGCTGAGCTGGCTGATGGCCTTCGTGCTGTCGTGGTACATCCCGTCCAGGCTCGCCTGCGCCGCCGCCAGCTTGGAGATCCCGATGCCCCCGACCCCGATCATCAGGACGCAGGTGATGAGGAAGCCGACCAACAGCTTCTGTGCCGTCTTGAGATTGCGGAAGAACGAGAGCGGACCGCGAGGTGTTCCTGTTCTGGCCATGACGAAGATCCGATCGAAACGGGCGCCGGTCCCCCGTGCGCGAGTGAGTACTGCGACTTGCCCGCTGATCGGCCGTTCTGTCCGTGAATTGAGGGATTGAGGCCGATCCAGGGTCCGACCTGACCCGCCGCGCGGTCCGCTGCGCGGTCAGCCCGCCTCGGACGCCCGGACGGCGTCCTCGAGCGTCCGCAGCGCGCTCCGCAACGCCGCCTCGGCGTCCACCCCGGCGAGCTCGGCCTCCGCGGCGAGCAGGAGCAGGCGCGCGCCGAACCCCCGGTCGTCGAGGGCCCGGTCGTCAAGAGCCGAGTCGTCAAGAGCCGAGTCGTCGAGGCCCGCCGGAGTGGCGGCGTCGTGCTGCCGGGCGACCGCGTCGACCTCGATCATGAGGCCGCCGCGGCGCGCACGGGAGAGCACCTTCTGCCCCCGGGCGAGCGCGCCCTGGGCGAGCGGGATGCCGTCGAGCACCGACGTGCGCTGCTTCTCGACCTTCTTGATCCGGTCCCAGCGCGCATGCACGACGTCGGCGCTCTCGGGCTCGGCGGTCGGGCCGCCCTCGGCTCCCGCGTCCTCGCCCAGGAGCGAGCCATCGGCGTCGAACACGTGCGGATGGCGTCGGACGAGCTTGGCGGCGACCCCGCGGGCGACGTCGTCCAGGTCGAACGCGTCGCTGGGGTGCTCCTGAGCGAGGCGCGCGTGGAAGACCACCTGGAGAAGCAGGTCCCCGAGCTCCTCGCGCATCCCCGCCCGGTCGCCGAGCTCGATGGCCTCGGCGACCTCGTGGGCCTCCTCGAGGGCGAACGGCACCAGGCTCTCGTGCGTCTGGGCGGCGTCCCAGGGGCAGCCGCCGGGCGAGCGGAGCAGGTCCATCACCTCGACCAGTGCGCGCACCCCGGCGCCCACGGCCGCATCGTCGCGAGGTTTCACGCCCGGACCCCCGTGCTGGTCAGCCGACAGCGGGGGCCGCGACGAGCCAGGGGTACGTGGCCGGCGTGATGGATCCGGTCGCGAGGTCGGCCTCGCCGTAGCGCGGGTTGATCTCGGCGTCGAGCGACGCGAGCTCCTCGCTGACCTGCGCGGTCACCTCGGCGCCGTCGGGCAGACCCTGGATGTTCTGCTGCAGGAGGGTGAACCGCGCGACCTCGATCGCGGCGGCACTGAAACCGGTCGTCCGGGCGGGCGCCGTCCCGGCCTCCTCGGCGGCCTGGGCCGCCTGGTCGAGCAGGGCTTCGGCCTCCTGGGTCGAGACCCCCACCCCGGCCGCGGACGCGGCCCGGTCGAAGACCGGTGCGGCGACGAGCACCATGAGCACGTTCGACTGCGTGACGTTCTCGAGGTACGGCGTCAGGTCCGTCGTGGCGTCCTGCAGCTCGGCGACCGAGATCGTCTCGCCGTCCACGACGGCGGCCGCACCAGGCTGACCGGAGCAGCCGCTGAGCCCCACCACGAGCGCACCGAGAGCGAGCAGGACAGGCGCACCGCGTCGCCCGGCCGAGAATCGGACCGTCACCGTCAGGCCTTTCGTTGTGATCAAGAACCGCTGGTCATCGTAAGCCGCTCACGCTACGGCTCGGACCGCCTCGTCGAGAAGCATCGCGGCGATCGCGTCCGCACCGGCGGGCCGGGGGTGGATGCCATCGCCCCAGAGCCACTCGGGGTGCGCCGCGGCCAGGGTCTTCCAGTCGAAGACCATCGCGTTGGGGTACTCCGGCACGATCCGGCCGATGAGCTCGTTGTTGTGCCCCTCCCAGGTCCGATCGACGGAGTCGTTGAGCACGATGACCCGTCGGGCGGGGCGGCCGAGGTCGAGCATCGCGCGCAGCTGCTCCTCGGCGATGGCACCGTTCGTTCCGGCACCGATGACGACGACCTGCCCGAGCCGGCCCGCGGCGGAGATGACCCCGAGCGCCTCCAGGACCCCGGCGGGCTGGCGGCTCGTGACGGCGTCGACCTCGAGCACCGGGAAGCGCGCGGTGAGGGCGGGGGCGATCGCCGCCATGACCGAGTCGCCGACGACGGTCGTCGGCGGGGGCGAGGAGGGGGCCGCCGGGACGACGTCGGCCGGCGCGACCGGCGCGGCAGCCGAGGCCGGGGCCAGCGGCGCCGAGACCTCGCGCGCGACCGGGGGCACCACCGGCACCGGG
>NZ_SDWW01000095.1 GCF_004168625.1 Pengzhenrongella frigida
GTTCGGCCGGCCGCGCGCGATCGGCCGGCCGGGCCGGTCGACGGGCTGGTCGACCAGCTGGCCGCGCGGGTGCGGGCCGGCGCCCCCCGGCTCGGCCCGGTCCGCCTCGTGTGCATCGATGGTCCGGCCGGATCCGGCAAGACCACGCTGGCGCGCCTGCTCGGGATCGCTCTGGGCGCCCAGGTGCTGCACGCGGACGACTTCCTCGAGGGCTGGGGCGGGCTCGCCGGGATGTGGCCCCGGCTCCGCAGCGGCGTCCTGGAGCCCCTGGCCGCGGGCCGTCCCGGTGCGTACCAGAGCTACGACTGGACCGCGCAGGAGTTCTCCCGGTGGCACGACGTCCCGGTCGCGGACGTGCTCGTCCTGGAGGGCTGCGGGTCCGCACGCCGCGAGGTCGACGACGTCGCCGTGCTCCGGATCTGGGTGGAGGCCCCGCCCGAGGTCCGCCTCGCGCGCTGGATCGCGCGCGACGGTGAGGACGTGCGCCCGCACCTGGTGGCGTGGATGAGGGACGAGGACGCGCACTTCGCCGCCGACGGCACCCGGGCGCGGGCCGACGTCGTCGTCGCCTCGGCCGACTGGGGCCGGCCGCAGGTGCTGGCCGGTCCGGCGGTGGGGACGGTGCCCGCACGCGACTGGTTCGATCGGGACGTGCTCGACGTCGCCCGCGGCCTCCTCGGCGCCCGGGTCACCACCACCACCGACGAGGGTGTCGTCACGGTGCGGGTGACCGAGGTCGAGGCCTACCGTGGTGCGGCGGACCCCGCCTCCCACGCGTTCCGCGGACCCAGCGCGCGGAACGCGACGATGTTCGGCGAACCCGGACACCTGTACGTGTACCGGCATCTGGGGATCCACCTCTGCATCAACACCGTGTGCGGCCCGGTCGGCCAGGCCTCGGCGGTCCTGCTACGGGCGGGAGAGGTGACCGAGGGCGTCGACCTGGCGCGCACGAGGCGCCAGCGCGCGGGGGTGGTGCGGTCGGAGCGCGACCTCGCCCGCGGCCCGGCCCGGCTCGCCGTCGCGCTCGGGATCGACCTCGCGCAGGACGGGACCGACCTGGTCGACCCGAACGGCGTCGTCGTCGTGCGCGTCCCGCTCCCCGCGGGTGAGCCGCTCCCCGCGGGTGAGCCGCACCCCGCCGCGGTCGAGAGCGGTCCCCGCGTGGGGATCCGTGGCCCGGGGGCCGACGCCGCCCTGTTCCCGTGGCGATTCTGGCTGGCCGGTGACCCCACCGTGTCGGCGTACCGACCGGCACCGGATTCTCGGGCGCGTCGCGCGGTACGGCAGACTCGCCCCGACACCTCCGGATCGCCTCCGGCGGCCGCACGACGAGGAGGATCTACGTGAGTGACGTCCTGGACGAACTGCAGTGGCGCGGGCTGGTCGCCCAGACCACGGACGTCGAGGCGCTGCGCGCCGCTCTGGGCGCCGCTCCGGTCACGCTCTACTGCGGTTTCGACCCCACCGCACCGAGCCTGCACATCGGCAACCTCGTCCAGATCCTCACGGTGCGCCGCCTGCAGCTGGCGGGGCACAAGCCGCTCGCCCTCGTCGGCGGAGCGACCGGCCTGATCGGCGACCCGAAGATGGTGGGGGAGCGCACGCTCAACCCGCCGGACGTGGTGGCCGACTGGGTGGACCGGATCCGGCGCCAGATCGAACCGCTCCTCGACTTCGACGGGCCCGCGGCCGCACGCATGGTCAACAACCTCGAGTGGACCGCGCCCATGTCGGCGATCGACTTCCTGCGCGACGTCGGCAAGCACTACCGGCTGGGCACGATGCTCGCCAAAGACACCGTCGCCCGCCGCCTGAACAGCGAGCAGGGCATCAGCTTCACCGAGTTCAGCTACCAGATCCTGCAGGGGATGGACTACCTCGAGCTGCACCGGCGCTACGGCGCGAGCCTGCAGACCGGCGGCAACGACCAGTGGGGGAACCTGCTGTCCGGGGTCGAGCTGATCCGCAAGGTCGAGCAGGCGTCCGTGCACGCGCTCACCACGCCGCTGATCACCAAGGCGGACGGCACCAAGTTCGGCAAGACCGAGACGGGCACCATCTGGCTCGATCCCGAGCTGACCAGCCCGTACGCCTTCTACCAGTTCTGGCTCAACGCCGACGATGCCGACGTGACGGGGTACCTCAAGATCTTCACGTTCCGTACGCGGGACGAGATCGGCGAGCTCGAGCGAGCGGTCGAGGAACGACCCGCAGCGCGTGCCGCCCAGCGTGCCCTCGCGTACGACGTGACCGCCCTCGTCCACGGCGCCGCCGCGGCAGACAAGGTCGTCGCGGCCAGCGCGGCCCTGTTCGGCCGGGGAGACCTGCACGACCTCGACGAGCCGACGACGGCGGCGGCCGTGGCCGAGCTCCCGACCGCGGCGGGCAGCGCCGGCGACCTCCTCGCGGACCTGTTTGCCGCCACGGGCGTCGTGACGAGCAAGGCCGCCGCCCGGCGGGCGATCGCCGAAGGCGGGGCCTCGGTCAACAACGTCAAGATCACCGACGAGGCCGCAGCCCTCGAAGCCGGTGACCTCCTGCACGGTCGCTGGGCGGTGCTCCGTCGCGGCAAGCGCACGCTCGCGGTGGTCGACGCGGGGCGCTAGCTGCTGCCGGCACCGGGCCATGGCCGGGAGGCCAGGTGAGGCACCCGGGGCGTGATTTGACGGTCGGGCCCCGGCTGCGTACTGTTCTCAACGTTGCCCAGCAGGGAGGAACGGACACCGCAGTGCCTCACGGCGCGAGACGGTGGCTGGTCCCGGAAGGCAACCACCC
>NZ_SDWW01000096.1 GCF_004168625.1 Pengzhenrongella frigida
CCGAGGGCGCGAGCCCCGCGTTCACCAGGCACCGGGAACGGCACGTCGCGACATGGCGCGCTCAACGAGCCCCCGACAACCCAACCCTCCCACCCATTGCGCGAAATGTCCGAGGACGAGCAGCACCATGTCTCGCGGCCGGTCCCAGCCTGCCGTCGCGCGGCTTGGTTGGTGGTAAGCGATGTCGCGGCGAAGGTACGGCGTGGCGGTCGCTCAGATCCGGGCGATACGGCATCTTCGGATCCACCAACGGCCAGACCACGACGACCAACGTGGGCAACGTGGGCAACGTGGGCAACGTGGGCAACGTGCAAACTTGCGCTCAGGAGTTGCGAAAGCGAGAGGGGTAGGCCTCGCCCGCAAAAGTGCGGAAAAGGAGGGGTAGGCCCGGCGCCCGTCGGTGCGCAAGGTGCGAGCAGATCACGCACTTGAAGACGGACCTGTCGGCGTCTGATGTAGCTCAGCCACCCGCGTCGGAGACCAGCACAAACGGGACCTCGTGGACCCGGGCGTCGTACTCGAGCCGTGGGGCCGCAGCCCTCAGCTGCTTGGGATGAGCGTGCCGGCCCAGGCACGGGCAGCGCTGAGCTCGCCGTCGACCAGACCGCCCGACTTCCCGTTCACGGAGAACGTGCGCGGCGGGCAGGCGCGCACTGCGCCGGCGGACCGCAGGTTCTTGTCGATCGCCTTCGCCGCCGAACCGGGCAGTCGCGGGGTGAGGACCTTGGTGTCGAAGGTGGCGCAGCGCAGTCCCGACTTGATGGTCAGGTCTTCGAGCCACTCGCGGACCCCGATCGTCGCCGAGATCACCGGGCTCTTCTCCTTGGTGGCTTCCAGCCGGGTCGAGGCCCTGCTCATCCCGAAGGCGTGGACCGGAGCCCCGACCACGAGGAGGTCGACGTCGGCCCCGAGCACCGGGCCTTCAGCTGCGAGCGCTCCCACCTCGACGACGCGGACCGGGCCCACCTCACCCAGCCTCTGCGCGATCTCCTCCGCGAGGGCTTTGGTGGCGCCGGACATGGATTCGTACACGACCAGGGATCTCATACGCCCACCATCCGCCCGGGCCCGGGTCTTCGCCCCGGCCGTAGGTCCCGGTGCGGTCGCTTCGAGTCCCTCTCACTCCCCGACGCGAGCACCGCGAGCCCGCACCGCGCCGTCGCGACGAACACCATCGAGGGCCATGAAGGCAAAGTAGAACCGGGCCGCGGCTTCACCCTCCGCACATGCCGATGACCGCGCGCAAGCCGAGTGAGCTCATGGGGCGGGCGCTGTAGATCCGTGTCGCCGCAGAGCGCATGGGTCGCATTCGAGCCGAGACTGGGATTGGAAAGCCCCCCGGCCCGCGGTGCTACCTCGGAGAGGTAGCGCGAGGGAGCGGACAGGCGAGGACCGTCTGGCTTGCGTCGGACGCCGTCAACAGATCAGCGCCATCTGGCCGTCGGCGACCACGGAGCGACGCGGAATGCACAAGCTGGCTAGTCCCGCACCGGAAGCCCTTTCCGAGCTCTAGATGCGGCGGGTCTCATGAGCCCACATGGCGAGCTCCATGCGGTTGCGGGCGCCGAGCTTCCTCATGAGGCTGGTCAGGTGGGCCTTCACGGTGCTGTGCTGATGTACAGCTCAGTGGCGATCTCGTCGTTGGTGCCGCACTGCGCCACCGGGACGAGGACTTCCTCCTCACGGGCGGTGAGCCGTTCAAGGGCTGCCTTACAGGTCCGGTCTGTGAGTGTGCGAACGCTGCGAGCAGGCGGACGGTCACGCTTGGTGCGATGAGCGCATCCCCGTCAGCCGCGGCGCTTACATGATCACCGAAATCACCGAAGCCACCCAGGCCATTGCCAGGATCATCAAGACCTGACGCCCGCCCCACCCATGGCATCCGCAACTCGAGGAGAACGCCCGTAGGAACACCCGGTGCGGCGGCTATGGATCGGAGCCGCGGTGCAGAGGGCGGCGCGACTGTCTCGCCCTGGGTTCAGTGGAGGCTCTGAACTGACACTCCGACGGTAGCCGGGGCTGGGTTGTGACGGTAGTAGTGGTCCTCGTGCTCGGCCGGGGGGATCAGTCCGATCTCGCCGTGCAGGCGCCGGTGGTTGAACCAGTCGATGTACTCGGCGACCGCGATCTCGAGGTCGTCGATTCCCTTCCAGGGGCCGTTGTTGCGGATCAGCTCGGCTTGAGCGCCGCGCGAGGTCGTTCGCAGCCGCGGCGACTGGCACAGTCGCCTTCACGCAGCCGTACTCTTCGCACCAATCCTCACTGCCCGCATCGGGATGCTCCTGGGTCAAGTCCTGGGGAGTGGTGTAGCGGTTCGGCGTGATTCTTCGCGTTGAGTTATGCGCTCAGGGTGTTCAAGGTGGGGGCGTCCTCCTGGTTGTGGTGGGGGTTGTCGATGAGGGTCAGGCGGGCTCGGCTCAGGACCTCGAGTCCGAAGTAGCGGCGGCCTTCGGCCCATTCGTCGTGCTGCTCGGCCAGGACGGCGCCGACGAGTCGGATGATGCTGGTGCGGTCGGGGAAGACGGAATTTGTCAAGGTAGTTGAGGCCGGTGGGTGTTAAGCGGCTAACCCGATTCCGGTGTTGTCGGCGGGCTGGTTG
>NZ_SDWW01000097.1 GCF_004168625.1 Pengzhenrongella frigida
AAGCACGACCCAACACGCAACGGGTGGGGCCAGATCAGAGCATCAAAGTGGGGCCAAATGGGGTTGTCATTCTCATGATCATCGTCCACGTCGGACCGACCGGGCCGCGCGAGGTCGCCCGCCACCCGCGCGCGACGCCGGGCAGCCCGCAGATGCTCGACGCCCATTTCCCGCCCACCTGCGGGAGCACTCGGCCGGGTCCCGCTGGCCCGCAACGTCGCCGAGGCCGCGTTTTTGGTCCTCGGTGACGGCGCGCGGGTCTGGTTGGCTGAGGCCGCAGCTGCCGGCACGACCAAGATGCGCGTGAAGATGGCGCAGGCCGTGGAGCTCGCCAAGCTGTTCACCCCCGAAGAGCTCGACTGGGCGTTGGGTCACGCGGCGGTCCATGCCCGGTTCGCCGAGGCTGACCTCGCCTCGATCCTGGACCACCACGCCAGCGCCACCGCGGGCGGCCCGGTCAACCAGGCCGGCGAGGACCGGTCGCTGACCCAGGGCACCCGCGGCTGGGTCACCCTCGGCGCATCCACGCCCGCCACCGCGCAGGTGATCGCATGAGTGCGGCGACCCGGACCCGCCAGGCGCCGGTGCCGGCGGTCGGGGTCCCGTCGGCGCCGGCGATGCCCGACGACGTCCAGGCACTGCTGCACCGGCTGCGGCTGCCGCACATCCGCCGCCACGCCCCGGACGTCATCGCCACCGCCAAAGCGCAGCGGTGGGAACCCGTCGAGGTGCTGCGCGCCCTGCTGGTCGAGGAAGCCGCCGGGCGGGAACGCTCCGCACTGGCGACCCGACGGGCCGGCGCGGGGTTCCCCACCGGCAAGACGTTCGACGCCTGGAACCCGGCCGCGTCCTCGATCCCGGCCCCGACCCAGCAAGCGCTCCGCACCCTGGAATGGGTGCACCGCCGCGAGAACCTGGTGGTCTGCGGACCGTCCGGGACGGGCAAGACGTTTTTGCTCGAGGCCCTGGGCCAGCACGCCGTCGAGCAAGGACTACGCGTGGCCTGGTTCACCCTGGAGGACCTCGGCACGCTGCTGCGCCGCCACCGCGCGGACGACTCGGTGACCAAGGCCATCGCCCGGGTCCTGCGCGCCGACCTCGTGGTCTGTGATGACATCGGCCTGTTGCCGGTTTCTCAGGACGCCGCTGAGGGTCTCTACCGGCTCGTCGATGCCGCCTACGAGAAACGCTCGGTGGCGATCTCGTCCAATCTCCACCCGGCCGCGTTCGACGAGCTGATGCCCAAGACCCTGGCCACCGCGACCGTCGGCCGGCTCCTGCACCACGCGCATGTCTTCCAGACCAGCGGCGAGAGCGTCCGTCAGGCCCAAGCCCTCGCCGGCCAAGGGGTGAGTCCGTTGAGCTGAGCACCCGGGCCAACGATGGTCAGCACTGGGCAGATCCCATGGCCATCACCGGGCACATTTCGTGACCGTCACCGGGCAGGTTTCACGACCGCCTCTGGGCAGAACTCAATGGCCCTTGACAGTAGCGTAGGCGTTGAAGTACCGGTTCTGAGCGGCAGTCTCGGTCCGCTCGGACCAACTTCCGATCGTTCGGCGAGAAGGCTCCACGGTGTATTTGCGGGGCAAAAACCGTCGGTCCAGACCGGGTCCTCTTCAAGTCCGGTCGGCTCGCCCGCAAAAGTAGAACCCCTGGTCATCAGCCCATTTCGGACATGCTCGGCCAGGGTCGGACCCACAGGAAATGGGATCGATCCTTGCAGGGGGTCGCAGGTCCAGATCCTGTCAGCCCGACAAAAGCCCAGGTCAGAAGCAATTTCTGACCTGGGCTTTGTAGTGTCACGGGGCCAAAACGGGGGAAGAACGATCCGTCGGGGAATCGTCCCTGGTGCGTTTGTGCAGGTGAGAGGATCGCGGCAAGGCTCGGGGAACGCTGAAAAGCGCTTCAGGACGATGGGTACTCGCAGGTTCAAATCCCCGGTGCGGCAACTGACTCGCAGTTCAACGCGCTGAACGAGACGCGGAGACTTGATCAGGTCGGGCATCTGTCAACGCCGGGCGAACCTTCGGGCTTCTGCGTGAACCCGACGAGGTTGCCTGCGCCGGTGTCGACGACTGCGCGACCGGTGGCGTCGTCCCGTGTTATGGCCGCACCGAACTCGAACGTCCACCCCGACCCGAAGACGCTATTGGCGGTGCGCCCGGAGTCGTAGGAACGACGCAGCCGCAGCGGCATCGGGCTGCTGCCCACCTCAACGTCGGTGGCCGACTCGACGAGGTGCCCCGTCGCGGTGTTCACCGGGTCGTCGCGCAGCATCGAGGCGCTGTCGGACAGGCACGCCGACGGCTCCCCGGTGACCTGCGCCTCCGGAAGCGCCACGGCGGGCAGCAGCGGGTCGGCGTAGGTGACCCGCAGGACGGGCATGCGTGCGCCCCGGCTCGACGACCACGCGTCCCCGGTCGTGCTGTAGGCCGGCTCGGCGATGATCATGCCGCGGTTGGCCTGCGGGCGGTTGACCCAGTCCTGCACGAGGGTGGTGACGTCCCAATTCGGCTCTTCGTTCTTAACCGGGCAGATCGGTGTTCTTGGCTGCCTCCCGGCGGTGTTTGCGGGTGCAGGCCCAGCGT
>NZ_SDWW01000098.1 GCF_004168625.1 Pengzhenrongella frigida
TGAGAATGACAACCCCATTTGGCCCCACTTTGATGCTCTGATCTGGCCCCACCCGTTGCGTGTTGGGTCGTGCTTGCCGGCGTCGTTGTCGTCGTCGGCGCGGGTGGGTCAGGTGGTGGTGGCTCCCTTCTTCGCGCGGGTGGCGCGCAGCCGGTAGGACGAGGTGCCGGTGTTGATGATGTGGGCGTTGAACGTGAGTCGGTCGACGACCGCGGCGGCGAGGCGGGGGTCGGTGAAGGTCGCGCCCCACTCGCTGAACATCGCGTTCGAGGCGCAGGCGATGGAGGCGCGTTCTTCGCGTTCGGTGATGATCTGGAACAGCAGCTCGGCCCCGCGTGGGTCCAGGCTGACGTAGCCGATCTCGTCCAGGGCCAGGAGATCGAGGCGGGCGTAGCGGCCCACGGCTCGGGAGAGCTGTTTGTCGTCGGCGGCCTCGATGAGCTCGTTGACCAGGGCGGCGGTGGTCACGTAGCGGACCCGTCGGCCCTGTTCGGCGGCGGCGGTGCCCAGGGCGATGAGCAGGTGGGTCTTGCCGGTCCCGGAGTCGCCGAGCAGCACCAGGGGTTCGCCGGCGTCGATCCATCCGCCGGTGGCCAGGTGCGCGAGCCGTGCTGGGGGCAGGTCGGTGATGGCGGTCGCGTCGAAGTCTTCGAGGCGTTTGGGTCGGGGGAACTTCGCTTCCTTGACTCGCCGCAGGCGGCGCCGGGCGTCGCGGTCGTCGCACTCGGCGGACAGGACTTCGGCGAGGTAGGCCTTGTGGGTCAGTCGTTCGCGGGCTGTGGCGTCGGCCAGGGGTCCGGCTTGGGTGCGGATCGTGGGCAGGGACAACAGGGTGCAGGCCGCGGTGATCGCGGCGTCGGCGGCCGGGTCGCTCAACGCGGTCACCGCGGGGCGGGCGGGCGCGGCGCTCATGCGCCGACCCCCGTCAGGAGTTCGTCGTAGGCGGTCAGGGTCGGGGCGCCCCGGTGCTCGTGGGCGCCCGCCGGGGCGATCGCGGGCACGACCACCAGCGGGGGTGGGGGTGTGTGGGCTTGGGCGACTTGGCGGGCGTGGACCGCCACGACGTCCGCGTCGAACGTCCCCAGCTCGAGCGCGACGCCCATCGCGGCGATCACGTGCGCTGCCGGCAGGGTCCGGTGCAGCAGCAACACACCGACCAGGGCCCGGGTCCCCGCGGCGTCGCCGAGGTTCTTGCGGGCCCCGTCCCAGAACCGTTGATGGGTCCGGGTGAACGTCCCTGACGCGCGGGCGTGGGCCAGGGCGGTCGCCCCGGCCAGGGCGCCGGGCTTGCGGGTCAGGACCTCCAGGTAGTGGTCCAGCTGCAGGTCCTGGGTGTATTTGTGCAGCGAGCGGGTGTGGGTGGCCACGACCGCGCCGTCGGCCAGGGCGTCCAGGGTCCGGGCGCCGAGGTGGACTTGCAGGCGCCGCCCGGCGAACCGCGCCGGCACTGAGTAGTACGACTGGCGCACGCAGACCCGAGCCTTGGCGTCGACCCGGCACGAGAGCATCTCGCCGGGGTCGAACGCGTCGACGGGCAGCGCCCGCAGGCCGGGCGCCTCGCGGGCCGCGGCCGCCCCGACGGTCTCCAGGCGCCCGGTGATCCGCCGGGCGTCGTCCGCGTCGTCGGCGGCGGCCATAAACGCGTTTATGGCCGCCAACGAGGCGAACTTCGGCACGGGCACCAGGTGCCGGCGGCGGAACCGGCCGACCTCGCCCTCGACCCCACCCTTCTCGTGGGCGCCCTCGATGCCGGGATGGCAGAAGAACGAGTCGAACCCGTAGTGCGACCGCAACGCGATGAAGCGGACGTTCTCCAACCGGTCCCGCCCGAGCAGCACCCGGATCACCGCGGGCTTGAGGTTGTCGTAGCGGATCTGACCCGTCGGGACCCCGCCCAGGCGGGCGAACGCCTGGACGTGCCCGTCCAGGAACGACTCCTGGGCCTGGTTCGCGTAGGCGACGTGGACGGCCTTGCCCGAGTGCGACAAGCGCAGCACGAACATCCACAGCTTCACCGTGACGCCCGCGATCACAGCCCGGAACTCCCCGAAGTCGACCTCGGCCTCCTCGGCGGGCAGGTGGGTCTGCGGGACCGCGACCGCCAACGACTGATCGAAGATCTCCCGGCGCAGCTGCCCGACCAGGGCCCGCACGCTCGACTCGGCCACCGCCACCCCCTCCTCCTCGACCAGCCGCTGCCAGACCCGGCGGGAGGTATGGCGCTGCTTGCGGTGCACGGCCTTGTCCGCGATCAGCCACCCGCGCACCGTGGCCACGTGCGGGCCCAACACCGGGGCCAGGCGGACCGGTGGTTTGCGCGGCGGCGGCGTCGCGTCCGCCAACGCCAACCGGACCGTGCGCCGGTGGACCTTGTGCTTGTCAGCCAGTGCCCTGATCGACAAACCGCCATCTCGTGCGTCTCGACGAATACCCTCGAACTGCTCCACTCTCGACATCTCCTTCAACGTCTTACCTCTCCCGTGATCGCCTTGGCAGACGTCACGGACGGTAAGACGGGTGGGTCGGGAGTGGGGCCAAATCAGAGCATCAAAACCGGTCCAAGTGGGGCCAACTCAGGCTGGCACACTCA
>NZ_SDWW01000099.1 GCF_004168625.1 Pengzhenrongella frigida
AAGACCAAGTAGTCAGACCACCAGGGGGGTCAAAATTCAAACAGCACGAGGGGGTCAGTTTTCGCCCAGCGTTGACAGGAGACGTCCGCGAGCGGGTGGTAGCGCTCGTTGAGGCACGTAGACGTTTGTGTAGTCGCCCCTTCACGACAGTCAAGCGATGTGTGTCGGGAGAGTCGTCTGCGGGTGGGCCCTGGCCGCAATTGACTCCCTTTCGCTGGTCGAAGGCTGGTGCCGACGGCTTGGCGTGTAACGCTTCCGTCGTGCATGAGCAAGAGGAGACATGAGCATTGAATCGGTGCCCGACCTCTCCAGCCTCTGCGCCGAGATCGGGCACGACCCCGGAGCCTTCGAAGCGGTCTATCGCGCGCACGTGCGTGAGGTCGAACGATTCATCTCGCGCCGGGTCCGTGACCCGTTCGTGGTTGCCGACCTGACGGCTGACGTGTTTGTCCACGCAATCGAGTCTGCCGCCACCTACCGTCCCGAACGGGGCAGGCCCGTGGCGTGGCTATTTGGGATCGCCCGGCACGTCGTAGCGGCTCATCATCGCGCGGTCGGAAGAGAGCTGGTGGCTGTCCGTAGGGTCGACGCTCGCGCACTCGTCGACGCCGACGCATACGAGCGGCTACAGGAACAGATCGATGCTGCGGCGCGGGCTCGGGCATTGCACGACGGGTTGGTGGCGCTTCCGCTGGCCCTACGCGAGGTCGTTGAGCTCGTCGTCGTCGACGAGCTGCCATTGACGCAGGTCGCCGAGGTGCTCGGCATCACCCCCGGCGCCGCGAGGGTGCGGCTTCACCGCGCCCGGGTGCGCTTGCGCCGGGCCACCATTGCTGACGACGGAGGACTGAAATGAGCCAGCTTGACGCGTTCGAAAGTCGGCTCCTCGCCGAACTGCGCACTGTGGTCGACCAAGACCGAAAGCAGCCCGTGGTCCCCGCCGGGCATCGGGCTGGACGCCGCGGCCACTGGGCCATCGCGGCCGCGACCGCGGCAGCGATTGCTGGCGCCGTGGTCCTCGTCCCGACGCTGCAGGCCGATCCCGCGTGGGCGGTGAGCCGCAGTGGCAATGATCAGGTCGATGTGCAGGTCAATCGAATCGAGGACGCCGATGGACTCGAGCGTGCGCTGGCTGGCGAGGGCATCTCGGCGGACGTTTCGTTTGTTCCCGACGGTGGCCAATGCGCGCCTGGGCGGTACGCAAACCTCCTCGAGCCGAGTCGAGGATTCAGGGTCCAGGCCGGCAGCGACCGCTCATTCCGCGTTACCGTGCCGCCGGGTGCAGTGCCGGACGGCGCTGTGCTCGTCGTAGCTGCGTCACTGATATCGCTGCCCGACGTGCAACATGACGATGGGACGATCGAGACAAGTCGCACCCGAGTCTGGGTCGATGTTGGCGTCGCGAGCGGTCCGGTCGACCCGTGTGTCGTCGTGCCGGCCCAGGACTGACGAAATGACGCGCGTGCACGCCACATGGATGTGTTCTCGATCGGCGCTGAGCGACAGCCAAGCGTCGGAGACGGACCAAGCGGCCAGCGGCAGGACCGTCGTTGTCAGGCGACGTCGCTGAGAGGGCGAACCTTGGGCGACCCGGAGGCCCGCTCAAGGGCCAGATCGTGGGCCGTCTGCATCGCCAACCACGCGCGTGCGGTACCCACACCGGCCGCCTCCAACCGCACCGCCAAGTTCGGGCTGATCCGTGCGTGTCCGTGCAGGACCCTGCTCAGCGCTACCCGCGAGATCCCGAGCCGCGACGCGGCCTCACCGACGCCCAGGCCGAGGTCGGCCAGTACGTCTTCGCGCAGGATCTCGCCCGGGTGCACCGGGTTCTTCATCGCCACGATCCTTGCCTCCTTCTCAGTGGTAGTCCTGATAGTCGACGAGTTCGACGTCGTTCTCGATGAACCTGAACGTCACTCGCCAGTTGCCGTTTACCCAGATCGACCAGTGCCCCGCGAGGTCGCCCTTCAGCACGTGCGTCCGAAACGACGGGATCGCCAGGTCCGCAGGCGCCTGGGCCACGTCCAGCGCTGACAGGATGCGCACCAACTTCGGGACGTGAGCGGCCTGGACACCCCGCTTGGACCCGTCGCGGTACAGCTGCTCCAGGCCCTTGTGCCGGAAACTGACGATCATCAGAAGACTGTATCGTGTCTCGAATCGCGATACAACGCCCAGCGCTCTCTCGCCGTCGAGCCACGGTTGCGCTGTTCGGCTGTCGAACACCGCTTGACGCCACTCTGGTTGCCGACGACCCAGCACTTGACGACAGTTCTGCGGTATCTGCCGGCGTCGGATCATCAATCAAGCCCCGCCGGACCTGGTGCTGGGGCTGCTGCACCGATAGGTGACAACTGATCTGTGGGGACTGTGGTCCCCGCTGAGAGGATGTTCACCGTGCCTAG
>NZ_SDWW01000009.1 GCF_004168625.1 Pengzhenrongella frigida
GCTGCCGCAACTCCGTCTTTGTGGTCCTGAGCGGACAATCTTGAGCGTGCCATATCCACGCTAAGCGACACAGTACAGGTGTTCGAGTAGTATGGATCCATGCCCTCCGAGGGTCCGACGATCCTGCACGCCGACCTCGACGCCTTCTACGCGTCGGTCGAGCAGCTGCTCGACCCGACGTTGCGCGGTCGACCCGTCGCCGTCGGTGGGGGTCCTCGCGGTGGGGTGGTGCTCGCGGCCTCCTACGAGGCCAAGGCGTTCGGGGTGCAGGGCGGCATGGCGGGCTGGCGAGCGGCGAAGCTGTGCCCCGAGCTGCGGTTCGTCCGGGGCCACTTCGACGAGTACCAACGGCTCGGGGACGCGGTCATCGCGGTCTTCGAGGACTTCACGCCACTGGTCGAACGGATCTCGATCGACGAGGCGTTCCTCGACGTCTCCGGCTCGGTGCACCTGTTCGGCTCGCCGGCACAGATCGGCGCGATGGTGCGAGAGCGGGTCCGCGACCAGATCGGGCTGCCGATCTCCGTCGGCGCCGCCCGGACCAAGCACCTCGCCAAGATCGCGTCCCAGGTCGCGAAGCCGGACGGGATCGTCATCGTGCAGCCCGGCAGGGAGCGGGAGTTTCTGGACCCGCTGCCGGTCGGGCTCATCTGGGGCGTCGGTCCGGTCAACGAGAAGCGGCTCGCGGACCTCGGGGTGCGCACCATCGGCGAGCTGGCGTTGACGCCGTCGTCGGCGGTCGAGCACATCCTCGGCTACGCCGTCGGTCACAAGCTCAGCGCCATGGCGCACGACGACGACCCCCGCCGCGTCGCGACGTCCCATCGCGCGCGGTCGGTCGGTGCGCAGTCGGCCATCGGCCGGCGCACCCCGGAGCCAGCGGAGGTGCGAGCCGTGCTCGCCCACCTGGCCGACCGGGTCGCGCGGCGTCTGCGGGCCAAACACCGGGCCGGGCGCACCGTGACGGTGCGGGTGCGGTTCGCCGGGATCCGCGTGGTGACCCGGTCGCACACCCTGGCCGAGCCGAATGCGGCCACGCTCACGCTGACCGAGGTCGCTGAGCGGCTCGTCTGGTCGGCGATCGCAGACAGCCCCGACGAGCCCGAGATCACGCTGCTCGCCGTGTCGGTGTCGAACCTCACCGACCAGACGACGATCCAGCCCGAGCTCGACCTGGCGCCCAGCGACCCGTGGCGTCCTGGCTCGGCGACCGGTGCGGCCCGACGGGCGGTGGACGGCTCGATGGACGCGATCCGGGCGCGGTTCGGCGGCGAAGCGGTGGGCTATCTGCCGGCGGTGCGGCGCACCGGAGCCGGCGTGCCGGACGAGTTCCGGGAGCTCGCCGAGCACGACCTGTGATCGGGCAGGCCCCGGCCCGGCTCGAAATCGTCCTTCCGGGTCGACATAGTGCGTTCAGAAGGACTCTCTCGACCGTGAGGGACTATGTCGACGTGCGTCCTTCGCGGGCTGCACGCTCGAGACGGGTGTTGTAGGCCGACCACCAGGACTCGTCTTCCGACGGCAGGTTGTCGTTGGTCGTGCGGAGCCCGACCTCGCCGTCGATCAGCTCGCGGACGATGTCCGCGTGTCCGGCGTGCCGGTTGGTCTCCGCGATCAGGTGCACGAGGACCCGGTGCAGGGTGACCACGTTCCGCTCGGCCGGCCACCACGGCACCTGCCCGACGGCGTCCAGGTCGAGGGCCGCGATCGTCGCATCGGAGTGGGCCCACGCGCGGCGGTACAGCTCGATGATGTCGGCGCGCGACTGCTCGCTGGTGGCCCACATGTCCGCGTTCGGCTCGGCGTCGTCGGCGAACCACGGCAGCGGCTCGCCCGACGGGCGCCCGAACGTCTCGCCGAGGTACCCGAGCTCGACGCTCGCCACGTGCTTGACCAGTCCGAGCAGGTTCGTGCCGGTCGGGGTCAGCGGGCGGCGGGCGTCGTACTCGGGGAGGCCCTCGAGCTTGCGGAGGAGCGCCTCGCGGGCCTCCTGCAGATACCGCTGGAGCTCGGCCTTCGGTCCGGGTGGGTTCATGGAGGGCAGCGGGTGGCTCAGATCTCGACCGGGCCGGTCGGGGTCATGAAGGTGACCGTGAGCAGGCCCGGGGTGCCGTGCGGTGCCACGTAGGTGAAGTCCAGCGCCTCGGACGTGTAGTCGGCGGCGAGGCCCAGCCAGGTGCGGACGCGCTGGGGGTCGCCGGCGATCTCCAGGCCGGTGAGCACGACGTCGGCGGACCCGCCGGCGGAGGGGTGCAGGTCGCGGGGAGTGTCCCAATGGATCATGTACGGCAGCTGCGGGTCGACGAGCAGGCCCTTGACCCCGATCTGCCGCCACCGCAGCTCGACCCCGTCCGGCCGGTGCCGGTTGCCCGGGTCCGACTGGTGGCCGATGCGCATCTCGAACGGTGCCAGGTCGCTGACCTCGACGACCCAGCACAGCCATCCGCCGCCGTCGGCGGAGCGCGCACGTACGGCCTGCCCGAACGGGGCCTTGTCGGACGCGGGGTGGTCGAGCACCTCGACGACCTCCACATAGCGGCCGTCGGCGATCGGGAAGATGACGTTGCGGGTACCGAAGCGCGGGTGCATCCCACCGTCGACCGGAGCCACCCCGAGCGCGGCTCCGAGCCGCGCCGCAGTCGCGCGAAGTCCGTCGGGTTCGGCAGCATAGGAGACGTGATCGAGTCGCATACCTCGCATCGTGACACACCAAATGCCCGGTCATTTCCTGGTCGTGACCGCCGCGACGGCGATTTCCGCACTACGATCCGGCCCAGTGACAACAAATGGACGTTCGAAGTTCATCTGTTGGACGCACCTACGACAATGTGGAGGCACCGTGCGCATCCGTACCCGTCGAACTGGCACCCTGATCGTCGTGACCGCCGTGGCCGCCCTCGCGCTGAGTTCCTGCGCGAGCAGCGACGACACGGCCGCGACCGGCACCGGAGGCGTCCCCCTCATCTCGGAGGGAAAGCTCACCACGTGCACGCAGCTGCCCTACCGGCCGTTCGAGTTCAGCGAGGGCGGTGAGATCACCGGCTTCGACATCGACATCGTCGCCGAGATCGCGAAGGACCTCGGCGTCGAGCAGGAGGTCGTCGACACCCCGTTCGAGGGCACCCAGAGCGGTGAGGACCTCAACACCGGCAAGTGCGACATCGCGGCGGCCGGGATCACCATCACGGAGAAGCGCGCCCAGGCGCTGGACTTCTCCGACCCCTACTTCGACGCCACGCAGGCCCTGATGGTGAAGTCGGACTCGACGATCGCGTCGCTCGACGACCTGGACGGCAAGAAGCTCGGCGTGCAGGCCGCGACGACCGGGGAGATCTACGCGCAGGAGAACGCGCCGGGCGCCGAGCTGGTCCAGTTCGAGGACCTGGCTCTGCTCCAGACGGCCGTGCAGACCGGGCAGGTCGACGCCGCCATCAACGACAACGGCGTGCTCTTCGACTTCGCCAGCCTGAACGACGACGTCAAGGTGTCCGCCGAGTTCGACACCGGTGAGCAGTACGGGCTCGGCGTGAAGCTGGGCAGCACGGCACTGCTCGAGGCGGTCAACGGCACCCTCGAGCGGATCAAGGGCGACGGCACCTACGACACGCTCTATGCGAAGTACTTCGGCTCGGCTCCCGCCAGCAGCTGAGTCGTCTGCCCGTGCAGCACCCCTGATGTGACGGTGCGCGCGGCCGGTCGGAACCCGACCGGCCGCGCGCACCAGATGTGGAGAAGAACGTGGCCCTGACTCGCCGCCAACGCGCCAGAACGGTGCGCGGACTGCAGTACGGCGTGCTCGTGGTGGTCCTCGTCGTCCTCGCGCTCGTCGCCGACTGGGAGACGATCAGCGACCGTCTCCTGAACCCCCAGATCGCGGCCGAGCAGTTCCCCGAGATCATCCAGGTGGCCCTGGTCAACACGGTGATCTACACCGCGCTCGGATTCTCGTTCGCGCTGGTCCTCGGCCTGCTGCTCGCCCTGATGAAGCTGTCGTCGGTGGCGCCCTACCGGTGGTTGGCGAACCTGTACATCGAGTTCTTCCGCGGCGTCCCGGCCCTGCTGGTGTTCATCGCCTTCGGATTCGGCCTGCCGCTCGCCTTCGGGGTCCGGTTCGGCATCTACATGACCGTGATGATCTCGCTCGGGCTCGTGGGGGCGGCCTACATCGCCGAGACGCTCCGGGCCGGTATCCAGGCCGTGCCCAAGGGGCAGATGGAGGCGGCCCGCTCGCTGGGGATGTCGTCCGGTCGCGCGATGATCTCGATCGTCATCCCGCAGGCGTTCCGGATCATTCTTCCGCCATTGACCAACGAGCTGATCGCGCTGACCAAGGACTCGTCGTTGATCTACCTGCTCGGGCTGGCGACCAGCGAGTACGAGCTGACGAAATTCGGCCGGACCGCCATGTCGGACACGGCCAACCTGACCCCGCTGGTCCTCGCGGGCCTGTGCTACCTCATCATCACGATTCCGCTCGGGTTCCTCGTGCGCAGGCTCGAGTCCCGTTCAGCAAAGGCCCGGTGACCGCAGTGACCTCCGCAATCAGCGAACTGACCCCTGCCCCGGTCGAGGGCGAGCCGCTCGTCGAGATCCGTGGGCTGCGCAAGTCGTTCGGCACGCACGAGGTCCTCAAGGGGATCGACCTGGTGGTCCACCCCGGCGAGGTGGTCTGCATCATCGGCCCGTCCGGGTCGGGCAAGTCCACCCTGCTGCGCTGCGTGAACCTGCTCGAGCAGCCGACCGCCGGCACCATCCGCATCGGCGCGATGGAGGTCACCGATCCCGACGTCGACATCGACCTCGTCCGTCGGCACGTCGGCATGGTGTTCCAGCAGTTCAACCTGTTCCCGCACCTGTCGGTCCTGCGCAACTGCACGATCGCGCAGGACAAGGTGCTGGGGCGCAAGGGGGCCGACGCGGAGCGGATCGCCCGTTCGACGCTCGCGCGGGTCAACCTCGACGACAAGCTGGACGCCTTCCCGGCGCAGCTCTCCGGCGGACAGCAGCAGCGGGTCGCCATCGCCCGCGCGCTGAGCATGGACCCTGACCTCATGCTGTTCGACGAGCCGACGTCGGCCCTCGACCCCGAGCTGGTCGGGGACGTGCTGACCGTCATGCGGCGGCTCGCCGACGAGGGCATGACCATGCTCGTCGTCACGCACGAGATGGCCTTCGCCCGCGAGGTCGCGCACCGCGTGGTGTTCATGGACGACGGGATGATCGTCGAACAGGGGCCGCCGGAGCAGGTCATCTCGGCGCCGACCGAGGAGCGCACGCGCGAGTTCCTGCGCCGCGTCCTCGACCCGACCCATGTCGAGCCCGGCGAGTCCGAACCGTACTGAGGCTCTGTTCATTCGTTGGTCGGGCCGCGGTGTTTCCGGTCATTAATTCGTCATTTCGGCAGCAAATCTGCGCAGTCTCGATCAGGTAACGATTTGGTGTGCCTGCCCCGGGTGTCCGAATTGTCGCGTCGCGGCTCACTAGCGTTTTGCTAACAGTTCATCCTTGTCCTGGAGGAATAGTGACGTTTCGACGTAGATTTACCGCCATCTCGGCCGTGGCAGCAGGCTCGCTCCTGCTGGCATCGTGCGGCTCCGCAGGCGCTGGCACCGAGGAGCCTGCCGCGAGCGCGGACGAGTTCGCGGACACGATCACCATCGGCATCGAGCAGGCGCCGGACGGTTACAACGCGAACACGGACATCAGCAACAGCGTCTACAACGCCTATGTCGACAACCTCACGCAGCAGAACTTCACCAAGATCCAGCCCGACGGCACCATCGTCGCGAACGAGGCCTTCGGAACGTACGAGAAGACCTCGGACGACCCGCTGACGGTCGAGTACACCTTCGCGGACGACGCCGTCTGGTCGGACGGCACCCCGATCGACTTCGACGACGCGCTGCTGACCTGGGCCGCGTTCTCGGGCACGCACCCGTCCGGCGAGGTGGACGAGGCGGGCGACCCCCTCGACCTGTTCCACGCGGCGAGCACCAACGGCTGGGCCGAGGTGACCATGCCCGAGGGCGAGGCCGGCGACAAGACCTTCACGCTGACCTTCACCACCCCGTACGCCGACTGGGAGGTGCTCGCGACCGGGTTCATGCCGGCGCACATCGCCGCCGAGCAGAGCGGGCTGAGCGCGGACGGTGACGGCGCCGAGCTGGTCGCCGCCATCCAGGGCGACGACACGGCCGCGCTCACGCCGGTCGCGGAGTTCTGGAGCGCGGGCTGGGCCTACCAGGAGAACCTTCCCGAGCTGCCCGACGCGGCGCTCATCCCGACCTCGGGTCCGTACAAGTACGACAACGCGTCCAACGGCACCCTGACGCTCGTCGCCAACGACAAGTGGTGGGGCGAGCCGGCGAAGACCAACAGCATCGTCTTCAAGACCATCGACGCCAACGAGATGGTCCAGGCGCTGCAGAACGGTGAGATCGACCAGTTCGACCCGTCGAACGCGACGAGCGACATGGTCGCCCAGCTCGCCGACCTCGGTGACGCCGCGACGGTCGAGACCGGTGAGGCCCTGTCGTTCAGCCACATCGACTTCGACTCCTCGGGCACCGGTGTGTTCTCCGACGTCGCGGTGCGCCAGGCGTTCCTCAAGTGCGTGCCGCGCCAGGAGCTGGTCGACAAGTTCGCCGCGCCGATCAACCCGGACGCCCAGGTGCTCAACCTGCGCGAGTACCTGCCCGCCCAGGCGGCCTACGAGGACGTCCTCGCCGACGTCCCGACCGCCAAGGACTACGCCGAGGTCGACCTCGAGGGCGCCAAGGCGCTGCTCACCGGTACCGGCGCCACCCTGCCGGTGACGATCCGCTTCAACTTCTCCGCGCAGTCCACGCTGCGGGCCGACCAGGTCGCGCTCATCAAGGCGTCCTGCGACCAGGCCGGGTTCAACGTCACGGCCGTGGCCGACCCCGACCTGTTCACGACGCTGACCCTCCCGGGCCAGTGGGACGCGGCGGTCTTCGGTTGGGCCGGTTCGGGCCTCATCGCCTCCGGCCAGTCGATCTACGTCACCGGCGGCGGTCAGAACTTCGGCGGGTACTCCGACGCCAAGGTCGACGAGCTGTGGTCGCAGATCGTGGCGGTCACCAGCCACGAGGAGGCGGAGCCGCTCAAGGCCGAGATGGAGGAGCAGCTGTGGGTCAACCCCTACAACGTCGTCCTCTATGCCAATCCCGGTGTCACGGCGTACTCGTCGAAGGTCTCCGGACCGGGCTACAACCCGACGCAGTACGGCTCCACGTGGAACGCGGAGACCTGGACCAAGTCGCTGAGCTAGCACCGCCCTGGGCGCTCGTGCCGCCCCCCGCGCGCTACTCTCGCGCTAGGTAAGTAGTACCAGTGCTGGGCGGGTACCGACGCTGTCGGTACCCGCCCAGTGTGTTGGTCCACTGTCGCCGTTCGTCCACCTCGAGCTGGGAGACGCATGTTCGTCTTCGTCGTCAGACGCGCCGTCGTCTCGTTCTTCATCGTGCTTGCCTCGACCGCGCTGATGTACGTCCTGGTCGCGCTCTCGGGCAACCCGCTCAAGGACCTGCTGGAGTACAACGGGCCCGGCCGCGAGGCGCGGATCGCCGCGCGCACCGCGGCCCTCAACCTCGACGTGCCGATCCCCGGTCGCTACGTGCTCTGGCTGCAGGAGGTCGGCACGTGCGTCGCCCCCGGCGGGGACGAGTGCACGCTCGGCCTCGACCGCAAGCTGCGACCGGTGCTTCCGCAGCTCGACGTGGCGCTCGGCTCCACGATGCGGCTCGTCATCGCCGCGACCGTGCTCGCCCTGCTGCTGGGCGTCGTGACCGGCGTCGTGACGGCGCTGCGGCAGTACAGCACCTTCGACTACTCGGTCACCTTCATCGCCTTCCTGTGCTTCTCGCTCCCGGTGTTCTGGGTCTCGACGCTGCTCAAGCAGTACATCGCGATCGACCTGAACACGTGGTTGCAGGACCCGCAGATGACCTACGCCTCGATCGGCCTGCTCGGCCTGGTCGCCGGGCTGATCTGGACCATCGTGATCGGCGGGGACGCGCGCCGGCGGCTCGTCGTGGCGGCGGTGGCGGCGGCCGCGACGTCGGGCACGCTGATCGTGCTGCTCAACGTCGGCTGGTTCCGCCGGCCCGCGCTGGGCATCGCCGGGATCGCCGTCTCCGCGCTCGTGCTGGCGTTCCTCTGGAGTGCGCTCTTCGCCGGACTGCGGCCGCGCACCCGGCCCGTGCTGTACGCGAGCCTGGCCACCGCGGTCGCCGGCACGATCGTCGTCGCGCTCGCCCAGCCCCTGATGGCCGAGATGACGTGGCTGACCTTCGGGGCGCTCGTGCTCGTGCTCATCGCCCTCGGGCTGGGGATCGGCTACCTCGTCGGGGGTCACACCCGACGCCTCGCGATGCAGATCTCCGCGGTGACGGCGGTGTCCGTCGTCGTCCTGATGTCGGTCGACCAGCTCATGCGGGCCTACCCGGCGCTCTTCAAGGCCACGGGCGGTCGCCCGATGGCGACGACGGGCTCGCAGACGGCGAACCTGAACGGGACCTTCTGGGAGTCGAACCTCGACCTCGGGCTGCACCTGGCGCTGCCGACGCTGGCGATCATGCTCATCTCGTTCGCCAGCTACACCCGGTACACGCGGGCCAGCATGCTCGACGTGATGAATCAGGACTACGTGCGCACCGCGCGGGCCAAGGGCCTCAACGAGCGCACCGTGGTCGTGCGGCACACGTTCCGCAACGCGCTCATCCCGCTCGCCACCCTGGTGGCCTTCGACTTCGCCGGCGTGCTCGGCGGCGCGGTCGTCACCGAGACGGTGTTCGGCTGGTCGGGGATGGGCAAGCTCTTCACCAGCGGGCTGAGCAACATCGACCCGAACCCGGTGATGGCGTTCTTCCTCGTGACCGCCGTGGCGACGGTGCTCTTCAACATGCTGGCGGACATCGCCTACGCGTACCTGGACCCCCGGATCCGGCTCCGATGACGCTCACGATCGAAGGACGGCAATGACCGACCTGCGCAACGACCTGCCCGACGACGGGCCCGCGATCGAGCTCGCCATGGGGACGCTGGTGACCCTCGACGACGACCTCGCCGAGGTCGACGTCCTCGCCCAGCAGTCCGTGGCCGCGCGCAGCTCGACCCAGACCGTGATGCGCCGGTTCCGCCAGCACCGGGCCGCCATGAGCGGGTTCGTGGTGCTGGTCGCGATCATTCTGCTCGCGTTCAGCTCGATCGGGTTCGGCCCGGTGCCCGGGTGGTGGAAGCTCGACTTCAAGATCCCCATGCCGCTGGTCGACGCCGGTGCGCCGACGCTGTCCGTGTGGCCGCCCAGCCTCGGTGAGCACCCGTTCGGCCAGGACAACATCGGCCGCGACTACTTCGCCCTGACGATGAAGGGCGCGCAGCAGTCGCTGATCATCGCGTTCCTCGTCGGGATCGTCGGGACCGTGATCGGCACGGTGATCGGCGCGTGCGCCGGGTACTTCCGCGGCTGGACCGAGGCCGTGCTCATGCGGCTGACCGACGTGATGATCACCATCCCGCTGCTCGCCGTCGCCGCGGTCATCGCCGTGTCGAGCAAGGGGCTCGGTGGGGTCTGGATCCTCGGCGCCTTCCTCGGTCTGGTCACCTGGACCGGGTTGGCGCGGATCGTGCGCGGGGAGTTCCTGTCGCTGCGCGAGAAGGAGTTCGTCGACGCGGCGCGCTCGGTCGGCGCGTCGAGCGGGCGGATCATCTTCCGGCACATCCTGCCCAACACGATCGGGGTGATCATCGTGGCGGCGACGCTGGCGATCTCCTCGGCGATCCTGCTCGAGTCGGCGCTGAGCTTCCTCGGGTTCGGCGTCCAGTCGCCCGACACCTCCCTCGGTCAGCTGATCAACAGCTACCGGTCGGCGATGACGACCCGGCCGTGGCTGTTCTGGTGGCCCGGGCTGTTCATCATCGCGATCGCACTCGCCGTCAACTTCATCGGCGACGGGCTGCGCGACGCGTTCGACCCCCGCCAGGACCGCGTGAAGGCCTAGGAGGCCCAAGATGGCGATCGAGACTCAGGCGCCCGACCTGCGGCGCGCACCCGAAGACACCGGGCCGATCCTCGAGGTCCGCGGCCTCGGCGTCGACTTCCGGGTCGACGGCGAATGGGTGATGGCGGCGCGCGACGTCGACTTCACGATCAAGCCCGGCGAGGTGCTCGCCGTCGTCGGCGAGTCCGGGTCGGGCAAGTCGGTCTCCGCGATGGGGATCCTCGGGCTGCTGCCGAAGAACTCCCGCACCGTGGGCTCGGCCACGCTGCGGGGGACCGAGCTGATCGGCGCCCGACCGGCCGCGCTGCGCGCGGTGCGCGGCAACGACGTCGGGCTGATCTTCCAGGAGCCGATGACGGCGCTGAACCCCGTGCTGACCAACGGGTTCCAGGTGTCCGAGGTGCTGCTCAGCCACCAGAACATCTCCCCGGCGCAGGCGCGCGAGCGCGCGATCGAGCTGTTCCGGCTCGTCGACCTGCCCAACCCCGAGGGCCGGTACGACAGCTACCCGCACCAGCTCTCCGGCGGGCAGCGCCAGCGCGTGATGATCGCGATGGCGATCGCGTGCGACCCCGTGCTGCTCATCGCGGACGAGCCGACCACCGCGCTCGACGTCACCGTCCAGGCGGAGATCCTCGACCTGCTGCGCACGCTGCACCACCGCCTCGACTCGGCCATCCTGCTGATCACCCACGACATGGGCGTGGTCGCGGACCTGGCCGACACGGTCGTGGTCATGAAGGACGGTCGGGTGGTCGAGTCCGGCCCCATCCGGCAGGTCTTCTCGAGCCCCCGGCAGGGGTACACCCGAGAGCTGCTCGCGGCCGTGCCGCACCTCGGTGCCCAGATCGCGGCCGGGCAGCTCGTGGTGCGCGAGCCCGCGCCGGGGACGGCGGCCGTGACGGCGGGCCTCGAGGATCGCGCCCCCGCGCCGGTCGTCCCCGCGCTCGACCTGCGCAACCTCGTGCTCGAGTACCCCAGCCGCGGGCGCACGCCGGCCTTCCGCGCCGTCGACGACGTGTCGTTCTCGATCGCGCACGGCGAGGTCCTCGGCCTGGTGGGGGAGTCGGGGTCGGGCAAGACGACGATCGGCCGCGCCGTCGTCGGCCTGCTGCCCGTGGCGTCCGGCTCGGTCTCGATCGGCGGGACCGACGTGGCCGGCCTGTCCCGGCGCGAGCTGCGTCCGCTGCGCCGCCGGTCGGCGATCGTGTTCCAGGACCCCGCCGCCTCCCTCAACCCGCGGATGACCATCGGGGAGTCCATCGGCGAACCCCTGTTCATCCACGAGAAGCTGCGCAAGGCCGCGCTCGACCGCCGGGTCGAGGCGCTGCTCGACCAGGTCCAGCTGCCGCACGCGTACCGCAACCGCTTCCCGCACGAGCTCTCCGGCGGGCAGCGCCAGCGCGTCGGGATCGCCCGGGCCCTGTCGCTCGGGCCGGACCTGCTGGTGGCGGACGAACCGACCAGCGCCCTCGACGTCTCCGTCCAGGCGCACGTGCTCGAGCTGTTCCAGGAGCTGCAGCGCGAGCAGGGCTTCGCGTGCCTGTTCATCAGCCACGACCTCGCGGTGGTCGAGATCCTCGCCAGCCGGGTCGCGGTGCTCCACCGCGGGAAGCTCGCGGAGATCGGCACCCGCGAGGAGGTGCTGCTGCACCCGCGTGAGCCCTACACGCGCCGCCTCATCGCCGCTGCGCCCGTTCCCGACCCGGACGAGCAGCAGACCCGTCGAGCGGGTCGTGCCGCCGCACTGGCCGCCGGGGCCGACGCCGAGGACTAGCACCCGCGAACCTGGCTCGCGGGCCGGGGGTCACACCAGTGCGGTCATCACGACGAGCGCCGCCGACACGCCCGCGACGACGAGCACGCCGCGGGCCAGGCGCGTACGCACCACGGGCGCGCCGCCGGGCGGGCACAGCGGTGCGCCGCCGGGCGGGCACTGCGGTGCGCCGCCGGTCGGGCACAGCGGCGCGCCGTCGGTCTCGACCGAACGCCCCCATTCGCGCCGCACCCAGGCAGCGACCGCCCCGGACTGGCTCGCGCTCGAGGCGCTCGCGGTCGGGAGCACCTCGTCGGGGCCCAGACCGAGCGTCTGCACCTCGCGGAGCGTCAGCCGGGCGTCGGTGTGCCGGCCGGACGCCGGGGCCGCCCAGGCCGTGAAGCGACGCCCGTCCGTGGTCACGAGGGTCAGCGCGTAGCGCGTGCGCACCTCGGCGAGCGCCGCCCAGGGCACCATGACGTCCCGCACGACGTTGCGCAGCGCGACACCCGTGGGGGAGACCTCGACGGAGGGTCGCACCAGCACGGCGTAGACCAGCGTCGCGGCGAGCACCAGGCCCGGCACCTGACGGACCAGGCCGACCGGGCCGCCGTCGTGCACCGCGAACCACGACCAGCCGAGCGTCACGAGCCCCCAGCCGACCGCTGCGGCGATCGCCGAGCGCGGCCGAACGGTGTGGCCGGTCACGGGGGGAGGCACGCCGACCATCGTTCCATGGTCAGGACGGACCGACCGCCCTATCAGACCCGGAGCGATCCTGCGGCGATCCTGTCCGATTCGTGGACACACCAGACCGCGATCGGGAGACGGATCACGGGATCGAGCGGCAGACAGGTTCGGCGCTGTCTCATATGCTGGACGGTACTCACCAGTATCAATCGTGTAACGATTCGGCACGGCGCCGCAGTCGTGGAGTTTGTCCGGTTGGCGTTCGGTAGCCTCTTCGCAACCCATGGAGCGCGTGGGTGCTATCGCGGGCGGGTTCGGTCTGGCCCGGTACCTGGTGGCTTCCCGTGCCGCCATCCCTTTCAGGAGGAACATTGAAGATCAGGCGCATCGCCGGCTTCGCGGCTTCAGTTGCAGTGGGTGCACTTGTGCTCACGGCCTGCAGCAGCACGCCGAGCGACACCGAGAGCACGTCCGCCGCCGCCGAGGGAACCTCGACCGGCATCGTGACGGCGAACAGCAGCGAGCCCCAGAACCCCCTGGTCCCGGGCAACATCAACGAGGTGGGTGGCGGCAAGGTCGTCGACCTCCTCTTCGCCGGCCTGGTCTACTACGACGCCGCGGGTGAGCCCCACAACGAGGTCGCCGAGTCGATCGAGACCACGGACGCCCAGAACTACACGATCACGCTGAAGTCCGGTCTGACGTACTCCAACGACGAGCCGGTCATCGCGAAGAACTTCGTGGACGCCTGGAACTACACCGCTCTCCTGAGCAACGCCCAGCTCGGAAGCTACTTCTTCGAGGACATCGAGGGCTTCTCCTACGACGAGGACTCCGCTCTCACGGGTCTCGCCGTGGTCGACGACACGTCCTTCACCGTCAAGCTCAAGGAGCCGCGGGCCGACTTCCCGCTGCGCCTCGGCTACTCGGCGTTCTTCCCGCTGCCGGAGGTGGCCTTCACGGACATCGCCGCGTTCGGTGAGAACCCGATCGGCAACGGCCCGTACATGCTGGCCAAGGAAGGCGCCTGGCAGCACAACGTCGGGATCGACCTCATCCCGAACCCGGCGTACGAGGGCGACCGCACCGCGAAGAACGGCGGCGTCACGTTCACGTTCTACGCGAGCCAGGAGGCCGCGTACAACGACCTGCTCGCCGACCAGCTCGACGTGCTCGACGCCGTCCCGGACAGCGCCTTCGGCACGTTCGAGGACGAGCTCGGCGACCGCGCGGTGAACCAGCCGGCAGCCGTCTTCCAGTCCTTCACCATCCCGCAGAACCTGCCCGGCTTCTCGGGTGAAGAGGGTGCGCTCCGCCGCGCCGCGATCTCGATGGCCATCAACCGCCCCGAGATCACGGACGCGATCTTCCAGGGCACCCGCACCCCGGCCAACGACTTCACGTCGCCGGTCATCGCCGGCTGGTCGGACACCATCCCCGGTGCTGAGGTTCTCGACTACAACGAGACCGAGGCCAAGGCCCTGTGGGCCGAGGCTGACGCGATCGCGCCGTACACCGGCACGTTCACCATCGGCTACAACGCCGATGGTGGCCACCAGGCCTGGGTCGACGCCGTGACCAACAGCATCAAGAACACCCTCGGCATCGCGTCCGAGGGCAACCCGTACCCGGACTTCAAGTCGTTCCGCGACGACGTCACCAACCGGACCATCACGGGTGCGTTCCGCACCGGCTGGCAGGCGGACTACCCGGGGCTGTTCAACTTCCTCGGCCCGATCTACGCCACCGACGCCAGCTCGAACGACGGCGACTACACGAACCCCGAGTTCGACGCGCTGCTCGCCGACGGCTCGACGGCCGCCACGGTCGACGAGGCCAACAAGCTCTTCCAGCAGGCGCAGGAGATCCTCTTCACGGACCTCCCGGCCATCCCGCTGTGGTACTCGAACGTGACCGGCGGTTCGGCCGCCACGGTCGACAACGTCGAGTTCGGCTGGAACAGCGTTCCGCTCTACTACGAGGTCACGAAGAGCTGACCTAGTTCGAGCGCGTGAGGGGGGTGGGACCCGACCGGGCCCCACCCCCCTTCACATGAGCAAGTAGTGCAACCGGCCAGCTGCGGTCTAGAGTGACGCGCCGCTGTGTGAACGTTTCCCGAATATTCCCCCACGAGAAGGAGACCTGATGGCCTGGTACATCGGGCGCAGGGTCTTGCAGATGATCCCGGTTTTCCTCGGGGCGACGCTGCTCATCTATGCCATGGTCTTCCTGCTGCCCGGTGACCCCGTGGCGGCCCTCGGAGGCGATCGGGGTCTGAACCCCGCCGTCGCCGAGCAGATCCGTGCAGAGTTCAACCTGGACAAGCCGTTCTTCGTCCAGTACCTGCTCTACCTCAAGGGCATCCTCACTCTCGACTTCGGGACGACGTTCTCGGGCCGTGCGGTCATCGACGTCATGGGTGAAGCGTTCCCCGTGACCATCCAGCTCGCCGTGATGGCCCTGATCTTCGAAGGTGTGCTCGGGATCGGTTTCGGCCTCATCGCCGGCCTGCGCAAGGGTGGCGTCTTCGACGCGACCCTCCTGCTGGTCAGCCTGTTCGTCATCGCGATGCCGACGTTCGTGATCGGTTTCGTGATGCAGTACGTCGTGGGTGTGAAGCTCCAGTGGCTGCCCCCCACGGTCGGCGGCGACGTCTCGTTCCAGACCCTGCTGATGCCCGCGATCGTGCTCGGCGCGGTCTCGTTCGCGTACGTCCTGCGCCTCACCCGGACCTCGGTCGCGGAGAACCTCAGCGCCGACTTCGTGCGCACCGCCACGGCGAAGGGGCTCACCCGCAGCCGCGTGGTCAACGTGCACGTGCTGCGCAACTCGCTGATCCCGGTCATCACGTTCCTCGGCGCGGACCTCGGTGGCCTGATGGCCGGCGCGATCGTGACCGAGGGGATCTTCAACATCCCCGGCGTCGGCAACACGCTGTACAAGGCGATCCAGCAGGGGCAGGCACCGACGGTCGTCTCGCTCGTGACCGTGCTCGTGATCGTCTACATCTTCGCCAACCTCTTCGTGGACCTGCTGTACGCGGCCCTGGATCCGAGGATTCGATATGCCTGAACTGACCCGCCCGCACCAGAGCCACTTCTTCGCGGACCTCGACTCCACCCCGCTCGGACTGGTCGACCTCGTCGACGAGTCGGCCGCTCCGGCGAGCCTGTGGGTCGAGGCCTGGCACTCGCTGCGCCGCCGGCCGCTGTTCTGGATCTCCGCCACCCTGATCGCGCTGGTGACGCTCGTCGCGCTCTTCCCGAGCCTGTTCACCTCGCTCGACCCGGGGTTCTGCGAGCTCAAGTACAGCCTCGACCCGCCGACCGCCGGCCACCCGTTCGGGTTCGACCGGCAGGGGTGCGACATCTACTCCCGCACCATCTACGGCGCGCGTGCCTCGGTCACGGTGGGCGTGCTCACCACCCTGGTCGTCGTGCTGATCGGCTCGGTCTTCGGCGCGTTCGCCGGGTTCTACGGCGGCTGGTTCGACTCGCTGCTCTCGCGGGTCACCGACATCTTCTTCGCGATCCCGCTGGTGCTCGCCGCCATCGTCGTGATGCAGATGTACGACGACGTGAGCGTCATGACCGTCACGGTCGTGCTGGGCGTCTTCGGCTGGCCGCAGATCGCTCGGATCACCCGTGGTGCGGTGATGAGCGTCAAGAACGCCGACTTCATCACCGCCGCGAAGGCTCTCGGGTCGTCGCGGCTCGCGACGCTCGCCCGGCACGTCATGCCGAACTCCGCCGCGCCGATCATCGTCACGGCGACGGTGTCGCTCGGGATCTTCATCGTGGCCGAGGCGACGCTGTCCTACCTCGGGATCGGCCTGCCGACGTCGATCGTCTCGTGGGGGGCTGACATCTCCAAGGCGCAGGCCTCGCTCCGCAGCCAGCCGTCCGTGCTGTTCTACCCGGCCGGGGCGCTCGCCCTCACGGTGCTCAGCTTCATCATGATGGGCGACGTCGTCCGCGACGCCCTGGACCCGAAGGCGCGCAAGCGATGAGCCAGACCCTTCCCACCGCCCCCGTCGTGGTGGCGGACAGCAACGTGCACGTCCCGCTCCTGGCGATCCGGGACTTGGAGGTCTCGTTCACGACCGCCACGGGGCTCGTCTCGGCCGTGCGCGGGGTGGACCTCACCGTCTACCCCGGCCAGACGGTCGCGATCGTCGGCGAGTCCGGATCGGGCAAGTCGACGACCGCGCACGCGATCATCGACCTGCTCCCGGGCACCGGCAAGGTGACCGCGGGGTCGATCATGTTCGACGGCACCGAGATCACCACCGCCACCGAGAAGGAGATCATCGCGCTGCGCGGCCGGGCGATCGGTCTGGTCCCGCAGGACCCGATGTCGAACCTCAACCCGGTCTGGAAGATCGGGTACCAGGTCAAGGAGGCGCTCAAGGCGAACGGCATCGCCAAGGGTTCCGCCGCGAACGCCCGGGTCACCGAGCTCCTCGAGGAGGCCGGCCTGCCCGACGCCGCCCGGCGTGCCAAGCAGTACCCCCACGAGTTCTCCGGTGGGATGCGCCAGCGCGCCCTGATCGCGATCGCCCTCGCGGCGCGACCCAAGCTGCTCATCGCGGACGAGCCGACGTCGGCCCTGGACGTCACCGTCCAGCGCCAGATCCTCGACCACCTCCAGCACCTCACCGAGGAGCTGGGTACCGCGGTGCTGTTCATCACGCACGACCTGGGGCTGGCCGCCGAGCGTGCCGAGCACCTCGTGGTGATGTACCGCGGCAAGGTCGTCGAGTCCGGCCCGGCCGCCCAGATCCTCTCCGCGCCCCGGCACCCGTACACCCAGCGCCTCGTGGCGTCGGCGCCGTCGCTCGCCTCGCGTCGCATCCAGAGCGCCAAGGCGCTCGGCGTGACGGCGACGGAGCTGCTCGCCCCCACGGGTGGCGACGGCGTCAGCGAGACCCGGCCGGACATCGTCGTCGTCGACAACCTCACCAAGGTCTTCCACCTGCGTGGGGGGCGTCCCGGCGCGGCCAAGACGTTCAAGGCCGTCGACGACGTGTCGTTCACGATCAAGCGCGGCACGACGATGGCGCTGGTCGGCGAGTCCGGGTCGGGCAAGTCGACCGTCGCGAACATCATGCTCAACCTGATCGATCCCACCGAGGGCAAGATCAACTTCGAGGGCACCGACCTGAGCACCCTGAACAAGAAGCAGCTGTTCGCGTTCCGTCGCCGGGTGCAGCCGATCTTCCAGGACCCGTACGGCTCCCTCGACCCGATGTACTCGATCTACCGCACGATCGAGGAGCCGCTGCGCACCCACCGGGTCGGCGACCGCAAGTCCCGGCTGCAGAAGGTGCGCGACCTGCTCGACATGGTCTCGCTCCCGCAGTCGACGATGCGCCGGTTCCCGAACGAGCTCTCCGGTGGCCAGCGCCAGCGGGTCGCGATCGCGCGGGCGCTCGCGCTCGAGCCCGACGTCATCGTGTGCGACGAGGCCGTGTCGGCGCTCGACGTGCTGGTCCAGGCGCAGATCCTCACGCTGCTCAACGACCTGCAGGCCGAGCTCGGCCTGACGTACCTGTTCATCACCCACGACCTCGCGGTCGTCCGACAGGTCGCCGACCAGGTGTGCGTGATGAAGACCGGCAAGATCGTCGAGTCCGCGACGACGGACGAGGTCTTCGACAACCCGCGCGAGGAGTACACGCGGGAGCTGCTCGCCGCGATCCCGGGCGCCAAGCTCACGTTCTGAGCCGCCGTCGCGCACCCAACTCTGTGGTGCACGGCACGGCCCTTCTGGCCCTGTCCCGATGCCGGGACGGGGCCAGAAGTGCGCCCGCGGCGAGTGCCGGGCCGCTGAGAAGGTAGAATTGTCGGCGCGCCCCACGACGCGGCGCTCCCCATCTTTGAAACGAGTACTCATGTCTGTGCGCTCCGACCTGCGCAACGTCGCCATCGTCGCCCATGTCGACCACGGCAAGACCACGCTGGTGGACGCCATGCTCAAGCAGTCGGGTGCCTTCGCGGCGCACGACGCCCACGCTGACGAGCGATCGATGGACTCCGGTGACCTTGAGCGCGAGAAGGGCATCACGATCCTCGCGAAGAACACCGCCGTGCGTTACACCGGTCCTGCTGCCACCGTCCACGGGCACCCCGAGGGCATCACGATCAACGTGATCGACACCCCTGGGCACGCCGACTTCGGTGGTGAGGTCGAGCGCGGCCTGTCCATGGTCGACGGCGTGGTGCTGCTCGTCGACGCCAGCGAGGGCCCGCTGCCGCAGACGCGGTTCGTGCTCCGCAAGGCGCTCGAGGCCAAGCTCCCCGTGATCCTCCTGGTCAACAAGGTGGACCGGCCCGACGCGCGCATCACCGAGGTCGTCGCCGAGTCGACCGACCTGCTGCTCGGGCTCGCGAGCGACCTGCAGGACGAGGTCCCGGACCTCGACCTCGACGCGATCCTCGACATGCCCGTCGTCTTCGCGGCGGCCAAGACCGGCCGCGCGTCGCTGACGCAGCCGGCCGACGGCACCCAGCCCGACTCCGAGAACCTCGAGGCCCTGTTCCAGGTCATCCTCGAGAAGATCCCGGCGCCGACCTACACCGAGGGCGCGCCCCTCCAGGCGCACGTCACCAACCTCGACGCCTCGCCGTTCCTCGGTCGCCTCGCGCTGCTCCGCGTGTTCAACGGGACGATCCGCAAGGGCCAGACCGTCGCCTGGGCGCGTGCCGACGGCACGATCCAGAACGTGAAGATCACCGAGCTGCTCGAGACCAAGGCGCTCAGCCGCGTTCCCACCGAGTCCGCGGGCCCCGGCGACATCGTCGCCGTCGCCGGGATCGCCGACATCACCATCGGTGAGACGCTGACCGACCCGGACGACCCGCGGCCGCTGCCGCTGATCAAGGTCGACGACCCGGCCATCTCGATGACCATCGGGATCAACACCTCGCCGCTCGCCGGCCGGGGTGGCAAGGGCCACAAGGTCACCGCGCGCCAGGTCAAGGACCGCCTCGACCGCGAGCTCGTCGGTAACGTCTCGCTCAACGTGCTCCCGACCGAGCGTCCCGACGCGTGGGAGGTCCAGGGCCGCGGCGAGCTCGCGCTGGCCATCCTCGTCGAGCAGATGCGCCGCGAGGGCTTCGAGCTCACCGTCGGCAAGCCGCAGGTCGTCACCAAGCGGATCGACGGCAAGGTGCACGAGCCGATGGAGCGCATGACCATCGACGTCCCCGAGGAGTACCTCGGCGCGGTCACCCAGCTCCTGGCGATCCGCAAGGGCCGCATGGAGACCATGGCGAACCACGGCACCGGCTGGGTCCGGATGGAGTTCAAGATTCCGTCCCGCGGCCTGATCGGCTTCCGCACGACGTTCCTCACGGACACGCGCGGCACCGGCATCGCGTCCTCGATCGGTGAGGGCCACGAGCCGTGGGCCGGCCCGATCGAGACCCGCATCAACGGGTCCCTGGTGGCCGACCGTTCGGGTGTCGTCACGCCGTTCGCGATGATCAACCTGCAGGAGCGCGGGTCGTTCTTCGTCGACCCCACCCAGGTGGTCTACGAGGGCATGATCGTCGGCGAGAACTCGCGCAACGAGGACATGGACGTCAACATCACCAAGGAGAAGAAGCTCACGAACATGCGCGCTGCAGCCAGCGACACGTTCGAGAACCTCACCCCGCCGCGGCACCTCACGCTCGAGGAGTCCCTCGAGTTCGCCCGCGAGGACGAGTGCGTCGAGGTCACCCCCGACGTCGTCCGCCTCCGCAAGGTGATCCTCGACCAGTCCGAGCGTGGCCGCGTGTTCGCGAAGGCCAAGCGCGCTTGAGCCGGCGCACCCGACTCTGCTCCCAGCAGGCCGGCGGGTGACCGGACCGACCGGCGGGCTTCTCGTCGTCCATGCACATCCGGACGACGAGACGCTCGCGACCGGAGGGCTGATCGCGGTCTGGGCCGGTTCCGGCCGTCCGGTCACCGTGGTGACCTGTACCCGGGGCGAGCTCGGTGAGGTCATCGGTGACGACCCGGGCCACCTCGAGGGGGACGGGCCCGCGTTGGCCGCTCATCGCGAGGGCGAGCTGGCTGCCGCGCTGGCGGCGCTCGGCGTGGTCGACCAGGTGTTCCTCGACAGCGTGGCCGACGGCGACGTGCCCGACGGCGACCCCGTCGCGCTCCGGTTCTCCGACTCGGGCATGGCGTGGGCCGGGGTGGGGCGCGCGGGTCGCGTCTCGGACCTGCCCGACGGCGCCTTCGTCGCCGTCCCGCTCGACGCCGCCGCCCGGCGGCTCGCCGCCGTGATCCGCTCGCGCCGGCCGGAGGTCGTCGCGACCTACGAGCCCGGCGGCGGGTACGGCCACCCGGACCACGTGCGGACGCACGACGTGACCATGCGCGCGCTCGAGCTGGCGGGCGACCCGCACCTCGTCCTCGACGACCCGCCCCACATCCCTGGCGCGGTGCTGGCCGCCGTCGTCCCCGCGGACACGCTGCGCGCCGCGTACCGCGCGCTCACGGACCTGCCCGCCGTGACGGCGCAACGCGTCGCCGATCCGCACCTCGCGCTCCCGGACCCCGGTGGCCCGTTGCCGTCCGTCGCCGTGGCTGGCGACCTCGTCGACCTGGTGGTCGACGTGACCGGAGTCCTCGACCGGGTCGCCGCGGCGCTGTCGGCCCACCGCACCCAGGTGCGCTCGATCGCGCTCGACGCCGATCGGCTCGCGCAGGCGGCGACCGGACCACGGGACCGGCCGGCCGTCGTCGTCGGCTGCTACGCCCTGAGCAACGACGTCCTCGCCCCGCTGCTGAGCCAGGAGTTCTACCGCAGCGTGCCGGTCGGCGTCGACCTCGAGGACGCCTGGCGAGCGGCGGGCATCTCGTGGCCCGCCGCGGTCAGGCCGGTAGCGTGAACGCCATGGTCAGATCGCTCTTGCAGGTGCTCGCTCGGTGGCTCGGCGTCTTCCTGCTCGGTGGCCTGGTGGGTGCCGCGGGCACCGTGCTGCATCGCGCGTGGATGCCGTGGGGGGTCGTCGCCTGCCTGGCGCTCGTGCTCGCCTCGGCCGTGCTGGCCCGCGCCTGGGTCGGACTCACCGGGCTGCTGGTGTACGGGATCGCGTGGGTCGTCGTCGTGCAGGTCCTGTCGCTCACCGGCCCCGGGGGCGACGTCCTGATCCCGGCCGGGCAGGTGGTCGGCTATGCGTGGATCCTCGGCGGGCTGGTCATGATGGGCGTGGCGGCGTTCGCGCCGCGCGCCTGGTTCGCGGGTGAGCTGACGGCGCCGGTCCCGATCGACCTCGACGCGTGAGCCCGGACGAGCTGGCCGACCCGGACGAGTTCCGTTCGGCGATCGGCCGCCTGCCCGCCGGCGTCGTGGTGGTCACCCTGCGCTGGCGCGACGTCGACTACGCGATGACGGCGAGCGCCGTCGCGTCCGTGTCGCTCGACCCGCCGCTCGTGCTGTTCTGCGTCCACGAGGATGCGCGGTTCCGGGAGGCGCTGGACCAGGTCGACCTCTGGGCCTTCAACGTGCTGTCCGACACCGCGGGACCGGTGGCCGACTGGCTCGCGTCCCCCGGCCGTCCCGCGATCGGCCAGCTGGACCGCGTGCCGCACACCGTGGGCCCGCGGACCGGCGCCGTGCTCATCGACGACGCCGCCGCCTGGTTCGAGTGCCGGACGTCGGCGATCCACCGTGCCGGCGACCACGACATCGTCGTGGGGTCCGTGCTGGTCGCACGGCAGGGGGCACCGAGCGCGGGTGGCCTGGTGCACCAGCGTGGTCGGATCCGGCCCATCCTATGAGGGACGTTCGCGGTCTGGTCCGAGGGCACACGTAGAATCGCGCGGTGGCGGGGGGCCCGTTGGAAGTGCGGTCAAGAAGAGAGATCCGATGGTCAAGAAGTCCGGCAGTGACGGCGACGTTCGCCAGCACGCGGCCGACGATGCAGCCGCGCCCGAGGGTGCCGCTGTGCCTCCTGAGCGTGCCGCTGTGCCGACCGAGCGTGCCGCTGTGCCCGGGGGTTCCCCGGCGATGCGGTTCGACCCCGTGACCCGGCCGGCCGAGGCGTCGGGGGACGTCCCGTCCGATCCCACGGCTGCGTCGCCGCTCGCGATCTTCGACGAGGACGAGCAGCGCCGCCGCTGGCCGCGGGTGGTGCTGACCACCCTCGCGGTCGTCGTCGTCCTGGGTGGCACCTACGTCGGCGCCTCCTGGGCCCTCGCCGATCGCGTCCCGCGGGGCACGACCGTCGCGGGTGTCGAGATCGGCGGTCTCGACTCCGCCACGGCCGTCACGACGCTCGAGGACGGGTTGGCCGACGTCGTCGGTGAGCCCATCCCGCTGGTGGCCGGCGAGGTCAGCACGTCTCTCGCCCCTGCCGATGCGGGTCTCGTCCTCGACGCCGACGCCACCGTGCGCGGGCTGACCGGCTTCGACCTCCAGCCCGGGCGGCTCTGGCAGCACGCGTTCGGGAACGGCGAGGCGCAGCCCGTCACCCTCGTCAACGACGCGTTGCTGGCCGACGCCGTCGACCTGGTCGCCGCTGCGCTCGTCACCGCGCCCGTCGACGCCCAGGTCGTCTTCGCGGACAGCGAAGCGCGGGCGACCGAGGCGGTCGACGGTGCGGAGGTGGACCCGAGCGCCGCGGCCGAGCTGCTGCGTTCCACCTGGCTGACCGCGGCCCGACCCCTGGAGCTCCCCGTCCGCGTCGTCGGGCCCGACATCTCGCAGGAGGAGGCGGACCTGGCGCTGTCGACGCTCGCCCAGCCGCTCGCCCGTGCCCCCATCGCCGTCGCCGTCGCCGGGCAGACCGTCGAGCTTCCCGCCGCCGTCGTGACCGCAGCCGCCAGCTTCGTCGCCGAGGACTCCGACCTCACGCTCACGCTCGACGGCCCGCTGCTCGTCGAGGAGATCGTCAAACGCACCACCGGCCTGTTCACACCGTCGGCGGACGCGAGCTTCGCGTTCGAGAACGGCGTGCCCGTGATCGTCCCGGGGATCCCCGGCACCACGCTCGACCCGCAGGTCCTGGCCGACGCCGTGGCGGCGGCGGGGGTCTCGAACGACCGAACCGCGCGCGTCGAGCTCGTGGCGAGCGACCCGGCGCAGTCGACCGAGAAGCTTCAGGCGCTCGGGATCATCGAGCTCGTCTCGGAGTTCTCCACCCCGTTGACGAACGAGCCGCTGCGCACCGAGAACCTGCGCACCGGCGCCACCAAGGTCAACGGCACCCTGGTCCGGCCCGGGGACACGTTCAGCCTGACCGAGACGCTCGGCCCGATCACGGCCGCGGCCGGCTTCAACGAGGCCTGGGTCATCGTCAACGGCGAGCACGTCAAGGGCACCGGGGGAGGGCTGTCCCAGATGTCCACGACGACGTTCAACGCCGCCTATCTCGCCGGGTTCGAGGACGTCGAGCACACCCCGCACTCCGAGTGGTTCACCCGGTACCCGGAGGGGCGCGAGGCCACCCTCTACAGCGGCTCGATCGACATGAAGTTCAAGAACACCACGCCGTACGGCGCGCTGCTGCAGTCCTGGGTCGCGGACGGCCGGCTGCACGTGGCGGTCTGGGGCACGAAGTACTGGACGGTGGAGTCCTCCACGAGCGGACGCTCGGGCGTCGTCTCGCCGAGCACCGTGCACTCCGCCTCGCCGACCTGCCTGCCGATGTCGGCCGGCAACCCCGGCTTCTCCGTCACCGTGACGCGGCAGCTGCTGCTCAACGGGGAGCTCACGGAGACGACGAAGCGGACCACGCGCTACAAGCCGCAGAACGCCGTCGTCTGCGACCCGCCCACCGGGTAGGGGGCAGCCGGCGCCGGATGGCTCGGCCGGCCCGGGGGCGGCCGGCGGGGGAGCCCGCCGGCGCCCGGGTCGGCTACTCGGTCTGGCGGCGTGGTCCGCGGCGGGGCGGCGCGGGCGGGATGAGCTTGCCGATCGCGATGTCGGCCGCCGGGACGCGCACCGGGCCCCGGCGGGTCTCGACCTCGACGCCGTCGTCGTCCACCGTGAGCAGGTCGCCGAGCACGTCGGAGTACCCGCCCTCGGCCAGGTGCCGGCGGACGATCACGCGGGCCCCGACGGGCCAGGCGAGCCAGGCGCGTCGCCCGGGTGCGGGGATGGGGTTCGTCACGTCGGTCGCGTCTGCTCTATCCGGGTCATCTGGTGGATACTAGAAGCCCGGTGCCGATCGAGGCGCATCCGATCGAACGGGCCCCACAGGAGGATCGACCGTGACGTATGTGATCGCCCAGCCTTGCGTAGATGTCAAAGACAAGGGCTGCATCGAGGAGTGCCCCGTCGACTGCATCTACGAAGGCAAACGGTCGCTCTACATCCACCCCGACGAGTGCGTGGACTGTGGCGCGTGCGAGCCGGTCTGCCCGGTCGAGGCCATCTACTACGAGGACGACGTCCCCGAGCAGTGGAGCGAGTACTACAAGGCGAACGTCGAGTTCTTCGACGACCTCGGCTCCCCGGGCGGCGCCGCGAAGATGGGCCGGATCGAGAAGGACCACCCGATCATCGCCACCCTCCCGCTCCAGGTGGTCAGCGAGTAGCACCGACGTGATCCGCTCGATCGCTGCGCGTCGCCCGAACGCGGCCTGATGGGCCTGCAGACCGGCGCCCTCCCGGAGTTCCCGTGGGACACGCTCAAGCCCCTCGCGGCGATCGCGCGCGCCCACCCGGGCGGCATCGTGGACCTGTCCGTCGGTACACCCGTCGACCCGACCCCCGCCGTCGTCCGCGACGCGCTCGCCGCGGCTGCCGACTCGCCGGGCTACCCGACCACCCACGGCACCCCGGCGCTGCGCCAGGCGGTCGTCGACTGGTTCGCGCGCCGGCGGGGCGTGCCCGGGCTCGATCCGGCGGCAGTGCTGCCGACCGTGGGCTCGAAGGAGCTCGTGGCTCTCCTGCCGTCCCTGCTCGGCCTGGGCGCCGGGGACGTCGTCGTCCATCCCCGCACCGCCTACCCGACGTACGACGTCGGCGCGCGCCTCGCCGGGGCGACGCCCCTGCCCGCCGACGACGTCGCGGCCTGGGCCGACAGCCCGGCCCGCCTCGTCTGGCTCAACTCACCGGGAAACCCGGACGGGACCGTTCGATCGGTCGACCAGCTCCGCGAGGTCGTCGACGCCGCCCGCACCACGGGCGCCGTCGTGGCCTCGGACGAGTGCTACGCCGAGCTGGCCTGGGAGGAGCCGTGGGCGACCGCGGGGGTGCCCAGCCTGCTCGATCCACGCGTCACCGGCGGTGACCTCACCGGGCTGCTCGCCGTCTACTCGTTGTCCAAGCAGTCGAACCTCGCGGGATACCGCGCGGCCTTCGTGGCCGGCGACCCGGTGCTGATCGCCCGGCTGGTCGAGACCCGCAAGCACGCCGGGATGATCGTGCCCGGTCCCGTCCAGGCCGCCATGACCGTCGCGCTGGGTGACGACGCCCACGTCGCCGTGCAGCGTGAGGTGTACCGGGCCCGCCGGGACCTGCTGCGGGCGGCTCTCGGCGCCGCGAACCTGGCGGTCGACGGATCCCAGGCCGGGCTGTACCTGTGGGCCCGCCCGGTCGGCGCTCCGCAGGACAGCTGGAGCATGGTCGCTGATCTCGCGGCCCTCGGGATCCTGGTCGCGCCCGGTGCGTTCTACGGCGCGGCGGCCGCGGGGCACGTGCGACTGGCGCTGACCGCACCCGACGAGCGCATCGCGGAGGCCGCCGCTCGACTGACCGGTGGCGGACCGGGTCGTCGCTGACGTCAGCGGTGCGTGACCGCACGGCCGTCGCCGAGGCGGCAGATGACCGCACGGTAGGGGACGGTTTGTTGCTGATTGCCGTTCGGTTGGGTGTGACCCGCGTCACGCGACTGGCGCGGGATTGGGTCCACCGGAATTCGTCGCAGATCGCCGCTCGCGGGTAGCGTGAGCGATCGCGAGCCGATCGAGGGCCGCCAGGTCCGACCGATTCCGGTCGCCGCCAACAGTCTTCCCCGGCCCGCGATCTCGTCGCGGACAGGGGATGCAGGGAGGAAGCGCATGTCCGAGGCAGTCAAGGAACCCGGTCGTCTCACCGTCGGGGGAACCACGCTCGAACTCCCGTTAGTCAGCGCCACGCAGGGCAACGACGGCATCGTCGTCTCGTCGCTCCTCAAGGAGACCGGCCTGGTCACCGTCGACCCCGGCTTCATGAACACCGCGTCGTGCGACTCCGAGATCACCTACATCGACGGCGACGCGGGGATCCTGCGCTACCGCGGCTACCCGATCGAGCAGCTGGCCGAGAAGTCCTCGTTCCTCGAGGTCGCCTACCTGCTCATCCACGGCGAGCTGCCGACGCAGGCCGAGGGCGACGCGTTCATGGAACGCGTGAACCGGCACACCCTGGTGCACGAGGACTTCCGCACGTTCATGGGGACGTTCCCGCGCAACGGGCACCCAATGGCGGTCATGTCCTCCGCGGTCAACGCGCTGTCGACGTTCTACCCGGAGTCGCTCGACCCGTTCGACCCGCAGACGGTCGAGCTGGCCACGGTCCTCATCCTCGCGAAGACCCGCACGATCACGTCCTACCTCCACCGCAGCGCGGTGGGCGAACCGTTGCTGTACCCGGACTACTCGCGCGGGTACGTCGAGGACTTCCTGCGGATGACCTTCGCGGTGCCGTACCAGCAGTACGAGCCGGACCCCACCACGGTCGCCGTGCTCGACCAGCTCCTGATCCTGCACGCCGACCACGAGCAGAACTGCTCCACGTCGACCGTGCGGATGGTCGGTTCGAGCCACGCGAACCTGTACGCCTCCGTCGCGGCCGGCATCAACGCGCTGTCCGGGCCGCTGCACGGCGGTGCGAACGAGGCCGTGCTCAAGATGCTCACCGAGATCAAGGCCGACGGCGGCGATGCGTCGGCCTTCATGACGCGCGTGAAGAACAAGGACCAGGGTGTGCGCCTGATGGGCTTCGGGCACCGGGTCTACAAGAACTACGACCCGCGCGCGGCCATCGTCAAGAAGAGCGCGCACGCGGTCCTGGAGAAGCTCGGCAAGCCCGACCCGCTGCTCGACATCGCGATGAACCTCGAGGAGATCGCGCTCAACGACGACTACTTCACCGAGCGCAAGCTCTATCCGAACGTCGACTTCTACACCGGCCTGATCTACAAGGCGCTGGGGTTCTCGGACCAGATGTTCACGCCGTTGTTCGCGCTCGGTCGGATGCCGGGCTGGATCGCGCAGTGGCGCGAGATGATGACGGACCCGACCACGAAGATCGGCCGCCCGCGGCAGATCTACACGGGTGCCGTCGAGCGCAACTACCTGCCGGTCGAGTCCCGCTAGACCGCTGGGCCCGCCGGACCCGCCCGGACCTCGCGATCCCGGCGGGTCGGCCGGCCTACTGCGTCGCGAGGGTGAGATGGACCTCGCCCGCGGGCACCGGGTCGGTGCCGGACGGTGACCAGGTCGGCTCGTCCCGGGACCAGGTCTGGTCCGCGGTGCTCACGGCGTCGACGTCCAACCCGTGCGCGACCGCGACCGACCAGTGGGCGAGGGTCCAGGCCAGGCGCGTGTCGTCGTCGGGGGTGCCGGCACCGAGCGCCCCGCCGTCGATCGTGACGGTGACCGTGCCGTCGTCGTCGGTGGCCGACGTCGTCGGCACGGCGCCGAAGTCGCGCGCCACCCGCGCGGCCACCGCCTCCGTCGACCCCGGCCCGCCGACGGTGTGCAGGTCGCAGGTCACCGTGGCGGGGGAGTAGCCCGTCAGGGCCGAGGCCCAGGCCCGGGACCGGGTCTCGTGCTGCGCGTACGCCTCGGGGAAGCCGGACCGCTGGACCTCCTGCGCGGCCACCGTGATCTCGAGCGCCTCGTAGTCCGGCACCTTGTCCAGCCCGTCGAAGAACGCGTTGGCCGAGTACACCGGGTCGAGGATCTGCTCCACCGTGCCCCAACCCTGCGACGGGCGCTGCTGGAACAGGCCGACCGAGTCGCGGTCCCCGTAGTCGATGTTGAGCAGCTTCGACTCCTGCAGGGCGGTGGCGATCCCGATGGTCGCGGCGCGGGCGGGCATCCCGCGGCGCACCGACACCGCGGCGACCAGCGCCGCGTTGTCGGCCTGGGCCGGGGTCAGGTACCAGCTGGTGCCGTCCGCCTCGGCCGCGCAGCGCTCGGCGCGGACGTCGCCGCCGTCGACCTGGTTGAGCAGCGCCACGACAGCGGTCACGGCGATCGCCGCCGTCGCGAGCAGCGCGAGCGCGGTGCGCCAGGACCGGCGGCGGCGCCGGCGGGACACGGCCCGCGACTGTGCTGGTCGGGACTGTGCCGGTCCGGACCCGGCCCGCGACTGCGCTGATCGCGACTGCGCTGATCGCGACTGTGCTGGTCGGGACTGTGCTGGTCGGGACACGGCCCGGGTCAGTGCTGGTGCAGCGCGGCGTTGAGCTCCACACCGGCGCCGGCGCGGGCGACGGCCTCGACGCCCCCGGTCAGGGAGTTGCGGCGAAAGAGCACGCTGTGGGATCCGGACAGGTCGCGCGCCTTGACCACGCGGCCGTCGAGCGCGCCGCCGTCGTCGGCCTTGAAGCCCACGAGGGCGACCTTGGTGCCGGCCGTGACATACAGGCCCGCCTCCACCACGCAGTCGTCGCCGAGCTGGATGCCGAGGCCGGCGTTCGCGCCGAGCAGAGACCGCCGACCGATCGACACGACCTCACGGCCGCCGCCGGACAGCGTGCCCATGATCGAGGCGCCCCCGCCGATGTCGCTGCCGTCGCCGACCACGACCCCCGAGGAGATGCGGCCCTCGACCATCGACACCCCGAGCGTGCCCGCGTTGAAGTTCACGAAGCCCTCATGCATCACGGTCGTGCCCGGGGCGAGGTGCGCGCCGAGCCGCACGCGGTCCGCATCGGCGATCCGCACGCCGCTGGGCAGCACGTAGTCGACCATCCGCGGGAAGCGGTCGACGCTGAACACGGTCACCGGCGTGCCGGTCGCGGCCCGCAGGCGCAGCCGGGTCGCCTCGAAGTCCTCGACCGCGCACGGCCCGCGGTCCGTCCAGACCACGTTCTCGAGCCGGGCGAAGATGCCGTCGAGGTTCTGGCCGTGCGGCACGACCAGGCGGTGCGAGAGCAGGTGCAGACGCAGGTAGGCGTCGGCGGCGTCGCGCGGCGGCGTGTCCAGGTCGATCACCGTGCGGACGACGGTGGTCCGCACGCCCCGAGCGGCGTCGGCGCCTTCGAGGGCCAGCAGCTCGGGCGGTGCGGCGGCGTCGGCTGGCGGTTCACCGAGGGCCGGGGCCGGGTACCAGACGTCGAGGGTGGTCCCGGTGCGAGATTCCGCGGTCGTCGCGCCGGCTGCGGTGACGGTGGCGGTGGTGCCAGTGGCAGCGATGTCACCCGCGGAGCTGTCGGCGTCGCCCGCGGAGCTGTCGGCAGCGTGGACGGGGGTCGTGATCGTGGCCAGGCCGAAACCCCAGGCGGTGCGCGGACTCATGGCCCCCACCCTAAACGTCCGGCGTAGCCACACCTGAGTGGTGCTGACAGCCGCACGTGCTGCTGAGGTGAACGGTTGGGGCGGATGGGGCGTCCCGCGCGCACCTCGAGGCATCAACAGGCACACGTGCGGCTGTGCGCATCACCTTCTCGGCCGGGCGCGCGATGGCCGGCGGCGTCAGCGCGGACCGGCGGACCGGCGGACCGGGGTGATCGGTAGGGTCGGCGGGTGACGACCACTGTGCTGGACCCGACCGGTGACCTGCTCGCGCTCACCCGGGCGTTGTGCGACATCCCGTCCGTGAGCGGTGACGAGACCGCGATCGTCGACGCGATCGAGGCGGCGCTGCGCCGCTACCCCCACCTCGAGGTGCTGCGCGACGGCGACGCGCTGGTCGCCCGGACGTCCCTGGGCCGCGCGGAACGGGTCGTCGTCGCGGGGCACACCGACACCGTGCCGATCGCGGACAACCTGCCGACCACCGTCGTCGGGAGCGGCTCCGAGGCTGCCGTGTGGGGGCGGGGGACGGTCGACATGAAGGGCGGGGTGGCGATCCAGGTCGCCCTCGCAGCCGCCCTGACCGCGCCGACGCGGGACGTCACCTGGGTCTTCTACGACCACGAGGAGGTCGAGGCGTCGCTCAGCGGGCTCGGCCGGATCGCCCGGAACCACCCGGACTGGCTCGCCGCCGACTTCGCCGTGCTCGGCGAACCGAGCAACGCCGGCATCGAGGGCGGCTGCAACGGCACGCTCCGCGTCGAGGTGCGCGTGCCCGGCGTGGCTGCGCACTCGGCCCGCTCCTGGATGGGCGTCAACGCGATCCACGGCGCCGCCGAGGTGCTGCGCCGGCTGGCGGAGTACGAGGCGGCCGACGTCGAGGTCGACGGGCTGGTCTACCGCGAGGGGATGAACGCCGTGGCGATCAGCGGCGGGGTGGCCGGCAACGTGGTCCCGGACGAGTGCGTGGTCACGGTCAACTACCGGTTCGCGCCGTCGACCTCGGTCGCCGGCGCCGAGGCGCACGTCCGGGAGCTGTTCAGCGGGTTCGACGTGACGCTCACGGATGCCGCGTCGGGCGCCCGCCCGGGGCTGGACGACCCCGCAGCCGCCGACTTCGCCGCCACCGCGCTGGCGTTCACCGGCGGCGTCCCGGCCCCGAAGTTCGGCTGGACCGACGTCGCCCGATTCGCCGAGCTGGGAATCCCGGCGGTCAACTTCGGCCCCGGCGACCCGCTCCTTGCGCACAAGGACGACGAGCACTGCGCCGTCGCGCAGATCCAGCTCTGCCACGACGCGCTGCGTTCCTGGCTGACCTCGTGAAGGTCACCTCTTAGAGTTCAGGTCATGACGAGCGACGAGGGCGTGCCCACCCCGGGGAGCGGGCACCGACGCGGACCGGTGCTGCTGCGCCGCGGCCAGATCCCGACCATGACCGCCGACGAGCGACTGCTGGCGGCGCCCCGTCAGGGCGCGAGCTGGCTGCACGAGGACCCCTGGCGGGTGCTCCGCATCCAGAGCGAGCTCGTCGAGGGCTTCGGGGCGCTCGCCGAGATCGGCCCGGCGATGAGCGTGTTCGGCTCGGCCCGCGTGGGCCCCGACCACCCCGAGTACGCGCTCGCCGAACGCGTCGGGCGCGGGCTCGCGAACGCCGGCTACGCCGTCATCACCGGCGGCGGCCCGGGGGTGATGGAGGCGGCAAACAAGGGTGCGAACCAGGCCGGCGGCGTGTCGGTCGGGCTCGGGATCGAGCTGCCGTTCGAGCAGGGCATGAACCAGTGGGTCGACCTCGGCGTCAACTTCCGGTACTTCTTCGCCCGCAAGCTCATGTTCGTGAAGTACGCCCAGGGATTCATCGTGCTGCCCGGCGGGTTCGGCACGCTGGACGAGCTGTCCGAGGCCCTCACGCTGGTCCAGACCCACAAGGTCACCGAGTTCCCGATCGTGCTGGTCGGCAGCTCCTACTGGCAGGGGCTGCTCGACTGGCTCGGCGGACCGGTCCGCGCCCACGGCATGATCGGCCACCTCGACCTCGATCTGATCCGACTCGTCGACGACCCGGACGAGGCCGTCGCACTCGTCGTCGAGCGCGATGCGCAGCTGCGGGCCGCCGAGGACGCGGCCGTGGTCGAAGCCGCCGCCGCCCAGCGGGCCGCGGGCGCCTCCGGGGACGTATGACGACCCCGGCCGGGGTCCCGGCCGCCGGCGCCCCGGTCCGGCTGCGGGGTCGGACGTTCGGCGCCGACCACCCGGTCGTGATGGCGATCGTCAACCGCACGCCCGACTCGTTCTACGCGCCCGCGCGCCACTCCTCGTCGGACGCGGCGGTCGAGGCGATCGCGCAGGCCGCCGGCGAGGGCGCCGACATCGTCGACATCGGCGGCATCCGGGCGGGCCGCGGGCCTCGGGTCGACGCGGCCGAAGAGGTCCGTCGCGTGGTCCCGCTGATCGCGCTGGTGCGAGATCGCCATCCCGACCTGCTGATCAGCGTGGACACCTGGCGGGCCGACGTCGCCCGGCAGGCCGCGCGGGCGGGCGCCGACCTCATCAACGACACCTGGGCGGGCCACGACCCGCACCTGGTCGAGGTGGCCGCCGAGGAGGGCGTCGGCGTGGTCTGCTCGCACACCGGTGGCGCGCTCCCGCGGACCGACCCCTTCCGGGTCGCGTACCCACGGGCCGCGCCGGCCGGGCCCGACGGCGACCCGGGCGCCGACCCGGGCGCCGACCCGCGCACCGACCTGCGCGACGGCGTCGTCGACGACGTCCTGGCCACGCTCGCCATCGCCGCGGCGCGCGCGGTGTCGCTCGGGATCGACCCGGGCTCGGTGTTCGTGGACCCGACGCACGACTTCGGCAAGAACACCTGGCACTCCCTGCACCTCGTGCGGCGGACCGCCGCGCTCGTCGGCCTCGGCCACCCCGTGCTGATGGCGCTCTCCCGCAAGGACTTCGTCGGCGAGAGCCTCGACCTGCCTGTCGACGAGCGGCTCGAGGGCACGCTCGCCGCGACGGCCGTGGCCGCGTGGCTCGGAGCCCGGGTGTTCCGCACGCACGACGTGCGGGCCACCCGCCGCACGCTCGACATGGTCGCGGCGATCCGGGGCGACGCGCCGCCCGCACGTGCCGTTCGCGGCCTGGCGTGAGCGGTTCAGCGTGAGCGGACCGGCGCCCGCGCTCGCGGGGGCGGGCGCGGGCACCTGGTCGCGCCCCACCCGGTGGCCATGGTGGGTCCAGGTGCTCGCGGTCTACGCGGTGGCGCGGGTCGTCAGCGCGACCATCCTGCTCGCCGTCGCCCGCGAGCAGGTCGCGAACCTGTGGACCCCCGCGTCTCCGTCGTACACGCAGTTCACGGGCCTGATGTGGGATGCGAGCTGGTACCGGCAGATCGCCGAGCAGGGCTACCCCGCGCACCTGCCGGTCGGCGCGGACGGTTCGGTCGAGCAGAACGCCTGGGCGTTCTATCCGTTGTTCCCGCTGCTGGCCCGGGGTCTGACGGCGATCACGGGTGCGCCCTGGCAGGTCGCCGCCCCGCTGCTCGCCTTCGCGGCCGGGGCGGCCGCCATGGTGGTGATCTACCGGTCCGTCGAGGCTGGAGCCCCGCGGGCCGTCGCCGCCCGGCCGGGTCTGCCGCTCGTGACCGTCGCGCTGGTGGCGTTCTTCCCGACGTCGGTCGTGCTCCAGGTCGCCTACTCCGAATCCCTCGCGCTGCTCCTGGTCGCCTCGGCGCTGCTCGCCCTGATCCGGCGGCGCTACCCGCTCGCGATCGCCCTCGTGGTCGCGCTCGGCTTCACCCGGGCGGTGGCCCTGCCGATGGCGGTGGTCGTCGTCGTGCACGCGGCCGCGCGTTGGCGGGCGGCGCGGCGCGGCGAGGACTCGCTCGGCCGACGCGACGCCCTCGGGCTCGGTGCGCTGCTGGTCGTCGCCGTCGCCAGCGGGTTCGCCTGGCAGCTCGTGTGCGGCGCGGTCACCGGGGTTCCGGACGGCTACCTCCAGACCCAGGCCGCCTGGCGGGCGCGGCCCGAGGTCGTCCCCGTGCTGCCCTGGGTGGACATGGCGCGCTGGCTCTTCGGCGGCTGGGGGACGTTCGCGCTCGCCGTCGTGCTCGCCGGTGTGGCGGCGCTGCTGCTGTGTCGGCCGGCCCGGCGGCTGGGCCCCGAGCTGTGGACGTGGCCGGCCGCCTACCTCGGCTACCTGGTCGGGGTCGTCGAGCCCGGGACGAGCCTGGGACGGTTCCTGCTGCTGGCCTTCCCGCTCGCGGCAGTCACCGCCGGAATGGTCCGCGCGCCGGCCCGACGGCGTCGCGCCTGGCTCGCGCTGATCGTCGTCGCGATGGTGTTGTGCCAGGTCGGCTGGGTGTGGGCGCTGTGGCGATTGACCCCGCCCGCGGGATGGCCGCCGTGAGTTCGACACTCTGCTGTGGTCGTCGTGACCTAGAATGGTTCCGGACATCCAACCCGACCTCCGCGTGACGCCCTGTGACTGGGCGTGCGAGGGAGCGGTGCGGTCAGGCACGAATGAAGGAGACTCACGACATGGCCGCCATGAAGCCGCGGACTGGTGACGGCCCGCTCGAGGTCACCAAGGAGGGCCGCGGCTTTGTCATGCGCGTGCCGCTCGAGGGCGGTGGCCGACTTGTCGTCGAGCTCAACGCCACGGAGGCCCAGGCCCTCGGCGACGCGCTGACCTCGGTCGTCAGCTGACCCGTTGGCTGGTCGCGGCACTACCTCGCGTGTCAAGGCGCCGGTCGGGCGCACCCTCCCCGCAGTCACCACCGCTCGCGGTGGCGTAGCGACGTCCACGCTGCTCGCAGCCGACGACGTCGCGGCTGTGGCGGTGCCCGTCGCGCCCCCGGCCGACGGCGAGACCGAGGTCCAGCCACGCGCCGGGACCGCGGACGCGGCGGCGCGGTACGGGATCGACCTCGGAGACCTTGCCGAGCGCGCCGGTCTGACCGGTGCGCCCGGTGAGGCGTGGACGCTGCACCTGCCGCGTCGGCTGCTCAGCTCCGGCCCCGAGCTCCCGTGGGGTCGGCTGCCCGCGCGGCTGATCCTCGTCGGGGTCGGCGACGGCTCCCCGAACGCGCTCCGGCGTGCCGGGGCTGCGCTCGCGCGGCAGACCCGTGGACTCGACCGGGTCGTCACCACGCTCGGCGCCGAGGGTGGTGTGCAGGCCCCCGAGGCCGCGCGCGCACTCGTCGAGGGGTATCTCCTCGCGTCCTACCGCCTGCCCACGCAGGCCACGGGCACCCCGGCGAAGGCGCCCGCCGCCGAGCTGGTGCTGCTCGGTCGGCACGGCGAGCGGGTCGAGGCCGCGATCGCCGATGCGCAGATCGCGGCGCGCGCGACCTGGCTGGTCCGGGACCTCACGAACACCCCGGCCAGCACGAAGAACCCGCCGTGGATGGCTCAGCGTGCGAGCGAGCTCGCTGCCCCGCTCGGCCTCGACGTGCGCGTGCTCGGTGTGACCGAGCTGGCCGCGCAGGGGTTCGGCGGCATCCTCGCCGTCGGGTCCGGCTCCGCCAGCGAGCCGCGGCTCGTGATCGTGAGCTACACCCCGGCGACCGGATCGACGGGGCGGCACGTCGTCGTCGTCGGCAAGGGCATCACCTTCGACACCGGTGGCATCTCGATCAAGCCGCGCGAGTCCATGGTGACGATGAAGACCGACATGGCCGGCTCCGCCGTCGCGCTCGCCACCGTGCTCGCCGCCGCCGAGAAGGGGCTCGGGCACCGGGTCACCGCGGTCCTGCCGCTCGCGGAGAACCACTTCGGCGGGTCGTCCTACCGGCCCGGCGACGTCGTGACCATGCGCAGCGGACGCACCGTCGAGGTCGCCAACACGGATGCCGAGGGTCGGATGGTGCTCGCCGACGCCCTGGCGTTCGCGGACGCCGAGCTCGACCCGGACATCCTCATCGACGTCGCCACGCTCACGGGCGCGGCCAGCATCGGCCTCGGCAAGCAGCACGGCGCGCTGTTCTCGGCCGACGACGCCCTCGTCTCCGCGCTCGAGTCCGCGGCGGTCGCGGCGGGCGAGCCCGTGTGGCACATGCCGCTCGTGGAGGAGTACGCGGGCGCGGTGCGTTCCGACGTGGCGGACCTGCGTCAGGTGCCGAACGGCTGGAAGGGTGCGGGCTCGATCACCGCGGCCCTGTTCCTCCGCGAGTTCGTCGGATCGCGTCGGTGGGCGCACCTCGACATCGCCGGGCCGGCGCGGGCCACCTCCGACAAGCACGAGATCACCGAGGGCGCGACCGGGTACGGCGCTCGCCTGCTGCTGCGCTACCTCGAGACGCTGCGCTGACCCGCTCGCTGCGGGTCAGCTCGCAGCACCGGGCTCAGTTCGCCGGGACAGCCGTCAGCGGCGCACGCCGAGGAGCAGCCCGTCGCCCGTCGGGAGCATCCCGGACAGGACCCGCTCGTCCGCGCGCAGGGCCCGGCCGACCTCGCGGATGATCGTGGTGATCTCGTCGCGGCGCGCCGGATCGGCGACCCGGTCGTGCCAGAGCGCGTGGTCGAGCGCGACCACCCCGCCCGGTCGCAGGAGCCGCAGCGCCTGCTCGACGTACCCCGCACAGCCCTCGGGGTCCGCGTCGATGAACACGAGGTCGTACGCGCCGTCGGTCAGCCGGGGGAGCACGTCGTGGGCGCGACCGGAGATGGTGCGGGTCCGGGTCGACCGGATGCCCGCCTCGGCGAACGCCTCCTTCGCGGCCCGCTGGTGCTCCACCTCGACGTCGATCGTGGTGAGCACCCCGTCGAGCGGCATGCCGCGGAGCAGATACAGCGAGCCGACACCCGCACCGGTGCCGATCTCGACGACGGAGCGCGCCTGGGCGCTCGCCGCCAGGACGCTCAGCACCGCGCCCGAACCGGGCTGGACGGGGACGCAGCCGAGCTGGCTGGCCCGTTCGCGGGCCCGGAGGAGAACCTCGTCCTCGGGCAGGAACTCCTCGGAGTAGACCCAGCTCTGGGTCTTGTCGGTGGAGATGATGGCCTCCCGAGGCGTGTTTGCAGGTGGCAGGACGGTGCGGCGATGCTACCGCCGGAACAACAGCGGCGCCCGCGTGCGTTGTCACCACTCGTAGAAAGCCTCCGCACCTGGGAGACTTGCTCGAGCAATCCCCCCGACGAACCACCCTTGAGACCTGACGAGGAGCGAAACCGCGACATGGCCGTGGCCACGCCCGACCCCGCGTTGTCCCTGTCGAGCGCGCCGCCGTCCGCCGCTCCCGAGGACGGCGTCGTCGATCCGTGGACCCCACCGTCGTGGGAAGAGATCGTGCGGGAGCACTCCGCCCGCGTGTACCGGCTCGCGTACCGGCTGACCGGGACGCAGCACGAGGCCGAGGACCTCACCCAGGACGTCTTCGTCCGGGTGTTCCGGTCCCTGGGCGGGTACACCCCCGGGACGTTCGAGGGCTGGCTGCACCGGATCACGACCAACCTCTTCCTCGACCAGGTCCGGCGCAAGAAGCGGATCCGGATCGACGCGATCGGGGACGACGCCGAGCGCTACCCCGCGACCGGCGAGCTGCAGGACCCCGAGCGCGGCTTCGAGCACGCCAACCTCGACAACGACGTGCAGCGCGCGCTGGCCGAGCTGTCGCCCGGGTACCGGGCCGCCGTCGTGCTGTGCGACATCGAGGGCCTGTCGTACGAGGAGATCGCCGTCACGCTCGGCATCAAGCTCGGCACCGTCCGGTCCCGGATCCACCGGGCGCGCGCGCAGCTGCGGACCTCGCTCGCGCACCGTGCGCCGGGAGCCCTGCTGGCGGGTGACCTGATCGAGGACACGGTGACGCGGCCGTGACGCAGCATCTCGGGACGTGGGTGAGCGCGCTCGTCGACGGCCAGCTCGGTCCGGCGGCGACCGAGCGGGCGCTGGCCCACGTGGCGGCCTGCCCGGAGTGCGCGCACGAGCTCGCCGCGGCGCGCCAGGCGCGTCGCGTGCTGTCCGTCGTGCACGACGTCGCACCCGCCCCGGACCTGACCGCACGGCTGCTGGCGCTCGGTTCCTGCCCGCCGATGGGGCAGGGAGCCGGCCCCGCCCGGCCCGGTGAGCGCAAGCAGGTCGTCCCGCTCGGGCTGTCGGCCTACTCGCTGCCCGCGCGCGCGCTCAGTGGCGATCTCACGGCACGCCGCCGGCCGAGCTACCGGGTCGCGGTCGGCTCCCTCGCGTCGGTCGGCGTCGCCGTGATCGGCCTGTTCCTGATCGGCGACCAGCCGCCCGTGGTGCCCACGGCGCATCCGGCGGAGGTCCTGTCGATCCTCGGCCACGCCCGCGGGCCGGGCGAGACCGTCTCGGGCACCCTGGCGCCCGACCTCGCGGCGCAGGTCTCGACCGCCGCTGCTGGGGTCGGGGGATCGGGGCTGACCGAGGCCGACGTCCTCGCGTGGATGCGCGACGCCGGCTGGGCGTGCCCGACGGGCGTGCCGGGCGGCTACGAGATCACCGCGGCCCGGCTGACCGGCGACACCGACGAGCTCCTCGAGCTCGACCTCGCCGGACCCGACGGTCCGATCGTCGTGACGGAGGAGCGCGGTGTCCTCGACGCCGTGGCCCTCACGGGCACTCCCACCGAGGCGATCGGCGACCGGACGGTGTACGTGATCAACCGCCAGCCGTGGCACGTGGTCTGGCAGTCGGGCGACACGGTGGTGTCCGTCGTGTCGGAGGCCTCGACGGACAGCGTGGCGGAGCTTGTCGCCGACTTCCCGGCAGCTGGATTCGATGACGGCCTGCCCGCGCGGATCACGCGTGGCTGGGACACGGTGACAGGAGCATTCGCCCGCCCATGACCACTCCCGACCAGCCGGCCGTCCCCGCCGACCAGCCTGACCAGCGGCCCGACAGCCGGCCCAGCGACAACCCGTTCGCGCCGCCGTCCACGAGCCGATACGCGTCGACGCCGGCGACCTCGTCCCCGGGCCCGTTCGCGTCGGCGACGGCGCCGATCGCGATGTCCGCGCCCGCATCGGCGCACCGCCACGCGGTCTCCGGACCGCCGCCCGCCCTCGCGCCTGCGGGTGCCGGTACGGGTACGTGGGGCGCGCCACCCCCACCGTGGGCCGTCAGCGGCGACCCGCTCGCGGCTCCGGGACCCACGGATCGGCCGGGGCGTCGGCGGCGGCCTCGGCGCGCGCTCAGCGCGGTCTGGATCGGGCCGCTGCTCGTCCTCGCGCTGGGAGCCGGTGCGCTCGGTGGCGTGGCGGCCGACCGGGTGCTGGGCGACGGTCGCCTCGCGGACGCGGGCCTGCCCGTCACCGTCCTGTCGGGTGGTGCCACGCGACCCCCGGACAGCATCGCCGGGCTCGCCGCCCGGGTCCTGCCGAGCGTGGTCTCGATCCAGGTCGACAGCTCGCAAGGCACCTCGACGGGTTCCGGGCTGGTGCTGCGCCAGGACGGCTACCTGCTCACCAACAACCACGTGGTGGCGGCCGGGGCGGAGAGCGGCGCGCGGATCGTCGTGCTGTTCGCGGACGGCACCGAGGAGGAGGCGACCATCGTCGGGCGCACCGGGGACTACGACCTCGCCGTCGTCAAGGTCGAGCGGACCGGTCTGGTCCCGCTGGTGCTCGGCGACTCCGACGAGGTCGCGGTCGGCGACCCGGTGGTGGCCGTCGGCGCTCCGCTCGGGCTCGAGGGCACCGTCACGACCGGCATCATCAGCGCGCTGAACCGGCCGGTCTCGGCCGGCGACGCGACCGACATCGCCTTCATCAACGCGCTCCAGACCGACGCCGCGATCAACCCGGGGAACTCCGGCGGACCGCTCGTGAACGGCGCCGGCGAGGTCATCGGCATCAACTCCGCGATCGCGCAGCCGCCGGGCGCGGGCACGACCGCTGCCGGGAGCATCGGGCTGGGGTTCGCGATCCCGTCGAACCAGGCGCGGCGCACCGCCGAACAGCTGATCGAGACCGGCCAGGCGACCTACCCGGTCGTCGGCGTGCTGCTCGACCAGGGCTACGGCGGGGAGGGTGTGCAGGTCGCGACCGAGCCCCAGCAGGGGCAGGAAGCGGTCAGCTCGGGCGGGCCGGCGGACAAGGCCGGCATCCGGTCGGGGGACATCATCTTGTCGATCGACGGGCGACCGGTCACCGAACCGGACGAGCTCATCGTCGCCATCCGGGCGAAGGCCCCGGGCGAGACGGTCTCGTTGCGGGTGCGCACCGGGGACGAGCCCGAACGGGAGGTCAGGGTCGTGCTCGACGAGGCGACCAGCGAGTGACTTCGCGGGTAGCGTGACCTCGTGTTCGACATCAACGGCAGCGAGTTCCTCCTGCTGATCCTCGTGGCGATCGTCATCGTCGGACCCGAGCGCCTGCCGCGGTACGCGGCCCAGCTCGGTGCGTGGGTCCGCACGCTGCGTGGCTTCCTGCGCAGCGCCAAGACCCGGGTCGACGAGGAGCTCGGGGAGCAGGCGGGCGACGTCGACTGGACCGCCCTCGATCCCCGGCGCTACGACCCGCGCCGGATCGTCCGCGAGGCGCTGCTCGACGATCCGCCGCCGCCGGCCGTGAACCCTGCGGCCCGCACGTACACGTCCCGGGTGCGCCCGGCCGCCACTGGTGCCGCCGCCACCGGTGCCGCCACTGGTGTCGCCGCGACTGGTGCCGGCGACGCGGCGGTGGCCGGGGCCGCAGCAGGCTCGGCGGCCGACGGCCCCGCGGTCGGCGCACCGTTCGACGACGAGGCGACCTGACCGCACGTCCCGGGCGCCGGAGCGCCCGCGGAGCAGGCTTCGCGGTCAGAACACCCCGACGCACCTGCCAGAATGGTCCGATGTCCTCCGCGTTGAACTCTCCGACGCCTGCCGTGCGCCCCCGCCTGTTCTCCGGGATGCAGCCCACGTCGGACTCCCTCCACCTCGGCAACTACCTCGGGGCGCTGACCCAGTGGGTGGCGCTGCAGGAGACCCATGAGGCGCTGTACTGCGTCGTCGACCTGCACGCGCTGACGGTCTCGCCCGACCCGGCCGTGCTGCGGCACCGCACCCGGAGCACCGCGGCGCAGTACCTGGCCGCGGGGGTCGACCCGGAGCGGTCGATCCTGTTCGTCCAGTCGCACGTGGCCGCGCACGCCGAGCTCGCCTGGTTGCTCAGCTGCCAGACGGGGTTCGGCGAGGCCGGCCGCATGACGCAGTTCAAGGACAAGTCGGCCAAGCACGGCGCCGAGGGCACCTCGGTGGGCCTGTTCACCTACCCCGTGCTGATGGCGGCCGACATCCTGCTCTACGACACGCGTCTCGTCCCGGTCGGCGAGGACCAGCGTCAGCACCTGGAGCTCTCGCGGAACCTGGCGCAGCGCATGAACACCCGGTTCGGGGCGGGCACCGCGATCGTCCCGGAGCCGCACATCGTCGCCGCGACGGCGAAGATCTACGACCTGCAGGACCCCACGTCCAAGATGAGCAAGTCGGCCGCCAGCCCGAACGGGATCATCGAGCTGCTGGACGACCCCAAGGTCGTCGCCAAGCGGATCCGATCCGCGGTCACGGACACCGGCCGCGAGGTCCAGTACGACCCCGAGGCGAAGGCCGGGGTGTCGAACCTCCTGACGATCTTCTCGGCACTGACCGGCACCGCCATCGCGACCCTCGAGGCCGACTACGTCGGCAAGGGCTACGGCGACCTGAAGAAGGACCTCGCCGAGGTCGTCATCGACTTCCTCGCGCCGTTCCAGGCGCGGTTCACCGGCTATCTCGACGACCCGGACGCGCTCGACGACATCCTCGCCGACGGGGCCGAGCGTGCCCGGGAGATCGCGGCCACGACGCTGGCCCGGATGTACGACCGGGTCGGGCTGCTCCCCGCGCGCGGGCGCCGCTCGTGATGCTGCCGGATCGGGTTGGCGACCAGATCCGGATCGGGGTCGCGATCACCGTGCCCGAGCCCTACGGGTCGGTGCTCCAGCACGCTCGGGAGCGGTTCGGCGATCCGCTCGCCAACGAGATCCCCCCGCACATCACGCTGCTGGGCCCGACGGTCGTCGAGCCGGCCGCGCTCGACGCCGTCTCGGACCACCTCGCGCAGGTGTCGACCTCCGGGCGACCGTTCGTGCTGCACCTGCGCGGGACGGGCACGTTCCGGCCGATCTCGCCCGTGGTGTTCATGCAGGTGGTCGAGGGAATCGCGGAGTGCGAGCAGCTCGAGTCGATGGTCCGCTCGGGGCCGTTGACCCAGGACCTGCGGTTCAACTACCACCCCCACGTCACGGTCGCGCACGAGGTGCCCGACCCGAACCTGGACACGGCGTTCGACGAGCTCGCGACCTTCGAGGCGCGCTTCGTGGTCAGCGGCTTCCAGTTCTACGAGCACGGCGACGACAACGTGTGGCGCCCCGTGCGGGACTACCTGCTCACCGGCTCGAACACGCGACCGCGGACCACCGCGAACGAGGCAGCGAGGCCAGGCATCTCGTAGGGTCGTCCGATGACTCGACCGCCCTGGCTCGACGGCATCGTTGCGCGCGCGAAGGCGCTGCTGGCGTGGTGGGAGCGGACGCGGCCGGCGCGGGCCAACGCCCGGTTCGGCGCGGTGGGCGGGGGCGTGCTCACGGGCGGGATCGCCTACAGCGCACTGTTCTCGGTGTTCGCCGCCCTGACGATCGGCTTCACGGCGTTCATGGCCGTGCTCGGCGGCAACGAGACCTTGCGCCAGAACGTCCTCGACACCCTGGCGGCGTCGCTCCCCGGCCTGATCGACACCGGTGACGGCAAGGGACTCGTCGAGCCCGACGACCTCGTGCTCAGCGTGGGGCTCAACGTGACGGGTCTGATCGCCGTCGTCGTGCTGCTGGTCAGTGCGACCGGTGCCCTGGCGGCGTTGCGCTCCGCGGTGCGGGCGATGTTCGACGTCGGCGGTTCGAGCGGCAACGTCGTGACCTCCAAGCTCCGGGAGCTGGCGGGGTTCTCCGGGCTTGCCCTGGCCGTGCTTGTGTCCACGATCCTGACCTTCGGGGTCACCGCCGCGGCCGACTGGCTCCTCGCTCTGGTGGGCCTGAGCGACGGTTCGGGTTTCCTGGTGCGGGGTCTGGGGCTGGTCGTGGCGTTCGGCGTGGACGTGGCGGTCTTCATCCTCGTCGTCGTCGTGCTGGCCGGCGTCCGGCCGCCGCGACGCGACCTGCTGACCGGCGCGACCATCGCCGCCACCGGGGTCGGCGCCGTCCGGCTGCTCGGCACGAGCGTCGTGGCCGGGAGCGTGGGGACGAACCCGTTGCTGGCGTCGTTCGCCGTGATCGTGACCCTGCTGATCTGGGTGAACCTGATGGCGCGGATCGTGCTGCTGGCGGCGGCGTGGACGGCAGACCCGCCCGCGCCGCGCGGTCACAGCGAGGCGGCGGTCCCGGCGCGCGACTGATCAGTGCGCGTGATCAGAGCTCGCGACTGATCAGAACGCGCGCGTGATCATCGCGCGCTTGACCTCCGCGATCGCCTTGGTGACCTCGATGCCGCGCGGGCACGCCTCGGTGCAGTTGAAGGTCGTCCGGCAGCGCCAGACCCCCTCCTTGTCGTTGAGGATCTCCAGCCGCTGCGCGGCGCCCTCGTCGCGCGAGTCGAAGATGAACCGGTGCGCGTTCACGATCGCCGCCGGCCCGAAGTACTGCCCGTCCGTCCAGAACACCGGGCAGGACGTGGTGCACGCGGCGCACAGGATGCACTTGGTGGTGTCGTCGAACCGCTCGCGCTGCGCCGAGGACTGCAGGCGCTCCTTGGTCGGTTCGTTCCCGGTGGTGATGAGGAACGGCATGATCTCGCGGAACGAGGCGAAGAACGGATCCATGTCGACCACGAGGTCCTTGATCACAGGCAGGCCCTTGATCGGTTCGATCGTGATCGGCTTGTCCGGGTTGAGGTCCTTGAGCAGCGACTTGCACGCGAGCCGGTTCTTGCCGTTGATCCGCATCGCGTCCGACCCGCACACCCCGTGCGCGCACGAGCGGCGGAACGTCACCGAGCCGTCGAGGTCCCACTTGACCTTGTGCAGCGCGTCGAGGAGCCGGTCGGTGCCGTAGGCCGTGACCGTGAACTCCTCCCAGTACGCCTCGGCGCCCGTGAGCTCCGGGGTGAAGCGGCGGATGCGGAGGGTCACGTCGAACGACGGGACGGCGCCGAAGGCGCCCGAGGTCTCGGGCGCGTCGGTGGTTGCTGTGGTGGCCATCAGTACTTACGCTCCATCGGCTCGTACCGGGTCACGACCACGGGCTTGTAGCCCAGGACGACGTCGAAGGTGCCGGGAGCGCTCGCGCCCGGCCCGCCCACGGACTCGACCGGATCACTGCCGGTCGCCGTCGGGCCGGCTGCCGTCGCGCCGGCTGCCGTCGGTCCCGCTGACGTCGCGGTCGAGACCGCGGCGGGGGCGACCTGGCCGAGCGGCCGGCGGTAGGCCATCGTGTGCTTCATGTACCCCGCGTCGTCGCGCAGCGGGAAGTCCTCGCGGAAGTGCCCGCCGCGGGACTCCTGGCGGTTCAGCGCCCCGACGACGACGACCTCGGCCACGTCGAGCAGGAAGCCCAGCTCGAGCGCCTCGAGCAGGTCGGTGTTGAACGCCTTGGACTTGTCCTGGACGCTCACGGTCGCGTACCGCACCTGCAGGGCGTGCACGTCGGCGAGCGCCTGGCGCAGCGAGGCGTCCGTGCGGAACACCTGCGCGTTGGTGTCCATGGTCTGCTGCAGCTCGCGGCGCACGTCGGCGACGCGTTCGCCGGTCGGGCGGGTCCGCATCTCCTCGAGCTCGGCGACCACGCCGACCTCGGGGTCGTCCGGCAGGTCGACCCAGTCCGCGCCGATCGCGTACTCCGCCGCGGCGACCCCGGCACGCTTGCCGAACACGTTGATGTCCAGCAGCGAGTTGGTGCCCAGCCGGTTGGAGCCGTGCACGGACACGCACGCGCACTCGCCGGCGGCGTAGAGGCCGCCCACGGTGTCGGTGTTGTTGCGGAGCACCTGGGAGGTGATCGTGGTCGGGATGCCGCCCATGGCGTAGTGCGCGGTCGGGTAGACCGGGATCGGCTCCGTGTACGGCTCGATGCCGAGGTAGGTGCGCGCGAAGTCCGTGATGTCCGGCAGCTTCGCGTCGATGTGCGCCTTCTCGAGGTGGGTCAGGTCGAGCAGGATGTAGTCCTTCTCGGGACCGGCGCCCCGACCGTCCCGCACCTCGTTGGCCATGGCCCGCGCGACGATGTCCCGCGGCGCGAGGTCCTTGATCGAGGGTGCGTACCGCTCCATGAAGCGCTCGCCGTCGCCGTTGCGCAGGATGGCGCCCTCGCCGCGCGCCGCCTCCGACAGCAGGATGCCGAGCCCGGCCAGGCCGGTCGGGTGGAACTGGAAGAACTCGAGGTCCTCGAGCGGGATGCCGCGGCGGAAGGCGAGCGCCATGCCGTCCCCGGTGAGGGTGTGCGCGTTGGACGAGGTCTTGAAGATCTTGCCCGCGCCGCCGGTGGCGATGATGACCGACTTGGCGCGGAAGAGGTGGATCTCGCCGGTGGCCAGCTCGTAGGCGACCACCCCGGAGACCTTGACCTCGGCGCCGTCGGGCACCTCGCCGCCGGTGAGGTCGTCCGAGAGGAGCACGTCGAGCACGTAGAACTCGTTGAAGAACTCGACGTCATGCTTGACGCACTGCTGGTAGAGCGTCTGCAGGATCATGTGGCCGGTGCGGTCCGCGGCGTAGCAGGACCGCCGCACGGCCGCCTCGCCGTGGTTGCGGGTGTGCCCGCCGAACCGGCGCTGGTCGATCTTGCCCTCGGGCGTGCGGTTGAACGGCAGGCCCATCTTCTCCAGGTCGAGGACGGCGTCGATCGCCTCCTTGGCCATGACCTCCGCGGCGTCCTGGTCGACGAGGTAGTCGCCACCCTTGACGGTGTCGAAGGTGTGCCACTCCCAGTTGTCCTCCTCGACGTTGGCGAGGGCGGCGCACATGCCGCCCTGCGCGGCACCCGTGTGCGAGCGCGTCGGGTAGAGCTTGGAGATCACGGCCGTGCGCGTGCGCTTCGAGGACTCGAGCGCCGCGCGCATCCCCGCGCCGCCGGCACCGATGATGACGACGTCGTACTGGTGAGTCTGCATCTGTGGTCGATATCTCCTGAGGCGGGGTGGATCGGGGCCGACGACGGGGTTCGGGCGCGGTCGGTCAGGTGGAGCAGAACGAGGGCAGCAGGTCCGCGGGAGCGCCGGCCGGGCACGGGTCGAAGGTGAAGATCACCAGCGTGCCGAGCGTGACGACGACGATGAAGGCCGCGTACAGCGCGAGCTTGAGCACCAGTCGGAGCCCGTCCCGCTCGGCGTAGTCGTTGACGATCGTGCGCACACCGTTGGTGCCGTGGATCATCGCGAGCCAGAGCATCACGAGGTCCCAGCCCTGCCAGAACGGGTTGGCCCACTTGCCGGCGACAAAACCGAAATCGATGGCCTTGATGCCTTCGCCGGCCACCAGGTTGACGAACAGGTGCCCGAAGATCAGCAGCACGAGGATCGCCCCGGACGCCCGCATGAACACCCACGTGTACAGCTCGAAGTTGCCGCGGGTGGTCCTGCGGCGCCGGTAGGGCGCTCCCGGATCGGCGATCGCGGCCGCGCCCTGGGTCTGCGCGCTCATCACTCGCCTCCGAACACGTGCATCAGGTGACGCGGCAGGAACCCAGCCATCGTCACGACGAAGAGGCCGACGACGATCCAGAGCATCACGCGGTGGTACTTCGGACCCTTCGCCCAGAAGTCCACCAGGATGAGGCGGATGCCGTTGTAGGCGTGGAACACGATGGCGGCGACGAGGCCGGCCTCGGCCAGACCCATGACCGGGTTCTTGTACGTGCCGATGATCGCGTTGTAGGTCTCGGGGGACAGTCGCACGAGCGACGTGTCGAGCACGTGCACGAGCAGGAAGAAAAAGATCATCACTCCGGTCACGCGGTGCGCGACCCAAGACCACATGCCTTCACGGCCGCGATAGAGCGTGCCGGCGGGAGCGCTTGGCACTTCGAGCCTCCTACAGGTGCGAGGTCGGACGACGCCGTCCGGGGTTTTGCCCACTGTAGACACGTGGGCCCCGTTCCCGGGCGAGCCGCCGCGTACAGGCCCTTCGTCCTAGGTCGATTGTGACCAATACCACACCCCGGCAGGTCACTACCCTTACCTCCATGACAGCAACTCTCGACGGTCCGGTCCCTGGCTTCTACGCGGTCATTCCCGCAGGTGGGGCGGGCACCCGCCTGTGGCCGCTGTCGAGGTCGGGCGCGCCGAAGTTCCTGCTCGACCTGACCGGGTCGGGCCGGAGCCTGCTGCAGGCGACCGCCGACCGCCTGACCCCCCTCGCGGAGCCCGGCGGGGTGCTCGTCGTCACCGGCCAACGGCACGTGCAGGCCGTGCGCGCGCAGCTGCCCGGCGTCGGTGCCGGGGAGGTCCTGGCCGAGCCGTCGCCGCGCGACTCGATGGCCGCGATCGGGCTGGCCGCGGCCGTGCTGGCCCACCGGCACGGCGGCGACGTCGTGCTCGGCTCGTTCGCCGCGGACCAGGTCATCCACGGCACGGCCGCGTTCGAGCGGGCCGTGCGCGAGGGCATCGAGGCCGCGCGCGCCGGGTACGTCGTCACGGTCGGCATCGCGGCGGCGCACCCCTCGACCGCGTTCGGGTACGTCCGGTCCGGCGCCTCGCTCGAGCTGCCCGGTGCGCCGACGGTGCGCCACGCGCTCGGGTTCACGGAGAAGCCGGACGCGGCGACGGCCGCCGCCTACCTCGCCACGGGGGAGTACCGCTGGAACGCGGGGATGTTCGTCGTGCGCGCCGGGGTGCTGCTCGACCACCTCGCCGAGCAGCGACCGGCCCTGCACGCCGGGATCCGCACGCTCGCGGCGGCCTGGGACACCCCGGACCGCGAGCAGGTCCTCGCGCAGGTGTGGCCCGGGCTCGAGAAGATCGCCATCGACCACGCGATCGCGGAGCCGGTGGCCGCAGCGGGCGGGGTCGCCGTCGTGCCCGGGGACTTCGGCTGGGACGACATCGGCGACTTCGCCTCGCTCGGCAGCCTGCTGCCAGCGCTCGGCGGTGGTGCCGACGACGGCGCGCGCGTGCTCGGCGACGCCGCGTCGGTCGTGCGGCTCGACTCCTTCGGTTCGCTCGTGGTGCCGGGTACTGACCGCATGGTCGTGGTCCTGGGGCTCGACGACGTCGTGATCGTCGACACGCCTGACGCGCTCCTGGTCACGACCCGGGCGCGCGCGCAGCAGGTCAAGGACGCGGTCGACGCCCTGCGGGCGCGCGGGCGCGACGATCTGCTGTGACGCCATCACCGGGGATGAGCGCGGCCGACGACCGGTCTCGCGAGGTGGCTAGGCTCGCGAGCGTGCCAGCCGACGTCGCCCAACTGACCGAGCTCGTCACCGCGCTCAGCGCGGAGCTCATCGAGATCCGCCGCGACCTGCACGCCCACCCGGAGATCGCCCGCACCGAGCAGCGCACGACCGGCATAGTGGTCGATCGACTCGTGGCCGCCGGACTAGCGCCGCGCCGCCTGCCCGGGACCGGGTTGGTGTGCGACATCGGCCCGGGACCGGCCACGAGCGGCCATCGCCGCATCGCCCTGCGGGCCGACCTCGACGCCCTGGGGCTGCAGGACTCCTGCGGCCTGCCCTGGCGCTCGACGGTGCCCGGGGTGGCGCACGCGTGCGGCCACGACGTCCACACCACGATCGTGCTCGGCGCCGGCCTCGTGCTCGCCGAGCTCGCGGCGCGGGGCCTGCTCACGACCGGGGTCCGGCTGATCTTCCAGGCGGCCGAGGAGGTCCAGCCCGGCGGGTCGCTCGACGCGATCTCGGCGGGCGTGCTCGACGGCGTCGGGCAGATCTTCGCCGTGCACTGCGACCCGAGGGTCGACGTGGGCTACATCGGCACCCGGATCGGGCCCATCACGTCGGCGTCCGACGAGGTCACCGTGACCCTCACCGGGGCGGGTGGGCACACGTCCCGCCCGCACCTGACGGGCGACGTCGTCTTCGCGCTCGGCCAGGTCATCACCCAGGTGCCCGCCGTGCTCGGGCGGCGCCTCGACCCCCGCTCCGGGGTGAACCTCACCTGGGGCGCGGTCCAGGCCGGGACGACCCACAACGCGATCCCGGCGAGCGGATCGGTGCGCGGCACGCTGCGCTGCCTCGACGTGCGCGCGTGGGAACGCGCCTCGAGCGTGTTCCACTCCGCGGTCGAGCAGGTCCTGGCGCCGTACGACGTCGACGTCGAGGTGCGCCACCAGCGGGGCGTGCCACCGGTCGAGAACGCTGAGCGCTGCACGGCGACGCTCGAGACGGCCGCGCGGGACATGCTCGGGGCGGACTCCGTCCTGCTGACCGAGCAGTCTCTCGGGGGCGAGGACTTCGCGTGGTACCTCACGCGGGTTCCCGGTGCGATGGCGCGGCTCGGGACGAGGACACCGGGCGGGTACACCCACGACATCCATCAGGGCGACCTGCAGATCGACGAACGGTCGATCGACATCGGCGTCCAGCTGCTCACCCGGGCGGCACTGACCGCACGGGACGTGCCGCCCATGCCCAGGGTTGCCACGAACATTCCGAATCCATAACGTTCGGCAGTGTTACCGCTTAGTAGCGCGAGGTCGTCACATCCGCCCACTAATGTGCCAGGTACATCAGTCGGCCAGTTTTGGCGGGGGGTTCGCAACGATGCGAACTGTCCCGCTGAGAACCCCTGGACCGGCTCGGCGTCTACAGAGCAACAGGAGTACGACGTGAAGAGAATGACGCGAGTCGCAAGTCTGGCGGCTGTCGCCGCCCTGGCACTGACGGCGTGTTCGAGCGCGCCCGAGGAGGAGACCACCACTGCCGAGGAGACGAGCGCTGCCACCGATTTCACGGCGTGCATGGTCTCGGACTCGGGTGGCTTCGAGGACAAGTCGTTCAACCAGTCCGGTGCCGAGGGCCTTGACCAGGCGGTCGCAGACCTGGGGATCGAGGAGATCAAGGTCGAGTCCTCCGCGGAGACCGACTTCACCCCGAACATCGACAGCCTCGTCCAGCAGGACTGCAACCTCATCATCGGGGTCGGCTTCCTCCTCGAGGACCCGATCCAGGCGGCCGCCGAGGCCAACCCGGACATCAACTTCGCGCTCGTCGACAGCTCGTTCTCCGCGCCGGACTTCTCCCCGCTGACGATCGACAACGCCAAGCCGCTCCTGTTCAACACGCAGGAGGCGTCCTTCCTCGCCGGCTACGCCGCCGCGGGCATGTCGAAGACCGGGACGGTCGCCACGTTCGGCGGCATCCAGCTCCCGTCCGTCTCGATCTTCATGGACGGCTTCGCCGACGGCGTCGCGCAGTACAACACCGACAGCGGCACCGCGGTCAAGGTCCTCGGCTGGGACAAGGCGGCCCAGACGGGCTCCTTCACCGGTGACTTCGAGAACCAGGCCAACGGCCAGAACCTCGCCCAGGGCTTCATCGACCAGGGCGCGGACGTCATCATGCCCGTCGCCGGGCCGGTCGGGCTCGGCGCTGCCGCGGCCGCCAAGGCCGCCGGCAACGTCATGATCGTGGGCGTCGACGCCGACTGGTTCGACACGGCGCCGGACTACTCCGACATCATCCTGACCTCGGTCATCAAGAAGATCGGGCAGTCGGTCGTCGACGCCGTCACCCAGGCCGTCGAGGGCAACTTCTCCAGCGACCCGTACGTGGGCACGCTCGAGAACGGTGGCGTGGACATCGCGCCGTTCCACAGCTTCGAAGCCACGGTCCCGGCCGAGCTCGTGACCAAGCTCGACGAGCTCAAGGCCTCGATCATCTCGGGTGACCTCGTGGTCGAGTCGGAGAGCCAGAACTAGCAGTACACCTGCAACCACGGTGGCCCGGGCAGCACCCCTGCCCGGGCCACCGTCGTTGCGTCTGCCGCTCGTCCCGCGGGTTCTGCGCGGCTCCCGGGCGAGTCCCGTGCAGAGCGCTACTGTTCGAGCAACAACGATGTTGAAAGGGACCAGGTCACGTGAAGCTGGAACTACGCGGGATCACCAAACGCTTCGGGTCCTTGGTGGCGAACGACCACATCGACCTGGTCGTCGAGTCAGGCGAGATCCACGCGTTGCTCGGTGAGAACGGTGCAGGCAAGAGCACCCTGATGAACGTCCTGTACGGGTTCTACGACCCGGACGACGGCGAGATCCTCATCGACGACACCGCGGTGAACTTTGACGGACCGGGCGACGCGATGGCCGCCGGCATCGGCATGGTCCACCAGCACTTCATGCTCGTGCCCGTGTTCACGGTCGCCGAGAACGTCGTCCTGGGGCACGAACCGGTCCGGGGCGGCGGGCTGATCGACCTCACCGAGGCGCGGCGCCGCGTGCGCGAGATCTCCGACCGGTTCGGGTTCGACGTCGACCCGGACGCGAAGATCGAGGACCTCACCGTCGGTGCCCAGCAGCGCGTCGAGATCATCAAGGCCCTCTCGCGCGAGGCCCGGGTCCTCATCCTCGACGAGCCCACCGCGGTGCTCACCCCGCAGGAGACCGACGAGCTGATCGGCATCATGCGCCAGCTGCGCGACTCCGGTACCTCGATCGTGTTCATCACCCACAAGCTCCGCGAGGTCCGCGCCGTCGCCGACCGGATCACGGTGATCCGCCGCGGCAAGGTCGTGGGCAGCGCATCGCCGTCCGCGCCCGAGACCGAGCTCGCCTCCCTCATGGTCGGGCGGTCCGTCGACCTCGGCGTCGACAAGGCGCCGGCCCAGCCCGGGGAGGTCGGCCTCGCGGTGCGGGACCTCACCGTGCTCGACGCCCTCGGCGTCCGCCAGCTCGACGGCATCTCGTTCGACGTCGCGCGCGGCGAGATCCTCGCGATCGCCGGCGTGCAGGGCAACGGCCAGACCGAGCTGACCGAGGTCATCCTCGGGCTGCAGAAGCCGGTCGTCGGATCGGTGCAGCTGGACGGGCTCGAGCTCATCGGGCGCACCGTCAAGGAGGTGCTCAACGCCGGGGTCGGGTTCGTCCCCGAGGACCGCACCGAGGACGGCCTGGTGGCCGACTTCTCGATCGCCGAGAACCTCATCCTCGACCGGTACGACCAGCCGCCGTTCGCGAAGGGCTTCTCGCTGTACCCCTCGCAGGTGCGGACGAACGCCGAGAAGCGGACCGTCGAGTTCGACGTGCGCACCGGGTCGGTCGACGCGTTCGCGAGCACGCTGTCCGGCGGCAACCAGCAGAAGGTCGTCCTCGCCCGCGAGATGTCCCGACCGCTGCGCCTGCTCGTGGCGTCCCAGCCGACGCGCGGCCTCGACGTCGGCTCGATCGAGTTCGTGCACTCCCGCATCGTCGCCGAGCGTGACAACGGCACCCCCGTGCTCATCGTGTCGACCGAGCTCGACGAGGTCCTCGCGCTCGCCGACCGGATCGTGGTCATGTACCGCGGTCAGATCGTCGGCATCGTGCCCGGCGGCACCGACCGCGACGTCCTCGGCCTGATGATGGCCGGCGTCCCCCTGGTCGAGGCCCGCGAGCAGGCCGCAGCCCATCACACCGCGCTCGGCGACGCCGATATCGCGACCGAGGAGGACAACTCGTGAGCCAGCCGATCGCACCGGAGCGGACGCAGCCCGCCGCGGGCAGGACGCGCGGGCAGCAGGCGCTGCACGAGATGCTGGCCAGCAACTGGCTCGCGACCGTGCTCGCGGTCGTGCTGGCGCTCGTGCTGTCCGGCGTGCTCATCGCCGCGGCCGACAAGGCCGTCCAGGAGACCGCCACCTACCTCTTCGCGCGACCTGGGGACTTCTTCGGTGCCGTGTGGACCTCGGTCTCGAGCGCGTACGTGGCGCTGTTCCAGGGCTCGATCGTCGACACGAGCGCGAGCACCCTCACCCGCATGATCCGGCCGATCACCGAGACGATGACCGTCTCGATCCCGCTGATCTTCGCGGGGCTCGGGCTCGGGATCGGCTTCCGGGCCGGGCTGTTCAACATCGGTGCGCAGGGCCAGATCATCCTCGGCGCGGTGTTCGCGGGTTACGTCGGCTTCACGTTCGACCTGCCGCCCGTCGTGCACGTGGTGCTCGCCGTGGTCGCCGCCGCGATCGGTGGTGGCCTGTGGGCCGGCATCGCGGGTGTGCTCAAGGCGCGCACGGGTGCGAACGAGGTGATCGTGACGATCATGCTCAACAACATCGCGGTGTACCTCGTCGCGTTCCTGCTCACGACCACTGCGTTCCAGCGCGGCGACAGCAACAACCCGATCTCGCCGCCGCTGAACTCGAACTCGCTGTTCCCGCTCCTGCTCGGGTCCGGCTTCCGGCTGCACGCCGGCTTCCTGCTCGCGCTCGCGACCGCGGTCGGCGTGTGGTGGCTGATGAACCGCTCGACGATCGGCTTCCAGTTCCGGGCGGTCGGGTCGAACCCGAACGCCGCCCGGGTGGCCGGGATCTCGGTCAACGCGGCCTACGTGTGGGTGATGGTCGTCGCCGGTGCGCTGGCCGGTCTGGGCGGCGCGGCGCAGGTGCTCGGCACAGAGAAGGTGCTGACCGCCGGGGTCGCCGCGAGCTTCGGGTTCGACGCGATCACGGTCGCCCTGCTCGGGCGGTCCAAGCCGCTGGGCACCGTGCTCGCCGGGCTGCTGTTCGGTGCGCTGCGGGCGGGTGGGTTCGCCATGCAGGCCCGGACCGGGACCCCGATCGACATCGTGCTCGTCGTGCAGTCGCTGATCGTGCTCTTCATCGCCGCGCCACCTCTGGTGCGGGCGTTGTTCCGGCTACCCGCGGCCGGGACGGAACCGCCCGTCCTTGCCGTCAGCCCGTCCGTGAAGGAGGTAGGCCTGTGAGCACCGTCGTGGAAGCCCCGACCGCGTCGTCGGGTCCCCAGTCGCCTCGCAGCGGCGCCGTCCTGGCCCCGATCAGCTGGAAGGCGCCGATCGCCTACGCCGTCGTGGCCGTCATCGCCCTCATCGGGTTCGTGGTGGTCGCGCCGAAGGGGCTCGAGACCACGTTCACCGTGTCGACCTCCTCGGACTTCTTCCAGATCGCCCCGATCACCGTGCCGTCCACCGCCACCGCGCTCCTGCTGTGCCTGGTCGCGCTCGTGCTGGCGGGCGTCTCGTTCTGGGCGACCCGGTCCCGGCGCAAGGTCGGGGTGTGGTTGCCGTCCGTGTACGGCGTCGCGCTCGTGCTCGCGTTCCTCACCTGGTCCGCGGCGGGCAAGGACTCGGCGCTGCCCCTGACCGGCCTGCTCCAGGGCTCGCTGTTCCTCGCGGTCCCGTTGGTGTTCGGCGCGCTCGCGGGCCTGCTCTGCGAGCGGTCGGGGATCATCAACATCGCCATCGAGGGCCAGCTGCTCGCGGGGGCGTTCCTCGCCGCCGTCGTCGCCTCGATCACCCACAGCGCCTACGCGGGCCTGGTCGCCGCACCGATCGCCGGTGCCCTGGTCGGGCTCCTGCTGGTGCTGTTCTCGATCCGGTACATGGTCGACCAGATCATCGTCGGGGTGGTGCTCAACGTGCTCGTCATCGGCGTGACGAGCTACCTGTTCTCGACGGTGCTCAAGGTCGACGCCGCCACGTTCAACTCCCCGCCGAAGCTGCCGGTCATCGGGATCCCGGTGCTCTCGCAGATCCCGATCATCGGCCCGGTGCTGTTCCGGCAGACCGTGCTCGTGTACGTCATGTACGTCGTGGTGGCCGTGCTCCAGGTCATGGTGTTCCGCAGCCGCTGGGGCCTGCGCCTGCGCGCCGTCGGCGAGCACCCCAAGGCGGCCGACACCGTCGGGATCAAGGTCAACCTCACGCGGATGAAGTCCACGGTCCTCGGTGGCGCGGTCGCCGGTCTGGGCGGTGCCTTCTTCACGGTCGCCGCCGGGCTGGCCTTCGGCAAGGAGATGGCCGGTGGCAAGGGGTATATCGCCCTGGCTGCCATGATCCTCGGGCGGTGGAGCCCGGCCGGTGCGCTGGCGGCAGCCCTGCTGTTCGGGTTCTCGGACAACCTGCGGGTGGTGCTCGGCATCGTGGGCACGCCGATCCCCAGCCAGATCATGCTCATGACGCCGTACGTCGTCACGATCTTCGCCGTCGCCGGAGTGGTCGGGCGCGTGCGCGCGCCGGCCTCCGAGGGCATCCCGTACGTCAAGTGAGGAACACCGTGGAGAACGAGATCGACTGGGATGCCCTGCGCCTCGCGGCGACCGAGGTGATGCGCCGCGCGTACGTGCCGTACTCCAAGTTCCCGGTGGGGGCCGCGGCGCTGGTCGACGACGGCCGGATCGTGGTGGGCTGCAACGTCGAGAACGCGTCCTACGGGCTGACGCTGTGCGCCGAGTGCGCGCTCGTCTCCGGCCTGCACGTCTCGGGCGGCGGACGGCTCGTGGCCTTCGCCTGCGTCGATGCGCACGGCAACGCGCTGATGCCGTGCGGGCGGTGCCGCCAGCTGCTGTGGGAGCACGGCGGGGCCGCGCTGCTGGTGAACACTGTGAGCGGTGTCCGGCCCATGACCGAGGTCTTGCCGGACGCCTTCGGACCCGAGGACCTGGTGGAGCGAGCATGAGTACCGCAGAGCTTTTCGACGCAGTCGACGTCATCCGCACCAAACGCGACAAGGGCCGGCTGAGCGACGCCCAGATCGACTGGGTCATCGACGCCTACACCCGCGGCGTCGTGGCTGAGGAGCAGATGTCGGCGCTCAACATGGCCATCCTGCTCAACGGCATGGACCGACCCGAGATCGCGCGGTGGACGGCGGCGATGATCGCGTCCGGCGAGCGGATGGACTTCTCCGGGCTGTCCCGCCCGACGTCGGACAAGCACTCCACCGGCGGGGTCGGCGACAAGATCACCCTCCCGCTCGCACCGCTGGTCGCCGTGTTCGGCGTGGCGGTCCCGCAGCTCTCGGGCCGCGGGCTCGGTCACACGGGCGGCACGCTCGACAAGCTCGAGTCCATCCCCGGCTGGCGCGCCGCCCTGAGCAACGCCGAGATGCTGGCGCAGCTCGAGAGCATCGGCGCGGTCATCTGCCAGGCCGGGTCCGGCCTGGCCCCCGCCGACCGCAAGCTCTACGCGCTGCGCGACGTGACCGGCACGGTCGAGGCGATCCCGCTGATCGCGTCGTCGATCATGAGCAAGAAGATCGCCGAGGGGACCGGATCCCTCGTGCTCGACGTCAAGGTCGGGTCCGGCGCCTTCATGAAGAACATCGACCAGGCGACCGAGCTCGCGCGCACCATGGTCGACCTCGGCACGGATGCCGGGGTGCGGACGGTGGCGCTGCTGACCGACATGTCGACGCCGCTCGGGCTGACCGCCGGGAACGCGCTCGAGGTGCGGGAGTCCGTCGAGGTGCTCGCCGGCGGCGGGCCGGCCGACGTCGTCGAGCTCACCGTCGCGCTCGCCCGGGAGATGCTCGCGGGCGCCGGGGTCACGGGCGTCGACCCGGCCGACGCGCTCGTCGACGGGCGGGCGATGGACGTGTGGAAGCGGATGATCCGGGCGCAGGGCGGGGACCCGGACGCGGCGCTGCCGTGGGCGAGCGAGACCGAGCTGGTCCTCGCCCCGGCCGACGGCGTCGTCGTGAGGCTCGATGCGCTCGCGGTCGGGGTCGCGGCCTGGCGTCTCGGCGCCGGTCGCGCGCGCCGGAGCGACACCGTGCAGGCCGGCGCCGGGGTCGTGATGCACGCCAAGCCCGGTGCCCTGGTGCGCGCCGGTGAGCCGCTCATGACGTTGCACACCGACACCCCGGAACGGTTCTCGCGGGCGCGGGAGGCCCTGCTCGACGCGGTCACCATCGCCCCCGAGGGTTCGGCCCCGCCCCGCACGCCGCTGATCCTCGACCGGATCGCCGCGGGCTGAGCGTCGTCGTGCCGGGTCCCGCACCCAGCGCTCCGGCCAGCCGCCGGCTGCAGGCGACCACGGTCGCCCGCCGGCTCGGCCGGGTGCTGCGGTTCGGGGCCCCGTCGGGGTGGTACGGGGCACCCGCGGTCGCGGACGGCTGGTGGCCGCCGCCGCCGGTCGCGGTCGTCGCGGCCGGGCGCCGGGACGGCCTGCCCGCGGAGCTGCGGTCCCGCTACGACGACCTGCTCGCCGGGGCGAGGCCGCACGATGACGTGCGGGCGGTCCTCGAGCGCGTGTTCGCCGCCGGCGCCTCGCTCGACGCCGTCGCGTTCCTCGCCGCGACCTGGCCCGAGCTCACCGACCGGGACCGCGCCCAAGTGGCCGCGCCGCTGCGCCCGGTCGGCCGGGCCCGCGAGCTCCGGCTGGCCGAGGCGCCGGCCCAGCAGATGGACCCGACCACGTGCGGCTCCGCCGTGCTCGGGATGCTCGCCGCATCCGGTGACCCGCTGCTCGCGCTGTGGCTGGTGACGGGTCGGCGAATGCCCACGGCGCGGCCGTGGTGGCTCGGTACGCGCGCCGTGGCGGACGACGTGGCCACGGACGCGGCGTCCCGGTTCGTCGGGCTGCAGCTGGCCGTCAGGCGGGCCTCCAACCGGTCCGCCCTCGGCCCGCTGTCGTGGCCCGCAGGTCTCGGCACCCCGCCGTGGGGTGCGGCGCGGGCCGCGGTGTTCCCCGGGGCGACCTTCCGGTCGGTCATGATCGACGACACCGACACCCGCGGCCTGCGCGCCCTCCTGGGCCGCGCCGAACGGGCGCTCGCCGCCGGGGTGGGGGTGCCCCTGTTCACCGGCGGCGACCTCGGCGGTGGTGTCGCTGCGGCCGTCCCCCGGCACGTGGTCCTGCTGACCCCCGCGGCCACGCCCCCGGGGCCCGGCGAGGTGGGTCCGGAGTCCGGTCGGTACACCGTCTACGAGCCGTCCAGCGGTGCGGTGCACGCGGTGACCCGGGCCGAGCTGCTGGCCCCGGACGGGGCCCGGGCCGCGCTCGGCGGCTGGTCGCACGCGTGCTGGGCCGTGCTGCCGGGGGCCTGACGGGAGGTGCGCCGGCCCCCGGGAGGCCGGGAGCGGAACGGCTGGCGCTCGCCGTCGGGCAGGGCGACGATGGATCTGCACCCTCGGCGACTGGAGGAACCATGAGCACCCTTCCCGGACACGACGCCTGGCGCGACGCGGGTCTCTCCGAGGTCGATCCAGCCGGCATCATCGAGATCGAACCCGAGCCCGATTCCGACCTCGACGGCGGGCAGGTCGACGAGGAGTACGAGCCGGGTGAGCCACGCCCGGACCTGCGCGGCGAGGCCGATGCGGCCGACGTCACCGAGCAGTCGGCGGAGCTCCCCCCGGACGACCGCGAGGAGTACCCCTGAGCCTCGGAGCCGCACGCCCGGCGCTGCGGCTACGGTGGGCGCTATGCCCATTGACGAGTCCGCGATCGCGGCGCTGCCCAAGGTCGTGCTGCACGACCACCTCGACGGCGGGCTGCGGCCGGCGACCATCGTCGAGCTCGCTGCGACGGTCGGGCACGCGCTGCCCACGACCGACCCCGCCGAGCTCGGCGAGTGGTTCGTCCGGTCGGCCAGCTCCGGGAGTCTCGAGCAGTACCTGGCGACCTTCGAGCACACGGTCGCCGTGATGCAGACCGAGGACGCGCTGCGCCGGGTCGCGCGCGAGGCGGTGGCCGACCTCGTCGCCGACGGCGTCGTCTACGCCGAGGAGCGCTACGCCCCCGAGCAGCACCAGCGCACCGGACTGTCCCTGCAGCAGGTGGTCGACGCCGTCCAGGCCGGGTTCGCCGAGGGCGTCGCCGAGGCGGCCTCGACCGGTCATGTCATCCGGGTCGGCACGCTCCTCACCGCGATGCGCCAGACCGACCGCGGCGAGGAGATCGCGCGGCTCGCGCTCGAGAACCGGGAGCGCGGGGTGCTGGGCTTCGATACCGCCGGGCCCGAGGCGGGCTTCCCGCCCACCCTGCTGGAGACCGCGTTCCGGCTGCTGGCCGAGGCGAACTTCCCCGTCACGATCCACGCGGGGGAGGCGGCCGGGCTCGACTCGATCGCGCAGGCGGTGCACGTCGGCCACGCGAGCCGGATCGGTCACGGGCTGCGGATCGTCGACGACATCGACATCGTGCGTGCGGAGGGTGACCCGGCCGACAAGGAGCCGGGCGTCGAGGACGAGGCCCGGCTGGGCGCCCTCGCGCACTGGATCCGGGACCACCAGATCCCGCTCGAGCTGTGCCCGACGTCCAACGTGCAGACCGGGGCGGCCCAGTCGATCGCGCAGCACCCGATCACGCTGCTGAAGGATCTCGGCTTCGCGGTCACGATCAACACCGACAACCGGCTGCAGTCGGGGACGACGGTCACCCGCGAGATGACGCTGCTCGCGACCGAGGCCGGCTGGACCCTGGACGACCTGCGCGACGCGACGGTGACGGCCGCCTGGAACGCGTTCATCCATCACGACGAGCGTGAGGCGCTCGTCGACGACCACATCCTGCCGGCGTTCGGCCAGCCGGTCGCGGGCCGGCACCGCGCCTGACGCCCGCGCCGGGGCCGCCGACGGCCCGGCTACCCGACGGCGCGGCTACCCCAGGCCGAGGGCGGCGCGCAGGTCGACCTTGAGCGCGTCCAGGCGCTCGCGGGCGACCGTGCGGGCGTGCGTGAGTGCGGCGTCGTCGGCGTCCGTTGCGACCGGGATGATCACCTCGAGGTAGCACTTGACCTTGGGCTCGGTCCCGCTGGGGCGCACGACCACCCGCGTGCCGTCGGCGGCCAGCAGGCGCAGCCCGTCGGTGGGCGGGAGACCGTCGGCGCCGTCGGCCAGGTCGACCACCTCGGTCACGGCTGAGCCCGCGAGGGTGGCCGGGGGAGCGGAGCGCAGGCGGGCCATGGTCGCCGGGATCTGGTCGAGGTCGGTGAACCGGGCCGCGAGCTGGTCGGTGAGGTACAGGCCGTGCTCGCGAGCGAGGTCGTCGAGCGCGTCGATCAGGGTCCGGCCGGCGGACTTGAGGCCGGCGGCGAGCTCCGCCATGAGCAGCCCCGCGCTCAGGCCGTCCTTGTCGCGGACCTGGGTCGGATCGACGCAGTAGCCGATCGCCTCTTCGTAGCCGAAGAGCAGGCCGTCCACGCGGGCGATCCACTTGAACCCGGTCAACGTCGACGCGTGGGTCAGGCCGTGCGACGCGGCGATCCGGGCGAGCAGGCGCGAGGAGACGATCGAGTTCGCGAGGACGCCGGTCGGCTGTGCGCCGGAGCGGTGCGCGCGGTCGGCGACGTACGCGCCGAGGAGGGCACCGACCTCGTCACCGTGCAGCATGCGCCAGCCGTCCGCGCCCGCCGTGTCCGGGCCGCGGAAGATGCGCGCGCGCGGGTCCTTGACCGCGATGGCGCACCGGTCGGCGTCGGGGTCGTTGGCGATCACGAGGTCCGCGCTGGTGTCCTGGGCGAGGCCGAGCGCGAGGTCGATCGCACCGGGCTCCTCCGGGTTCGGGAACGCCACGGTCGGGAAGTCCGGGTCCGGGTCCGCCTGCTCGGGTACGGGGTAGACATCGGTGAAGCCCGCCGCGCGCAGCACCCGGTCGGCCACGACGCCACCGACGCCGTGCATGGACGTGTGCACGATCTTCAGCGTGCGCGGCCCGGTCGGATCGGCCAGGGAGACCACCGCCGCGACGTAGGCGTCGAGCACCTCGGGGCCGAGCACCGTCCAGCCGGAGTCGGCGCGCGGCACGTCCGCGACGGACCTGACCGCGGCGATCCGGGCAGCGATCTCGGCGTCGGCGGGCGGCACGATCTGGACGCCGCGGCCCTCGTCGGTCGCCATGCGTCCGCCGAGGTAGACCTTGTACCCGTTGTCCCGGGGCGGGTTGTGGCTCGCGGTGACCATGACGCCGGCGTCGGCGTCCAGGTGGCGCACGGCGTAGGCGAGCAGCGGGGTGGGCAGCGCGCTCGGCAGCAGCAGGGCCTCGATGCCGGCGCCCACCATGACGGCCGCGGTGTCGCGGGCGAAGGCCTGGGAGTTGTGCCGGGCGTCGTAGCCGATCACCACGCGCGGCACGGCCTCGCTGAGCGTGCCGGTCAGGTGTGCGGCCAGGCCGGCGGCGGCGCGGATCACGACCGCCCGGTTCATCCGGTGCGGGCCGCCGCCGAGCACGCCGCGCAGGCCGGCGGTGCCGAACAGCAGCGGGCCGCTGAACCGGTCCGCGAGGTCGTCGCGGGCGGTGGCGATCCGCGCCCGGACGGTCTGGGCCGCGGGGGAGGGACCCTCGGGGGCGACCTGGAGCGCCTCGGCGAGCAGGTGCTCGAGCTCGGCCGCCGTGGTCGGGTCCGGGTCGTCGGCGATCCAGGTGCGGACGTCGTCGGCGAGGTGGAACGCGGTGCCCGCGGTGTGCGTGGTCATGTCAGATCCTCCGGGCGATCTCGGCGAGCAGGGCACTGATGCGCGGTCCGGCGGCCTGGCCGGCCTCGAGGACCTCGCCGTGGGACAGCGGGGTCGGGCTGATCCCGGCGGCGGCGTTGGTCACGAGCGAGATCCCCAGCACCTCCAGCCCCGCGTGGCGGGCGGCGATCGCCTCGAGCGTGGTGGACATGCCGACGAGGTCCCCGCCGAAGCGGCCCGCCATGCGGACCTCGGCCGGGGTCTCGTAGTGCGGGCCGGGGAACTGGACGTACACACCCTCGTCGAGCGAGCCGTCGACCTCGCGGGCCAGTGCCCGCAGGCGGGCCGAGTAGAGGTCGGTGAGGTCGACGAACGTCGCACCCTCGAGCGGGGACGTCGCGGTGAGGTTGAGGTGGTCGGAGATCAGGACCGGCGTGCCGGGCAGCCAGGCCGGGTTGAGCCCGCCGCACCCGTTGGTGAGCACGATGCGGGTGGCGCCGGTCGCGGCCGCGGTGCGCACGCCGTGCACGACCCGGCGCACGCCCTTGCCCTCGTACAGGTGCGTGCGCGAGCCGATCACGAGCGCGAACTTGTCGGTCCCGGTGATCCGGATCGAGCGGGTGGTCGCGCCGTGCCCGGCGACGGCGGGTGCGCTGAAGCCCGGGATCTGGTCGCTGTCGATCTCCGCGACGGTCTCGCCCAGCAGGTCGGCGGCGCCGCCCCAGCCGGAGCCGAGCACGAGCGCCAGGTCGTGCCGGGCGATCCCGGTGACCCGGGCGAGGTGCGCCGCGGCGGCGCGGGCCACGTCGAACGGGTCCACCGCCGGATCGTCGAGCGAGTGGGGGGCGGTGTCCGTCGTCGGGCTCATGCCCTGAGGTTATCGGCCCGGGCGGGTCCGGGCCGTGATCTGGTGGCTCGCGGCGCCCGGACAGGCATGATGGCGTCGTGAGCACCTCGGCGCAGGACCTGCAGAGCACGCGCGTCGTCATCGTCGGCGGTGGTCCGGGCGGCTACGAAGCCGCGCTGATCGCCCGACGGCGGGGCGCCGAGGTCACGCTCGTGGAGCGCGACGGCCTCGGCGGTTCCGCCGTGCTGACCGACGTCGTGCCGTCCAAGACGCTGATCGCCACGGCGGAGTCGATGACGGTCATCGCCCGCGCGTCCGAGCTCGGGATCTTCCCGGCCGGGGAGGCTGCGGGTGCGGCCGACGCCGCGGCCGCCGTGCAGGTGGACCTCGGGGTGGTCAACCACCGGGTGCTCGGGCTCGCGACGGCGCAGTCGGTCGACATCAAGGCCCGGCTCGAGCGCGAGGGCGTGCGGGTCGTCGACGGCGCGGGGCGGCTCGAGGGCCCGCAGCGGGTGGTGGTCGACGGCGCCGGGGCGTTCGACGCCGACGTGATCCTGATCGCGACCGGCGCCGCACCCCGCGTGCTCCCCGCCGCCCAGCCGGACGGCGAGCGGATCCTCACCTGGACCCAGCTGTACCGGCTGACCGCGCTGCCCGAACGGCTGATCGTGGTCGGCTCCGGGGTCACCGGTGCCGAGTTCGCGGGGGCGTACAACGCGCTGGGCGCCGAGGTCGTGCTGATCTCGAGCCGCGACCAGGTGCTGCCCGGTGAGGACCCCGACGCTGCCGCCGTCATCGAAGAGGTGTTCACCGCTCGCGGGATGACCGTCATGGCGCGCTCCCGCGCGGAGTCGGCCGTCCGCACGGGCGACAGGGTCGAGGTGACGCTCGCGGACGGGAGCACGGTGCGCGGGTCGCACGTGCTCCTGGCCGTCGGGTCGGTCCCGAACACCGCCGGGATCGGGCTCGAGGAGGCCGGGGTGCGGCTCGGTCCGGGCGGCCACGTCGAGGTCGACCGGGTCTCGCGGACCTCCGCACGGGGGATCTACGCGGCCGGGGACTGCACCGGGGTGCTTCCCCTCGCGTCCGTGGCGGCGATGCAGGGGCGGATCGCGATGGCCCACGCGCTCGGCGACGCGGTGAGCCCGCTCGAGACCACCGAGGTCGCCGCGACGATCTTCACCTCACCGGAGATCGCGACCGTCGGCTACAACGAGGACCAGCTCAAGGCGGTCGGCACCGCGTACCGGGTGAGCATGCTCCCGCTGCGCGGGAACCCGCGCGCCAAGATGATGGGCCTGAAGTACGGCTTCGTGAAGCTCTACATCCACTCGGTCACCGGGGTGATCCTCGGGGGCGTGGTGGTGGCGCACCGGGCGAGCGAGCTGATCTTCCCGATCACGCTCGCGTTCGCGCACCGGCTCACGGCGGATGACATCGCCGACTCGTTCACGGTCTACCCGTCCTTGTCCGGGACGGTCGCCGAGGCCGCCCGCATGCTCCACCGCCACACCCCCTGACGCGCGCCCCGGCAGGTCCAGGATCGGCGCCGCGTCAGCGGGTGCTGGCGGACGGGCGCAGGGCGAGCTGGTGGACGGTGGCGGTCAGGTCGACCGAGGCGTCGGCGATCTCGAAGGCGGTGATCGTCACGCCGGTGGCCCGCAGGGCCACAGCCGACTGCAGGTCCAGCACGGCCTGCGGCTCACCGTGGGGGCCCTGCTCGACGACGACGAGCCCGGCCGGCAGGTGAGCGGCGCGCAGGCCCGAGTTGAGCAGCGGCGTCAGCTGGTTCAGCAGCTTCTGCACCGGCACCGCGCCGGCCTTGATGACCAGGTCGAACGTGGCGCGGCCGCCGGCGAACGACCGGAACGTGGCGTCCACCCGCACCGTCGGCGCGATGGTCGCGAGCGCACGCAGGGCGAACGGGGGAGCCGGGACCGCACGCAGGTCGACGTCGGCCCGGACGGTCGAGCCCGTGGCGGTCACCTCGCGCAGGACCGGGGGCAGGGCCCCGCCCAGGAGGGCGAACTCGAGCGCTTCGGGGAAGGTCAGGGACAGGCGCACGGTGCTCCTCGGCAGATCACGGGCCCGGTCAGGTGAACAGGCCCTGCCCGACGAACGCGCCGTCGGGCGTCCCCATGGTCGCACCCTCGGGTACGCCGGGCGGGACGGCCCAGAGCCCGGAGCCGGTGTGGCGCAGGTACTCGCTCATCGCGTCGTCCCGCGCGAGGGCCGTCTGCATCGGGGTGTACTGCGTGCGCGGGTCGCGGACGTACGCGAGGAAGAACAGGCCGGCGTCGAGCCGTCCGAGCCCGTCCGAGCCGTCGGTGTAGTTGTACCCGCGCCGCAGCATCCGGGCTCCGCCGTTGCTGCTCGGGTGGGCGAGGCGCACGTGCGAGTCGATCGGGATGAGGGGCTCGCCCCCGCGCCCGCCCGCGGCGAAGTCCGGGTCGGTGTGCTCCGTCCCGCCCGACAGGGGTGCGCCCTCGCCCTTGGTCCGCCCGACGATCTGCTCCTGCTCGCGCAGCGAGGACCGGTCCCAGGTCTCGACGGTCATCCGGATCCGCCGGGCGACCAGGTAGGAGCCGCCCGTCATCCAGGCGGTGTCGCCGCCACCCGAAGCGCCGCCGGCAGCGTCGTCGTCGGCCGCGACCCACAGGTGCTCCTCGGCCTGCTCGGGCTCCTCCGCCATGAGGTTGGCGGTGCCGTCCTTGAACCCGAACAGGTTGCGCGGGGTCCGCTGGGCGGTCGACGTCGACGAGGTGCGGCCGTAGCCGAGCTGGCTCCACCGGATGGCCGCGGTGCCGAACGCGAGGCGCGACAGGTTGCGGATCGCGTGCACGGCCACCTGCGGGTCGTCCGCGCAGGCCTGGACCGCGAGGTCGCCGCCGGTGCGGGCGGCCTCCAGCTGGTCGCCCGGGAAGTGCGGCAGGTCGGCCAGGGCTGCGGGGCGGCGGGCCGCCAGCCCGAACCGGTCCGTGCCGTCGGCGGTGGAGAACAGCGACCCGCCGAACCCGAACGTGAGGGTCAATCCGGACGCGGCCAGGTCGGCCGCCTCGCCGGTGTCGTCCGGCGGGGAGTCGTAGGGGCCCGCGCCGGGGTCGAACTCGCCGGCGGGCAGCCCCTGGGTCAGGCGCGCCGCCGCCGTCGTCCAGCGGCGCAGCAGGTCGATGACGTCGTCGCGCGACGTGGTGGTCAGGTCCCAGGTCGCGAAGTGCAGACGGTCCTGCGCGGGGGTGACGATCCCCGCCTGGTGCGCGCCGGTGAACGGGTAGACCCGGGACGCGCCGGTCGGCGCACCGGTGGCCGGGGACGACGCGCGTCCGGCGGCGACGCCGCCCGCACCCGCGATGCCGACGGCCGCGGCCGCGCCGGCCCACCCCAGGATCGCGCGCCGGGAGACACCGGGGCGCGCGTCGTCCTGCTCGACCATGCCGGTGCTCAGAGCACGACCGCGGACGTCAGCCGCGACAGCGGCTCGCCCAGCGCGTCGACGGCGTTGGCCAGGGCCCGGACCTCGTCGGACGTGAGGTCGGTGTACATGGCGAAGCCGTCCCCGGCGCGGTGGGCGTCGAGCAGCAGCTGGACGTCCGCGAACCGCTCGTCGAGCGTCGTGGCGAGCTCGGCGTCCTTGGCCGCGACCACGTCCCGCAGACCCTCGAACGCGACCCGGGCGCCGTCGACGTTGGCCTGGAAGTCCCAGAGGTCGGTGTGCGACCAGATCTCCTCCTCGCCGGTGACCTTCCCGGTGGCCACCTCGTCGAGCAGGCTCTTGGCACCGTTGCCGATCTGGTCGGCCGTCAGGGTGAAGTCGTCGGCGTGCACCCGTCCGTCGAGGTCGAGGGTGTCCGCCACGAGCTGGTCGGTGAACTGGGTGCGCTGCTCGGCGGTCAGCGGGACGTAGGCGACGCCGCCGTTCGCCTCGGTCGTCGGGGCCCAGAGGTCCTTCTCGAGCAAGTGCCATCCCGTCCACTCGGTCCCGGGCTCGACGTCGGCCTCGCGCAGGTCCATCCGCGGGTCGAGGTCGCCGAACGACTCGGCGACCGGCTCGATGCGCTCCCAGTGCACGCGGGTCGAGGCGTACGCGGCCCGGGCGGCGTCGTCGTCGCCGGCGAGGAAGGCCGCGGCGAACGCCTCGGTCGCGACGAGGAGCTGCTCGGTCTGGTCCTGCACGTACGCGACGTAGTTCGTGCTCGCGGTGGCGAGCTGCTCGGCCACCTCGCCGGTCGGCCCGACCTCGATCCCCGAGTCCGTGACGGTGAACTCCGCCCGTTGGCCCGTGCCCGTCATGCCCGGCTTGCAGGCCGTCTGGTAGGTGCCCGGCTGCGCGGCCAGGACCAGGTCGCGGGTGATCCCGGGGCCGACGTTCTCGACCTCGGCGACGATCCGCAGCCCGTCGGCCGCCAGCAGGTAGAACTCGGTCACCTCGCTGCCGGAGTTGGTCACCGAGAACACCACCGTGCCCGACGGCGCCGTGGTGGCCGAGACCGCGCAGGCGTCGGCGCTCGAGTCCACCGTGAGCGTGGTCGGACCGTTCCCACCGGAGGCCGCCGCGCCGACGTCGTTCTGCGTGCAGGCCGCGAGCGGGATCAACAGGGCGGTGGCCGCGAGGGCGGTCAGGGACCTGCGAGCGCGCATGGGGAATCCTCCAGGATGGGTCGACGCACGGGGTGCGGGCGACGGTTCGACGCGGCCGGGTAGCCGGAGCTCGACGGGTGGGTTGGTGCGGGTCGGTGCGGGGGACGAGCAGATCGCGCAGGTGGAGGCGTCAGACGGCCGCGGACAGCCGGGTCGCCGGTCCGGCCGCGGGGGTGGCCGGGGCCGCGGGGGTCGCCGGGCCGGCCGGCGTGCGGGCCGCGGGGGGACGGGCGAACCACACGACGCGCACGAACACGGTCAGGGTCACCCCGACGTAGGCGACCCAGGCCGTCAGCTCGAGCCAGGTCGTCACCGGCGAGAAGTTGAAGACCCCCTTGAGCAGCGTCCCGTACCAGCTGCTCGGGGGGATGGTCGCGGAGACGTCGAAGGCCACGGACGTCAGCCCGGGGAGCAGGCCGGCCTCCTGCAGGTCATGGATCCCGTAGGAGAGCACCCCGCCGGCCACGATGACGAGGAACGCGCCGGTCCAGGCGAAGAACACCCGCAGGTTCAGCGTGAGCGCGCCCCGGTAGATGCCCCAGCCGAGCGCGATCGCGGTCGCCAGCCCGAGGGCTCCGCCGAGCAGGGGCTGCGTCGTGGAGCCGGTGGCCTGAGCGGCCGCCCAGAGGAACAGGGCCGTCTCGAGCCCCTCCCGGCCGACGGCGAGCAGCGCGATCACGAGCACGGCCCACCGGCCGGCAGCGACCGCGCCGTCGAGGCGGTGCTCCAGGTCCGACTTGAGGTGCCGGGCCGTGCGGGCCATCCAGAAGATCATCCAGGTGACCAGCCCGACGGCGGCGATGGAGAGCGTTCCCCCGATGGCCTCCTGGGCCTCGAACGTCAGACCGCGCGGGCCGTAGGTGAGGGCTGCGCCGAACGCGAGCGAGGCGGCCACGGCCACCCCGACCCCGAGCCAGAGCTGCGGGAGGGCGTCGCGCCGTCCGGTGCGCACGAGGTAGGCGACGAGGATGCCGATGACGAGCGCCGCCTCGAGGCCTTCGCGCAGGCCGATCAGGTAGTTCGCGACCATGGGGAGCGGTTCTTTCCGGGTGGTGGGGGCGGCGTCGCTCGGCATTTCGAGGTGAGGTACGCCTTACCTAACAAACCGGAACAGTACCTCAGGTGGTTCGGCCGTGGAAGCCATCGGCCTCGAGCAGTTCTCGCAGGCGCGGCCACGCCTCGGCGAACGCGGGCAGGAGCGGGAGCCGCGCGACGTCGTCGAGCAGGACCCACGCGACCTCGAGGCTCTCGGTGTCGGTCGCGGCGGGCTCGAACGGCATGAGCGTCTCGGCCAGGACCGTGGTGTAGGTCCACCCGCCGTGGTCGAGCAGGACGCTGCCACGCAGGCGGACGGCCGCGGCCGGGATGCCGGCCTCCTCGCTCGCCTCGCGCAGCGCGCCGACCTCGGCCGACTCTCCCGGTGCGAGCGCACCCCCGGGGAAGCCCCAGGTGCCGCCCTGGTCGCTCCACAGCGCGCGGTGCTGGAGCACGACGGCGTCGATCGAACCGCCGTGCGCGCGCCGGGCCAGCAAGAGGCCGGCCGCACCGTGCAGGCCCCAGTGCCGGTGGCCCTGGAGGCACTGGGCCCAGCCGTCGCCGGGGTGCCGATGGAACGCGCCGACGCCCCGGACGCCAGCCTCGGCGGCCGGGCCCGGGGCCGGGGCTGAGACCGGGTCGCCGGGTTCGGACCGCACGTGGGGGTTCGTCAGCCGACGATGTCGCAGATCAGCGTGCCTGCGCCGACGCTCGCGCCGACGCCGGCAGCCAGGCCGGTCACCCGGCCCGCGCGGTGGGCCAGCAGCGGCTGCTCCATCTTCATCGCCTCGAGCACGACGACGAGATCGCCCTCGACGACGTCGGCCCCGTCCGCGACGGCGACCTTGACGATGGTGCCCTGCATCGGTGAGCAGAGCATCGTGCCGGAGGCGGTGGGGGTGGAGCGCTGGGTCGTGCGCCGCACCGGTCGGCGGGCACCGGTGCCGCGGCCGCGGTTCAGGGAGAGCCCGGCCGGGATGATGATCTCGAGCCGCTTGCCGCCGACCTCGACGACCACGCGCTCGGTGGCGGCCGGCTCGGCGACCTCGTCGCCCTGCGGTGCGGGCGCCGCGGCGGCGCCGAGCGTGGCGAGCTTCTCGGCGAACTCGGTCTCGATCCAGCGGGTGTGCACCGCGAACGTCTCGAGCGGATCGGCAGGGACGAACGCGACCTCGTCGAGCACCGCGCGGTGGAACGCCAGCACGGTCGGGATGCCGCCGATCTCGAGCTCGGCCAGCGCCCGTCGTGCGCGCCGGATCGCCTGGGTGCGCGTCGCGCCGGTGATGATCACCTTCGCGAGCATCGAGTCGAACGCGCCGGAGATCGTGTCACCCTCGACGACCCCCGAGTCGACCCGGACCCCGGGCCCCGACGGCAGCCGCAGGGTGGTGATCTTGCCCGGCCGGGGCAGGAAGTTCGCGGCCGGGTCCTCGCCGTTGATCCGGAACTCGATCGAGTGCCCACGGGTGGCGACCCGGTCGTAGCCGAGCGGCTCGCCCGCGGCGATCCGGAACTGCTCGAGGACCAGGTCGATGCCGGAGACCTCCTCGGTCACGGGGTGCTCGACCTGCAGGCGGGTGTTGACCTCGAGGAACGACACCGTGCCGTCGGCGCCGACCAGGAACTCGCACGTGCCCGCGCCGACGTAGCCGGCCTCGCGCAGGATCGAGATCGAGGACGAGATCAGCTGCTCGTTCTGGGCGTCGGTGAGGAAGGGCGCGGGCGCCTCCTCGACGAGCTTCTGGTGGCGACGCTGCAGCGAGCAGTCTCGGGTGGAGACGACGACGACGGTCCCGTGCGCGTCCGCGAGGCACTGGGTCTCCACGTGCCGCGGGTTCTCGAGGTACCGCTCGACGAAGCACTCGCCCCGGCCGAACGCGGCGATCGCCTCGCGGACGGCGGACTCGAACATCTCGTCGATCTCGCCGACCGTCCGCGCGACCTTCAGTCCTCGGCCGCCACCGCCGAAGGCGGCCTTGATCGCGATCGGGAGGCCGTGCTCGGCGGCGAACGCGTGGATCTCGGCCGTGGTCTCCACCGGCCCGGGCGTGCCGGCGACCAGCGGTGCACCCGCGCGCTGGGCGATCCGCCGTGCGCTGACCTTGTCGCCGAGGGCCTCGATGGCGGCGGGCGACGGCCCGATCCAGATCAGCCCGGCGCCGATCACGGCGGAGGCGAACGCGGCGTTCTCGGCGAGGAAGCCGTAGCCGGGGTGGACGGCGTCGGCGCCCGAGCGGCGCGCCACGTCGATCAGCTTGGCGATGTCGAGGTACGTCTCGGCGGCGCGCATCCCGCTGAGGGCGAACGCCTCGTCGGCGAGGCGTACGTGCAGCGACTCGCGGTCGGAGTCTGCGTACACGGCCACGGACGCCAGACCGGCGTCGCTGCACGCCCGGACGATACGGACGGCGATCTCACCGCGGTTGGCGACAAGGACCTTCGAGATGGGGGGCACGGCTCACCGTAACGCCCGCCGTCCGGCGGACCCGCTCTCTGGCGCATCCTTGCGAGAAGATTGGACGATCTCCCAACCCCTGCGCCGGGGGTTTGTAGGTTTCCCACGACGACGCCGGGTCACCGAGTGCGCCCTGCCGGTCGCGCTTGTGTTCAGGCCACAACACCCGCGGCCTGGCGCCACAGCTCGGGGATCGTCACGCCGAGCTCGCCGAGCAGCTCGCGCAGCAACGGCAGGCTCAGGCCCACCACGCCGTGGTAGTCGCCCTCGATCCCGGTGACGAAGGCCCCGCCGAGCCCGTCGACCGTGAACGCGCCGGCGACCGCGAGCGGTTCGCCGGTGGCCACGTAGGCGTCGATCTCGGCGTCGGTGAGGTCGGCGAAGTGCACCACGGTCGACGACGTCGCACCGAGGGTCCCGCCCGTGCCGCCCGCGGCGGGGTCGCGGTCGTCGATCAGCCAGTGCCCGGTGTGCAGCACGGCCGAGCGGCCGCGCATGGTCCGCCAGCGGGCCCCGGCCTGCGCCGCGTCGGCCGGCTTGCCGAAGATCTCGCCGTCGAGCTCGAGCATCGAGTCGCAGCCGATCACGATGAGGTCGGACGCGGGGTCCTGCCCGGCGACGCTCACGTCGGCCTCGGCCTCGGCCTCGGGCGTGGGGCGGTGCTCGACGACCCACTGCGCCTTCGCGTGGGCGAGCACCAGGACCGCGTCCGCGGGCTCGAGCGCGCCGAACCGCTCCGTGGCGGCGGTGAGCTCCGCCTCCTCGTCGACCCTGGAGGTCGCGACGAGGGCGTCGATCCCCGCTCCGGCGAGCGTGGCGCGTCGGGCGGGCGAGGCGGAGGCGAGCAGCAGTCGGGTCACGGCCAAGGAGCGTACCGGCGCACGACCGAGGGAACTTCACCCCTCGGCGTTCAGGGTCCCCTCACCAATCTAGAGTTGACTGCGTCCCGCGCCGCGACGAGCCGTCGTCGGCCAACAGAGATGAGGCACTGGTGAGCGTGATGATCGACGAGCGTGGAAATCGCATGCACCGGCTCCGCCATTCCGAGGGCTGGATCTTCGGCACGATGCTGTTCTCCGCCTGTCTCAGCCTGCTGGCTTCCTTCGTGCTGTCGGTCGACGCGATCGAGCTGGCCCGCGACCCCAACGCCGCCCTGAGCTGCGACATCAACTCGGTGATCAGCTGCGGGCAGGTCGGGCTCTCGTGGCAGGCGAGCCTGTTCGGGTTCCCCAACGCGTTCCTCGGCCTCATCGCCGAGTCGGTCGTCATCACCGTGGCGGTCGCGCTGCTCGGCGGGGTGCGCTTCCCGCGGTGGTTCATGGCCTCCGCGCAGTTCGTCTACACGCTCGGGCTGATCTTCGCCTACTGGCTGTTCAGCCAGTCCATGCTCGTGATCCACGCGCTCTGCCCCTGGTGCCTGCTCATCACGCTGTCGACGACGCTGGTCTTCTGGAGCCTGACGCACTACAACCTGCGCGAGGGCAACCTGTTCCTGCCCAAGGGCCTGGAGCGCCGCGCGCGGGAGTTCGTGCGCAGCGACAACGACGTCTTCTTCGTGGCCGCCTGGCTGATCCTGCTGATCGCGCTCATCCTGGCCAAGTACGGCGCCGCGGTCTTCGGCTGACCGACGGCGGCCGTCTCGACGGCCCGCCGGCGGAGCGCGGCGGCTCAGCCCTGAGTCACCCCAGCGCGGTCCGCAGCACGTCCAGCCCGACGGAGCCCAGGGCGAGCGCACGGTCGTGGAAGGCCCGCAGGTCGAACTCCTCGCCACGTGCCTTGGCGGCGGCGGCAGCGTCGTCGCGGGCCTGCTCCCACAGCCGCTGCCCGACCTTGTACGACGGCGCCTGACCCGGCCAGCCGAGGTAGCGGGTCAGCTCGAACTGCACGAGGGCGTCGGGCATCGTGACGTTGGCGCGCAGGAACGTCAGGGCCTTGTCCGCGTCCCACGTCCCGCCGCCCCAGCGCTCCGGCGCCGGCAGTGCGAGGTGCACGCCGATGTCGAGCACCACGCGGGCGGCGCGCATCCGCTGACCGTCCAGCATCCCGAGCCGGTCGCCCGGGTTGTCGAGGAACCCCAGGTCGCCCATCAGCCGCTCGGCGTACAGCGCCCAGCCCTCGCCGTGGCCCGACACCCAGCAGGCGAGCCGGCGCCAGCGGTTGAGCACGTCCCGGGCGAAGATCGCCTGGCCGGTCTGCAGGTGGTGTCCGGGCACGCCCTCGTGGAAGACCGTGGTCTTCTCGCGCCAGGTGGTGAACTCGGTGACCTCGAGCGGCACCGACCACCACATCCGCCCCGGGCGGGAGAAGTCGTCGCTCGGGGGCGTGTAGTAGATGCCGCCCTGGTGGGTCGGCGCAATCCTGCACTCGAGCGTGCGGAGCGGCTCGGGGATGTCGAAGTGCACGCCGTCGAGCGCGGCGACCGCTGCGTCGGACGTGGTCTGCATCCACTCGCGCAGCGCCTGCGTGCCGGTCAGGAGGTACGCCGGGTCGGCGTCGAGCGCCGCGACCGCGCGCTGCACGAGGTCGCCGTCGTCGAGGTCGCCGTCGTCCTCGACGAGGGTGCCGCTCGGCTCCAGGCCGAGGATCTCGCGGGCGACCGCCTCCTGCTCGGCGACGACCCGGTCCAGCTCCTCGAGCCCCCACGCGTAGGTCTCGTCGAGGTCGACCGTGGCCCCGAGGAAGTACCGCGACCACAGCGCGTACCGCTCGCGACCGACCGCGTCCGTCGCGGGGGCGTGCGGCGCGAGCTCGTCGCGCAGGAACCGCGCGAGCTCGCGGTAGGCCGCCCGGGCCGACCCGGCGCCGCGGTCGAGCTCGACGCGGACCGCCTGCGCCGCGGCGGTGTCCGCCGGCTCCGCGCCCGCCAGGACGGCCTCGACGGCGTCGTCGGCCACGAAGGAGGTGAAGAACGACGACTCCTCGTCGGCGAGCTCCTCCGCCTGGGCGAGGCACTCGTCGACCTGACGGATCGCGGGGACGCGGCCGCGCGCCAGGCTCTCGCGCAGCGAGGCGACGTACCCGTCGACCGCGCCGGGGAGCAGGTTCAGGCGGGCGGCGATGTTCGCCCAGGCTCCGACGGTGTCGGTCGCCATCAGGTCGAAGACGTCCCGCAGCCCCTGCACGGGGGACGCGATGTTGTTCAGGTCGCACAGCAGCTCGCCGGCCGCGTCGAGCTCGAGCTCCAGCCCGATGCGCTCCTGCATCGCCGCCAGGGTGACCTCGTCGACGGCGTCGGTCGGCCACTGGGCGGCGAGCTCGGCCAGGACGGCGCGACCGGCGTCCGCGCGCAGGGCATGGCCGACCGGCGAGTAGTCGGTCATCTGGGCGTCGTACCCGTCGATGCCCATCAGCGTGGCGGCGAGCGGGTCGAGCTGGGCCACCCGATCGACGTACCGCTCGGCGATCGCGTCGATGGGGCTGGGCCGGCGGGTGGGGGCGGGCGAGACCGGGCGGGAAGTCATGTCCCGGACCCTACCGGCGGGTACGCCCTACCCGCGGGCATCCGGCGGGCAACCGGCGGGCAACCGGCCGACGACCTCAGGCGCGCAGGCTCCAGCGCCACGAGTCCGCGCCCGGCGCGGTCGGGGTGCGCGGGCCGGTGCGGCCGCGCATCGCCCGGGACCGGTCCGACCACGCGGTGTGCGGGTGCGTCGCGGTGGGATCGTCGTCGCCCGCCTCGGCGCCCGCGGCCGCTAGCCCAGCGACCAGGGCCGCCAGCTCGACGTCGTCGGGCTCGCCGCGCACCACGTGGACGACGGCCGGCTCGCCGCCGAGATCGTCGATCACGAGTCGTCGTCCTCCTCGTCGGTGAAGCCCTCGAAGTCGGCCGGCTCGCCGCGCGAGGTGGCCCACTCCACGACGTCGAACCCGGCATCCACGAGCCGGGCCACGAGCTCCTCGCCGCCCTGGTCGAGCAGGTCCAGCACGGAGTCCATCGTGACGTCGCTGGTCCCGACCGGCGGCCCGACGACGAAGCCCAGGTGGAACGCCTCCGCGGCGTCGCTCGCGGGCGGCGCGTCGAGGTCGGCCGGCGAGTGCTCGTGCTCGTCGGCGTCCCACGCCATCGACGTGAGGTCGGCGTGCAGCCCGAGTGTCGAGTGCACGAGGTCGTAGAGCTCGGCGTTCAGCGCGCCGACCCGGGACTCGAGCGCGAGGACCCGCGGGTCCTCGTCGGCCTCGTGCGCCCCGAACTCGGCGCGCACCCCGACGGCGGTGCCGATGTACTCGTGCAGCGCGGCCGCGAGCGCGTCCACGGTGCGGTGCAGGTCGGCGCCGTCGATGCCCTTCAGCGGCAGGCCGGAGTGGGCCGAGCCTGAGGTGTCATGGCCGTGCTCGCTCACAGTTCCCTCACTTCGTGGTCCATCCGGTCATCCATTCTCGGGTCTCCCAGCGGTCTACAGGGGGATGTTGCCGTGCTTCTTCGGGGGCAGGGTCGCCCGTTTGGTGCGCAGGGCACGCAGGGCCCGCACGATCTGGATGCGGGTCTCGGACGGCTCGATGACCGCGTCGACGTACCCGCGGTCGGCGGCGTCCCACGGGTTGACGATCGCGTCCTCGTACTCGTTCGTCAGGCGGGTGCGCTCCTCCTCGACGTCGCCGCCGGCGTCGGCCACGACCTTGATCGCGGCGCGCTGCAAGATGTTGACCGCCCCGCCGGCGCCCATCACGGCGATCTGCGCCGTCGGCCAGGCGAGGTTGACGTCCGCGCCCAGCTGCTTGGAGCCCATCACGATGTACGCGCCGCCGTACGCCTTGCGGGTGATGAGGGTGACCAGCGGCACGGTCGCCTCGGCGTAGGCGTAGATCAGCTTCGCGCCGCGGCGGATGATCCCGTTCCACTCCTGGTCGGTCCCGGGCAGGAACCCGGGCACGTCCACGAAGGTCAGCACCGGCAGGTTGAACGCGTCGCAGGTGCGCACGAAGCGCGCGGCCTTCTCGGCGGCGTTGATGTCGAGCGTGCCGGCCATGTGCTGGGGCTGGTTGGCCACGATCCCGACGGGGTGCCCCTCGACGTGGCCGAACCCGATCAGCACGTTGCGCGCGTACAGCGGCTGGACCTCGAGCAGCACGCCCTCGTCGAGCACGTGCTCGAGGACGGTGCGCATGTCGTACGGCTGGCTGTCCGAGTCCGGGATGAGGGAGTCGAGCTCGCGGTCGGCGTCGGTCACCTCGAGGGGGACGTCGCCCGAGGCGAAGACCGGCGGGTCGCTGAGGTTGTTCGACGGGAGGTAGGACAGCAGCGACTTCACGTAGTCCAACGCGTCGTCCTCGTCGGCGGCGAGGTAGTGCGCGACGCCGGACCGCTCGTTGTGCGTGTGCGCACCTCCGAGCTCCTCGAGGCCGACGTCCTCGCCGGTCACGGCGCGGATGACGTCGGGACCCGTGATGAACATGTTCGACGTGCCGTCGGCCATCACGATGAAGTCGGTCAGCGCGGGGGAGTACACCGCGCCGCCGGCGCTGGGCCCGAGGATCAGCGAGATCTGCGGGATCACCCCGGACGCGGCGACGTTGCGGCGGAAGATCTCGGCGAACTGGGTGAGGGCGGCCACGCCCTCCTGGATGCGCGCCCCGCCGCCGTCGGCGATGCCGATCAGCGGCACCCCGGTGCGCAGCGCCAGGTCCATCACCTTGGTGATCTTCTGCCCGTGCACCTCGCCGAGCGAGCCGCCGAAGACCGTGAAGTCCTGCGCGTAGATGCAGACCTGCCGGCCGTCGATCGTGCCGTGCCCGACGACGACGCCGTCCCCCGGGATGCGCTTCTTCTCGAGGCCGAAGTTGGTCGACCGGTGCCGCGCGAACGCGTCGAGCTCGACGAACGAGCCGGCGTCGAGCAGGCCGTCGATCCGCTCCCGGGCGGTCTTCTTGCCGCGCGCGTGCTGCTTGCCCTGGGCCGCCTCCTCGGGAGCTCGGGTCGCGGAGTCGATCCGCTCGCGCAGGTCGGCAAGCTTGGCGGCGGTGCCGGTTTCCGGGGGCGTCAGTGCGTCAGTCACAGGGCCGAGACTAGACGGACCGCCGCCCGGAGCGGGACATCTCGCTCCGGGCGGTCGCTCTCCGGGCGGTCGGCCGCGGCGCAGCCCGCCGCCCTGCGCGCGATGATGGGGAGTCGACCAGGCGTGGGACCGAAAGGATGAGGTCATGGTGAACCGACCGGCGTTGCGTTCGTCCGTGCTGCGCGAGCTGCTGCTCGCCCCGAGCGGTCCGCTCGGTCGGGTCGAGGTGGTGGAGCGGGTCGGGTCGACGAACACCGCGCTCGCGGCCGCCCTGGCTCGCGACCCGGCAGGGTGGCCCGGGGTGGGCCTGCTCGTGGCCGACCACCAGGAGGGCGGGCACGGCCGGGCCGGGCGCGACTGGCAGACGCCGGCCCGGGCGGCCCTGACGCTCTCGATCTCGATCTGGGCGCGGCCGCCGCTAGACGCGCTCGGCTGGCTCCCGCTGCTGGCCGGTCTGGGGGCGGTGTACGCGCTGCGCGCCACCGCCGGGGTCCAGGCGGGGCTGAAGTGGCCCAACGACCTGCTCGTGCCGCAGCCCGGCGCGGTCGAGCTCGACGGGTGGGGCACGGACCGCAAGGTGGGGGGCATCCTCACCGAGCTGGTGCGGACCCCGGCGGGGTCGGCCGTCGTCCTGGGCATCGGGGTGAACGTGACTCAGGTCGCGGACGAGCTGCCCGTGCCGAGCGCGATCTCGCTCGCGCTCGCGGGCGCTCAGGATCTCGACCGCGAGGTGCTCCTGGACGCCCTCGTGGAGGCGTTCGCGGACCTGTCCGCGCGGTGGACGGCCGCGGGCGGCGATGCGGTCGCCGCCGGTCTCGCGGACGAGGTGACGGCGGTCTGCCTCACGATCGGGCGCCGGGTGCGGGTCGCGCTGCCGGGGGGCACCGAGCTGGTCGGGCTCGCGCGTCGGCTCGGGCCCGACGGCGCGCTGGTGGTGATCGACGACGGCGGCGTCGAGCACACCGTGCTCGCGGGGGACGTGCTGCACGTGCGGACCGCGTCCGAGTGAGCCGCGTCCGAGTGGGCCGCGTCCGAGGGCACCGCGTCCGCGGCGTCGTACCGGGGTGAACTAGCCTGCACGTGTGACTTTCCCCACGTCCGCAGTCCCCGAGCCGGTGCCACCCGAGGCCGGCTCGACCGTCGACCGGCTCGACTCCCTCCTGCTGGGGGGCGACCGCACGCTGACCCTGCGCGACCTCGCCGCCCGCTCCGATCCCTGCGTCGCGGTCGAGGACGCGAGCCTGTTCTGGTCGACGCTCGGCCTGCCCCACGCCGACCTGGACGACCCGGTCTTCACCGAGGACGACGTCGCCGCGCTGATCCGCATCACCGGGCTGGTCGCCGCGGGGCACCTGGAGCGGCGCACGGCGGTCACCCTCACCCGGGCGCTCGGGCACACGTCCGAGCGGCTCGTGCTGTGGCAGGTCGAGGCGCTGGTGGAAGACACCGCGGCCCGCTTCCAGCTCGACGACACGAGCGCGCGGCTCGTGGTGCTCGATCAGCTCGCCGAGACGGGGCCGATGCTCGAGGCCCAGCTCGTGCACTCCTGGCGGCGCCACCTGGCGGCCATGGCGGGCCGGATCGCCGCGGAGTTCGGCGAGGCCCGGATGGCGGACCACCCCGACCCGACCGCCCTGCCGCTGGCCCGCGCGGTCGGCTTCGCCGACATGGTGTCGTTCACGCGGCGCACGGCCGGGCTCGGGCCCACCGACCTGTCCCTGTTCGTCCAGCGGTTCGAGACCGCCGCACGCGACGTCGTGACGGCGGCCGGGGGCAGGGTCGTCAAGACCATCGGCGACGCGGTCCTGTTCATCGCCGACGACGTCGTCACCGGCGCGCACGTCGCGCTCGGCCTGGCCCGCGTGCTCGGCAGCGAGCTCGACGTCGACGCCGAGCGCTCCGCCGGCGGGATGGCCGAGGGGGCCCGCGGCGTGACGCCCGTCCGGGTCGGGTTCGTGCAGGGGCGGGTGCTGTCGCGGTTCGGTGACGTGTTCGGCGCGTCCGTGAACGTCGCGGCCCGGCTGACCGACATCGCGGAGCCCAGCACCGTGCTCACGGACCAGGCGACGGCGGCGCTGCTCGCCCAGGACCCGCGCTTCGCCCTCACGCCGCAGCCGGCCCGGGACCTGGCCGGGCTGGGCTCGATCGCGCCGGTCCGGGTCAGCGCCACCACCTGACCCCGGGTCACAGCGGGGTGATCAGGTCACAGCGGGGTGATCAGGGTGGGGGAGTTGTTGCTCACCTTGTTGACCGCGGTGGAGACCGGCGTCAGGGCCAGCCGCGGGGCGGGGGCGGCGAGGAGGCTCGCGGCGCCGGCAGCGTCGACCGCGGGGTCCAACCAGGCGTCCCACCGGTCGGGGAGCAGGATCACCGGCTGGCGGTCGTGGACCTGGCCCATCTCGTCGACGGCGGTGGTGGTCACGACCGTCGCGGTCACCAGCCACCGGGTCGGGTCGTCGGGCTCCTTGGTCGGATCCGCCCAGAACTCGTACAGCCCCGCCATCGCGAGCGGGACGTCGTCGGGCGCGTGGATGTAGATCGGCTGCTTCGTCTTCGTGGGTGAGCCGGGGGCGGGCGGCTGCCACTCGTAGTAGCCGTCGGCCGGCAGCAGGGCGCGCCGCGTCGCGAACGCCCGCCGGAACGCCGGCTTCGTGGCGAGGGTCTCGGCGCGCGCGTTGATCATCGTGCTCCCGATCTTGGGATCCTTCGCCCAGGACGGCACCAGGCCCCAGCGCGCGCCGCGCAGCGTGCGCTCGATCTCGCCGGCCGAGCCGTCCTCGAGGCGGCTGGGCCGTTCGACCACCATCCGCACCGTGTCGGTGGGGGCCACGTTCCAGGACGGCGGCAGGAGCCGGACGTCGTCGGCGATCCGTGCCACCGCGAACTCGTCCGCCAGATCCTGGGCCTCGCGGAAGGAGGCGTATCGACCGCACATGGGTCAAGCCTGCCCCAGCGGTCCGGGCGATGACCACGGATCGGATCGGCGATGGGAGAATCGACCCGATGACTACCGGCGGCCCCCCGACTCCCAGCGACTACCGGCCGAACGCGAAGTACGTGCTGCTGCTCGGGCTGATGTGCGCCCTGCCCGCCGTGACCAGCGACATCTACCTGCCGTCCCTGCCCGACGTCGCTCGCGACCTGGGCACCACGACCACGGCCGTCCAGCTGACCATGACCGGGGTGCTCGTCGGCGGCGCGGTGGGCCAGCTGGTCGTGGGCCCGCTGTCGGACCGCTTCGGACGTCGGCGCCCGGTGCTGATCGGCATCGCGCTGCACATCGTGATCTCGCTGCTCTGCGCGGTCGCGCCGGGGATCGGGGCGCTGATCGCGCTCCGGGTCGCGCAGGGCTTCTTCAACGCCGCGGCCACCGTGGTCGCGATCGCGGTGATCCGCGACCGGTTCGTGGGGTCGGACGCGTCGCGGCTGCTGTCCCGGCTCATGCTCGTGATCGGGGTGGCGCCGCTGTTCGCGCCGTCGGTCGGCGGGCTGATCGCCGGCCAGTGGGGGTGGCGCGCGGTGTTCGTCGCGCTGGCGGTGTTCGGCGCGGTGCTGTGGGTCGTGGTCTGGCGCCGGCTGCCCGAGACGCTCCCGCCCGAGCGGCGGCGCGGGGCGGGCCTGCGCACCGCGCTCGGCGGGTACGGGGTCCTGCTGCGCGACCAGCACTTCGTCGCGATCGCCGTGCTGCCCGGGCTCGGGATGGCTGTGCTGATGAGCTACGTCGTCGGCTCCCCGTTCGTGTTCCAGGAGGGGTACGGCCTGTCCGCGAACCAGTTCGCGCTGCTGTTCGCCATGAACGGCGTCGCGCTGGTGGGCGGCGCGCAGATCAACGCGAGCCTGGTCCGGCGGGTCGTGCCGATCCGGATCCTGCGGGTCGCCCTGCCGCTGCTGTTCGCCGTCGCCGTCGTGCTGCTCGTGGTCATCCTGACCGGGGCCGGCGGGCTGATCGGGCTGCTCGCCGTGCTGTGGGTCATGCTCGGCCTGATCCAGTTCCTCCCGCCGAACGCGTCGGCGATCGCGCTGAGCCGGCACGGCGCCATGGCCGGGACGGCCGCCGCCTTCATCGGTGCCATGCAGGCCGGGGTCGCGGGCGTCGTGAGCCCGCTGGTCGGGGTGCTCGGCGGGGACGCGCGCGCGATGGGCCTGGTCATGGTGGGGAGCACCGCCACGGCGCTGCTGGTCCTGGCGCTGGCCACCCCCGCATACCGTCGCGGCGGGTGGCTCCGGCTGTAGGCGCGAGGGCCCGGCTCAGGCGGGCCGCAGCGCGCCCAGGCGGTCGACCGCCTCGCGCAGCACGGACTCGCGCTTGACGAACGTGAACCGGACGGTGGAGCGCAGCGCGACGTCGGCGGGCGAGCCGGCGCGGGTGAACGCGCTCACCGGCACGCCCACGACGCCGGCCAGCTCGGGCAGTCGCCGGCACAGCGCCGCGCCGTCGTCGAACCCGAGCGGCGCGCCGTCGGCCACCACGAAGTAGGTGCCCTGCGGGCGGACGACGGCGAAGCCCGCGCGTTCGAGGCCGTTGCACAGCAGGTCCCGGCGGGCGGACAACGACGCGGCGAGCCCGCGCACCCAGGTGTCTGAGTCGTCGTCGGCCAGGGCGACGGCGATCGCGGGCTGGAAGGGCGCCCCCGAGACGTAGGTGAGGAACTGCTTGACCGTCCGGACCGCCTCGACGAGCGGGGCGGGCCCGCTGATCCAGCCGATCTTCCACCCGGTGAACGAGAACGTCTTGCCCGCCGAGGAGATGGTCAGCGTGCGGTCGGCCATCCCCGGCAGCGTCGCGACGGGGACGTGGGTCGCCGAGTCGAACACGAGGTGCTCGTAGACCTCGTCGGTCACGACGATGGCGTCGTGGGCGGTGGCGAGCTGCGCGACGAGCTCGAGCTCGGCGCGGGTGAGCACGGCCCCCGTCGGGTTGTGCGGGGTGTTGAGGATGACGAGGCGGGTGCGGTCGGTGAACGCGGCCCGCAGCGCGGCCTGGTCCAGCCGGAAACCGTCTGCGCCCGGGCTCAGCGGCGCGGTCGTGTGCCGCGCGCCGGCCAGGGCGATCACCGCGGCGTACGAGTCGTAGAACGGTTCGAGCGTGAGGACCTCGTCGCCGGGCCCGGCGAGGGCGAGGACGGTCGCGGCCAGCGCCTCGGTCGCCCCGGTGGTGATCAGCACCTCGGTGTCCGGATCGACCTCGAGGCCGTAGTAGCGCTGCTGGTGGCCCGCGACGGCCGCGCGCAGCGGCGCGATCCCGCTCCCGGGCGGGTACTGGTTGTGGCCGTCGGCGATCGCCTGGATCGCGGCGCGCTTGACGGCGTCGGGACCGTCGACGTCGGGGAACCCCTGACCCAGGTTGACCGCGCCGGTGCTCGCCGCGAGGGCAGACATCTCGGCGAAGATCGTCGGGCGGGTCGAGCCGTCCGCGGCGAGGAGGCCGGTCGCGTGCAGAACCTCGCGCCACCGCCCGGGGACGACGGATCCGGTGCGCTCGGGGGTCATCCGCCCGAGGGTACGCGGGGCGTCAGCCGATACCGACCGCGCCCGCGAGGCCGGCCAGCACCAGCAGCCCGAGCGATGCCCAGGCCGAGACTGTCCACCAGGCGGGGCCGTGGCCCGATCGGTGCTGCTGGCGGGAGTCGTGGACGGTCATACCTACTTGGATCGGCAGGAAGACCGGTCATGACATGGTTTCGGCGGATGAACGACAGAAATCACCCGCACAGGTCATCGGGACCTGTGCGGGCGTGGGGTCAGTTCTGGGTCGCCTCGAGCTGCGCCTTGAGCTCGTCGACCTTCGCGGCGAGCGTCTCGAGGGTCGACTTCGCCGCGCCGTCGACGGTCTCGGCCGCGGCGTCGAGCTTGGCGCGGGCGTCGGCGAGCGCCGCCTCGGCCTCGGTGACCGCTGCGCTGGTGGACGAACCTGCGGCGCTGGCCTCGTCGAGGGCGGCCTTGGCGTCGTCGATGGCGGTGGTCGAGGAGTCGATCGCGTCCTCGGCCGCGGCCTTGGCGTCGGGTGCGAGGTCCTCGAGCTGCGCGCGCGCGTCGTCGATGGCGACGCCGGCCGCGTCGGCGCTCTGCTTGGCGCTGTCGACCGCGGAGGAGATCGACGCTCCCAGCTCGCCGAGGTCGGGGGTGGAGTCGTCCGAGCAGCCGGTCAGGCCGAGGAGGAGAGCGGTGCCGAGGGCCACGGAGGCCAACGGGATCCTGGAGGTGCGCATGGTTCGTGCTCCTGTCGATCGGAAACGTCCATTGTGGGCCACCACGCAGGCCGGTGCCCCGCCGGCATCGCCGGCGGGGCACCAGATCGAGCAGGTCGTGCGGGTCGTGCGGGGGTGGACGCCGGTCGGGTCCGCCCGGGTCAGGAGGTCGCGAGGACCTCGTCGGTGACCGTCTCGTCCGCGACGGCCGCGGGGGCGGCGTCGTCGGCCGGGACGTCGTTCGCCTCAGCCGCTGCCTCAGCCGCAGCGGCTGCAGGGGCGGCCGCGGCCTGGCTCTGCCGGGCCCGGACGTCCGCGACCGAGGTGCCGTAGTAGGCCGCCGTGAGGAGCTCCTTCATGTCCGCCCGCATCGGCATGCGCGGGTTGGCCGGCGCGCACTGGTCCTCGTAGGACCCCATCGCCAGCTCGTCGAGCCGGCCGATGAAGTCCGCCTCCGACACGCCCTGCGCGGCGAACGACGACGGGATGCCGACCTTCGAGCGCAGCGCCTCGAGCGCGATCGCGTACGACTCCACGCCCTCGGCCGGGGTCGCCGCCGGCAGCCCGAGGGTCGCCGCGATCGCCTGGAACCGCTCCGGGGCCACGTAGCTCTCGTACTTCGGCCAGCTCGTGAGCTTGGACGGGATCGAGCCGTTGTAGCGCACCACGTGCGGGAGCAGCACCGCGTTGGTGCGGCCGTGCACGAGGTGGAAGGTCGAGCCCACGGTGTGCGCCATCGCGTGCACGATCCCCAGGAACGCGTTGCCGAACGCCATCCCGGCGATGGTGCCGGCGTTGTGCATCTTCTCGCGCGCCTCGGCGGTCTCCGGCGCGCCCGGCTCACCGTTGACGCTGGCGGCGAGGTTGTCGAAGATCAACCGGATCGCCTGCAGGGCCATCCCGTCGGTGAAGTCGTTCGCGTAGACGGACACGTACGCCTCGGTGGCGTGCGTCAGGGCGTCGAACCCGGAGTCGGCGGCGAGCGACTTGGGCATCATCGCGGTCAGCACCGGGTCGATGATCGCGACGGTCGGGGTGAGGGCGTAGTCCGCGAGCGGGTACTTCTTGCCCGTGACGGTGTCGGTGATCACCGCGAACGGCGTCACCTCCGCGCCCGTGCCCGACGTCGTCGGGATGCAGACCAGGCTGGCGAGCTTGCCGAGCACCGGGAACCGGAACGCGCGCTTGCGCACGTCGAAGAACTTCTGCTTGAGGTCCGAGAAGTCGATCTCGGGGTGCTCGTACAGCAGCCACATGACCTTTGCGGCGTCCATCGGCGAGCCGCCACCGAGCGCGATGATCGTGTCGGGGCGGAACGCGCGCATCTCCGTGGCGCCCTTGAGCACCGTGGTGACGGACGGCTCGGGCTCGACCGTGTCGATGATCTGCAGGGAGACCTTCTCGCCGCGGCGCGAGAGCACGTCGAGCACCTTGTCGACGAAGCCCAGCCGGGTCATCGTCGTGTCGGTGACGATGGTGACCCGCGAGATGCCCTCCATGTCGGACAGGTAGCGGATCGCGTTCGGCTCGAAGTACGTCTTGGCGGGGACCTTGAACCACTGCAAGTTGTTGTTCCTTCGCCCGATCCGCTTGATGTTGACGAGGTTGATCGCCGAGACGTTGTTCGACACCGAGTTGGCGCCGTACGAGCCGCAGCCGAGGGTGAGCGACGGGATGAAGGCGTTGTAGATGTCGCCGATCCCGCCCAGGGAGGACGGCGCGTCGCGGATGATCCGGACCGCCTTGACGCGGGTGCCGAACTCCTCGGCGAGCTTGTCGTCCCGGGTGTGGATCGCCGCGCTGTGCCCGAGGCCGTCGAACTCGACCATCTGCTCGGACAGCCGGATGCCGTGCTCGGTCGACGTCGCCCGCAGCACGGCGATGACCGGCGTGAGCTTCTCGCGCGTCATCGGCTCCTCGGGCCCGACGGCGGCGACCTCGACCATGATGATCGACGTGTCGGCGGGCACCTTGAAGCCGGCCTGCTCCGCGATCCAGGTGGGGCTCTGCCCGACGACGGCCGCGTTCAGCTTCGCGCCGGCGCAGTTCTTGTCGTTGGCCGCGACGCCGAAGATGAACTTCTCGAGGAGCGCCTTCTCCTTCTTGTTCACGCGGTAGGCGTGCAGCACGGCGAACTCGGCCATCGCGGCGTCGTAGATCTCGTCGTCGAGGATGACGGCCTGCTCCGAGGCGCAGACCATGCCGTTGTCGAACGCCTTGGAGAGCACGACGTCGTTCACGGCGCGCTTGAGCTTGGCCGACTTCTCGATGTACGCGGGCACGTTGCCGGCCCCGACGCCGAGCGCCGGCTTGCCGCACGAGTACGCGGCCTTGACCATCGCGTTGCCACCGGTCGCGAGGATCAGCGAGACTCCCGGGTGGTTCATGAGGATGCTCGTCGCCTCGAGGGACGGGTGCTCCACCCACTGGATGCAGTTCTCCGGCGCGCCTGCCGCGATCGCGGCGTCCCGCACGATCCGGGCCGCGGCGACCGAGGAGCTCTGCGCGGCGGGGTGGAAGCCGAAGATGATCGGGTTGCGCGTCTTGAGGGCGATCAGCGACTTGAAGATCGCGGTCGACGTCGGGTTCGTCACCGGGGTGATGCCGGCGACGACGCCCACGGGCTCGGCGATCTCGATGATGCCGGTCAGCTCGTCCCGGCTGATGATGCCGACCGTCTTCAGGCTCGCCATCGAGTGCGTGACGTGCTCGCACGCGAAGATGTTCTTCACGGCCTTGTCCTCGAAGATCCCGCGGCGGGTCTCGGTGATCGCGAGGTCGGCCAGGGCGCCGTGCTGGTCCAGCGCCGCGACCGTGGCCTTCTTGACGATGTAGTCGATGTCGGCCTGGGTGAAGCTGGCATAGGCCGCGAGGGCCTTGGTCGCGCCGGCAACCAGCGCGTCGATCTCGGGGGTGGCAGTCACGAGGTGCTCCCGTTGTATGAGAAGGGTGGGTGAGATCCCCGTTGACCTCGTCCTGACGATGCTAGGAGGCCGGTTTGCCGCGACCGTGCGCCGAAGGTCCCGAGGGCCGAGGGGGTTCAATGGGCGGTTTGCCCGGCAGATTCTACCGTTTGCCCGGGTATGGTCCGCGGGTCGGGGAGCCTTCGCGGCCGTCGGTCCGATGAGTCGTCGTGCGTGAGTTACGTTCGCTCGATGCCTCTCCGCACCGTCACCTGCAGTCGGCACGGCCGATGAGCACGGCGAGTGTGATCGGTGGTGGTCCGGCGGGGCTGATCGCCGCCGAGGGCCTGGCCCGGGCGGGCGTGGCCGTGACGGTGTACGAGCACATGCCCGCCGTCGGCCGCAAGTTCCTCCTGGCGGGTCACGGCGGTCTGAACATCACCCATACCGAGGACCGCGACCGCATGCTGGCCCGGTACGGCGCCTCGGCCGACCGGATCGCGCCGATGCTCGAGGTGTTCGGCCCGGCGGATCTGCGCGACTGGTGCGCGGGTCTGGGCGAGCCGACGTTCGTCGGGTCGAGCGGGCGGGTGTTCCCGCGGGCGTTCCGGGCGACCCCGCTGCTCCGCGCGTGGTTGGCGCGCCTCGCCGCGCTTGGCGTGCGGATCGAGACGCGGCAGCGGTGGACGGGGTGGACGGACCAGCCTGGTGGGCTGCGCTTCACCGGGCCCGACGACCACGTGACCGAGGCGGCCGACGACGTGGCGATCTTCGCGCTCGGCGGAGCGTCCTGGCCACGGCTCGGTTCGGACGGCGGCTGGGTCGACCCGTTCCGCGACCGCGGGGTGACGGTCACGCCGCTGCGGCCCGCGAACGTCGGGGTGCGGGTCGCGTGGACCGACACGTTCGCGGACCGGTTCGAGGGAACCCCGCTGAAGCACGTGGGCCTGACCGTGCGCGGCCAGGACGCTCCACCGGTGCGCGGCGACGCGATGGTGACCCGGACCGGGCTGGAGGGCGGCCCGGTCTACGCGATCGGCGCCGCGATCCGGGCCGCCCTCGATGCCGACGGGCCGGGCGTCCTCGAGGTCGACCTTCGTCCGGACCTCACCGTCGAGACCCTCACCGATCGGCTGCGGAACCGCCGACCGAAGGACTCCGGCTCGAACTGGCTGCGCCGCACCATCGGTCTGGATCCGGTTGCGATCGCGCTGGTGCGGGAGTCGAGCGGCGGCGCGATGCCGAGCGACGCCGCCGAGATGGCCGAGCTGGTCAAGGCCGTGCCGGTGGTGCTCACCGCGACGATGCCGATCGCCCGGGCGATCTCGACCGCGGGCGGCATCGCGTGGTCGGAGGTCGACGAGGCGCTCATGCTGCCGGCGCTGCCCGGCACGTTCGTCGCGGGCGAGATGCTCGACTGGGAGGCGCCCACGGGCGGCTACCTGCTGCAGGCCTCGTTCAGCACCGGGGTGTTCGCCGCGCAGGGAGCGTTGGCGTGGCTGGCGCGCGACGCCGCGCGGTAGCGCTCGTCGGCGCGGCATCGCGCCGCGGGTGCGGCAGGATCAGCACCGTGCCCGAAGCGACCCGCGAGCTGGCGATGTTCCCCCTCGGCTCCGCGCTGCTCCCGGGGATGCCGCTTCCGCTGCGCGTCTTCGAGCCCCGCTACGTCGCGCTGCTGTCGACGGTGCTCGGCGCGGACCGCGAGTTCGGCGTGGTGCTGATCGAGCGCGGCTCCGAGGTCGGCGGCGGCGACGCCCGCTTCAGGGTCGGCACCGTGGCCAGCATCGTGACGGTCCAGATCGGCGAGGGATCGATCGTCCTGGTCGCACGGGGCACCGAACGCTTCGAGGTCGTCGACTGGCTCGAAGAGGACCCGTTCCCGCGGGCCCGGGTCCGCGAGCTCGCCCCGCTCGTGATCGAACCGGGCGACCTCGAGGCGCTCGCGGCGGCCGAGCGCCTCGTGCGGGACACCCTCGCCCGGCACAGCGAGTTCGTCGAGCTGCGCTGGCCGGCCGACGTCCAGCTGTCGGACGACCCGGCCGAGCGCCTCTGGCAGCTGGCCGGCATCGCGCCGATCGGGTCCCTGGACCAGCAGGCGCTGTTGCGCTCGGCCACCGCCGCGGAGCTGATCGCGCGCCTGGTCGAGGAGACGCGCGCCGCCGGGGACAGCATCGCGGCGGGATGGACCGGCGACCCGGACGACGACGAGCAGTAGCGCCGCGCGGAGGCAGGATCGGTTCGAAGTCACGCCCGCCGTAGAACACCCCGAGGATGACGACGGCGTCCGCACGCACCGCCAACGCGACGACAGCCCGACCCACCGGGAGATCGCTCTGACGCTGTCCACGCGGCCCGTCTCGCATGCCCGGCTCTGCTGTCGGGGACACTGGGTGAATACCGACCGTAGCTTCGACAAGGAGTCAGCCGTGACCGAGGGAACCGTCCGCTGGTTCGACACCGACCGGGGGTTCGGCTTCATCGCCCTCGGGCAGGAGGCAGAGGACCTGTACGTGCATGCGTCCGAGATCGTCAGCGACGACGCGATGAAGCTGCTCCGGGAGGGGCAGGTGGTCGAGTTCGAGATCGGCGAGGGGGACCGCGGCCCGCAGGCACGCCGCGTTCGGGTCACGGCTGACCGGGCCGCCGACAAGCCGCTGGGCGTGCTCGGCACCGTCGCCTGGTACGAGCCTGCCAAGGGGTACGGCTTCATCACGCCCGACGGCGGTGGTGCCGAGATCTTCGTGCACAGCTCGGCCATCGTCGGAGGCGGCGTGATCGCGGATGGGCAGCGGGTGGCGTTCCTCGTCGCCGACGGGGAGAAGGGGCCGCAGGCTGACCATCTGCTCCCCCTGGGGGCCCAGGCCACCCAGGAGGCCGCGGCATCCGACGGGGCGGACGGCACCGTGTCCTGGTACGACGGGGACAAGGGCTTCGGGTTCATCGCCCCCGAGTCGGGCGGCTCCGATGTCTTCGTGCACGTCCGGGCGCTGGCCGGCGGTCTCACCGAGCTGCAGGAGGGGGACCGGGTGACGTACGACATCGTCGAGAGCGAGAAGGGCCCGCAGGCGCGCGACGTGGTCCTCACGCGCAGCTCGACACCTCGGGGCGTGCCCGCGACGTCGACGACCCGCGCTCGGTCGGGACACGAGGAGGCATCCGACGTCCCGGCGCGCGGCGGCGAGGGTGTGGTCGTGCGCTACGACGCGGAGCGGGGTTTCGGCTTCATCGCCCCGGACGCGGTCGGCGCGGACCTGTTCGTGCACGTGTCGGTCATCAGGGGCGCCGAGGCGCTGCGTGAGGGCGATCGGGTCCGGTACCAGGTGCGACAGAGCGATCGCGGACCCCAGGCCGACCGCGTCGAACGGGTGTGAGCGGGACGGACGCCGGCGACCCAGCTCCTCGCGACCGTCGCCGCTGTCGAGGACGAGCACCACTGCGGCCCGGATCGCCTCGGACCGGCTCATGTCGTTCTTGGCCGCTCTTCGCTCACCACGCGTTCAGCGCATAACGAAAAAGACCGCGGTTCCAGAGGTGGGCACGTCGTGCTGGCCCGTCACGGCACTTCGCCACGAAGGACACCTGGTCATCGGCATGTGCGCAGGTCCAGCTTGCCGGTCGCCGAACACGACTTCATGCCACTTGAGGCGCCGGCGACCGATGCTCGGTGGCACCAATCGAGGCGCTGGTCGCGTCTGCGTACGGCGACCGCTATCCGACGTCCGTCGAGCAGGACGTTCCCGCAGGAACGTTGTCATCTCAAAACCCCGACCGCTTCGCTGGGCCCGTTGCCCACATCGCGAGACTTTGCCCCAGAACGTTCCCGCGGGAACGTAGGTCGGTGCCGGACTGCGCTGGCCGGTCTTCGGGTTGTGTGATGGTCGAGCATCCGCCCGGCCCGTTCTACACTTCAGACGCGGCACGACCGTGCAAACGGTATGCCGCGGCGGCGGCCAGCGGCACGACTCCGGACGTCACGCGATCGGTGTCTGGCAAGACTCGGTTGCGGTGTCCGGCGGGACGCTCCAGGTCCTCCGGCGATCGAGCAGGGCCACGACCGTGCCCCCGTGGTTCACCGAGACGTCCGGTGGGTGTCACCATCGCCGTGAGCACGGGCCAGCGCGGCAGACGGGGACGCCGCGCGGGGACCTGGCGCCCGATCTCGGCGCCCTGGCCCAGGTTGCCGTGCGACACGGGGTGGGGTTCGACGCCTGACCCGTCTCGGGCGGGCGCGGCAGGGCGCGCTGCGCTGCAGTCGCCTTGCGGATGTGCGAGAAGGAGGAGATGTGGCACGACCACGCCAACGCCGGTCCGGTGGCGCGCGCACTGATCTCGTCGTTCAGCGGCACCGCGCCCCGCGTCCTACCGAGCAGGGGATCATCCCGGTGCTCGCCGAGGTCGCCCGCGAGGTCGACAGTGCTGTGCAGCGACCCCCGACGCGACCGGCCGTGCGCACGAAGTTCCAGGTCGTGGCGCTGCTTGTGCGAGAAGAGCGGGCCCGGGTGATGGCCGACGGCGGCCCGACCGAGTCGGCGCGCACCAAGCAGCTCAAGCGGCTCGACGGGGTGGCGACGATGCTGGCCAGGACCGCTGCCCGGGACACCTCGCTGCTCGAGCTGCTCGCCGAGGATGCCCGAGTCTCCGACGCGGCGCGCGCCTTCAAGGTGACCTTGATGCGTGCTGGCGGGATGGAGCCGCCCGAGGAGCCAGCCCCCGCAGCACCCACCGTGCCAGCCGCGCCGGCGCCCGGTGCCGAGAGTCAGGTGGTGCCCCGGTCGGTGATCTCGCGCCAGCTCGCGAACCCGTTCCTGGCTCCGGACTTCGCGGCCGCGGCCGGACGGGTCGCTCCACGCGCCCGCCGACTGGCCGGCTGGGAGCTGCTCGAACCGCTCTTCAGGTCATTCGAGTACGCCGCCACCGGCGCACCCGCGTGCATGCCGCTGCCCGCTGCCCGCGCGGTGTCCGCTCCTCCCGGCCGCGAGCTGATGCCGCACCAGGCCCGGGTCGTCACGGCCACGGCCGGCGGTCATCGCACGTTCCTTCTCGCCGACGAGCCCGGGCTCGGCAAGACCGCCCAGGCGCTGCTCGCCGCCCAGGTGGCCGACGCCTACCCGCTGCTGGTCGTGGTACCCAACGTGGTGAAGACGAACTGGGAGCACGAGGTCCGGCTGTGGACGCCGTCGCGCCGGTCCACGGTGATCCATGGCGACGGTGACCGGGTCGACGGGTTCGCGGACATCGTGATCGTGAACTACGAGCTCCTGGACCGGCACGTCGGCTGGCTCGGCGACTTTGGTTTCCGCGGCATGGTCGTCGACGAGGCGCACTTCATCAAGAACAAGACCTCCCAGCGCTCCAAGCACGTCCTCGCGCTCTCGGAACGGATCCGCGCTCGCGCCGCCCGGCCGCTGCTGATGGCACTCACGGGCACGCCGCTGATCAACGACATCGAGGACTTTCGGGCGATCTGGCAGTTCCTCGGCTGGATCGACGACACGAAGCCGCTCGGCGCGCTGCAGGCCGCCCTCGAGGAGACCGGCCTCACCCCGGCCGACCCCGGGTTCTACGCCGCCGCGCGGGCCAGCGTGATCAACATGGGCATCGTGCGTCGCCGCAAGGTCGACGTGGTCGCCGACATCCCCGCCCGCCGGGTGGCGGACCTGCCGGTCGAGCTCGACGGCGCAGCCGGCCGCTCGATCCGCGCCGCCGAGGCGGCCCTCGTCCGCGGGCTGCTCAGGCGGTACCGGTCCGCCATCGAGATGCGTACCGGCAGCGCCGTCGTGGACGGGATCGACCACGAGCTCGCTCGTCGGGTGGCGGCGGCGGAGCTCAAGGACTCGAGCTCGCAGGCCGGTGGCGAGAACGTGTTCACGATGGTCCGCCGGATCGGCCAGGCCAAGGCCGGGCTCGCGGCCGACTACGCCGCGCAGCTCGCCCGCAACGTCGGCAAGGTGGTGTTCTTCGCCAAGCATGTCGACGTGATGGACCAGGCCGAGCAGACCTTCGCCCTTCGCGGCATCCGCTACGCCTCGATCCGTGGCGACCAGACGCCCAAGGTGCGTGAGAAGAACATCGCCGCGTTCGTGAACGACCCTGACGTGTCGATCGTGGTGTGCTCCCTGATGGCCGCCGGCGTGGGGCTGAATCTTCAGGTCGCCTCCAACCTGGTGCTGGCCGAACTGTCCTGGACCGACGCCGAGCAGACCCAGGCAATCGACCGGATCCACCGGATCGGCCAGTCCGAACCCGTCACCGCGTGGCGGATCATCGCTGCGCAGACCATCGACTCCAAGATCGCCAAGCTGATCGACAGCAAGTCGGGGCTGGCCGCCCGGGCGCTGGACGGGGCGGCGGACGAGGACGTCGTTTCGTCCACGACTGTGCAGCTCGAAGCCCTGGTCGGGCTGCTCACCGACGCGCTCGCCGCCGAGGGTGCGGGCTGATCCACCGGACGACGCGGAACTGCCTGCCGGGAGCGCACTCCTGGTACCGAGGCCGCTGAGTAGCCTTCGCGGCATGACCATTGACGGCAGGTCGGCAGCGCCCGACACCCGGGCGCGCGGTGCGGTGACTCTCGCGACCGTGGTATCGCTTGCGACCTGCGCGGCCATCTGGTGGCTGGCTGTTCCGATGGAGCCCGTCTGCCCGGCGGTCTATCCGGCGCCGGGCGGATGCACCGCGGCGGACCGGCAGGCTGCTGGGGTGACGTGGACGATCGTCGTCGCGGTGAGCTATGTGTTGACCGTTGCCATCGCGTTGACCATCGGGCGCCGCCGACGATGGCTGACGACCGCGGCGATGTCGGCACTCGTGGTCGTCTCGGTGGTCGGATTCGGCGCGGTGCAGGGCTCGACCGGCTTCGTCGCCTGACCAGGGCTGGTTGGTTCGACGCCGCGTTCGGGTTCGTTGATCTCGGCCCACACTGCATCGAGGGAGAGGTCGAGGGCATGGGCGATCGCAGCGACGGTCGGGAAGGCAGGGGTCGCGATGCGGCCCGTCTCGATCTTCCGGAGGGTCTCCGGTGAGATATGTGCGTCGAGCGCGGTCTCGAGCATCGAGCGCTCGCCCCTGGCGCGACGCAACAGGGCGCCGAGGCGCTGTCCGCGCTCGACCTCTGCGGGAGTGAGTGGCAGCCTGACCATGGATCCGATTCTAGTACCGGGATAATATGGCCGGTATAGTTATTGGTGTTCATGAGAGAGTTGCCGCATGATCGAGATCCTCAACCCCGCCGAGCTCACCCGCGCAAGAGAGACAGGCGCCCTGGTCGGTCACATCTTGCAGGCCCTGAAGAGCCGCAGCGCCGTGGGCACGAGCCTCCTGGACATCGATCGGTGGGCCGAGACCATGATCGTCGAGGCTGGAGCACGGTCCTGCTATGTCGACTACGCGCCGTCCTTCGGGCGCGGGCCGTTCGGGCACTACATCTGCACGTCCGTCAACGACGCCGTGCTCCACGGGCTGCCGCACGACTACACGATTGCCGACGGCGACCTGCTGACGCTCGACCTCGCGGTCTCCCGAGGAGGAGTCGCCGCAGACTCCGCAGTCAGCTTCATCGTGGGCGAGTCAAAGCCCCCAGAGAGCGTCGTGCTGATCAGTACAACCGAACGCGCGTTGCGCGCAGGCATCGCGGCTGCCGGGCCCGGAGCTCGCATCGGCGACATCTCCCACGCCATCGGCTCGGTCCTCAGCGAGGCGGGGTATCCGATCAACACCGAGTTCGGAGGTCATGGCATCGGATCGACGATGCACCAGGACCCGCACGTCTCAAACACCGGACGGCCCGGCCGTGGATACACCCTGCGCCCCGGCCTGCTGCTCGCACTGGAACCGTGGGTCATGGTGGACACCGCCGAACTCATCACTGACCCCGACGGGTGGACGCTTCGAAGCGCGACAGGCTGCCGGACGGCACACAGCGAGCACACGATCGCCATCACCAGCGACGGCGCTGAAATCCTCACCCTGGCGACGCCGGCACAACTCTGAGACCACAGGGCCAGTCGGCCAGGTCGACGCCCAACAGGCCCTTGACAACAATTACTGTCAATGGCACGGTGGCGTCATGCAGGACGTCGAGGTCATCGAGAGCGCGGAGGCAGCCGCCGCTGCGCTGGATCCGGTCCGGGCCCGGCTGCTCGGCGAGCTGGCCGTCCCGGCCTCCGCCGCCGGGCTCGCCGCCCGGATCGGCATCACGCGCCAGAAGGTCAACTACCACCTCAAGGCGCTCGAGGCGCACGGCCTGGTGGAGCTGTCCGAGGAGCGCCGGCACGGCGGGCTCACCGAGCGGGTGCTGCAGGCGTCGGCGGCGTCGTACGTCGTGTCGCCGGCGGCCGTCAGCGCGTCGGCGGCCGACCCGGACGCCAACGCCGACCACCTGTCGGCGGGCTACCTCGTCGCGCTGGCCGGCCGGCTGGTGCGCGAGGTCGGCGCCCTGGCGCGCCGGGCCGGCGCGTCCGGCAAGCGCCTGCCCACGCTGACCATCGACACGCAGATCGGCTTCCGTTCGGCCGCCGACCGGGCTGCCTTCGCGGACGACCTGACCGCCGCGGTTCTCGACCTGGCCGCGCGCTACCACCACGACGACGGGCGCCCGCACCGGCTCGTCGTCGCCGCCCACCCCCTTCCTGAGGAGGCGTCATGAGCACGAAAACGAACGTCCCGTACCGCCTGGAGTTTGCCGTCGAGGTCCCGGGCACCCCGGAGCAGGTCTGGCAGGCGATCGCCACCGCCAAGGGGATGAGCGCCTGGTTCCTGCCGACCGAGATGGAGGAGCGCGAGGGCGGGGCCCTGCACTTCACGATGGGCCCCGAGATGGGCTCGGACGGCCAGGTCACCGGCTGGGACCCGCCGCGCCGCATCGTCTACGAGGAGGACTGGGCCGCCCTCATGGGCCAGGACCCGGATGCGCTCAGCCCCCTGACGTCGGAGTTCCTCGTCGAGGCGCAGTCCGGCGGCACCTGCCTCGTGCGCGTCACCAGCAGCGGCTTCGGGACCGGCGCCGCCTGGGAGTCGGAGTTCTGGGACGACATGGGCACCAGCTGGATGCCGTTCTTCGACAACCTGCGTCTCTACCTGGCGCACTTCCCCGGCCAGGAGGCCACGCAGCTGGAGGTCACCGCCTCCCACGCCGGCGACCCGGAGGTGCTCTGGTCGGCCCTGCACGACGCGCTCGGGCTGGGCGACGAGGGCGCGACGGTCGAGGTCCGCGACGCCACCGGCACGGTCGAGCGGGTGGGCCAGCGGCAGGCACTGGTTCGGCTGACCGCGCCGGTGCCCGGGATGCTCAGCGTCTTCGCGCACGGCGAGGGCGACGGCAAGGCGACGGTAGGCGTGCGGGCGTACCTGTTCTCCGCCGACGCCGCGGACTACGTGCGGCGCGAGGAGCCAGGCTGGCAGGCCTGGCTGCGAGAGCTCTCCGTCCCAAGCTGAATCACGTGGCCGACGGCGTCTGGGCCTGGCAGAGCGAGCGGGTCCATCCCGCTCCTCGACCACTCAAGGGCGTGAGCGGATCAAGACCTGCTGGCCCGGGCGAGCAGATGTGCGCGCTCCGCCTCGTTCGAGGTGAGCTCGGCGGCACGCTCGAACTCCGCTCGTGCCTCCGCGGAGCGGCCGAGCTTGGCCAGCAGGTCGCCGCGCACGCTCGGCAGCAGGTGGTAGCTGCGCAGCGCGGCGACGTCGAGCAAGCCGTCGGTCACAGCGAGCCCGACGGCCGGTCCGTCGGTCATCGACAAAGCGACCGCGCGGTTCAGCTCGACGATCGGCGAGCGGGTCAACGCGACGAGGTCGCCGTACAGGGAGGCGATGCGCTCCCAGTCGGTGTCCTGCGCACGCGGTGCTCTGGCATGGCAGGCCGCGATCTTCGCCTGGATCGCATAGGAGCCGGTGCCCCCGATCTCCTCGGCCCGATCCAGCGCGGCGAGACCGTGCATGATCAGCAACCGGTCCCAGCGCGCACGGTCTTGCTTGTCGAGCGTGACGATCTCGCCGTCGGGCCCGGTGCGGGCGCGAAGGCGGGACGCCTGGATCTCCATCAACGCCACCAGGGCGTGCGTCTCGGACTCGTCGGCTGCCAACGCAGCGAGCATGCGGCCGAGGCGCATCGCCTCGTGGCACAGCTCGGCGCGGGCCCACCGCCGGCCGGCCGTGGCCGCGTAGCCCTCGTTGAAGATCAGGTAGACGGCCTCGAGCACGGAGCTCAGCCGGTCGTCGAGGTCCGCGCCGACCGGAACCTCGAAGGGCACGTTGGCCTCGGTGAGCGCCTTCTTCGCCCGAGTGATCCGTGCTGCCATCGTGGTCGTCTGCACCAGGAACGCCCGGGCGATCTCCTCGGTCGACAGCCCGGCGACCACCTTCAGAGTGAGGGCCACGCGGGCTTCGACCGACAGCACCGGATGGCAGGCCGTGAACATGAGCCGCAGCACGTCGTCCTCGACATGGGGGTCGAACTCGATCTCGTCCATCGGCGTCGCCTGATCCCTGAGTTCGCGACCGAGCAGATCGACCTTGCTCTGCAGCGTCACGGCGCGACGAATCGTGTCGACGCCGCGGCGGCGCGCCACGGCCATCAGCCAGGCGCCCGGGGTGTCCGGGACGCCTGACGCGGGCCACTGTTCGAGCGCGGCGACGAGTGCGTCCTGCGCAAGGTCCTCGGCCAGCCCGACATCGCGAACGAGACGGGCCAGGCCGGCGATCAGTCTGGCGGATTCGATCCGCCAGACCGCCTCGATCGCCTGCTGGGTCGTCGAGGTCACTACGGACTGGTGGTGGAGTCGTGGCGCGCCCGCTCCGCGGCAGCCTCGATCTCGGCGCCGAAGGAGTCGGCGAAGTCCTCGGCGTCGAAGATCTTTCGCAGCTCCATCTCGCTGTTGCGCAACGGCGAGCGTTTGGCCCACTCGACGGCCTCTTCCATGGAGGCGACCTCCCAGATCGCGTAGCCCGCGACCAGCTCCTTCGTCTCGGCGAACGGGCCGTCGATCACCGTGGCGTTGCCGTCGGCGTCAAGGGCGACCCGCTTGCCCTTGCTGGTCGGCTGGAGTCCGTCACCAGCCACCAGCACGATGCCCGCCTCGGCGAGCTTCTCGTTGTACTGGTCCATCGCCACGAACTCCTCGGGGGTGCCGAACTCGCCGGCCTCCGACCGCCCGGTCGCCTTGCCCAGAACCATGACCTTCATCACCGTGCTCCTTCGCGTCTGCCCGGGATCGGCCCCATTGACCGATTCCACCTTGGCTCACCCGTGCGTCGAACGGGAAGGGCTGGATTCGACATGCTGCCGGAGCCCTTCTCGTCGGGCTTGAGCGGACGGCGGCGCTGCCGGGCTGTCACGGGCGCAATGGCGCACGCGCCCTCGGGGTGCGACTGGCCGCGGCTGGACGTTCAGTCGCCCTCGAACCCGATGAGCCAGTGGAGCCCGTACCGGTCGATGACCTGCCCGTCGGTTGCACCCCAGGGTCGCGTCTGCAGGCGATCGACGACCCGGCCGCCCTCTGCGAGGCCGGCGAACCACGTGCGCAGGGTGGCGGGGGCGGCGGTGCCAAGCAGGGCCAACATCAGGCCCTCGCAATGGACCGGCGGCTCGTCGCCCGACACATCGGCAGCAAAGAGCGCGACCGGTCCCTCGACCAGGAAGCCGTGGGCGATGGCGTCAGCCGGACCGTCCGTGCGGTTGAACTCCGCGAGGGTGTGCAGCTGAACGTCGCAGCCGAAGACGTCACCGTAGAACGTCAAGGCTTCACGAGCCGTGCCCGGGAAGCGGAGGTAGGGCGTGGGGTCGGTCATCGTCCGATGCTATGGACTGCGGCTGGGACGCGCGTCTGGTCCATGGTGTCGTCCACCTCCTGCGATGGACGCGAAGACCTCACGTCACGAGAGGTTCACGTCGCTCCCCATCCACGGGCGTGCCGCTCGACGACGTCGCATGGATTCGAACCCGTTGCCTGTGCGCCACCGTGCGATTGACCGCCAAGGAAGGCGACCCTAAATTTGTCCTTGTCGACCAGTCGAGGGTCGCCTGGTCCGCGCTGGAGAGATCATGCTCGCTGACTACCTGCCGATCCCCGCGATTGCGGTCAAGGACCTCGAAAGGGCTCGCGCCTTCTATGAGGGAACCCTCGGGTTCTCGCCGGCCGGTGATGTCCCGGATGGTGTGATGTACCGCGCCGGCAACAGCGGGTTCCTGGTGTACCCGTCCGAGTACGCCGGAACGAACAAGGCCACCGCGATGTCGTTCCAGGTGACGCCGGGTGCCTTCGACGACGAGGTGGCGGCGTTGCGCGCGAAGGGGCTGAGCTTCCAGACCTTCGACATTGACGGCCTGGTCTGGGACGGCGACGTTGCGATCATGGGGGATGCCAAGGCGGTGTGGTTCGCCGACCCGGACGGCAACGTCCTCAACCTCGAATCGGCACAAGTGATCAGCTGACGGATCCATCGTGACGACCGCGATGCGATGGGTCTTGGGCAACTGATCAGGCTTCGTCGGGGCGCGCGCTGGCGGCGCGCCACGTTCGCGCGCGGGTGAGGATGTCGAGTACGACGTCGGTCTTCGCGTCGGCGTAGTCGTTCATGTCGTTCCATTGCTGCTGCGCGAGGTGCCGCTTGACGGTCGCGTACAGGAGGCGGTCGTCGCTGCTGACGCGGAGCCAGTCCCGCAGGTCCAGGTAGTCGCGCTCTTCGGCCCGGCCCGTGGCGTAGACGTGCAGGTGCATGTCGCGCTGCGGGGTCCGGAACATGCGATGGTCCGGCTCGCGGACGCGGAGCTCGAAGCCGGCCGCTTCTAGCGGCGGGACGAACGCGGCCTCGTCCTGGACGTCGTCCACGACCAGGAGCATGTCGATGAGGGGTTTCGCGGCCAGGCCCGGTACCGAGGTCGACCCGATGTGCTCGAGGCGGCGCACCCGTGGTCCTAGCGCTCGCCTGACCCGGTCGGCGAGGGCCTCGAACCGGGCGGGCCACGCGTCGTCGTAGTCGACCACCACGATGCTCGCGGGCTCCCGGCCACCGATCAGCACGGCATCGAGATATGCGTTGCGATCGTCATCCACGGCCCCATCCTCTCGTGCCGCAAGCCTCACCCTGACTCGTGCCGGTAGGGCGCCCCCGGAGCACGGCGCCGACCAGATCGACCTGACCACCCGCTCCGCCCTGCACTTCGCGGGACAACCCGTGTGTGCCCTCACCGCCAGGTCGGCCGCACAGCGCCACTCCGGACGATCACATGGCGATTGGCCATGGCGCTACCGTGGCGGGTGCTGGTCTCCCACCTCGAGGAGCCGATCGTGTTCGTGCTCATCACCGCTGTGGGCGTCGCCCTGGGCTACGCCTACGCGGGGTTTGTCGACCGGCGCTTCGGCCCGAAGGACTGGCGCCGGTGGATGGCGCTGACGCCATTCTGGGTGCTGGCCGTCGGGGTGGCCCTGGCGCTGCACACCGTGAACATGACGGACCTCGCCCCGCAGGCGCTCCAGGCGTTCGCGCTGGGATCTGTCGCCGAAGCCCTGATCGACTCCCTGGGCGCTCGTCGGCGCCGACGAGTCGATGAGCGCGATGCTCGTGATATCGGCCCGGAACCCCGTCGCTTTCCCTAGCGTTCAGGACACCGCCACCGGGCGGCCGGTCGAGGGGGTGCGATGACGTCGCTGCTTCGCGTGTGGTGCACGACTGGCGTCGTCGTCGCGGTGCTGACGGGGTGCAGCGGCGCACCGGCGTCGGAGTCAACCTTGAGCGACGGCGTCGCCCTTGAGGAGTTCTGCGCGCTCGCGCTCGACGTGGAGGACGTGGTCGCGCAGGCCGACGGCGCGGATGTCGTCGTGACGTGGCGGGACACCCAGGCCCACCTGGGAGCGACCGAGTACTGGGTCGCGCGCCGGGCGCCCGGTGAGACCGGGTGGGCGATCGTCGGCACGGTCGAGCTCGAGCCGGACGCCGAGCGCCGACAAGTCGACACCCCTCCCGAGGGCGGGCTCCCGGCCGAGTACACGGTGGCCGTCGAGGGCAGCTGCGTTCGCTCGCCAGCTGATATCTGCGCGGAGGGCGCTCCGTGCCCGGTCGCAAGCATCGATCCTCCGGCCATCAAGCCCTGACCGCCAGGAGACCCACATGCACAGACGTCGCCTGCGTGCTCGCGGTCGCGCTCGTCGCGACCGCTGCGCCGGCTACCGCGGCGGACGGCCGCGAGGGAACGACGTACCCGTCGTCGCGAGGTCTCGCCCGCGCGGCAGCGCCCAGCCGAGTTCGGTGTTCAGTTCGGCGAGGACGCCGCGGCAGTCTGGATGTGGCACGACGAAGACCGGGGCCTCCTCGAAGACCCGCAGCGGCCGAGCCTGATTCCCTTTGCGCGCTTTCTTGCTTTGCGCACCTCGTTGGAGCGATCACGCGGGTATCGATCGATCACGACAGACAATGAGCGAGACCCGGAACCAACTCTCCTCCCGGTGTCTTCCTCTTCCATGACCTGCCGCCGAGCGCACGGCGCAAGGCGTGTTTGGCCGACACCGGGTAGCGCCAATTGGTAGGTGATGTGCCGTCCACATCGTGCCGCCGCGAGGGCTACCTATGGACCTGTTCCTTGGGTCCCGGATCTGAGATAGGTTTCTATTGTCGGTCAATCTGGGAGGTGAACGGAAGTGTCACCTGTCACTGCATTGTTCGTCATCGCAGCCTCGCTCTGCGTGACTGTGTTCGAACTGTCCAGGATTCGAAGCTGGCCTAAGGAGTCCGTCAGCTACGTGATATTTCGTGACACACGTCGCACGCCGCTGGGCACAATCTCGGGATGGGCTGGCGGATGGTTCTGGACCGCAGCGGTCGTGTCGATCGTGATACAGGGCACTTCATGGCCCTGGATCGCAGCGTTCTGTACGCTGCTGATCGCCCCCGGTTTCATTCTCGTTTGGGCGCACAACCGGCGCGTCATCGCTGATGTCGAGAACGGACTGCCGGCCTGACCACGGTCCAGCGGGGCTCGGGCGATTCCCTCGGCCGCACGTCGCTGGTGTGGATCGCGTCGGGCGGACTCGCGTTGCTGCCGCATACGGCCGTCGCCTGTCGCGCGTGAGAGCGATCCCTGCCGGTCTCCTCGTGATCGGACGCGTGGGATTCACTCTGGCCAGCCTCAACGTGTTGGCCGCGACGCCGTTGTCGAGTGCTACAGCGAAACCAGCGCCGTGCCGATGAGAACCACATGGACAACGATCGTTGGCGCCAGTCCGAGCGGACGATTGAGCAACTTCTCCCTCGCCAACCCCCGCGGGGACGGCGACGACGGCAGGTTCAACCTTCACGCCGAAAGCGCCGGATCGTGGCTGGACAGAAGCCAATGGCCCGCGGCGGGCAGGATGGGACTCGAATCAATCAGCGCACGAACTGGGCCAAGCCAGTGCTTGCCGGACTCGTGCTCGTGGTACTCGTGCTCGTGATCCTGCAGCGTCTGAGCGCGACTCCGGTCGCGGGGTAGCGACAGTCAAGCGGTGCCACCGGCCGAGTTCGAGACCGTGCGACGCTTTTCCTTGCGTGTCGGCGCGGCCGCAGTTCTTCCCGAGTTGGCAGGTGCCAGGAGTGGGGATGCACGTTGCGGTGAGACGCCGAGAACGGTCGCTGCGTCAGCACCCGAGACGCCAGCACGAATCAATGCGTGGGCGGCCTCGCGCGAGGCGATTGCAGCGTTCCGCTGTAGCCGGTCGAGATCGGCCATTTGCTTGCGTGCAGCTCGAACCTGTGCGGCAAGCCCCGGGGTCGAGCGCCGGCTCGACGTGGACCTCGTTGCGGAGATGAGTCCGCGGGCGGTGCTAGGGGCATCGCGCAAGGTTCGGGACTGGGTCGCACCGATCCCGTCCACGGTGATGACCCACCACTGGCCATCGCGGGCCGCGGTGGCGGCATAGGTCTTGTTCACTGCGGTGGGGCGCGCTGGCGGCTCTCCACGTTCGTGCGCGGATGCGGATGTCGAGCACGACGTCGGTCTTTCAGATGGATGCGCGATCGCGTCGTTTGCGAGAACGCTCAAGGCGCGCGGGTGCAGCTGATGGAGCCGGGTGCCAGGAGGGAATCTGCCACTGCCAGCAGTGGGAGCGCCATGCCTGCCGCCGTTCGCTCTGACACGCGAATGACACGGGATGACGTTGCTGCATTTTTCAGAGGGTGCCCGCGAAAGGATTCGAACCTAGATATTACCTATGTGACGCGATAGGACACAACTGCACACCAGTGTCCTGACCTGCGGATTAGGCATCCTTTCGCGCAGGACGTATGGTGCCACTTAAGGCGCTGGGGGACTTTGCTCCTGGCACGAATCTGGCACGAGGGGATGTGCGTCATGGCGTTCGGCAACGTTCGGAGACTCCCCTCGAAGCGCTTTCAGGCCCGCTATCAGGTGGGGGAAGAGTCGATCGCCGCGCCGACGACGTTCGACACGAAGAGGGATGCCCTCGCGTGGCTCGCCCGCCGGCAGACCGCGCTCGCCGACGGCATGACCAAGACGCCGAGCCAGCTCGCAGCACGCACGACGTTCGAGGACTACGCGAACGACTGGCTCGCGCACCGGCCGCTCAAGTCCTCGACGCGCGTCCTGTACCGCCGTCAGCTCGACAAGGAACTGATCAAGACGTGGGGCGACCGCACCCTGTCCTCGATCGCTCCGGCCGACGTGCGCGACTGGCACGCGCTGCTCCTGCCCAAGCGGCCGACCGAGCGCGCACACATCTACTCACTCCTGCGGACGATCCTCGGCACGGCCGTGGCCGACGACGTGATCCCCGCGAACCCATGCCGGGTGCGTGGTGCGGGTCAGACTCGCCGCGCGAAGCCGATCAAGCCCGCGACCCTGCCCGAGCTCACGGCGCTCACGGCCGCGATGCCCGAGCGATACCGGCTCGCGATCCTCCTGGGTGCGTGGTGTCAGTTGCGGTTCGGCGAGGCATCCGAACTACGGCGCCGTGACATCGACATGAAGGACGGCGTTGTGCGCGTTCGGCGGGGGGTCACGTGGCTCACCGGCAAGCCCGTGGTCGACACCCCCAAGACCGAGGCAGGCGTTCGCGACATCGCGATACCCCCTCACCTCCTGCCCGTCGTCAAGACGCACATGCTCGACCACGTAGCGCGCGGACCCGAGGCGCTCCTGTTCCCCCGCAAGCCCGGGGTCAACGAGCAGACCTCGCCCTCGACGTTCACGGGCATGTTCAACAAGGCCAAGATCGAGGCCGGGCGACCGGATCTCAGGTTCCACATGATGCGCCACACGGGCGCCACGCTCGCCGCAGCGTCGGGAGCCACCCTGGCCGAACTTATGGCGCGCCTGGGGCACACAACCCCCGCCATGGCCCTCAAATACCAGCACGCCTCAGCCGACCGTGACCGGGTGCTCGCCCGGGCGCTATCCGACCTCGCGATGGGGGGAGTGAGCAAGACCTAGAACGACGAAGGCCCCGACCAGTGCTCTAACACCGGCCGGGGCGAGTCCAGCACCACTACAGATGGAGCAAGACCATGACCAGCATTGCAGCAACCACCGCAACCAGCACCTTCGCCACCCGGTACCTCGACGCACTCCCCGCCGGAACGCAGGTCGAGCACTTCGACCACAGGGAGAACCGCCTGCACTGGACCAAGAGCGACGGCGACACGTGGGTGAGCGCCGTAGATGGCAGTCCGGTCGCGACCGAGGACGTCTACGCCGACGCAGACCGCTTGTTCGTGTGGCCCGCGGGTCGCGGCATCCCGACTTTCGCGGCACCGCTGGACGAGTGCCCGAGCTGGGCTGACCGTTCCGACGCTTGGTCGTGGATCGCCGTCGATGACGTCTGGCAGCACTTCGCATCCCACTCGTTCGGTACGGGCGAGGCGCGGGGCGTCGTGACCGTAGACAGGTTCGATCACGCACACGCGGACGGCACGATCGACCTCGGCGAGGTCGGGATCTCTGTGGACGTCGAGGACATCGAGGGCGCTGCGGACGCCCGTCAGATCGGCCAGTGGCTCGTCGAAGCCGGGGACCTTGTTGACCGGATCAACGGCGTCACCGCCGCCTGACCTCACCCGCACGACGGCGCCGCCCCTGAGCTACGGCCCGGGGGTGGCGCTTTGCGTCGCCCAGACTGGGGCTCGATCGGTCCGAACCCCGGTACGAGATTCGCGTCCACAGGCCGGGGGCGGCTTCCGCGCTCAGAATCGTGACAACTGGTCGGTCGTGCACAAGCTAATGCACGTCCCGTGCACAGGCTCTGGGCCTGTTGTCCACAGCGTGTCCACAGGCCGGTGCACACGCGCGCTCGACGAAACTCACATCGGTGTAGTTAAGTCATGACAAGGCCGAACAGACCTAATACATGACGTCAACTGAAGCCGCTCACCCCTGATCCAGCCGCGCCAACGGCCAGGGGGTGAGCGGCGAACCCCCGCTAGAGAGGCCAACACGATGGTTGCACGATCCGTTCATTCTGAAAACCCAGATCTCAAGATGCCCTCCGATCACCGGACCGTGGGCGATCTCGTCACGGTACAGGAAACGGCGATCTGGCTACGTGAGACCGAGAGGTCGGTGCGCCGCCGGATCGCCGGCGGGCAGCTCACGGCCTACAGGCTGGGAACCAAGCGCATCCTGCTCGCGCGCTCGGACGTCGAAGCGCTCCTGGTCCTCATCCCCACCGCGGCCTAGAGCCGTGGCCGATCGTCAGCACGACGCCACAGGTCCAATCACCCATCTTCCACCCTTCACCCCTGAGCAGGCCGCCCGGGCTGTCGAGCACGACCTCGCCGTGGTCCTGGTCGAGCGCGTCGACCTCGAGCATGTTCGCCGTCGCGCCCTGTTCAACTTGCCCGCCGCAGCACGAGCTGAGCGCCGAGCACGTGACGCCGGCAAGGCCGTCCGCGTCGTCCTGGTGCGCCTCGAGCCCGTCGGTGTGGTGGTCTCGGATGACTGAACCTCGAGAGATCCCGGCGCTTCACGAGATCAGCCCGTGGGGCCGTCAGATCGTCCTAGCGCATATCGAGAGTGAGCGCGCATCGGCCCTCGCACTGGGCATCGCCATTGGCCGTCAGGAGGTCTATGACGCCTGGCACCAGACCGCCGTGGTCTCCGCAGCGGTCGCGCAGATGATCGCCAACACCCCGAGCTACGCCGAACTCTGCCGACGTCGTGGCGAACCCGAGCTAGCCGCCCGACAGCTCGCCACGCTCTCGGCTAATGGGGTGACATCTTGACGGTCGCTCACGACGTCGCATGGCCCGAGACGGCCGAGCCCGGGACCGTTCCGCCTGAGCAGATCGCCGCTCAGCACGCCGCGAGCCGTTCCCCGAGTGTTCCCCGGGAACAGGGAACAGGGACGATCTCGAGTGTTCCCTGTTCCCGTACCCCGGGTGTGGGGAACGGGGAACAGAGCCTCTACACCGACGTTGCCGCGCTACTCGACGGCACGATGCCCAAGCCGCCCAAGCCCACCTACCTGTATCGGACCGATGGGTGCGCGCTGTTCTACCCGGGGCAGGTCTCGCTCGTGTTCGGAGATCCCGAGAGCGGCAAGACGTGGATCTGTCTCGCGTGCGTTGCCGAGGTGCTCTCACACGGTCACAGCGCGCTCGTGATCGACCTCGACCACAACGGGCCGCACTCGACCATTGCCCGCCTCATCATGCTGGGGGCGCCTGAGACCGCACTACGCGATCCCGCGCGGTTCCGGTACGCCGAGCCCGAGGACGGCGCCGAGCTCGTGGCGATCGTTCACGACGCCTCGACGTGGAAGCCCGACGTCGTGGTGCTCGACTCGCTCGGGGAGATCGTGCCGCTGTTCGGCAGGTCGAGCAACAACCCCGACGACTTCACCCTCGTGCACTCGCTCGTGATGAAGCCGCTAGCGATGGGTGGCGCCGCCGTCCTGTGCATCGACCACCTAGCCAAGGGCGCCGAGTCACGCGCTCAGGGGTCGACGGGGACAGCCGCCAAGCGTCGTGCTATCGGCGGGATCTCGCTCCGGGTGACTCTCCGGGATGCGTTCGTGCCCGGCAAGGGTGGCGCCGCCTACCTCGTGGTCAACAAGGATCGGCACGGGGGAGTCCGGGCGAACTGCCCCACGGGGGACAAGGAACCCCTAGCGGGAACGTTCGTGATGACCTCGAATGGCGAGGACGAGACCGAGTGGCAGATCGTCGCGCCGGCGAACAACGACCGGAACCCGGGGGAGATCGCAGACGCCGCCGACGTCGCAGCACTCGCCGCCCTCGACCCCCGACCTGCCTCGGTCCGGGACGTCAAAGAGCGCATGAAGTGGCGCTCAGAGCGTGCCAATGCTGCTCTCAAGGCATGGCGCGAACTGCCTGATCCCGCGTGTTCCCCGTTCCCCACACCGGGGGTCGGGGAACGGGGAACAGAGCCCGATGGAACGTGCTCGATCTGTCACACGGGGATGTTCAACCTCGGAGACGGCGCCACAACCCACCCGGTATGCGGTGCCCGATGATGCTCGACGAGCTCGTGAACCGTCACCTAGGCGGCGGGTGCGACGACTGTGGCGCCTGCCAAACGCTCACGACCGATGGGGCCGGGATCTACGTCCTGACGGTCTCCCATGACCACTCGTGCCCGTACCTCGCGGGGGTGACCCGATGACCACCCGCGCCGATCTGCTCGAGGCCCTGGGCAACCTCTCCGAGGTGGGCCGCGTGGCCCCGTGCTGGGCCGATCCCCTCGCCGGTTGGGTATCCGAGATCCCACGCGAGGTACGGGCCGCCAAGAGGCTTTGCGCGCCCTGCCCAGCGTTCACGGGATGCCGCGAGTACGGCACCGGCGAGGGCAAGCGCGAATTAGGAGTGTATGCGGGCCAAAGCATGACCGAACGACTCAACCGAACGACCAACCCAACGAAAGCAGCCTGACATGACCCCGACCCTCCACGTCCTCGCAGAGCGCCAGCACACGGCGCTGCACGAGCCATCCGACCAGTTCCGCACCATCCGAGCGCGCGCGGTCGATCAGCCTCGTATCGGGGCGTCCGTGCACCTGGGCGAGTGGTCGATGAGCCCCGACGATGCGCGACTGCTCGCCGCTTCGCTGAACCTGCTCGCCGACTCGATCGAGGAGAACTGACCATGGGTATCCCTGGCGTCCTCTCCAACCTCATCCCTGACGGACCCGACTGGATCGGCCGCGCGATTCGCGACATCGAACGAACGGCGATGGAGGACCGCGCGGCCGTCGCTCAGTCGTTCGGACCCGTGATGACGAACCTCGCCGAGAAGCAGGCCGCGCTAGAGGCTCAGCAGGTCGCGCTCGCCGCTCAGGACGTCGTGATCCTCGCGCAAACCGAAGCGCTCGCGGCGCAGGACGTGAAGATCCTCGAGCTCATCGCTGCTCAGGTGGGCGCCGATGGGCAGACCGTCGGCTTGCTCGGGGACTCGATCGGGGCCGTGTGGGCTGACTACGTGATCACGAGCCACACAGCGCCGTCCTGGGCTGCGAAAGCCCTACGGGTCAGGATGAGTTGAGGCCGGTGGTTCATAGCAAGTCCGCCAGCGTGGGGCGTGAACCAGGAGTTCATCAGCATGAGTTCGTCTTTGATCGCGGTACGCGACGATGGTCGTATGAG